>JAEWSJ010000015.1 GCA_023398335.1 Bacillota bacterium
TACACCAAAAGTCCTTACTGCATTATACGAGCATTGTACAACGCCTACAAGGGCGACATGCAAAAAGGATATACTTTTGCCGGTGCAAACGCTTATTTAGCGAAAAAGATAAGTAGTGTCAAAGAGATTGTGTCAATTCTAAAAGCTGAGTTTAATGTAGCAAATGCATAAATAGACAGTTGCATAAAACGCGCATCCTTTCAAATATACTCAACTTCACATTCTAGAAGTTCTTTTCCAGAATGTGAAGTTGGTTCTCTAATATCTTCGTATCCTTTTTTTAACAGAGTTATCTACCCAACACGATTTTCCGCAAACTGCCCTTTAATATTCGCATGCCAGAACTTACCTTGCGAATCACTACCTCTAAATTCATGATATAGACTTTCAGGAACATCATAATACTGCCATACTGCACCATTACCCTTAAACTCTATTTCTAAAACGGCAATGTTCGAATCATAGCCAATACTTGTAATCATTGAAGATTCAATATATTCTCTTTCCATAAACTAAAATTTTTGTTGTCTAATTCTTGTTACTACTGATTTATAATTTTCATCATTATGCGGATGTTCTTCCGACCATTTCTCAACTAATTTAGGATCATCGCTCGTTGGTCTTGGAATATTTAGTTTTATCCTAACTCTTGATGGGATTTTAATTGCCTCTCCAACTATGATAGCTTCACCAATTCTCAAAGAAGAGAGTAAATCTATTAAACTATTCAAATTATCAGGAGCGGAAGATTTTATAATTGACTGGTCTCCCGAATTTGATAACCGCAATGCAATAAATGTCCCCACCTGAGCAAGTATTGTTTCGGAAATCTCAGAAGGTCTTTGGGATATAACAAGTGCCCCTAACCCAAATTTTCGTCCTTCCTTAAAAACTTTTTCTACAGCGATTTTTGAATAACTATTATTATCGTTTTTGCTTAAATAATTATGCGCTTCTTCGTAGGCAAGAAGTAAGGGGCGATTTTTCCCTGTATATGTTTCATGCCTTCCCCAAAACATACTATCGTATATAAAACGGGTAATAAGCCCAACCGTAATGTCTAATACCTCAAAAGGAACTCCGCTCAAGTCTAAGATAGCAAGTCTTTTATCGCTACCAATCCATTCATTCAACAGATTATGCAAATCTTTTGGAGAACTTGCGTCTTTAAATTCTCCCGGATTAAATAGGAAATCATAGCGAGAATCTTTAAGCCTTGAAAGGATTTTCTTTTCATAGGAATAGAAATCGTTATGTTGTGATTTATAAGGAGGCTGAGTAGATGCAGTTGATAAGTGAGATATGAATTTTGCCCCAATCAAATTCTCACAATCTCCACTATTATCAACGACAGCATGTTCTCTGGTTTGTTCATCTTTTTTTGTTGAATTACTAAAACTGGCATTTAACCACCAATTCATTTCGTACCAAAGTTTTCGGGCACTAAACGGAATCGGTGAATCGGCAGTAACAAAATCAGGATTAACGGCACCAGCTTTCAAACTACAATTTTCTTTCTTGAGATTAGTTATTAGTTCACGAAACATTCTATAATCAGGCCTTTGGTCGTCTGTAGGTTTTGCTCCAACTAAGAAATAAGCTAATTCATCAAAATTCATCAGCCAAAAAGGAATGAATAATTGATTCATTGAATCATTAATCTTAAAAATTTTAGCGTCAGGAAAGGCACTAGAATATTCTCCGTGCGGGTCAACCAAGATGACTCTTGACCCTTTGTAATCGTTAAGAATCGCTTTTAGAACACCTACGGTTGTGTTCGATTTGCCGCTACCAGTGGAACCAAGAATAGCGCAGTGGCGTAAAATAAGTTTATGTATATCCGCATAAACACTTAAATTTTCAGATGAAGAATGTTTGCCAATCTCTATTGAACCCGAATCTTTTTTACCATAAATATCAAATAAATCTTTTTCAATAACAATATGGACTTCATCATTTATTGTAGGATAAGTACCAATGCCTTTTTCAAAATCATCATCTCCTACTTTTTCTCCAACAAGTTGAACAGTTAAAAAACGAGAACCAAAATTGTATCTGACAGTATTCTCATCGGCTTTATTGGGCGTATTGCTAACAGAAGATACTATTCCATAAATTGTGATATTTCCAATGGGAATTTTAACAAAAGTACCAATTTGCCCTATCTTATAAAGCCGACCATTAATTATTGGTGCGGCTGATGGAATATCATTGGAAACTTCAACCTCAATATTTCCTGAATCAACACGAATAATGTGTCCTAAGTATGTAATTTCGTTTTTCATTTCACAGTATTCTCTATTGCTTCTTTTCTACCTGAGTTGGAGATTAGAAATTTGACCAACTCGTTAAAATCTCCAAGTTTGAATTTTGCACCCCCCTCATCCCAATAGTCTTTTCTTTCATTAGGTTTTAGGTCTGCTTCGATATATTCCCATTCGCCAAGATTCCCATTTATAATTGCTTTAGTTGGGCCAAAGACATTTAAATTCATGTACGATGAGGTTTGCTTATGTAAATTCTCAACTTCCGAATCTTGAAAAAAGAATACCAATGCTGTTAATCTGTTATTTTGCCTCAAACAATTGAATATAATCTCATTGATATGTTGGTCTGAAAAAGAATATCCCGTAAAAATAAATAAAAGTTCACCGCTTAAAAGATAGTTTTTAAGCCTGTCAAAATACGCTATAAATGGTTGTTTTTTTGATGAATCATATTTTTCTTTTGAAGGATAAATCACAAGTTCATTTTCTTCATCCTTAATATTTTCAATCCGGCCTACACGAATAATCTTTTGTGCGTTCGTTTTCGGGTCTTGTTTCCAAAACCAACTTAGCGAACCATGAATCTTCCAAAGCCTTATCCAATTTTGAGTTAAGTCATTTTTAGAAACAAATTGGTCAATGCTTTCCTGCCAAAAGAAAGGTTCATACGAACCCACAAATCCGTCAAAATACGGAATTTGACTTGCTTCCAACGACTTTTCTATTATGAGGTCGTAGTTTGTTGTGAAAATTTCTTTTGAAAAATCCCTATTTAACAGATTTAACCAAGCAGAAAAGCGTTTGGTATTTTCAAAATTGGCAGTACCCTCTTTTTCAGCAATGATATCATAGATAACTGTACAAATTTCTTTATCAAGTCTTTTTGCAGACTCACCAGAAACCCCTTCATATCGCTTGCAGTCTTTCTCGCCAGTAATTTCTCTGATTCTTCTAGTATGGTTTAGGATGTCTTCTATATTAACTTTTCTTGTGGTGATGGTCGTTTCAAGGTCTTTCTTTATGATATTAAAATCCTTGAGGAAATCTCCTGTTAACTTTGCTTCAATACCAGTAGTCAGTTGTTCGACATTAGGCACACCCACTGCACAAGATGTACCTGCCCCAAAAAAGAAACCAATATTCTTAGAATATGAAAGATGAGTTTTTAGTTCTCGAACTTCTCTTATTACGTTGATTTTTTCCATTGCTTTAAATATCTTTATGTAGTTACTACTATTAACATAAATATTTCTCAAAGATAGGATTATTCTAATATTACAAGAAATATTTATCAGAATATAAATACAGTTCTTTCTCTTCTTTGATGAAAGAAGACTTCAAGTCCATCGTGCTTGTAGAATTTCCCATCTCTAGATAAACAATCACATCAACCGGTGTAGTATTGTCATTACATTTCCATTAGTTCGAAGAGCACTCTTAGCCCATAATCACCCGGTGATAGGTTACAACTCCTCAAAAAGTCACCGTAAAGCTACTCTTTTTTCACCACAAAATAAACTTTTCCCTCACTACATCGTCGTGAAATAACACCAATGCGGGTGAGCAAACGGCCAAAGTGCACAATCTTACCGGTGCTGAGGCGCAAAGCACTCTT
>JAEWSJ010000021.1 GCA_023398335.1 Bacillota bacterium
CTACATTAATATTCTATCATAAAACGGCTGGAAAGTCAATAAAAAAAGAAAGACTTATATATAAATATATAAATCACTCAAAATAATTATTTATTTATTGAAAAGTTCAGGCAAACTCGGGATGAAAAATAGTAAAAATATACACAAATATAACTTGCTATTACCTTCAAAGAGAGTAATATATAGCTTGATTAAATTGTATTAAAATTATGTGGGTAGGTGATATTTTTCTAATGTTACTACTTAATTAACAATGTTACAAAAGAATTAACAGGTAATACTTTTAATCTATGATAAAATAAAAGTAGAAAAAAACTGCATTATTTTTCTTCTAATTTTTCCAAAGAAAGGATTTGGCAAAGATGAATTTTCCAGACAAATTAAAAAAATTACGTAAGGAAAAAGGACTAACACAAGAAGAGTTGGCATCGAAAATTTTTGTGTCAAGAAGTTTAATTGCAAGATATGAAAATGGGAGCGTTATGCCATCTAAAGAAAACCTAGAAAAATTATCTTTAGTTTTTAATTTAAAAATCTCTGATTTCATAGATGAAGAGGCTGTTGTCGGTCTAGCACTAGTTCAAAATAAGACTGCTCTAATTATGAAAAAGTTTTTCCTTTCGCTAATAATTGCAATTGATGGATTTTTTATCATTATATCATTACTTCCTATCTTTAGAATTAAAATATATTACTTTGAAGGTAGTTCTACTCCAAATTTAGAAACAAATTTTTTTAGTTTTATTCAAATTTCACTATTGCATAGTAATCCAATAGTTTTAATTACACTTATTGTTTGCTTCATAAATATTTTTATTAGCATTATTTGTTTGGTCAAACAAAACTTCAAACATCGTATTTGGGTGAAAATGATAACTTATGTATTATTTGTCATAAATCTATTTTTAATATTCTTTTCTATAGTTTTTTCTGTTATCTATTTGAATAGTAATATCTACGATTATCAATAATATTCATTTAAAATTTTGAAAGAAGAAAAATAAAAGTGAATGGGATTTTATTAGGGTTAAATTCTATTGCTGCAATTTTAGGATATAACAGATTAGGATACTATGATTTTAATCAACAAGATTTAATCAAAATTGCGAATTTTACTAATCATGAAGTGGTAACCATTGATAACAAATCAAGCTTGTCCAGTGAAATTAGATCATATGATTTATATACTGTTGAAGGATAAAACAGATATGTTTGTATTGAATTCTCTGATTCATATGTTATTTATGATAAAAAAGAAAATTCAGTGGATGAATTTAATTATTAATTAAGTCCATATAATCAAACTGTCGATTTGCTCTGTCTCTATGTCGAAGATTCAAACTAGATTAACATTAGTAAATAGAGAATTATTAGAATCTTGCTAAAAAGTGTATATACATATGTTAAACTGATGTTGTAAGATTCATTAGATAGTTTGAAATATTTTTTTGTGTTTCACATCTTATTTATAGGAGGACTGGGTAATGAAAAAAAACTTTTGCTATATATTCTTCTTATTGATTTCAATGTGTCTTTATTGTTCTTGTTCAGGTGTTTATACAAATCAAAGTGAAAAAGTAAGCTTTAATAATTCGAAGAATGGAGTGGATGCATTCTATTCATTGCTTGAAAATAAAGAAGACGGACACATTAATGTCTTAAATAAAGAATCGTGCTATAATATCACCACGGATAATCTAAAATCATTAAATATAAAAATCTTTAAATTTAAGGATGAATGTGACACCTACTTACAATATGGACAAAATATTTATAGATTTGGCGCATCATTTGGCGGCTATGGATTTATCAACGGTGTTACCTGCGATATTGATAATAATGGCGTTGCCGATATTATTTTTACTTATTCTTTTGGCTCAGGAGTTCATCGAAGCGTGGTTTCTTTGTTTAACATGACTACTTTTAAAATGATGGATTTATTTTCAACCTTTGATTCAACTAATCAATCTATGGGAGATTTAGTATTAGAAAAGAAAGTTAAGAATGAAAAAGCCATATATAATGCCTATTCAGCAGAAATTGGCTTTACTGATTTTTTTCTTGCGGGATCCTTTATTGAAAAAGAGTTATATAAATCTTTTGATATAGAGGATTATGCATCGAATGAATATTACGATGTTATTGTAGGAAGTGATTCAAATGATCAAGAGAATAATTTTGAAATAAAAGTTTCTAATTTTAATAATAACCAGACATTTACTAAACCTGATACTTATCCTTTAACTTTAAATGTTTGTAATCCGATTTATTTGCATTTAATACTACAAAAAAATGATTGGATATATGGTCAAGATAATCTGAATTCAGTTAATATTAGTTATGATGATAAGTTTTTTGATGTTTTATATTTTTCTAGCAATGATGCTTCAAGAAGTATAACTTATCTAGTCTATCCGATGGAAAAATTTTCTAATAAAGAAATTACTGTTTCTTACAAAAATGACATTTATAAATTGAATGTAAATAGTATTGATTTTGATTTTTACAACACCAAAATTGTTAAAGATGATTTAGATGGTAAATTTAAAGAGTTCAAAGAAATGGTTGATTCTATAAAATTCCATGAATATACCTCTCCTTATCCTGGACTTGATAGTTATGGAGGAAGTGACTATTGGAAGGAATATAGTTATACTTACGAGTTTAATGAACAATATGATTTAGATTATTTAGATTATTTAAAAGATTCAGTTTATTATCCTTCGAAAATGGATTTAGCATTTGAAAATATCGGTAGTCGCACGGCATCAATGACCTTTAACGATCAAAAGATAGTTGAAGCAAATACAGATAGAGCGTTAATGGGACTTTTTAGTGTTGGCTATGGGGTCATTGATCCGGGGTGTACCAAGCCAACAAATCCCCTTGATTATATAGCATTTAAAGCGGTGCCAAAAAATTATCCATCAACAAATAGCCACACCAAAAAAACTATCGATTTATATCTACATCAAACTTATTATCTTTTGAGCAATTTATATCCAGAGCAATATCTTAATTATCAAGTTGGTGATTTATCAATTCAAATTATACAAATAGGTGATTCTTTACAGGGATATTTTGCAGATGAGAATTATGTTTATATGCTTGACTGTAGTTATGTTTTTTCAAGATAGAAAAGTTTTTTTTATAAAATTAACAAGGAAGTAAATTTAAAAGAGATATAAGGGTGTTAAAATTGTAACCTAAATGATAATTGAAACAAAATAATTAAAGGTTTAATATTATTCTAATTTGTATTCTCAACTCGTTTTAGGATTTAGCCCCACAATTTTTTAGGATTAGATATTTTTTCAAAAAGTTATATATTATATAAATATAATCGTTAATCTAAATTGATAACGCAACATAGTATTGCATTTTAAAAGTATTCCCATTTCAACTAAAATATCGTGGGTTAATAACGCTTTTAAAGAATAAAATGCACCCAATGAAATAGACACTGATAAAAAAGTGTACATAGTCGTCGTGTTTTGTTTTGCCTATGTACTTTTAGAATCATATATTTCACAATGGGTTGGTTTTTCAAGTCTACTAGTTACAATAACTATAGGAATCGTCATATTAGCAAAAAGGAAACCACAAGTCAAAAGACTAGCACAAAAATGTGATCGTTTATGGTCATTTTCAGAGATTTTTCTTTTTGTACTTGTTGGAGCCCCACTTAATATTAATGCCGTCAGTGGAATTTTACTTCCTTCATTATTTTTAATAATAATAGGACTAATATTTAGATTGCTTGGAACTTTTGTCTGTACTATAAAAACTAAACAAACGTTTAAAGAACGAGTCTTTGTCTCTCTCTCCTACATTCCTAAAGCCACTGTTCAAGCTACAATCGATGGTTCACTTCTAGACTTAGGAAACAAATTAGGAAATATAACAATACAAAATGCTTGAATGATTGTACTTGCAGCTTCGATTATTTCAATTCTTTTAACAGCACATCTTAGAGCTTTTGCGATAGATCTTTCAGTAAATAAACTAACATTAAAAGGAAATAATGATACAGCCGAATAGATTATGAATGATTTTTTTAAAATAATATTTAACAAATATTTGACAAACTAACGAGCGTTAGATATAATCGATTCATTACGCTAACGAACGTTAGTGTAATTCTTAAGGAGATATATAAGTGAACACAAAAGAAAAAATACTAGAAGCCTCATTAAATTTGTTTTCCAAAAAAGGATATGACGGAGTTGGAATTGATGAAATTGCTACTGAAGTTGGAATAAAAGGTCCTTCAATATACCGTTATTTCAAAAGTAAGGATGAAATACTAAATTCAGTTATCGAAATGGTTGATCAAGAATATATCACCAATGTCGAACATTATTCTTCAAATAAAGAATTTAATATTACTTCACTAGATGAATTTAAAAAAAATTCAATGAAATACATCGATTATACTCTTCATAACGAAAGAATAATTAAAGCAAGAAAATTAATAGTGATTGAGCAGTTTCGTAATAAAAAAATCAGCGATATTGCTACAAAACACTTTATTACTTTACCATCTAAGATTTATGAAGATATATTTACTTGTCTAATTAATCAAAACTTAATTGTAAATGATAATCATAAGAACTTAGCTTTTGAGTTTGCAACACCTATTTCAATGCTCATTCAAACATGTGATAGAGAACCAGAACAGGAAAAAGATATCATAACAATGATAATTAATCATATCGACTATTTTATTAAAATACACAAGGTAAAAAAACAAGGAGAATAAAATATGGAAGAAATAATTAAAATTAGTAATCTCTCTAAATCATTTAAAGATGTTAAAGCGGTGAAGGACTTGTCATTCAGAGTAAAAAGAGGCGAATTCTTTGCCTTTTTAGGAGTAAACGGAGCTGGAAAATCTACAACCATTTCAATTATGTGTGGCGAACTTGCTAGAGATAGCGGAGAAGTTGTAATAGATGGTAAAAACATCGATACTGACATGAACAAGATTAGACAAAACATCGGAGTAGTTTATCAAAATAATGTTTTAGACAAAGTCTTAACCGTTTATCAAAATCTTAAAAACCGTGCTGCCTTATACGGAATCAGCGGTAAAGCATTTAAAAATAAATATGATGAACTTGCTCACGAGTTGGACTTTGAGGACTTAAGAAATCGTACTTATGGTAAATTATCCGGTGGTCAAAAGAGAAGAATAGATATAGCAAGAGCAATACTACACGACCCACAAATTCTTATCTTGGATGAGCCTACTACTGGCTTAGACCCACAAACTAGAAAATTAGTTTGGAAAGTAATTGATGGATTAAGAAAGAAGCAAAACTTAACTGTTTTTTTAACCACACATTACATGGAGGAAGTTTGCGATGCGGATTACGTTGTAATACTAAATAGTGGCTCAGTTGTCGCAGAAGGTACACCATTAGATTTGAAGAATAAATACACAGGTGATTACATCACGTTATACAATGTTAAAAAAACCGAAGTTGAAAAACTAAATCGTAAAATTCAAAATGTTCCAAATGGTTATCGTATTGAAGTTAAAAATACCGCAGAAGCTACAAAACTAATTCTAGAAAATCCAGATTTATTTAATGATTATGAAATCATCAAAGGTAAAATGGACGATGTATTTTTAAATGCTACTGGCATTACTTTGAAAGGAGAATAATATGAAATTACATGCTTTAGTTATAAGAAATATCAGATTGTTTTTTAAAGACAAAGGAATGGTTATTTCTTCTTTAATTACTCCGTTGATCTTAATTTTACTCTATGTTACTTTCTTAAAAAATGTCTATGTTGATTCATTTAATGCTG
Organism: Bacillota bacterium; assembly: GCA_023398335.1. Taxonomy (GTDB): domain Bacteria; phylum Bacillota_I; class Bacilli_A; order RFN20; family CAG-288; genus HGM10890. The sequence goes on from JAEWSJ010000021.1 coordinate 5,821, forward strand.
CAATAAAAACCGCAGGTGTTACTTTAGAAGATACCTATATCAATGGTTTTGTCTATGGTTGGCTCTTTTCTTCTTTAGTTGCTGTAAGCGGTGTTACTGTTTCCTTCTGCTCTAACTTATTAATGGTTCAAGATAAAGTAACTGGTTCGATACATGATTTAAGAATTGCTACAGTTAGCAAAGCCAAAATATCCTTTGCGTATTATATTGCTAGTATGACTGAAACAATGCTAATCGTATTGTTTGAAATACTTGTTGGCTTTATCATTATGGGTGTATCTGGATGGTATTTAAGTGTAGTAGATGTCTTAGGAATATTATTTGGTTCATTTTTATTAGTTAATTTTGGTACCGCATTATCATCAATCATCCATTATTTCCTTACTACCCAAGGTCAAATGTCTGCTGTTGGTACTTTAGTATCAACAGTGTATGGTTTTATTTGTGGCGCTTATATGCCAATCAGTCAATTTGGTAGTGGACTACAAAAAGTACTTAGTTTCTTACCTGGAACATATGCTACTGCGTTAATTAGAAATCATTATGAAGAAGGAATATTAAAAGCATTGGTTAACGAATGTCATTTTCCACAAGAAATAGTTAACACTATGGCTCAAAACTTTGATATTAATCTTTTCTTCTTCGATAATAAGGTATCTCTTCTTTCTTGTTATCTAGTTTTAGGTGGCTCTATAGTTTTGTTCCTTGGCGTATATATTGCTTTGAATTTAAGAAAGAAAGCAAAATAAGATGATTAATTTGATATATAGAAAGGTGTTCAAAATGAATTGGTTTAATTATATTGGTTTAACGATAATTATCATTATCTTAATACCCAACTTCTTCTACATGATAAAGAATAAAAATTCCAATGTAGATTTATACAAAAACAAGTGCATTGAATTTTTCGAGCAAGTTGGCATATATAGTTTTTTCTTGTTAATGATATTTAATATTCCATATGCCTACTATGGCTTATGGTTTGACAATGCTTTATTAGTTTATATAGTAGTGAACTCGGTATTAGTATTCTTATACGTGTTGATTTGGATATTGTTTTGGAATAAACATCTGATCTTTAGAGCATATGCGTTATCAATTATTCCTTCCATTATTTTTGTTTTTTCTTCTATAATTCTAGCAAGTTATCCTTTGATTGCTGTTTCAGTTATTTTCGCTTATTGCCATATATTCATAAGTCTTAAGAATGCGTATATTACAGTAAAAAATAAGTAATATTATGAAAGAACTCGTTCTGAATTTTTTACTAACAATTCCTAAAGAAAAAGTTGTAACATACAGCCAGATAGCGAAGTATTTAGGTAATAAAAATCTCTGCCGCGTAGTCGGTAATATTTTGCATTCAAATCCAGATGAAAATAAATATCCTTGCTATAAAGTTGTTTCAATAACAGGAAAATTATCTACTAGTTTTGCTTTTGGCGGAATTAGCAATCAAAAAATCAAACTTGAAAATGAAGGAATAGAAGTAATTGATAACAAAGTTGATTTAGTCAAATATCAATATATTTTTTGATTCTCGTTCTAATATAAAACTCAAGTGATTAATCACATCTATTGCGATTTTCTAAAAATAATGTATAATTATAAAGAAAGAAGTTAAAAAATTTATTTGTAACTTAGAATAATAGGAGTTTATATTGTGGAAAAAAAGAATTTAGTGTCTTCCCCTGTCTCAATCTATGCATTAGGCGGACTTGGTGAAGTAGGAAAAAATACGTATTGTATTGAGAATAACAAAACCATTCTCATTATTGATGCAGGTGTTAAATTTCCTGAAGAGAATATGCCTGGGGTTAACTATGTTATACCAGACTACACTCATCTAAAAAATAATAGAAGTAAGGTTAAAGCCCTTGTCATTACTCACGGACATGAAGATCATATTGGGGGAATTCCATTTCTTCTTCAAACTATTTATGTTCCAGTAATATACGCACCAAAATTAGCAATGGTTCTTATAAGACAGAAATTAGCAGAAGCTAAATTTAAAGCCAAAGTAACTTTAGTCGAATATGACGAAGACTCTATCCTTTCTGTCGATGATTTTAAGGTGTCATTTTTCCATGTTACTCACTCGATTCCAGATGCTTATGGCGTCTGCGTCGATACTTCTGAGGGAAGAATCGTTCATACTGGTGACTTTAAGATTGATTTAACTCCAGTTGATCATGATATTAACTTATCAAAAATATCTAGGATCGGTGATGAAGGAGTGGACTTATTACTCGCTGATTCAACTAACGCTGAAGTTGATGGTTACACACAATCAGAAAAAAGCGTTATCTCATCCATTAATGATATATTTAGAACCTCAAATGGCAGAATAATTATTTCAACATTCTCCTCTAATATTTCACGTATTCAACAAATCGTTGAAGCAGCTGTTAGATATAAAAGAAAAATTGTTATTTTCGGACGTTCCATGGAATCAAATATTAAAGCCGCACGTGAATTCGGTTATATTAGAATACCTGATTCAAATTTAGTTGCTCCAGAGGCTTTAAAAGGATTAACTCCTTCTGAAACATTGATTCTTTGTACTGGTTCCCAAGGTGAACCAATGGCAGCCTTATCAAGAATTGCCAATGGTGAACATAGATTTATTAAGATTGCATTTGGAGACACGGTTGTTTTTTCGTCTTCTCCAATTCCAGGCAACACTGGTTCAGTCAATAAGGTGGTTAACCAACTAACTAGAAGTGGAGCTAATGTATTAGTTAACTCTATTCTTTATAATTTACACGCTTCAGGTCACCCTGCCAAGCAAGAATTAAGATTTATGCAAAAGTTAGTAAGACCTAATTATTTTATGCCAATCCACGGTGAATATCGTATGTTAAAACTACATGCTGATATTGCTGTTGAAACAGGTTTAGCCAAAGAAAATACCTTCGTACTTTCCAATGGCGATTCTCTAATTTTAGATCACCATAAAGTTTATACCGGTCCACGTGTCGAATCTGATGTCGTTTATATTGATGGTTCCGATACTAATGGTTTATCAACTCTAGTTATTAAAGATAGATTATTACTTTCAAATGATGGTATGGTTACTGTCGCAGTAGGTCTTGATTCAGCAACTAATAAGTTATTGTTCCCACCAGTCATAGAGACAAAGGGCTTTTCCTACTTCACAACTACTAATTCAACCATTGTAAAAGAATGTCAAAATATTCTTGTTAAAGAACTAACAACACTATTACAACAAAAAGTTACTTTCTCTGATATAAAGAACACAATTAAGAGCATCACCTCGCAATATTTCTTTAAAATATCCCATCGTGATCCAATCGTTATTCCAGTAATAATGAATAAAATCTAAAATGTTAATATTAGCATCTAAGTCTCCGCGAAGAATTGAATTACTAAAACAAATTTACACCAAAGAAATTAAAGTTATTCCTTCAAATATTGATGAAACAAAACTTGTTTCATCTTCAGTATATGATTTACCACTAATTATAGCGAAAGCTAAAGGGAAAGATATATCCATCAAATATAAAGATGATTATGTACTTTCCGCAGACACAATCGTTATATGTAACAATAAAAAATATGGCAAGCCAAAAAATGAACAAGACGCATACGATATTCTTTCCATGTTAAATGAAAAAGAACATGATGTAGTTACTGGTTACGCTATATATAAAGATGGAATAACCTTTAAAGAATGTTCAGTAAAATCAACTTTAATAATTCATAACCTAACCGATAAGATAATTAAAGAATACATTAAAACCAAATCTCCTTTTGATAAAGCAGGAGCATATGGGATTCAAGATTTAAAATACATAAACACGTCTTTAGTTTATGGATCATATTATAACGTTATGGGTCTTCCAATCGAACAACTAAAAAAAGATATTGAAGAACTTGGTATTTAGCCAAGGCTCAATATCTTTTTTTGTTACTTTTCATCAATAAACGAATGTCTAATACGTTGATATTCATCAATCTTTTTAGTGTGAACTAAATAGAAAAATCTTTGAGATTTAGAAATAATGAATGAATTACCTTGTAAATTATCGAGATATTTCATATCACCGGCCAATTCAAATTTAGTGTCTTTTTTCACTTCAATTTGAATTTCATCCTTGTCAGCAACAACAAGTGAATTAATCAATGGATGAGTGTGTGCATTGTGAATCGGAGCAACAAGAGTAAGAATCATTCCTAAATCTCCTGTTAAAAGAGAGCCACCTAGAGAGTGATTATATCCGGTACTACCAAATGGAGAAGAAATACATACTCCACTTCCCATGCATGAAAACAAGAAATTATTATTAATAAATACATCTATAGATAAAGTCTTGACTGAAGAAGCAACCATAACTTCATTAACTGCATAAGCTTTGTTTCCATAAGCATCAGACACCTCAAGTAGATGATGTTCTTCTCGAATTAATTCATCAAAATTGAATTCATTTATCAAACGATCGACATCCGCTAAATCATATTCTTTATAAAATCCTAATGTTCCAGCATTGATAAGCAAGAACATCGTTGGATGGAGATTATGTATCTTAATCGCATTAAGTAAAGATCCATCTCCACCAAAGACAAAAACAATATCTGGATTTTGTTCATTACGAACGCAGTTTTCTTTCTTTAAAAAATCATTTAATTTCACAACTTCCGGGTTAGAATCACTTAATTTATTAGTTAGATAAATATCATATTTATACATAGTTAGCCCCTTTATTATTCTCTTAAATTATTGTATCATAATAATGTTGAAAAGGAGAGAGCAGAAAATGAGTAACAATATTGAAATAGAAGCAAAAGTTTTACTTTCAAGAGAAGATTATCTTAACGTTTATTCTACACTAAAAGCACAAATTGTCGATTCACATACACAAACAAATTACTATATTGATTCAAAAGATCGTGTATTAAAATCAAACGATATTGCCTTAAGAATTCGTGAGTATAACAAAACATATGTTTTAACATGTAAGACCCCTTTATCCGAAGGCTTACTTGAAAAAAATCAAGAATTAAAAGATCGCGAAGCATTAGATATGATTAATCTAAATGTTTTCCCAGAAGGTGGAATTCAAGATTTCTTAGAATTATTAGATATTGATATTTCTAAGCTTGAAGTCTTGACCTCTCTTACCACAAGAAGAAGTGAAGTTCATATAGATTCATCTATTATCAGTTTAGATGAAAATACATATGGAGATAATATTGATTATGAATTAGAAGTTGAAGATTCTGCGATGATTGTTGCGGAAGAAAGAATTAAATCTATTCTTGAACCACTTAAGATTAAGTATTTTCTCAATAGGGCTTCTAAACAAATGCGTGCAATTTCCGCAATTAAAAAAAACTAATTTATCAATATAATTACTTAAAACGTCACTTCAAAAATGACGTTTTTATTTACAAATAAGGAGAAGTACTACATCGTGAATGAAATAACAAAAAAATATTTTGGAAATAAAAAATTCTATAAAAAGTTTTTTGAGATTGCTTTACCAGTTATGCTTGCAACATTAATTACAAACATAGTTAACTTTGCTGATAATTTGATGGTTGGAAATTATTCCAATGTTGCTGTATCCGCCGTCTATAGCGCCAACCAAGTTACTTTTGTTTTTAACATTCTTTGTTTTGGAATAATCGGTGGTGCCGGAATCTATATTCAACAATTATACGGTGCCAAGAAGAACAAGGAGTTACAAGAAGTATTTCACTTAAAACTATATATAATGGCCGCACTTGTCCTTGTTGATGTTCCACTAATATACGTCTTTGGAGAGAATTTAATTAAACTGTTTTCTTCTTATGATACGGAAGGGGAGGCTATTCTCATTAAAAGTTACTCATATTTAAAAATAGCAATCTTTTCTTTTATCCCGTTTGCTTTAACCGTCTGTTTTTCATCGACCTTACGTGAAGTAGGTCATACTAGGATTCCAGTGTATTCATCAATCGTATCTTTAGTTGTAAATATTGTTCTAAATTATTTATTAATCTATGGATTTGATGGATTTGAAGCTATGGGTGTTGAAGGAGCTGCAATCGCAACTTTAACTGCTCGTTCCGTTGAATGTCTTATTTTAGTTTCAATAACCATATATAAGAAATACACATTCATTCAAAACTTCTTCCATACCTTCTTCGTAAATATCAATCTTTTAAAAAGTATCTTAATTAAGACTATTCCAATAACCGCCAATGAATTGTTATGGTCTTTAGGAATGACTTTCTTTGCTGTAGCATATTCAAGACGTGGAGATGTTTTATCAGCTTTATCCATCGCTTCGACGACATCAGAACTATACGTAATTATCATTACTGGTTTCGGAACCGGTATCGGTGTTATGGTCGGACATGAACTTGGAAAAGGTAATGTAAGCGACGCTAAAGAGAATTCATTAAAGCTTATTGTGGCTTGTGCTATAGCAGGATTATTTATCGCTGTGATTCTAGCCGCTTTATCGACAGTTGTTCCTTTAGCATTTCCAAAAGTTACTAGCGAACAAAAACAATTAGCAACTTACTTGATTCTTGACTATGCAAGTTGCTGCGTTTTCTTTTCGATAAACTTCTCAATTTTTGTTGTTCTTAAATCAGGTGGCAAAGCAATTGAGTCATTCCTCATGGATTCCACTTATACTTGGGTCATTGCGGTCCCTCTTGCGTTCGTTCTTACTTACTTTACAGATTTGCCTCTTATTTTAGTATATTTATTAGTTCAAGCTACAGATATTCCTAAAATGATAATTGGAATATATTTCTATAAAAAAGGGAATTGGGCGAACGATTTAGTTAGATAAAAAAATACCTACATATTTTGATATATAATATGTAGGTATTTTTTATTTACTTTGTTACATCAACTCTATTAGGACAAGAGGAGTATTGTGGGCAAGAACTGTTGCAGTTCTCATCAAACACTCTTCTTGCGGCAGGAATAAATGCTCGAATCTCTTCAGCGTTATATCCGACTTGGATTTTATGATCGTCGACGATAATAGGTCTTTTTAAAACTGAAGGATTTTTCTGTACGAATTCAATTAAATCATTAACTGACATCGAATCAAAATCAATGTTGGTGTTTTTAAATACATTTGAACGAGTTGAAATAATTTCATCGGTTCCATCTAAGGATTTTTGAAGCATTTCTTTTATCTCGTTTTTGGTAACATCACCGGAGAAAATATTAATTTGTTCATATGGTATTTTTTGTTCATGAAACCAATCACGAACTTTTCTACAAGACGCACAACTTGGAGATATATATATTTTAATCATTTTTTATCCTTTCTTATTTTTTCTTTGAAATCTTATAATATGTAATAAGATACATTATAAACGCAAAAAGTAATACTATTATAGTAAAATATACCGACAAATAGTATATAGGTTTAAATATTTCGTATGGAATTGATACAAAACTGAAGACAAGGAGCATTACCATAACAATATCGAAACAAAATGTTGATACTTTTCCATACCATTGGGCTCCATCTAACCAAACGCCTTTATTAAATAGAACCAAAGCAACTAAAAATTGTCCGAATTCTTTAATAAAAAATACACTAATTAGTATCCAAGGAGTATAGGCTTCAAATACATCAGCATAAACTATTCCTAAAGCAATACATATTGCTAACTGCATTAATTTATCAGCTAACGGATCAAGAAATTTGCCTAAATTAGTAATCTTATTAAAATGGCGAGCAATCTTTCCATCAATAAAGTCTGTTAAAGATGCTACGATTATTGATGTAAGTCCAATATACTTGAACACCAAATTATTATTTAATCCACCATAGATAAATGTTCCTAAGAATACTGGAACAAGCAATATTCGAAAGTAGCACAACATATTAGGAATAGTATAGAAATCTTCTTTATTGATTTCAATGTTTGTTTTCTGAAAAACCATGTTTATTTCTTTTCCTCATCATCATCTTTACTATTGTCATCTTTTTTGGTGTAATCAATGACATTATTTTCATAAACATCACCTTTTTTAGACTCAACAGTTGTATCATCGACAACTTCTTCATCAACAACATTGTCTTGCTCACTCTTAAATACTGGGTTTAATTGCTTTCTACCATCAAGAATTAATCCTTTAATTTTTTCATCAACACGAGACATAATTTTATCTTGATAAGCTATATAAAATAAATTATCAAACACTCTTTCAAAGTAATAGAACGGACAATAAATTAATAATCCCATAGCAAGAGCAATGATAACTTCAAAACCACTAGGAAGAATGTTTAAGAATCCTAAAACAATTCCTACTGCGTACATACCATAGAAACAAGCATAACCAATCCAGTTTATTGATAAATCTAATTTTAAATATTCTTTTTTAACCGTAGGGAGAACTTGTTTTCTAAATACTGGAGTAAGCATTGTTGTAGATACGTTTATTTTATTATCAGTAATTAGTGAATTAACGCAATAAAATACCGATTCATTTTTTCTCATTTCAGAAGAAGCTACATAGAACACAGGTAATAATGAAATGCTATTTAATGATAATAAATAGTAGTGAACAATATTAACGTATTCTTCAGATACATATTCATAGATGCTTCCTTTAAAACTGGTATCCATGAAATAATTGTATACTTCATTAATTAAACCCGGTGTCGTATATCTCATGATAAGCATTTCTATCATCATGAGTGCAATAGTAGATAAGAACATAGTTCCAAAGACTCTAATAAAGACTGAAAACACATTGAATACATTTGAGTTTCCACGATAATACTGTCTAAACACATCTTTAATTCCTAAATTTTCATTTTCTTTAAAACGGGAAGAATTAGCGATTGATAAACTAACTCCATAAAGGAATGGAAAAGCTACAAACCATACGCAAATAAATCCTAAAAGTACAATAATATATAACCACCATGAACCGTATACAGCGATAAGATCATAACATGCAATTAACAATACACAAAGGAGGCCTAAAAAAGCATACATAAAAGGAAAATATGAACCGTGTTTCACTATTTTCTTAATATTGTTTATAAAACCTTTTTTTATACTAGAATCCATATTGTTTTCTCCTTTCAACCTGAGTATATATATAACATAAAATACGCATAAATATCAATTAAAAACACTCCATGCACATTTAAGTAACAAAGAGTGTAATTATCTTATTGATTTTCTTTTTCCGCTTCTTTTTTATTCAAGCTTACAGAAATAGTATGAAGTCTATTAACAACTTGTTGTAATGACTGATCATCAATTGGAGTTAAGTTAGATTCCTTCTCAATAGATTTAATAGTTTTTGATAAATCCTTACATTTAATAATATATGAATAATCAGCTATATTTTGTTCCGCTACATTAACATCAACGTTATTTGTAACGACGATGGAAACAAACATTGGATACTTCTTTTCACAACCTAGATACTTTGCAAGAATTGTTGAACGTTTTTCGTTTTTGATAATCGGATTAGTAACACTTCTTATTAAAGTACCATCTGTTGTATTGATATTAAATTTACTATCGTAATAAGTTTTACCATATAAATTATCTTCGTAATATCGGGATGAAATTACATAGACAAATTTATCACCAATTAATAAGTGATCAATGTGAATGTTACTTTTAAATTCAGTTTCAATATTTACTTGGTTAAGTAAATAATAATCACTATTATTGGCTAATTTATATAATTTCTTCCAAACCTTATGTTTTAAGTTTTGTTCTGCATGTTTGTGGCATAAAACAAAAGAGATAATTATTCCAATAATAATTAATAAAACTAAAACAATAACTAAATAATAATACCACTCCATAAAACAAATCTTTCTATTTTTAAATTAAATCTAACGCAACCTTCATCATATTAGTAAATGAAGTTTGTCTTTCTTCAGCGGTTGTAGCTTTAGAAGTAATGAAACTATCAGAAATAGTCATAATAGCTAAAGCCTTCTTATGATAATGTGCTGCAATGCAATATAAAGCATAAGCTTCCATTTCAACACATAAACAGCCCATATCAGCCCATTTCTTCCATTCTTCTGGTGAAGCTGAGTAGAAGATATCAGATGAGAAAATATTTCCAACGTGAACTCTTGCTCCAATCTTATTAGCTTCCGCATAGGCCTTTTCAATTAAATCAAAAGAACCAATAGCGGAATAATGTCCTGGTAAATTATATTGATGAGCAAAATTAGAATCAGAACATGCAGCTTGAGCGATAACGATATCAAATAATTGACAATCTGGAGAATATGCTCCAGCGCTACCAATTCTAATTACTTGTTCAACTCCATATTGTTCGTATAATTCAGAAACATAAATTCCCAAAGAAGGCATTCCCATGCCACTGCCCATTACCGATACAGGTTTTCCTTTGTATGTTCCAGTAAAAGCGAACATATTTCTAACTGAATTGACTTGCTTGACATTTTCTAAAAAATTATCAGCGATAAATTTTGCTCTTAAAGGATCTCCTGGAAGCAAAACTGTTTTTGCAAAATCTCCTTTATTAGCTTGATTGTGTGGTGTAGACATATATTTAATTTCCTTTCTTTAATATATATAAATAAGATAACATATCCGATAAGAAATATGTTGATTCAAAGTAAAAATAATTGATTAAAAATGAGGTTTTATTTAAAAAAGATGCTTGTATTAAGCATCTATTTTTGAGTTTTTACAGATTGGGTTAAAGTGTTCGTATGAGAAATCATGAAAGTGGAGAATACTTTCTCAAAATCATCAATCCTGATGGTTTCTAACATTCCTGAATACGCTACAGATATACGACCGGTTTCTTCCGAAACAATAATTGTAATACTATCACTTACTTCAGATATTCCTAATGCTGCTCTATGACGAGCGCCATATTTACCAACTAAAGGACGCGTTGTTGCAGTATAGAAGACAGAAGCAGCAACAATTATATCTCCACGAATAACAATAGCGCCATCATGAAGTCTGGTTCCTTCATAGAATATTGTTTCAATTATTTCACTAGTAACACGAGCATTTATTATAGTGCCAGTTTTAATGAAATTATCTAGATTTGTATTTCTTTCAAATGTAATTAAAGCACCAACTTTATTACTTGATAGCCATTTTACTGTTTCAGTAATTGTCTTATTAAGTTTTGTACGATCTATATCTTTATCAGATTTTCTTTGCTTATTTGTTTTTTGAATATAAGGATTAGCAATTAATTGTCTGAAATCACCGATATTAACAAAATATGCAAATAATGCAAATATTAAGAATATTCCAAACATTATATAAAATGATGAAGGTAAGCCAATGATAAATAAGACTACTGAAGTAATTAATAACCCGGATAAAATAAAGGCTACTCTCTTCTTCTTAAGCGTCAAAAATATAAAAGCAATGAATAATATAGACAAAGAAATGGAAATAACTAAATCAGCAATTTGATAACCAGTCATATAATTATTCCTTTCTATAATAAGTTTACTAGTAATTTTTTAGTACCTATATTAATATCTTAACAATTGTTTTTTTTCAATTCAATAATAATCGCTTTAAAAGTTGCTATTATAGCAAAAACAACTTACATTTGTTATTTCATTTGTCTCTTCTAATTGCATATTTTATTTTCATTTTATATAATTCTATTGTTGCAGGCGTAGTTTAGTGGTAGAACTAGAGCTTCCCAAGCTCTTGGTGCGGGTTCGATTCCCGTCGCTTGCTCCACTATCAATTAATAATTTCGATACCTTAAACGTATACGTCAAAAATTAACACCCATATATAAAAAGAAGCAAAGATTCGCTAATCAGCTAGTTGTTATCTTTGCATTTTGTTTACTTAGTCCGCCAAAACGCGCCAATGGGAATTCGACTCTTATTTTATAAAATCTTTTATTTCATTCAAATATGGTATTATTTTTTTATGAAATTTAAATATCTATAAAATAATATTGATGAAAAAATTCTTCTTCTTTTATGTTAATGAGAAGTATAAATCAAGTTATTTATTAAAAAACGCCTCATTTATATTGTTCCTATCAATCTCTCTTTTGATGGTAGAAATAGAAGCATGAACATACTTAGATGTATCAGTTAAATTCATATTTCGTTCAAGACAAGAATATATAGCTTGTCTATCTGAAAGCGTAAGTTGCTTAGAAGCAACATGAATAGAGTCTTTAAATGTATCTTTAATCATAATAAGAAATCCTTTCTATTAGATAATTTAAAGATGGAGTACTAACTATAAAATTATAAATTTTGCAGTTAAGTTTTGAAACCTATTAGTTTTGAAGTTAAGTTTTTAATCAATCCTAAATTAATCTATAAAAATTCTTCACAATACTCAAGCCATTATACTTGTTTGATCTCAAACATAACCGTTATAATAACTATGTATAAATTATTAGATGACATTGATTATTTAATAATTTGTTTTGGAGAAAATAAGGAATTATAGAAACAGAAAGACTAATTCTAAGACAATTCGCAGAAAATGAGTATACGTCAATTTTTAACACCCATATATAAAAAGAAGCAAAGATTCGCTAATCATTTGGTTATCTTTGCTTTTTTTGTTTGCTTAGTCCGCCAAAACCCGCCAATGAGAATTCGACTCTTACT
>JAEWSJ010000028.1 GCA_023398335.1 Bacillota bacterium
CTACATTAATATTCTATCATAAAACGGCTGGAAAGTCAATAAAAAAAGAAAGACTTATATATAAATATATAAATCACTCAAAATAATTATTTATTTATTGAAAAGTTCAGGCAAACTCGGGATGAAAGTCGAACTCCAGTGATAGCACACTTGCTAATCAACTGGTGCTTCGGTATTAGACTTGACGCAAGAGACTTCTATAGTCGCTTGAAAAGAGCCAAATAAAGACAAGCGGGTTAATAGCTCGCTTTTATTATAATTCGAATTACCCCCCACTTTATGATGTAATCATAGTGAAGGATAAAAATATGGACAATCAATTAGAATCAAAGATTAAAACTCTTTGCGAAATGAAGCATGAAAATGAATGGTTGAAGTTTAAAGAAAACTGGTTTGAACCTATAACACTTGGAATTTATATATCCGCAATAAGCAATAGTGCTGCACTTTTAAAAGTAAAAATTGCTTATTTTATATGTGGAGTTAGTGATAATAATCACTTGGTTGTAAGAACTGAATTTGATCCAAATCAAGATAACAAAAAAGAACCATTAAAACACTTTGGGGCTCGACAAATCACCTCAGACATCGGATTCAAATTTGATGAACTATTTATTGATGGTAAGAATGTGGTTTGCTTAACGATACCAAAAAGTCCATACTATTCCGACTGCTTTCATGAATGCGCGATACATAAGAATAGGATTCAGTAAAGAAAGCATTTCAAAATATCATTGTAAAGAGATTGAACTTTTCAATGTATAAAAAAACGGATTTTCAACTAAAATGTACCAAATGAAATAGACACTTATAAAAAATCGTACATTTTATCATTGCAATATATTTATCTATTTTTTCAATGTCAAAATCCTTGATAATAAAATAAATTACATTTATTAAATTACAATTTAATCAAAGAATATGTTTATTTTAATAATTTATTACTCAAAAGCATATTTAAATAAATAATTGAAAAAACACTGTAAACTTACTTTTCAATTCTCTATTCTTTTACAAAAAACTCATATTACTTATTTTAACCAAAGTTAATAAAATAATATGAGTCATTATTTAATTTTTAATCTCGTATATAAGTCCGTATTTAAGCATCGCTTTAGCAAAACCATCTTCATCAACTGATGAAGTAACATAGTCAGCCTTTGCCTTTACATCATCCGAAGCATTTCCCATCGCAATACCAATTCCTGCATTTTCAATCATTTCAATATCGTTGTAATCATCTCCAATACATAATGTATCATTCATCGACAAACCAAAATGCTTCATAACAGCTTCTGCACCTTTAGATTTATCACAGTCTTTTGGCATGATATATACCGCATATTCATCCCATCTTGCTGTTTTACAATCTCGTAAATGTGGTAGAAATAAAGATTCATCAAAATCATCACAATAAGCAATAGCTTGATAAATTACCCTGTCATAATGCTCTTTAAATGTTCGTGGTTGAGGAAATCTTGTTCCGTATTTTTCATGAGCGGAAATAACTCGCTCATCGATCATATTGATATGACCTTCTTTCTCCTCAATAAGAGTGAGACCAAAACGTAATCTTTTAGCAAATTTAATCAATGCATCAACAACATCGCTTGGAATTGGATGTAAATATATCGATTCATTCTTTATAATCGCTTGAGCACCATTCATGGTTACAATACCATCTGGTTTAACAAAATCACATACTCCTGATTTTCTAATAAGATAGGCATTCCTTCCTGAGCACAAGAAGAACATAATACCTTTCTTTTGCAAATCTTTAACCGCATTAATCGCAGATAATGGAATTCTGTTACTTTGATGTGAATAAAGAGTTTGATCAATGTCCGAAAAAACTGCTTTTACCATTTAATACCTCCTAGTTTTTCTATCTATTGTATAGATAAATTAATCACTTGTCTAGAAATATTTTTTTAAAAGTCATTTATAACATTAGTCATTTACTAGGTTTTCTTCATTATTTTATCTTTATATTCTTATCTATTTATAGATTTATACGTCTTTTACTAAAAAAAACATACTAAAAATTCATCTATTTTAAAGATTATTTTTTTGATTAATATATTTAACCACGCGGATTAAAACTAAATAATCCTGCTAAAGGATAAAGAGACAAATCATTAGGATTATTATGTTCCCAGTTTCCATCCGAAAGAATATTTATATCTACTGAGTAATATAAGAAATCGCCTTTATATTCATCAATAGAAACATAATTATATTCTTTATCTGTAACTATATATTTAGGATAACTATATTTATCAAAAAGCGATGTACTTTCATCAACATAATTTAATCGATCTACTTTTGTTTTAATTAACTTAAAAGACTTAATCTCACCATTTTTAATTTCGTATTGAAGAGGAGAAGTATTGGTAGAAGTAATTTTACCAGTGTAGCTAATTATCAGCGTATCCCCTGGGGCTAAAAACTCCTTATTAACAATGTTAATGACTCCATCATCAAAAAGGGGAGTAATCTTATCTTTTCTATATCCGCCGTAATTATATGTTATTTCCATCGATTCTATTTGCTCACCAAAAGAACAACTGCTTAATAGCAAGGATGATAATAGACAGATAACTAACGTGTTTCTTTTCATTCTTTAACCTCTAACTAATCATAGAGATATTATATAGCATAGAAACAATATTTAAAAATTAATATTTAACTGATTGATGTTTTGTTGGTTGTAAAAACGCAAAGAAACCTCTGTTTTTCATTAGCGCAAACCAAATAATATATCCACCTACAATCACAGTAGTCTCACCCGCTGCAACAAGGCCAACATTAAGCCAAAAATCTAAATCTAAAATAAAATATAATTCAGCTCCCACAACGAAAGCATTAATAACTATTGGATATATACACGCCACCCATAATCGCGGTGAACAATACGCTATAAGTACCACACTTATAAGAGTAGCTAAAGTACCAAATAACATATCCCACGCCCCTAAAGAAGATGGAATGTTAGATAGGAAGCAACCGAGAGTTAATCCAAAGATGAAATCCGGTCTCCAGAAGACTAATAGAACTAGTATCTCCGCAATTCTAAACTGCATACCCATGTAAGAAAGCGGAGCAGCGGCAATAGTAACTGCACAATAAAGTGCAGCGATGATAGCATTCTCTGCTATCGTTTTAACTGATATCTTGGTCATTTATTGACCTCCTTGTTTTTTATACGTGGTTCAGAGGAAGAACACGTGCGAATAAATTATACACCTTTTTTCTTTAAATCCAAGAAAAAACACGAATCAAATTAAACGATTCGTGTATAATAATTTATTTCTCTAATACTTGTTCGTAAACTTCTTCAAACTCTTTTAATTTGAAAATACGTGGAACTGGGTAAAGTGGGTTACCTTCTTTTGCTGCATGTAAAGCAAGATTGTGGATATCTTCTTTTTTCAAGTCATGAATGGTAAGCGGGATATTCATTTTCTTATTTAATTCTTTAATCATCAAGATGAATGATTTAGCTTTTGCTTCATTCGATTTATTTTCATTTGGTTTAACTACATCGTACAATTCAGCTAAACGCTTATACGCTTTTGGTCCGAACTTTTCTAAAACATAAGGTAATAACACCGCGTTAGCTAAACCATGTGGAGTTCCGTAATATCCACCTAAAGCATGAGCCAAAGCATGCACATATCCAACATAGGCTCTAGTAAAGGCTACACCAGCATCATAAGAAGCTATTTGCATGTTTTCACGAGCTTCAATATCATTCCCATTTTCATAGGCTCTATATAAATATGTAAAGACTAATTTAACCGCATTAATAGCTTTCTCTCTTGTTCTTTTAGTATTGGAGTTACCGATATACGCTTCTACCGCATGAGTTAAAGCATCCATGCCCGTAGTAGATGTTACTTTTTGAGGTAATTTTACAGTTACCATCGCATCAAGAACAGCATAAGAAGGAATTAATACAGTATCGTTAATAGCGTACTTATCATGTTTATCTGGATTAGTAATAACTGCAGCTAATGTTGTCTCTGATCCGGTACCAGCAGTAGTAGGAACTGCAATAATATCTGGTATCTTTTTTCTAATCTTTAATTGGCCTCTCATTTTAGCCACTGACTTATTTGGTCTAGCAACACGAGCACCAACAGTTTTAGCAGTATCCATAACTGAACCACCACCAAAAGCAATCATACATTGACACATATTAGTCTTATATATTTCTAAGCCTTCTTCAACGTTATATATCGTTGGATTAGGTTTAATATTATCGTAAAAAGAATAGGTTATTTTTTCTTCATCTAAACCTTTTATCATCAACTCAAGTAAACCTAAACTTCTAAGCATTTGATCAGTAACGATGAGCACATTTGAATAACCTAAAGATTTAATCAATTTTCCAATCTCACCAGTTTTATTTTCACCAACAATAGTTTTTGGTTCACGCCAAGACAAAAAATTCACAGCAAGTTTCATCACGTTTTGATAGAGTCTACAATATAATGTGTTCATAAAAAAACCTCTCTTATTATAATTATACAATAAGAAAGGTTATTTTGTTTATTTGTTATAGTTATTAAACTACTTGGCGACTTATTTTCTTCTTGAACGTGAATCGCTACTTCTTGAACGTGAATCGCTGCTTCTAGAATAAGATCTACCTTCTCCACGTGGAGCGTATGATCTCTTTCTTTCGCCACCGTATTCTTTCTTTTCAGAATCACCACGATAACTTCTTCTATCGGAGCCATATCTGTTGTAGTCTCTACTGCCAGAATCTCTTCTTTCAGAAGATCTACCATATTCTCTTCTAGAACCATATTCTCTTCTTGGAGCAGATCTATATCCATCTCTTCTATCACCGAAAGAAGAACTTCTTCTTGTGTGATCTTTTGGAGCGGATAATTCAACAGATACTTTTCTTTCGCCAAATGAGACATCACCGAAATCAGCCATTACTTTATCAGTTCTATCTTTTGGAAGCTCGAAGAAAGAAAACTTATCTTTAACATATACATCGATGAAATCTTTGCTTGAAACACCAGTGGTATTATCAACGATGAAATCTTTCAAATCAGTTTCATTTAATCCATCAAATTGACCAAGATTGATAAAGAATCTTTGAGAATCAACTCTTTCTTTCTTTGCTTTTGGTAAATATGGTTTTTCTTCAGTTTCTTCAACTTCTTCTTTTTCTTCGGTTTCTTCTGAAGGAAGAACGAAGTATCCTAAATCTCTTTTTTCTTCTTTATCACTAGATTTTGATCTTGAGGATTTCTTTGAATCACTCTCTCTTTTTGTTTTTACTTCTGCGTAAGCTTGTGCGCGGTCAACCGCGACAGTTTCCTTTAATAATGCAGCGGTTAATGTAAGTAAATCAATTTCGCTGCTCTCTTCTTGCCAAGAAGCTAATGTTTCTTCGATTAATTCTTTATAATCCTTTAAATTTGCCTCTTTAGTTAATTCTTTTGCTTTTGTTAATGAGATTTTAGCACCCATAATTTCTTTTTCCTTTCCGGTAGGAAGAATATATTCTTCTATCTTGTCATTTGTCATACCTTCATATAGTTTTAATATACTCTTCTTACTGCTGCCTAAGAAAACCAAACTCTTTCCTTTTGCAGAAGCTCGTCCAGTACGTCCAATTCTATGAACGTAAAATTCGTCTTCTTCTGGTAAATCAAAATTTATAACAAAATCTACATCTGTTATATCTAGTCCGCGCGCAGCAATATCTGTTGCTATCATGACATTTGAACTACCGTCTCTAAAACTGTTCATCGCAGTGTCTCTGGCGTTTTGTCTTAAATCTCCATGAATACATGTTGAATCAATTCCTAAACCCAATAAGTATTTGTTAATTTTACTAACTTTTCTTTTAGTACGTGCAAAAACAAACATTTTCTTAAATATAGATGTTTGAATTACGTCAACAAGACGTTCCATCTTTTTGTCTTCTTTACATACTAAGTAATACTGCTCAATATTCTTTAAGAAATCCATATTACGTTTGGTTTTAATATAAACCGCATCTTTTTGATATTTTTTTGATATTTCCTTGATTTCCTTAGAAATTGTCGCACTGAAAAGAATCGATTGATATTCTTGATGAATAAGAGACAATATTTTGTTAATATCGGGTCTAAAGCCCATGTTTAACATTTCATCGCACTCATCTAAAACTACATAAGAAATATCATCTAATACTATTGAACGTTTCTTTATATGATCAAGTAATCTTCCTGGGGTGGAAACGATTATCTGAGGATTTTTCTTTAAAGCATTAAGTTGTCTATTTATTGGTTGGCCACCATAGATTGATAATGTTACTACGCCTTCTAGATATGTAGAATACTTTTCAATTTCCGCTACGCTTTGAATAGCTAATTCTCTTGTAGGAACTAAAACCAATATTTTTGGATTTCCTTTTCCTAAGTCTACTTTGTTCAATAACGGAATCGCATAAGCTGCTGTCTTACCTGTGCCAGTTGGAGCTTCACCTAAGATATCTTTTCCTTCTGAAATTAAAGAAAATGTGGATTCTTGAATAGGTGTTAGTTCTGTATAAGACAAATCATCTATTGCTTTCTTAATTTCCGATTTGATATCTAACTGATTAAATTGCATTTGTTCTCCTTCGCTTTTTATAAAGACTACTAAGTCTATCACAAAGGAAAGATAATATGTTAATTATTTTTATCAAATGTTAATTGAAATAGTTCAGTTAATTTCATTCTTATCATATATTCAATTTAGATAATACGGTTGCAAATGATTTTGAATCATAAAATTCCGTAATAGCATATACGTAAATTAAATTGCCATCTATTGCGCATTCATTATTTTTATTTTTCATAAATTCTTTAATATCATTAACAAAATAGTCATTGTATATTTTGTTCACAAAATATTTCAAATGATCAAAATTGAAATCATTTTTTGGTATATTATCGAAAATGAACTCAGAATAAACTATCAATTAATTGCCTTTCATGGCAATAAAGAAGAGCGACTTTTAGTAGTGGAGTTCTTCTCTATTCTATTGCTTAAAAAAGAATAACACGATTACTATTATTTTCAATTTATTTGTGGTGCAATCACTATAGGGATTGATATATTATTAGTAATTGTTTTCTTTTTAATTTATGTTGCTAAATAAGTTATATTTGTTAATCCCTTAATTAATTTGCTAATTATTACTTCATTTATAGTGTTACTCTATAACATTTGTTCTTCCGTAGTTACAACTCTTACATATGTTTGAACATTAGCTTCTATAGTAATATTGTATTGATATGAACTGCCTTGGAAATCGGATATGATTGATTCTAGTTTATCTTTTCTTTCATCTAAGAATTAACAATTGACTCGACCGAATCATCTTTACCCAAATATAGTATAGATAGATTGGTTATAGTTATTTCATTATTCATTAAGTTTGAGTAATACATATAAGTATTAAAAAAAGACATCTCTAATGAAG
>JAEWSJ010000020.1 GCA_023398335.1 Bacillota bacterium
ACTCAGGATGCCATGCTTGATTTAAATAAACCATTCGAATATTCAATTATCGATAAATTATTCTTAGCTAAGTTTGACGAATTACTTTCAAAACTTGATAAAGAATATTCCGAGTTGGATTTTATTGGCGTTAATGCGTTGATCTTAAACTTCTTTACTAATGATTTATCTTCTTTCTATTTAGATGTATCTAAAGATATTTTATATTGTGATTCAGTTGATTCATTAAGAAGAAAAGGCTGCCAACATGTCTTGAATGAAGTTTCAAAGAATCTAGCGATTGCTTTATCTCCTGTTCTTTGTTATACCGCTGAAGAAATTAATAAACATTTACCTTCACCAGTAAAGGATTCTATCGCTCTAGGACAATTTAAGAATGTTGAGTTAAATAACGATTTAATTTCTATGTATGACACATTCATTACTTGTAGAAATAAGATTAATAAAGCTTTGGAAGATGCGCGTAATGAAGGTAAGATTGAATCAAATACGCAAGCAGTTGTTACTTATGTAACTACTTCTGAAGAAGAAAGAAAAACATTGGAATACTTATTAAGTGATCTTAATAGATTACTTGGAGTATCTTCATTTAAACTTGATTTTAGCTCTGATAAGATTGAAGTTTCTAAAACAAGTGGAGAAAAATGTGAACGTTGTTGGAATTACTTTGATGAACTTGAAATTGATGAAGAAGGACATCACATTTGTCCTCGTTGTCACAAGGTAATAGAATAATGAATAAAGTACTTAAAGGCCTTAAATGGTTTGCTAAGTCATTTTTATGGGTTATTCCACTTTTACTTGTGATAGATATTGTTTCAAAACAAGTTGCTCAAGCGATGCTTGTAAAAGGAACGGATGTAGTTGCTATTCCTGGACTGATTAATTTTTATCTTACATATAATAATGGTGCGGCGTTTTCCTTGTTTGGTAATCTAGAGGATTTACCACGTCGTATTATCTTGATATCTGTTTCTATACTTGGAGCGGCATTAATGATTGGCCTCTTAGCATGGAAATATAAGAAACTTGATTGGTGGTATAAATCCGCTTTATTTATGATGATAGCAGGAGATATAGGAAACTTTATTGACCGTGCATTCTATAAAGATGGATTAGTAATCGACTTTATTAAGTTTAGCTTTTGGAAGAATTTTGCAATATTTAACTTAGCTGATTCATTTCTTGTTGTTGGGGTGTTTATTTTAATCGTTGCTATAATTGTTGAAGAAGTTAAAGAAACTGCCAAGGTTAAAAAAATTTCTAGTGAAGACAATAAAGGTGAGGAAGATGAAAACTCTAATAGTAAATAGAAGTGAGCGATTAGATGTATATTTATCGACAGAATTAGATATTACTCGTAACCAAGCTCAAAAGATCGTAGCTAACAATCTTTTGGTAAATGATGTTCAAGTTAAAAAGAATGGATATAAACTTTCTGCCAATGATGTAATCTCATACGAAGAAAAGAATGAGTTGGAATCTACGATAAAGCCAAGTGAGATAAAATATGATACGGTTTATGAAGATGATTCAATTATCATTGTCAATAAACCTCGTGGGTTGGTTGTACATCCGGCTATTGGACATCATGATGATACATTAGTTAATGCTTTAGCATATAAATATGATTTCAGCGAAGAAATGAACGAAGATAATGATGTTTTAAGACCCGGAATCGTCCATCGTATTGACAAAGATACCTCAGGTTTGTTAGTTGTTGCTAAAACATTAGCAGCTAAAGATATTTTATCTAATGAAATTGCTAATCACGATGTTGACCGCGAGTATATATGTTTAGTGTGGGGACATCCACGTGAAAGATTCTTTAAAGTAGATGCTCCAATTGCAAGGCATCCATATTTAAGAACTAAAATGGCTGTTGATGTTGATAAAGGAAGAGATGCTGTAACTCATTTTGAAGTAATCAGAGAATTCAAAGAATGCTCATTAGTAAAATGTAAACTTGAAACCGGAAGAACACATCAAATTAGAGTCCATCTTTCATTTATTGGTCATCCAATTGTGGGTGATTCATTATATTCCACAAAGAAAGCTCAAAACGCATCTGAAGGTCAATTACTTCACGCGTATAAATTATCTTTGACTCACCCAAAAACACATCAACGTGTAACTTTCTACGCTCCTATTGATGAATACTTTAAGAATAATTTGATATATTTTGCTTCTAGATAGTCTTGTAGTTTCTAAAAAATTTCTTAACATACGGATCAAGCTCGTCTTGACCGTATTTTTTATTTAATTCAATGTATTTTTTATCAACTTCGCTTGACGCACCTTTTGGAATCGTGGTGCCAAAATGTTTTTCCATTTTTTGCCATTCAATTAAAAATGTATATCGTGCTAAAACAGACGCACATGCTACAGAAGGATAATAAGACTCACCTTTTGTTTGAAAGACTAACAAATTATTTAAGACGTTATTAAGCAAGTATTTTCGATATGTTTTTTCCTTTTCAAATTGATCGATATAGATAGTAATGTTGTTGCTGATATGATATTTTTCAATCAAATTTTTATGTGCTAAATAATGAGCGTTGGCAAGTATTTTGTGTGTTGACCATCCCTTGTCCTCAAGTGAAGATAACTTCTCTGGTGAAATCATTATAATATGGTTACGTATTTTATTTCGAAGGACTGGTCCGATTTCTAGAATTTTAGAATCAGTGAGCTTTTTCGAATCTTTAACACCTAATGAGTCGATGAATTTAACATCGTTTTCATCTAAAAAAGTTGCACAAACAAAGAAGCCTAAGAAGAAATCACCAACACCAACTTCATCGGAACCAATTTGGTTTGTTTCATCTTCCCATTCTTCATTTGCCTTTACTTGCGTCTTTTTCTTTTCTGATATCTTAGCGTCTTTAACAAAGATTGCTGATTCTAGAGTAATCTTTTTGCTATCACCAGCAAAAAGAATGGTAAATAAGCCTTTTGAGGAATAGGCTTTGACTTGAATTCCATTTATTGTTTTTATGTCGAATAAATCATAAGGTCTTTTTGGATCGTGAAGTTCTTTAGCTTGATAAAAATCTTTGATTTCTAAGTATTTCGCTTCATCTACTTTGATTTTAATATAATCCATTAATATGTCCTCGCTTATACTAAGTATTTTAACATGTAAGACTTGATATAGTAATGTGTAATTAAAGAAAAATTATGATAAAATACTAATCGGTGGTGCTGTATGAAAGAAATTAATGATAGTCTTGAATATAAGAAAATAGAAGATAAATTACTGAGTTATTTTACTTTTTTGGAGAATAAGGATTTATTTGTAAATACTCCGATGATAAAAGAATCAAAAGTTCTTCAAAAAGAACATGATTTTTTAAATGAAATTGTTTCATATTTTACTCAAGGTTATGTTATCAATTTACTTGAAGTAAATGATTTATCTCCTTATTTTAAAGCACTTGAAAGAGATGGTAATTTATCGATTAAAGGTCTTTCAGATTTTAGACCGTTTTTAGATGACATTGCTTTATTCGACGAAGCTTTTAAGAATAAGGATTCTTTGGAAAATATTTACGACCTTGTATATGATTTAAAGACTTTCACTTTTATATCAAAAAGTATTGATCACGCTATTTTACCAGATTTAACTATTGCTGATGATGCTTCGGAATTACTTTATTTAATAAGACAAAAGATTAAGAAAGTATCGGACTCTATTTCTTATACTATTAAAGAATTAGCTAAGAATAATGCTAAATATTTAGCGGAAACTAAGGAAACCATGAAAGATGGACTTCCTACTTTAGCTGTGAAGAATTCATATAAAAATTATGTTAAGGGTATTGTGGCGGATATTTCAAATACCGGTAATACAATTTATATTGTTCCACTTGAAATAATTGAAATAAACAATCAAATATACGAATTAAAAGAAAAAGAAAGAATCGAAGAAGAGAGAATTGTTAAAGCTTTATCGGAACTTATTAAGCAAGATTTAGCTGCTTTGATGAAAGATTATGAAATTTGTATTAAACTTGATTCATTAATCTCTCGTGTTAGATTTGGCTTTGATTATAAAGGCGCTGTTGCAGAAATTTCTAATAATATCTATCTAGAAGATTTAGCTCATTTACTTCTTCCTCTAGATACAGTGGTCAGGAACACTGTATCGTTAGGTGAAGATAAGCCAAAGATAATTGTAATATCCGGTCCAAATGCTGGTGGTAAAACTGTTATTATTAAAGCCGTTACTTTAGCGTGCTATATGAATCAAAAGGGAATGTTGGTTGCTACTTTAGGTAAAGCACAATTAAGACTTTTTGATAATTTCTTCTTTATTGCTGGAGATGGTCAATCAATTATGGATAATCTATCGACCTTTTCTGGACATATTCAAGCGATTAATGAAGCGATAAAATACGTTACTAAGGATTCTTTGTTTGTTGTTGATGAAATAGGACAAGGAACTTCACCTTTAGATGGTGAAGCTATTGGTTGTGCAGTAATTGATTATATTGAAAAGATTGGAAGTTATTCCATTCTTACATCGCACTATGAAGGTTTAAAACAAAAGGCGATAAATGATGATAAAGTATTAATATCCGCAATGATATTTAACGAAGAAACAATTAAACCTACTTTTAAATATAAAGAAGGCATTATTGGTAAGAGCTACGCTATTGAAGTAGCGGTTAATTTAGGAATGAATTCTGAGATAGTTGACTCAGCTAAAAAGTACATTGATTCATCTTTAAATACTCCTGAAAAAATCATGATTGATAAGTTGACTAAATTACAGGATGAGAATGAAAAGCTGAAAATTACATATGAAAATAAAATAAAGTCTTGCGATGAATTAACTAAAAAACGTGAATCAGCTATAGAGGCTTTAAAACTAGAAAAAATAGCAATTAAAGAAAAAGCTGATAAGAAGATTCAAGAAATTGTTGATGAAAAAATTAAAGAAATTAACGAAATATATCATAGTAATAAAGGTAAATTAGATTTACCAACTTATTCGAAAATAAAGGGAAATTTAAATTCATTAAAAAAGCAAGAATCTATTGCAGTTACCAAAACTAAAGCGAAAGCAAAACCTGAATTAGGAAATTACGTTCGTGTATTTTCAATTAATAACATGGGTTATGTTAAAAAACTTAGCAAAGATAGTTTATCTGTTGATATCAACGGAATTTTACTAAAAACTAGTTTTGATGATATTGAAGTTCTACCTGATCCAAAAAACATTATTAATAGACGTAAGGTCGCTTCGATTGATAAAGTATTTTCGGGTAAAACCGGCGTTAGTTTAGAATGCAATTTAATTGGTCTTCATGTTGATGAAGCAAAAGAAAAGCTGGAAAAATATATCGATGATTGCTTATTGATGAAGTATCACGAAGTGAGAATTATTCATGGACATGGAACTGGTGCTCTACGTGAAATGGTTAAAGATTTTTGTGCGAAAAATAAAAATGTTAAAGCCACTCGTTTTGGTGATACATATGAAGGCGGAGTTGGAGCGACAGTGGTGAGTTTAAAATGAACGACTTACTTCAATCCAAGATAGATTTATTACCGGATCGACCTGGTTCTTATCAAATGAAAGATAAGGATGGAAAGATTATTTATGTTGGTAAAGCTAAATCTTTAGTTAAAAGAGTTAAGCAATATTTTACTAGACCACAAGCTGGTAAAGTCCAAAAGATGGTTTCTGAGATCTGTGATTTTGATATTATTGAAACAAATACTGAGAAAGAGTCTTTATTACTAGAAATTAATTTAATTCAAAAGTATTATCCGAAATATAATATTTTGTTAAAAGATGGAAAGATGTATCCGTATATCGCCTTAAAGAAGAAAGGTGATCCTTTTTTAAAAATTGCCCATAATGACAAAGACAAGAATTATTATTATTTTGGGCCCTTCCCGTCTTCGCATAATGCCTATATAATGATAAATCTTTTGAATAAAATTTTCCCTTTAAGAAAATGTAAGAATATACCTAACAAACCTTGCTTATATTATTACCTAGGTCAGTGTTTGGCTCCGTGTATTAATAAGATAGATGAGAAAGATTATAAAGATATCAGCACGCACATTACTAAACTATTAAATGGTGATTCGAGTGAATTAATCTCCTCAATACAAGTTAAGATGAAGGAAGCAAGTGAAAAGCTTGATTTTGAACGTGCGCAAGAATATAAAGAACAAATTGACAGTATTAACCATATTATTTCCGATCAAAAGATTATGATGCAAGATCATATCGATAGAGATGTTGTTGGTTATTCGCTAAGAGAAGGTTATATCTCAGTTTTGTTCTTACTTTATAGAAAAGGTGTTTTACTTGGAAAAAATCTTTATGTCAACGAAATTACCAGTGATGATATTAATGATGTTTTAGTTGATATTATTTATCAATTCTATTTGAATCATCCGAAACCAAAAGAGTTAATTATTTCTGAAAAAGAATTGCAAGATGTTCTTGGAGAATCTCTTGAGATTAAAGTTCTTGTTCCTTCACGTGGACAGAAGAAGGATATTTTATATATGGCTTTAGAGAATGCAAAGCAAGGCCTTGATCAACATTTTCAAACGGCTCGATTAGATGATGATAATTTATCTTTGTTAGAGGAACTTGGAAAGAAACTTAATATTGATACTCCATTAGATATTGAATTATACGATAATTCACATCTTCAAGGAGCGGATGCAATTGGGGCGATGGTAAAATACATCAACGGAGAAAAAGTTCCATCAATGTATCGTAAATACAATATTAGAAACGATAATAAAAAAGATGATTTAGCTTCGATGTATGAAGTATTATCACGCCGATTTATTCGATTAAAAGAATCTGGTTTAAAGTTTCCTGATTTAATTATTTTAGATGGTGGAGAAAACCAAGTTCAACAAGCTTTAGAAGTAAAAGAAAAATATGAAGTTAATGTTAATATAGCTGGACTAAAAAAGAATGATAAGCATCAAACCGATGCTTTGATAAATGGAAATACTGGAGAAATCATCGAGTTAAAACATAATTCTCCGTTATTTTTCTTATTGATGAGAATGCAAGATGAAGTTCATAGATTTGCTATTACTTCTCATCGTAATAAAAGAAAGAAAGATCTTTTCGAAACAATATATGACGATATTCCTGGAATAGGAAAGAAACGTAAGATGATGTTAATTGATATGTATCCAACAGTTTCTTCATTAAAAAATGCAACAGAAGAGGAACTTAGTCAACTAGTTCCACTTGATGTTGCAAAATTAATTAAAAGTAAGATAAATAATTAGAACTCTGAAGAGATGATTCTTACATCAACAGTAAAATCCTTAAATGGTGTTTTTAGTTTTCCGTCTGATGTAATTTTTAAGTCTATTTGATCATTTGTTATCGGATCAGTATATAGAACTTTGGCAATAGAAGTGATATTAGTTTCATAGGAATATGAATCATTGATGCCAGATATTTTTAATTCAGCATGACCATTTGACGTATCTATTGTCTTAAAGATTGAAGTTGAATCTATTCCTTGGTAGCCGATAAGTGATATTTCTTTATTAATGTCGTGTCCAACTTCATTAACATAGATTTTATTTATTGTAAGTTTTACCGGAGCACTCTTTACTGCAAATAGTTTGGTATCTTCTTTAAGTTCTAATGGTAAATCTACTTTTGTATATTCTGAGGTAGTTGAATTAAAGGAGTAAAAGCCATATAGAACGGAATTTGTTCCGTTGTAATCAGCAGAAGAAGATAAGTCAATAGAGAATACGATTCCGTTATAATATTTAGATAATAAACTATCTGGAGTTACAGGTTGGGTAATATTCCCACTCTCGTCTAGATAAGCGGAATTTATTGTTAATAAGTATTGGTCTTTAATAACTGGATAGAAACAAATTGAATCGAATTTTTCATCATCCGCTGAGACGATGTAATTTGCCTTGTTTGTACTATCAATTCCAATATTGGATTTTGTTGTTGCAGATCCTTTTACTTTTTCAACCACCCAATAAGAAATATATTGTTTGTTAAGTAATGTTGGCTTAAAGGTTTGTAAATCAATACTTTGTCCTTCTAAATAAGTGTTAAGTGTTGTTTTAGAAGTTTCGTCCTTTGTACTATCGGTATAGATTGTATAAACAACATTGTCAGTAAATACTGCATATAAAGTGATGCTTTCAGCAGGGAAAGTAGAGAAGGTATATTTTTCACCAGTGGATGTTTTCCAATGGGAGAAATGCTTGCTCGGCATATAATTTTTAATATATGTTTGAATAGTGTCTAATGTTGGAGCAGAGGTAACATCTTCATTAAAACCAATTTGTGGAGCAACAACATCAGTATGACCTTCAACATCAAATGTGATGATTACTTTATCTTTGAACATTGGAGTAAGAACTACACTGGAAGTAATGAATGAATCAAAGTTGAATAATTTTGATTTAGCGGTGTACCAACCTTTGAATTTATAATTAGCAGTAGCGGAAGGGCTTAATATCGCTTTAATTTCATCGGAAAAATCTATGTATTCAGAGACCTTCTTTTCTGGATCAACATAGAACTTGTTAAGTGTATATGAAGATAATCTTGTACCTGCTAAATTGAATGATACTTCAGCCCAATCAGTGTAATTGGCTTTTAAAACAATATTTTGGGAAGGGAAAGTGCTGGAGGTA
Organism: Bacillota bacterium; assembly: GCA_023398335.1. GTDB lineage: Bacteria > Bacillota_I > Bacilli_A > RFN20 > CAG-288 > HGM10890. Next base: position 8,671 of record JAEWSJ010000020.1, read on the forward strand.
AATACTTCTCCATCTAATGTCCAATTAGAAAAAGTTGATTTATCTTTTTTTACTTTTGGAAAATCTCCTAAAATTGAATTTCCTGATAGTCCGGTTAATACAGTTGGTTGTTTATCATCGATATAACTTCCACCGTTTAAATCAAATGTTATCGTAACATTAAGTTTAAAGCAGGCGTATAAGCTTGTATCAGCAATAGGATAATACGAAACATCTGTCTTATTTGTTAATTCAGTATTTAAATACCATCCACAGAAGGTATACCCTTCTTTATTTTGATAACCAGTAATGGTTGTTTTATCCGTGTCAGATATTTTAGTACCTTGAACACCAGTAACAGTTCCAAGTGAACTCTCCCCATCATAAAAGTTAATTGAATTAGTTTTAGGTAAAACTATTTCAGCATTACATGATGACAATAGAGCAAGGACTGATAGTGATGCACATAGAATAGTGTTTTTTCTTTTCATGTCTTTATTATAGAGAATAATTAGATAAAATAAAAGATGGTTATTTAATTTATATTATTTATTAATATATATAAATATAGTAAAAAATTGACATGGAATATATTTTTTGATAATATCATATCATTAATTCAAGGAGGAAAATTGTCCAAAATGGAAATTCCGCTGTTTATTTCGTTAATAATTTTAATCGTCTTCTCTGCTTTCTTCTCGTGTTCGGAGACTGCGTATACTAGCTTGTCGCACGTTCGTATCGAACGACTGGCAAAAACAAAAAAAAGTGCTAAATTAGCATTAAAAATATCTAATAATTACGATCGTCTTCTCAATAGTATTTTAATTGGAAATAATATTGTTAACATTGCAGCTTCCACTATCGGAACGTTGCTTTTTATTACATGGGTTGGCGCGGAAAACGGGCCAACTATTTCTACTATTGTTTTAACTATTGTTATTTTAGTTTTTGGTGAAACCACACCAAAAAGTTTAGCTAAAGAGTATCCAGAGTCGGTTGCTTTAATGGTTGTTTATCCTTTGTATTTTTTCTATATTTTATTCTATCCGTTAACTGTATTCTTCGATGGATGGAAATGGTTATTATTGAAAATTTTTAACACTAAAGAAAAAGAACCTTCGTTAACTGAAGATGAATTTAAAATGATTGTTTCTGATATTAAAGAAGAGGGTGTTATTAATCAAAACGAACATGACTTAATTCAAAAATCTATCATTTTTGATGATCAGATTATTGAAAAGATTATGACTCCATGGGATAAGGTTGTAAAGATCTATAAAGGTTATTCTGATTATGAAATAAAAGAGATATTTGAAATGAATAATTACTCTCGTGTTCCATATGTAGATAAAGAAACAAATCAAGTGTTAGGATTAATCTTACAAAAAGATTTTTATGAAATGATGCTTGAAGAAAATTGTTCATTAGAATCAATAGTAAAGCCCCCGTTATTTGCAAAGTCCTCAACTAGAATTGCTGATATGTTTAAAAGATTCCAAAAGGTTAAACAACATCTTGCTATCATTCTTGATAACAATGGAAATTTTGTTGGTGTATTATCACTTGAAGATATCTTGGAAGAATTAGTTGGTGAAATTGAAGATGAATATGATGCTGAAGATATGCTTGAAGAACAAAGTGTTATTAAGCAAGATAAAATAGAAGCTTTAGAGAAAAAGAAAAAGCCTTATTCTCAATCAAGATAATAAAAAAGTTTGGATTTAAGTATTTCCATATTTGGTTTATGGATAATATCAGTCCAAATTTTTTTTATTTCTTCAATTTTAATTCTTTATATGTATCTATTACTATATCTCTTAGTAAATCCATATCGTCAATATCATCCACTAAATACATTGGTTTTTCATTGGTGTATGGAATTTGTTTTTCCATATTGTATTTTTTATTGGCATCACATATTTTTACTAGAAGTCTACAATCGAAAATACCACCAAATAGAAGACCTTTATAGTATAAAAGATATTCACCCATCATTTGTTTTACAGTGATATCATCTAATAAACTTAACTGATCAAGAACAAAATCTTTATAATCTTTTGTTGCGGACATATTTTTCCCTCACTTTAAATCGCTAATTAATAAACCATAAACATATGTATCTTGATAAATTGCATTGCCTCGTGTGTCATTCTTAAAAGAAACATTTTTTCTTAATAAAGCTTTTCTTCTATAATTCAACGATTCTAGTAAGGCGTATGAACATATGTTTCGTGGATCACACTCAGTAAATATTCTATAAACGTTATTTGATAATGCATCATTTATTATGTATAACACGACTTCTTAAGCATAACCTTTTCTTTGATAGTTCTTGTTTACTATGTAGATTATTTCTTTAGAATTAAAGACACGATTAACAAAATATATATTTCCGATTACTTTATGGTTTTCTTTAAGTTCTATCGCATATAATTCATCGCTATTAAGACGGTGTTTTAAATGATTCTTTTCGTTTTCGTATGTAATATCTGGATAGGCTTCGAAATCGTAATTCTTTCTTTGAGAAAGGAATTCATATAAGTCATCGTAATCATTTTCGTATACGTCAAAAATTAACACCCTAGATAAAAAGTAAAGAATCGCTATCCTAAGAAATATAGGAGGCGATTTTTTATATGGGAAAGTTTTATACAGATCAAGAAAGATACGAATGGTGTAGAAAATGCAAAATTTCAGGAGATAGCATAAATAAATTTGCAAGAAATAATGGAATATCGAGAGGAACGTTACGCGATTGGATGAGTGCATATAATAATATTCATGGTAAATTCATAAATCTAAATAAATTAAGCGAAAAAGAAAATACAGTAATTGAAGATAAAGATGTAACGATAAATATTTTATCGGAGATAGAAAAAGTAAAGAGAAGCACTCACTTTTCTAGATTCGATCATTCAATCGTGGTTATTGAATATAAAGAATTAAAAATAACAACTTCGCTTGAGCAAGCAGAAAAATTGTTAGAGAAATTATATGATCAAATTTAATGAGAGCAAGAATATTTATTTATATTCGGAGAATGTGGATATGCGAATGGGAATGCAAAAACTCCAAATATTAGTGGCTTCAAATTTTAATAAAATGGAAATAAGACATTCGGTATTTGTCTTTTGCTCTAACAATGGAAAAACAATCAAAATGTATTATGAAGATGATTATGGCAGTTGGTTATTACAAAACAAACTTTTTGATGGACGATTCAAATGGCCGAAAGGTTTAGAAATAGGAACAGTAATAACAAAGCAACAATTAGAAGGTCTATGCAAAGGATTAGAGGTTATCGAATCAAAAAGAACGAATGAAAATAAACCAATTGATTACTATTAGAATTTTTTAGTCTATATATTTATATATAGACTAATTTTTATTTTTATGATATCATATCTATATGAAAACAACCGAAGAACTATTAAAAGAGCTAGAAACTTTAAAAAAAGCATATAAAAAATTACAAAATGAAAATCAAAAAAAAGATGTCATTATTTATGAAACAAATAAAAAGTTAGAAAATACTCTTTTAATACTACAAGCATATGAAGAAAAATATAATATTGAAAGAACAAAAGTATTTATTCCTAAAACAGAAAAATTAGATAAGATTGTTATTAATGAAACTGAAGAGATTTTGCATGAAGAAAAAGTAAAAAGGAAATCAAATAAAGGAAAAAAATATAATAAATCTAAGTTTGATTACGAAAAATACGTTACTGAAATAAAAGAAGAACTACCAGAAGAAACTATATGTTCAACTTGTGGAGCCTCTTTAGTAGAAGCATCAAAGAAGACTAGATATTTAGTTGAAATAATACCAGCCAAGATAAAAGTAGTAAAAATAATTAAAATAAGTAAAAAATGTCCACATTGTAATAAGCAAGATAATAAAATTTATTATCCATTGTCAAAAGAAAATTTAGGTGGAAGTATCTTATCCAACTCTTTAGCGGCTTTTATCATTGATCACAAATATGAATTAGGTATTCCCTTTCATCATTTAGCGGATTATTTAACTAAAGGTATAGGATTTGAAATCAATAAACAAAATCTAGCTAATTATGTAGCAAAGATAACGAAAGTATTAGAACCAATATATAACAGAATGAAAGAAGATTTGTTAAATAACGGACCTAAAGTTATACATAGTGATGAAACTACTTTAGTGGTTTCAAAACCTGACGAAGAAAATAAGAATCGAAAAAAGAGTTATGTGTATGTCTATGCTTCAAGTTTATACGATGCAAATAGAATTAGAATCTATGATTTCCATGAAAGCCGAGAAATAAAAGAAACATCACAATGGTTAAGTAATTATCAAGGAGTTATCGAATGTGATAATTTTGCAGGATATAACCTATTGAAAAAGCAAAATGAGAGCATTACCCTTCAAAAGTGTTGGGCACATGTTAGAAGAAGATACGCAGATATCGTAAAGGCAACAAAGAAAGAGAAGCGATTCGAATCTGTAGCGTATAAAATTTTAATAGAGATACAAAAAATATTTCAACTAGAGAAAAAGTATAAGGAAGATAAATTAACGCCAGATGAGATTGTAGAAAAAAGAAAGAATGATATTCCTTCAATTAAAGAAAAAATTAAGGATATAGTATTTAATTGCAATCCATTAAAGAAATCAGCATTAGAAGAAGCCGTAGAATATACAAAAGACTGTTGGAACGATTTATTTACCTTTGTTAACAATGGTTATGTGGAAATATCAAATAATCTCGCAGAAGTAGCTGTAAAGCCTTTTGTGCTTCAAAGAAAGGTATTTCAAACTGCTGGATCTTATGTAGGAGCAAGAATAACTGGAAAGATTTTTTCTATTGTTCAAACTTGTAAAATAAATAATGTTAATGTATCTAAATATATAGAGTATGTTCTTGAAAATATAAGTACAATTCCTATTGAAGAACTATTACCATATTCAAAAGAAATTACAAATAAATTGAAGTAAGAGTCGAATTCTCATTGGCGGGTTTTGGCGGACTAAGCAAACAAAAAAAGCAAAGATAACCAAATGATTAGCGAATCTTTGCTTCTTTTTATATATGGGTGTTAAAAATTGACGTATACTCA
>JAEWSJ010000032.1 GCA_023398335.1 Bacillota bacterium
TAAACTAATTCTTTTACCGATCGAAAAACTATCTATGATTCGTGAAATTAATTTGATTTATCATAATGATTTCACTAATATAAAGTTGTTAAGCGATATCCAAAACATATATCGTAAATCAAAATAAAACAAAGGAGACAAAGTAAATATGAAAGTTCTATGTATTTTAACCGATGGATTTGAAGATATTGAAGCTATTGGTACAATATCAATTTTAAGACGAGCAAAAATAGATGTGGATATCTTTTCATTAAATAAAAACGATGCTACTGGAAGATACATTACACATATGATTGATTTGTTAAATTCAAATTCAATAAATGATATTTCTTCTTATGATCTTTTATTCATTCCAGGTGGACCACAATACCTAGTATTGGAGAAAAGTAACTTGGTAAAATCTTTAATCGTAAAATTCTACGAAGCTAACAAATATATAGCTGGAATCTGTGCCGCTCCAACTCTATTCGGACATCTTGGCCTACTTCAAGGAAAAAAATACACCTGTTTCACTTCAATGAACGAAGATTTCGGCGGAACTTACCTTGATAAATACGCAGTGAAAGACGAGAACATAATTACAGGAAAATCCGCTGCAGCTACTATAGATTTTGCTTTTTTAATCGTCGAATCACTAGTAAGTAAAAATTACGCTGAACAAGTTAAAAATTCAATTTTCTACTACAATAAAGATTAAACTATACCGCATTAAAAAAAGGTCTTAATTTCTTGAGACCTTTTAGTTTGCTAATAGATTTTATTCACCGAACTTCTTGATGTTAATCCATCTACGCTTTGCATATTCTTCACACTTTGTGAGTAATTCTTCAGCGTGTTCTGGGTTGACTCTTGGTAATTGTGAATATCTTGTTTCACGGAGCAAGAATGCTCTGAACTTAGTATAATCTGGTTCTTTGCAATCCATTGTTAATGGAGCTTTTCCTTGTTCTGCTAAACGTGGATCAAATCTGAAGATTGGGAAGTAGCCGCATTCAACAGCTTTCTTTTCAACATCAGCAGCATTTTGTAATCCACCCTTAATTCCGTGGTTAACACATGGTGCATAACAGATAATAAGAGATGGGCCATTATAACTTTCAGCTTCTTGGAAGGCTTTGATAGCTTGAGTTGGGTTAGCACCAATAGCAACTTGAGCAACATAGACGTGTTCATAAGTCATTGCCATGAGAGCTAAATTCTTCTTAGCTGTCTTCTTACCAGAAGCACAGAACTTAGCGATAGCACCAGTTTGTGTTGATTTAGAAGATTGACCACCAGTATTGGAGTAAACTTCAGTATCGAGGACTAAGATATTAACATCTTTTTCATCAGCGATAACGTGATCTAACCCGCCATAGCCAATATCGAAGGCCCAACCATCACCACCAACAATCCAGACGGACTTATCAAGTAAGTCAGCTTTCATTTCAAGTAAGGCTTTGATTCCTTCATTCTTAGATTCTTCAACTAACTTAACTAAGTTATTGATGATTCCTCTAATATGCTTTTTATCTTTAATATTCTTTTCGTAATCTTCTAATACAGCCTTGAGTTCTTCTTCACAGTCATTCTTATTTGCTTCAATAATAGAAACTATCTTAGCAAGTTTGAAGTCTGTTGCAACTCTCATACCATAGCCGTATTCAGCATTATCTTCGAATAATGAGTTAGCCCATGCAATACCATTTCCATTTTTATCAGTAACAAATGGTGTAAGTGGGGTCGAACCATTATAAATGGAAGAACAACCTGTTGCGTTAGCAACTAACATATCCTTACCAAATAATTGAGAAGCTAATCTGTAATATGGGGTTTCACCACATCCAGCACAAGCTCCAGAAATTTCTTGATATGGAGTTAAGAATGAGCAACCCTTAACTGTTGAAGTTGGGAATGCATCTTCTTTAACTTCTGTATTCTTGTATAAAATCTTTGCAGCGGCTTCATGATGGAATTGAGACTTAGCTTCTTCCATTGATAAAGCTTTCTTAAAGATCATCTTACCTGTTTCATCTTTTCCAGCTGGTTTACCTGGACAGACTGACATACAAAGTCCACAACCAACGCAGTTTCTTGGTGAAACTTGGATTCTGAACTTTAATCCCTTAACATTTGGGCCACCCATTGCATCAAGAACATCAGCTCTCTCATCTTCTGGTAACTTTGCAATTTCTTCGTCGGTTAATAAGAATGGACGAATTGTTGCGTGTGGACAAATAAAGGCACATTGGTTACATTGAATACAATTTTCTTTTTGCCACATTGGAACTCTATCAGCGATAGATCTATCTTCTGTGAAAGTAATATTGTTCTTCATTGTTCCATCTTCAAGTTCGTGTTTCTTGAATTCTGAAACAGGAATATCATAACCATCAAGAGCGCCAATTACATTGACATAATTATCAAAGTAATCATCACCGATTAATGATTTTGAAGCATTAACTTCTAATTTAGACCAAGCGGAATCGACTGTAACTTCTTTTAAGCCTTCTGCACCAGCATCAATAGCTTTCCAGTTCATTTCAACGATTTCTTGACCCTTCTTAGCATAGGATTTTTCTGCAAACTTCTTCATCCATTTTTGAGCATCAGCGTATGGCATAATGCTTGGGTTTAAATAGAAGAAGGAAGCTTGTAATGTGGTATTTGTATGTCTACCCATACCAATTTCCATAGCTAACTTGTTAGCATCAATAATAAAGAACTTTGCTTTCTTATCTGCTAATTGTTTCTTCATACGATTTGGCATAGCTTTAATTAAAGCATCTGCATCCATATCAGTATTAAGTAAGAATGTACCGCCATCCTTTAAGTTCTTTAACATATCAAACTTAAAGATATAGGAATCAAGTGAACAAGAGATGAAGTCAGCATGTTCAACGTAATATGTTGAGTGAATAACTGATTTACCGAATCTTAAGTGAGATCTTGTAACGCCACCAGCTTTTCTTGAGTCATAAGCGAAATAAGCTTGAGCGAATTGACCAGTTGCATCACCGATAATCTTAATAGATGATTTGTTAGCTGAAACTGTACCATCTGAGCCTAAGCCATAGAATAAGCAAGAAGTATAATCACCAACAACATGGAATTTTTCATCAACTGGGATTGAGAGATGTGTAACATCATCATTAATACCAACTGTGAATGAGTTCCAATTCTTCTTAGCATCTAAGAAGTCATAGACGGATTTAATATGTTTTGGTTGAGTATCTTTTGAACCTAAGCCATATCTACCACCGATGATGGTATCAAACTTACGTCCGAGTTGTTGCATAGCTGCAATAACATCGAGATATAAAGGTTCACCAATAGATCCTGGTTCCTTTGTTCTATCAAGAACAGCAATCTTCTTTACAGAAGCAGGAATAACTTCGGATAAATATTTTGGTGAGAAAGGACGATATAAGTGAACTTTAACAAGACCAACTTTTTCACCCTTTGCTGTTAATGCATCGATAACTTCAATTGCGGTTTCAGTAACAGAACCCATAGCAATAATAACTTTTGTAGCATCTTTTGCACCATAATATGTAAATGGAGCATAAGAACGACCGGTTAAATCTGATACTTCTTTGAAATACTTTGCAGCAATATCAACGATAGCAGCAGTATGTAAGTTTTGTGCTTCTAAGCCTTGGAAATAAATATCATCATTTTCAGCACCGCCTCTTGTGACAGCGTGACCATGTGGATTTAAAGCCTTAGCTCTATATTTTGCAACAGCTTCTTTGTTTAATAAAGAATCCCATGCAGCATCTTCTAAAAATTCAACATTTTGAATTTCGTGAGATGTTCTAAATCCATCAAAGAAATGGATGACTGGGTGGCTAGCTTCAATAGCAACTAAGTGCGCTAATGGGGCTAAATCTGCAATTTCTTGAACTGAATGTGAACAGATCATTGCAGCGCCTGTTTCTCTACAGGCATAGACATCTTGGTGGTCACCGAAGATACAAAGAGCACGTGAAGCTAAAGATCTAGCTGCAACATGTAATACGGCTGGTAATTCCTCACCAACCCATTTGTAAATATTTGGGATCATTAAGAGTAAACCTTGTGAAGCGGTGTATGTTGTTGCTAATGCACCTGCTTGTAAGGCTCCGTGAACAGAACCACTCGCTCCGGCTTCAGATTGAAGTTCAACAACGTTGACCTTGTCTCCAAAAGCATTCTTCTTACCTTGAGCAGCATATTGTTCAACAAGTTCTGCCATTGGTGAAGAAGGAGTGATAGGATAAATACCAGCAACTTCAGTGAAGTGATAACTGGCAAGCGCCGCGGCTGTATTACCGTCGACGGATAGTAATGATTTTTTGAATTCCATAAATTCCTCCATACACAATTATTATAGTCTTTGGAGTATTTAATGTCTATATCTCGGAGAACAAAAAACTCATGTCTGAAGTGAAACATTACATGAGCTTGATTAAAATCATAATATCCATATTTCTTAAAAGATGTATAGTACATATAATCTATAATTATCATTTCATTATCATTAACAGGTTCGTTACCTAAAATCAAATCAACTTTAAAATCATTTGACAAATAAACAATATTATTTATTGTTGTATCGTCTATCATAGATTCATCATCTGACTCATCATTTTGACATAAAATGATACTTCGATTACTTTTTGCAGTTGGTTGCACATTAATATTGCCAAAATCAATTAATTTTTAACATCGTAATCATCAAAGCAGTCACTTGATATAACGAGACAATCTCTATAATCATTATTGCTTAAAAATCCAGTTGTTTTTTTATTTACGTCATATGTAATTAATGTAAAATAAGCCGTCGCAAAAGCGGAATACAACATTATAAAAATAACGTAAGGTATAATTAAATCATTATGTCTTAAAAAATAACCAAGTATCAAACTAATTACATAATACTCTTCTTTTGTTTAGTTCATATAAAAGACGTTTTTCATCTTGCTATTAATAGTCAAAGAAAGATGAATACCCCCTAACTATGAAACTTAATTATTTTATACTTATTTTAACTTTTCAGCTAACTCTTTAACGTAATCTCTTACTTTCGGACCTAAATCCGCTCTTTTTAATGAAAAATCAATTGTAGCTTTAACAAAGCCAAACTTATCACCAATATCATATCTATTGCCAGTAAAATCACAAGCGTACATAGCTTGAGATTCCATAAGTTTTCTTAAAGCATCCGTCAATTGGATTTCACCATTTACACCAGGTTTTGTATTTTCGAGAATATCGAATATTTCTGGAGTTAAAACATAACGTCCTAAAACCGCGTAATCAGAAGGAGCATCTTCTGGATTTGGTTTTTCAACCATATCAACAACTTTAAATAATCTCTTGTTGTAAGTAACATCTTTTGAAGGAGAAACAACGCCGTATTTCTTCGTATCATTATGTGGTACTTTTTGAACACCTAAAACTGAACATCCTTTATCGTTATAAGCATCGATTAATTGAAGTAAAGCTGGTTTCCCATCAGGAACAACTAAGTCATCACCTAAAAGAATAGCAAAAGGTTCATTACCAATAAACGATCTAGCACATGAAATAGCGTGTCCTAAACCTTTTGGCTCTTTTTGTCTAACATAGACGATATTTGCTAAAGAAGCAATTTGACGAATCTCATCAACTTCTTTTAATTTTCCCGCTTCTTTAAGTCTCATTTCGAGTTCATAATTAATATCAAAATGGTTTTCCATCGAATGTTTATTACCATTAGTAATAATCATTATATCTTCAATACCACTTTTAACCGCTTCTTCTACAATATATTGAATTGTAGGTGTATCAACGATAGGTAACATCTCCTTTGGTGTTGATTTTGTTGCTGGTAAAAATCTTGTTCCAAGTCCAGCTGCAGGAATAACCGCTTTTCTAACATGTGTCATAAAAAATAACCTTCCTTAAAATTAAATAGATATATAAAATCTATGTATACGCTTTCAGTATAACACAACTTTTTTACATTGGTTTCATTATTTAAAATATTTTAAACGAAATAGCAAGAGAAAAGTATGCAGATTCTAAATAAAAATAAAAATTAGCAATCAAACATAAGAATTAAAATATTTCTTAAGCCATTTCCGCTTTTAGTTCAAATATTTCGTCTCTTAATTCAACCGCTCTTTCAAAGTCCAACTCTGCGGCAGCTTTCTTCATCTCTTTTTCCATTTCAGAAATAAGCTTAATTCTCTCCGCTTTAGTCATCTTAATTTCTTTATCAATATTGAAAGATTTCTTTTCTGCAATCAATCTAATTGGAGCTTTAAGAGGCTTTACAATTGAACGAGGAGTAATATTATGTTCTTTATTGTATTCTTCTTGAATTTTTCTTCTTCTATCAGTTTCTTTAATACATTCATCCATTGATTTAGTAATATTATCCGCATACATAATTACTTGACCATGATCATTTCTTGCGGTACGACCAACTAACTGAATTAACGAGCGAGTCGATCTTAAGAATCCTTCTTTATCCGCATCCAAAATAGCTAGTAATGATACTTCTGGAATATCTAAGCCTTCCTTAAGTAAATTAATACCAACAACAACCTGATAATCACCTTTTCTTAAATGATAAATTATTTCAGTTCGCTCAAGGGTCTTAATCTCATGTTGTAAATACGCCACTTTTATTCCATTAGTCTTAAAGAAATCCGTAAGATTCTCCGCATCATTTATCGTTAATGTACAAACAATAACACGTTCATCTTTCTTGACTCTTTCTTTAATCTCATTTAGCAAATCATAAACTGGATTATCTTTGTTTGATCTTACTTCAATAATTGGATCAAGTAAGCCCGTAGGTCTAATAATTTGTTCAACTACTTCACCACCAGTTTCAGTTAATTCATATTCTCCCGGAGTAGCAGAAGTGCAGATTACATTATTCATTTTCTTAATAAACTCATTAAATTTTAACGGCCTATTATCTAAAGCTGAAGGCAATCTAAAACCATATTCAACAAGCGTTAACTTTCGTGCTCTGTCTCCGTTATACATTCCGTTTAATTGCGGGAATGTCGCGTGAGATTCGTCGATAAAAAGTAAGAAATCTTTCGGTAAATAATCGAGTAAACAGAATGGTGGCTCACCTTCTTTTCTTTTATCAATATGACGCGAATAATTTTCAATTCCTGGGCAAATACCAAATTCTTGTAGTGATTCAATATCATGATTGGTTCTCATCTCAAGTCTTTCTTCTTCTAGAAGTTTACCTTCCGAATGAAAATATGCTAAACGTTCCAGTAATTCCTCACGAATCGTCTTGCAAGCGTTCTTAACTCTAATATAAGAAGATGCATGTTCATCAGCTGGATAGACTGGATATACTTCAAGAGAATGAACCAATTCTCCGGTAGTTAACTTTACTATATCTATTTCTTCAATTTCGTCTTCTAAAGATAAATAAACTCTAACGCATGTTTCTTCTTTACTAAAAGGTGCAATTTCTAACATTTCGCCTTGAAATCTAAATTCCCCCGGTTCAATTGTAATTGTATTTCGTTGATACTGAGCATCAACGAGTTTATTCATCAGTTCTTTTCGGTCAATCTTTTCACCGATTCTTAAAGAAAAGGCTAAATTACGATATTCATCCGGATCAGTAAGACCATAGATTGACGCGACCGAAGAAACAATAATCGTATCTCGTCTTTCAATAGCAGAGTTAATTGCGGAGGAACGCATCATTTCTATTTCCTCGTTCATAACTGCTTCCTTATCAATATAGGTATCACTCTTAGGTAAATACGCTTCTGGTCGATAAAAATCAAAGTTCGAAACAAAGTATTCAACTCTGTTATGTGGAAATAATTCTTTAAATTCAGCGTACAACTGACCCGCTAAAGTTTTATTATGTACAAGAACTAATGCAGGACGTCCAGTTCGAGCAATAATATTTGCCATGGTAAAAGTCTTACCAGTGCCAGTGGCGCCCATTAAGACTTGTATTTTTTTATTTTCTTCTAGTCCCTTACATAATTCATCTATCGCTTTTGGTTGATCTCCTGTTGGCGAGTATGAAGCGACAATTTCAAAAGGTACATATTTCATAATTAATATATTTCAACTCCAGAAACTAAATTCACTTCATTCTTTTGACCTGAAAAATACTTATTTAAAAGCTCACCATATAAACGATACAAAGTATAAGTATCATACTTAGTATTTGTAGTTAATCCTTGACTTACTTTGAAGGCTGCTAAGGCTTCATCATATGTCGTATAAGAAGAAGACGGAAAAAGCATATTAACATTTTTAATTATATTCTGCTCTTGAGCATAAGTTAAACGATAGCCATTAGTTCCATCCATATATGGAGTTGAAACCAAATAACGAGCATAATCGATATAATCATTTGTGTTGTAATCCGGGGTAATACCAACTCCATGAATTGAGTCACCCTTTGGACCGTATAATTGAGCGGTAGTAAAGCGCAAAGTTGATTCGTCTGAAAGAGTTACTACACTTTGCTCTATTCCTTTTCCATATGAAGTCGTACCGTATATTTTAGCTTTGTTATTTTCCTTCATCGCTAACGAAAATAATTCCGTTGCAGAAGCTGAACCTTGATTCAAAATTATTCTAATATCATCTATTTTAAATGAAGGATCACGATCTTGAACATAAGTTGCAAAGACCTTTCCGTCTCCATTCTTTTCAGAATATATCGTCTGACCTTTATCTAAAAACAATTTAGTAAAATCACGCCCGTAAGAAGTATAACCTCCTCCATTGTCTTTCATATCTAAAACAAGACGATCAATCTGGCCCTTATCCTCGATACTTTTATTTAAAATATTAGTTACTAATAAAGGGACATTGCCTAAAAAAGTCGAGACTCTAATCGTTACTATATGTTTATTATCATCGATAGAATCATCGATTAAAGTTGCGGCTGCTTCCGAAGCATTTCCAGTTGTGCAGTCCGTATAGTAAATTTCATTATTTCTTACATATTCAAAACTAACATTCTCTCCGTCTTTACTTGGTTTAATAAAATAAGAAGCTGAAGACGGTGATAAAGTTTCAAGTTTGGTATAAGAAGTTTCATCAACGTGCTTCGCGCCGATAATAACATCTCCTTCTTTAAATCCAGCTTCTTTAAATGTTCCGTTAATTAAATTGTTAACTAAAAGTCCACCGTATTTTACTCCGTTTAAAGAAGTGTAGTAATTAGATAAGCTAGCTCCATAAATTCCTTTTCTATCAGTTGATAAACCTTGAGAAGCATAATCACTTGCATAGATTAAATAATTATCTTTACCATTTGCGGATAAACCATTGATCATTAAATATACAATTTGAGATTCCAAATCTTCAAACGAGCCTTTGTAATACCAATTGTTAACTAAATAGTTATAGACTTCTGCTAATTTACTAGGTACAGCACTATTCATTTTAGCGATGTACATTCCGGAAACACCACCTAAAAGTAAGGAAGCACTTACGCCTAAAGTTAAACCAAGAATCCATTTCTTCTTTTCTGATTTTTTTCCTCTTTCAAACGCATCGTTTGAGTCTAATTCTTTAATATCCATCGTGTGATCCTCCTACTTCTTTTTTGAATTCTTATTTTTCTTATTATTGTTTTCAATAATGATTTCCCTTTTTATTCTCGGAGATATTTTCTTAAAACCATCTCCCGTCACATCGTGAGCACGCGTAACTGTCATAAAAGCTTTTTTATCGATTGAAAAGACTATTTTTTGAATTTCATCATATTCTTCTCTAGAAAACGCTACTTGAAGCATAATCTTTTCTTTTCCAGTATAACCACCATAGGAATCAAACAAGGTCGTACCTCTTCCCATCTTCTCATTTATCACATCATTTATTTCTTCCCAATGTGAAGAAATAATCTGCGCATAGAAGCAATCATTATTTCCTAAATATACTTTATCAATCATCAATGAACATGCAAAAGACGCTGAAATACCAATAAGTAGAAGAGTGATATTTTGCATGAAGAACACCCCTAAACTAATAATAATACAGTCGATTGCAAAAGTAGCAAGAGAAGCCTTAACATGAAAATATTTTTCTATCGATAAAGATATTGCGTCTGTTCCACCGGTTGAACCACCACTTAAATATGTTGTTGCACACCCAAGTCCAGCTAAAGCGCCACCAAAGACACCAGCGATTATCAAAGACGCTGTATTATCTGTCGCCGTACTACTTACAACATGAAACCATTCGTTAGAGTTGTAAATATGCGTAAAGCCAAGTAAAAATAACGGATAAAACACCGTGGATAAAAGAGTCTTAAAAGAAAACTTAAATCCCAATAATAAAAAACCAATAACAAAGAAAACCCAGTTTAAAATAGTAATAATTATTTCCGTATTAAATCCAGTAGCTTTTCCAATAACAATACCAATGCCACTAGCGCCACCAATAACAATGGAGTTAGGAATTAAGAAGAAAGAATCACCTATTGCTAAAAATAAACAACCTAAAAGAATCAATAAATATTTTTTTATTGTCTTTAATAGATTTTCTTTTTTGAAATCCGCTGAAAAATCTTCCCAAACCGCTTTAAGATTATAATTTTCTCTCATCCTTAAAAGCCTTTCTTAGATAGGATACTATGAATCCATCTAGGTTGCCGTCCATTACTTGATAAACATCTTTTTCTTCGTATGATGTTCGATGATCTTTTACTAAAGTATACGGACAAAATACATATGAACGAATTTGAGAGCCCCATTCAATATCTTTCTTTTCGCCATTTATTGAAGCAAGTTTATCTTGTCTCTCTTTTTCCATTTTAGCAAAAAGTCTTGATTTTAATAAATTCATGGCAATCTCTCTATTTTGAATTTGACTACGCTCAACTTGACAAGTTACAACAATACCCGAAGGAATATGCGTAATTCTAACCGCGGACTCAGTTTTATTAACATTTTGACCACCAGCTCCTTGAGAACGATAGGTATCAATCTTTAAATCTTTATCCGCTATTTCAATATTAATTTCGTTGTTAAATTGAGGCATAACATTAACGGAAGCAAAGGAAGTATGTCTACTACCTGAAGAATCGAAAGGAGATATTCGAACTAATCTATGGACACCTCTCTCAGACTTTAGAAGTCCAAAGGCATTCTTACCTTTAATTAAAATTGTAGCGGAAGATATTCCCGCTTCTTCACCTTCAAGATAATCAATAACGTCAACTTTAAAATTATGTTTATCAGCAAAACGTAAATACATACGATATAACATACTTGCCCAGTCATGTGCTTCTGTCCCACCAGCGCCTGGATGGAAATCTATGATAGCGTTTGACTTATCATATGGGCCGGAAAGATACATTTCATTTTCAAAAGAAGATATTTCTTTTTCAAATTGAGTTATTTCTTTCTCACATTCAGTTTGAAAATCAACATCTGGTTCAACCTTCAACATATCTAAAGTATCTTTAATACTTTCAGACTTTTTATCAAGTTTTTCAACATGCGAAACTTGATCTTGCAAAGAAGAAAGTTCCGAAGTAACACGAGTCGCGTTTGTTCTATCATTCCAAAAATCAGGAGAAGAACTAACTTGTTCTAACTCACTTATTTTCTTTTTTAAGCAAGCCAGGTCAAAGACAACCTCTTATCTCGATTAGTCTGTCGTTAGCCTCGCTATATATATTTGATAATTCGTATAATTCCTTCATAATGTTTACTCCTTTTTCTACCATAATTATTAATAATTACATCTACTAATTAGTTTAACATGTATAGGCTTATTTAGTAAGTAGCATACAAGGGAATTAATCTATTCTAAAAAAACGCAACAAAACACATTAAATACAGCAAAAAAAATCCTATGAACTTAATCATAGGATTAATTAAACTATTTGTCTTCTGAATTCTTCTTTTCTTCTTTAACTGGTTTCGCCTCAACAACTTTTTTGTCATCCACTGGAGGTTTACCATTTTGAAGATTTTGAGATTGATCTTTAGTCTCTGGAGCTTGAGTTCTAATTTGAACTTTGAATAATCCAAAGACAATATCTTCAGCAATTTGATCAATCATCTTTTCGAACAAATCATAACCTTCATTAGTATAAGCTTGTAAAGGATTAGAGTTAGCGTAAGATCTAAGGTAAATACCCTCTCTTAACTTCGACATTGTGTCGATATGTTTTGTCCAGTTACGATCGATCATTTGAAGAGCAACTGTCTTTTCAACATAGTTAGCTAAATCATCCTTCCATTCGTTTCTTCTCTTCTTATATTTGTGTTTAAGTAAAGCAACTAAATAGTCACCTGCTTCTTCAGAAGAAACTCCATCGATATCTTTAGCTTTCATCGTGCCTTCTGGTAAGAACTTAGGCTCGACAAATTTTATAACTTTATCACCATCTACGACAACTTCACCATCAACTTCCTTAGTATTTTCTTTAGTGGCTGCAACAGCAAATCTTTCAAAGTACTTAGGAATAGAATCAGCTATGGAATCAGAGAACAAAACAACATCACGTTGTTTATACATAATTTCTCTTTGTTTTCTTAAAATATCATCGTAATCAAGCAAGCTCTTACGAGTATCGAAGTTTTGACCTTCAACCTTCTTTTGAGCAGAAGTAATAATCTTTGTAAGAGTGGAAGATTCCATTGCTTCATCTCCCATTGATTCAAACATTTTTGATAATGTTGGAGAAGCGAATCTTTGCATAAGTTCATCATCAACTGAGACATAGAAACGTGAATAACCTGGGTCTCCTTGACGTCCGGCTCTACCTCTTAACTGGTTATCAATACGTCTAGATTCATGTCTTTCAGTTCCTAAAACCGCAAGACCCCCTAATTCCTTAACTCCATCTGCAAGTTTAATATCAGTACCTCTACCAGCCATGTTAGTAGCGATAGTAACAGAACCTTTTTCACCTGCTTTAGAAATAATTTCAGCTTCACGAGCGTGATTCTTAGCATTTAATACTTCATGAGGAATATTTGCTTTTGTTAATAATTCATCAACAATTTCTGATTTTTCAACCGAAGCAGTACCAATTAAAATTGGTTGACCTTTATCGTGTCTTTCAATAATTTCTTTTAGTAAGCCTTTATATTTAGCATTAGCTGTTCCAAAGACCAAATCAACATCGTCAATACGAGCAATTGGTCTATTTGTTGGAATAACAACAACACGCATATTATAAATTTTTCTAAATTCTTCTTCTTCGGTTTTAGCAGTACCTGTCATACCAGCTAACTTATCATATAATCTAAAGAAGTTTTGATAAGTGATTGTTGCCATTGTAATGGTTTCAGGTTTAATCTCAACGTGTTCCTTAGCTTGAATCGCTTGTTGAAGACCATCGGAATATTCTCTGCCATCCATAACACGACCTGTAAATGAATCGATAAGATGAATCTTATTATCAGCAACCATGTATTCAACATCTTTTCTCATAACGAAGTTTGCTTTTAAAGCTTGGTGAACTCTGTGAACGAGATCGGAATATTCAGGAGCGTATAAATTCTTTAATCCGAATCCTGATTGAACTTTATCAACACCTGAATCGGTTAAAGTAACAATTTTCTTTTTTATATCATATGTAAAATCAATATCTTTTCTTAAAGATTTTACAAGTCTATCAGCAGTAATATAGGAGTTAGCGGTAATTCCACTACCACCAGAAATAATAAGAGGGGTTCTCGATTCATCAATTAAAATTGAGTCAGCTTCATCAACGATTGCGTAATGTAAGCCTCTTAAAACTCTGTTATTAGCAGTAGTTGCCATATTATCTCTTAAATAGTCGAATCCTAATTCAGAGTTAGTTGTATAAGTAATGTCGCATTTATAAGCTTCTTGTTTACCTTGAACATCTTTTTCACGTAAGTTAACACCAACAGTAAGACCTAAGAAACGATAAATTTGGCCCATCCATTCAGCATCACGAGAAGCCAAGTATTCATTAACTGTAACAACATGAACACCTTTACCTTCAAGCGCATTTAAATAAACTGGCATGGTTTCAGTTAATGTTTTACCTTCACCAGTACGCATTTCAGCAATATCGCCTTCATTTAAAACGGTAGCACCAAAGACTTGAACTGGATATGGGAATTGGCCAATAACTCTCTTAGCCGCTTCACGACATACTGCATAAGCTTCAGGCAAAATATCATCTATTGTCTTACCATTAGCTAATAAATTCTTAAAATATGGAGTTTTAGCTTTTAATTCATCATCTGATAATTTTTTAAATTCTTCTTCATAATCAAAAGTACCTTTAGCTTTTCTTTTTATTTTATTAAAAGCTCTTTTGTCAATCATGAATACTTTTTCTAATACACTCATTAAATCTTCCTCATTCTATGTAATCGAATTGCAAATTACAAAAGGTATACTCGCAATCATTAACATCCATTTTTTATTTTACCAAAAAACTTAATAACTAACAAGTTATATATATGCTAAGATAGCACTTCACTTTTCAGAAGACAAACATTATTTTCACAAATATATATTATCTAAAAAACAGCATATATGATAAAATTAAAACATTGAAGATAAAGAACAGGTGACAAAATGGTTGAAGTAGATATCTCATTAGAAATTCTAGAATTAGCACTATCAATTACTGTAGTTTTGCCAACCATTTTTAACATTGAAAATAAATATATTTCAAATCGTAAAATACGCTTATTTCAAGGATTATATTTATGAAAAATAATCTTCTAAATCGGTTTAAAAAGCCATCGATTGGTCTAGTACTTGCTCCAGGAGGAGCACGAATTAGTTATCAATTAGGTGTTTTATTAGCTCTTAAGAAACATGGATTATATGATGAAGTAATCGCCATTTCTTCTGGCTCCGCCGGAGCTTTCTCGGCAATATTTTATACTTTTAATGAACTAACCGATGCTATCAATCTCTACGCTAAAGTAACTACATCTATGATATTAACTCCTAAAACTGATTTACTATCAAAAATACCTTTAGCAGGTGGAGCGTTATATTCTCGCGTTGGATTAATAAAACTAATTAACGATAATATACAAAACTTGCATAATCAATTAAGTGACAAACTACCGATATACGTATCATTAGCGCAAAAGATTAAAGAAGGACGAAAGAAAACTTATATTCCTACTTACATAAAGCTTAATGATTACGCTCATAAAGATATCTTAGCTTTACTCCTAGCTACAACCGCTATTCCAGGAATCTTTGATGAAGTAAAGTTTGAAGATAATACTTATGTCGACTGCATGAAAGCTGATGATGAGCCCTACGCTCCATTAATGTCATATGATTTCGATATGTTGTTTATCATTCCACTTAAAGACTCGCATTACTCTAAAGATTACAGCAAATTATCAAAACCCATCGTCGATTTTGGCTTTGATCAAATTATGAAGCAAAAAAATGAAACTATTCTTGATTTTAACACTTCAAATATTGAGCCAAACATTTCCCTTGGATATCAGGTTGCGGATTTAATTCTAAAAGAAATGAAAAAGAAAAAAGTTTTGCATAAATTAACTTCAAAGCAGTTAAAGTCAATCGAAAAGTCAATCTACTCATTAAAGACGCTAAATATTGATGAAGATCAAATTAAAAGTAGCAATATTTCGTTAGATGATATAATTAACGAAGTTAGAACAGGAAAAACAAAATGAAAGAAGAAATAAAATACAACGAATTAATCTCATGTCTAAAAGATGAAAACGACCCGCTTTTTGGTGGCTCATTAGCCTACATAAATATTGAAGCTAATTTAGCTCTCCTTGTAAAACTAATAAAAATAAAGCAAGAAAAAGATATTGAAAACATTTCGAGTTATAAAAAAATAATTGCAGTCGCTTCAGTCGTAATGGAAGAGGCACATGAAATGATTACCAAAGATGGAGAAATATTCTCTTCACTTCGCAACGCTGCAACAATAGAGAAAAAAGATGAGATTGTAAACACAATCTTTCCTTCCTCTCACGCATTTATAGAAAACCTAAATACAATCGACTTTTTTATAGACAAATTAATTGAATTTACTAAAGGCTCAATTCGCAATGATTACTTAATGATTCAACAAGTTTTAAAAGCATGTAAAGCTAATCTCATAACGATTCTTATTTACGAAGTTAAAAAATTATCTTCCTCAGAAGAAAAAGATAAAAAACTTGCTATAATAGAAGAGTTATAGAAACGGAGACAACGCATATATGGAAAATTATATTGAATGGACAGATCGTAAAAGATTAATTGATTTAAAAAATAGATATTGCACTTTATATAAAAATGAAGATGGATCTATGTTTTATATCGAACCAGCTTTTTATACATCTTTGATGAAGTTTAAAGAACTTAGATCAAAAGAATACAGTTTGATATTAAATGAAATGGATCGTGTTACTTCAAAATATAAATTGGTCGTATTTACCGCTGACAGCGATGAACCAATTACTATTGCTGAACACGCAGTATTTCTAACAATTACCGACATTGCTAACAAACTAAAGATCTTTATTGAAGATAAAAG
>JAEWSJ010000003.1 GCA_023398335.1 Bacillota bacterium
GTAAATATCAAAAGTTTGGTTACCTTTGCAGCGCAATCACGCAAGGTGCCATAGCTCAGTTGGTAGAGCAAAGGACTGAAAATCCTTGTGTCCCCGGTTCGATTCCTGGTGGCACCACTTTTAAAAGACTGCAAATTTGGTAAATCCCTGAAACTGTCTATGTTTCAGGGATTTTCTTTTTCCTCCTAATCCGCATATTTCGAGCAAAATAACGATCTAGATAGTAATATCGGGCAACTCCTAAAAACGGATGCTAAGTTTTATGCTATTCATGTCAGCCCATCGGAAAAGGGACTTCAAGCGATGGGCAATACAGAACCAGCCGAAGCAATAAAGCACTATATCGGTGAAGTGTTTATTCCCGAATATGCCAATAACTTCAACAAAGAACTATCCGCTTTGGATATAAAGTTATATGGTAAGATTCATTTTGACCGTAGCCGTTCGGATAATGAACTGAATATGCTGCACTGTCATTTGATTGTAAGCCGTAAAGAGCAAAGTAATAAGAAAAAGTGTCACCACATACCAACCATAAGAATACAAAAGAAGGAACGGTTAAAGGGGGCTTCGACAGGAAGAACCTATTCCAACAGATAGAAGTGGGATTTGATAAGTTGTTCGATTATAAACGATCACTAGTCGAAATATTTGAGTATTGTAATACTATGAAGAATGGTAGTATGACAGGTAAATTAGCAATGTAAGAAAAGGAAATATCTTTTTCTAAAGAAAAGAAAACAAAAAGGCAAAACATAAAATATTACAACAACCAAAGTGGATTCAAATACAACATTACAATGGCAAATCAGAACGAAAGTAGACAAACAAAGCAATAATGATTTAATTCAATCGGCAAATCAATCAAACAGCCAAGGCGAGTTATCTTCTTTATTTTCTATTCATCCATCTGTTACAGATATTTCACCAAGTGATTAAATTCAAACCCTAAAAACAAAGAAAAAGAAGAAGCGAAAGCCCAGATTAAGACAATAATAAAATCTCGGTTCATATATTATTTCAATTATAAAGTAGTAACTAACCCACAAATAAGACAAAATGGCATATAAGGTGTTACGAAAAAGACAACCAGCTCTTTTTATGACATTATGTCTATTTTTCACACATGGCATGTTATTTGGTTATATTTTTTCAACAAATATTAAATCACAATCTATATTTGAAAGACAAACTATCTGAATATTATACATCTATTACTTTCAGTCTTAAGTATTATATTTCTCTTAAACTGTTTTTCGTTGTTATCAATATAAATCAATAAAACAAAATTTATGGCTATTATTACCAAAAACAGGCTTTCTGAAATTGCAAATAACAAATCAGGGGGATACATTCAAAAATCTATAATTCTTAATGATTCAAGAAGTTATAGCAGAAGTTCATATAAAACATCTATATTTTTATCACATAGCCACCTTGATAAAGATTATATCACTGATACTATCGTTTTTCTTAGAAAATTGGGAATAAATGTCTATATAGATTGGATGGATGATAATATGCCCAAAGAAACTAGTGGAAAAACTGCAGATATTCTAAAACAAAAAATAAAAGAAAATGATAAATTCATATTCTTAGCAACGAATAATTCTATATCCTCAAAATGGTGTAACTGGGAAATTGGTTATGGCGACGCACATAAATATATAGATAAAATTGCATTACTCCCATTGGCAGAAAACTATACAGAATGGAAAGGAAATGAGTATCTTCAGATTTACCCTCATATTGTTGAATCTGATTATACAAATGATTATTACAAAGTCGTTTTTCCTAATGGAAAAGAAATAAGACTTTATGAATGGTTAAACCGTTAATATTAAATATTATGAAGAAAAGAGTTTTTATTAGTTTTGATTTTGACAACAACTTGAATTTAAAAAATCTACTTGTAGGGCAAGCTAAAAACCCAGATTCTCCTTTTGAGATATCTGATTGGTCATTGAAAGAAGCTGCTCCTGAATGGGATTGGATATATAAAGCCGAACAAAAAATAAAAAGTTCAGATATTGTAGTTGTAATCGCTGGTACATATACTTATTGTGCCCCTGGAGTGAAAAAAGAAATTGCTTTGGCAAGAAAATATGGAAAGAAAGTAGTTCAAATTAAACCAATCGGAACTAACCCAACAAGAGTTTATGATGCAGGTATAATGTATGATTGGACTTGGGATAATCTTAAAACATTACTATCATAATATGAAAACAGAGTTTGAACCTTTCGTTAAAGATTTCGTTAGAGATCTACTAGATAATAATGTGGCTATTTTTGCAGGAGCAGGAATGTCAAAAGCCGCAGGATATGTTAATTGGAAAGAATTGCTAAGTGATATTGCTTATGATCTAAAATTGAATATTGAAAGAGAAACTGATTTAATTTCATTAGCACAATTCCATGTCAATGAAAATAATAATCGTCATAAAATTAACACGAAGATTCTTGATGAATTTATTGAGGGAAGTACGTTTACAGAAAATCATAAAATTCTATCTCGATTACCTATTACAACATTTTGGACTACTAATTATGATTGTCTTATTGAGAAATCATTAGAAGATAATCAGAAAAGAGTAGCGAAGAAATTCAAAGAGACTCATTTATCAAATTCAATTTATAAAAAAGATTGCATTGTATATAAGATGCATGGAGATGTAAGTGAACCGAATGATGCTGTTATTACTAAAGAAGACTATGAACAGTACTATTTAAAAAGAGGGCTATTTACTTCTGCACTGAATGGTGATTTAATAACGAAAACATTTCTATTTATTGGTTTTAGCTTTTCAGATCCAAACATTAGTTATATTTTAAGCAGATTAAATAATCAAATTGAAAAGAGGTCAAGTAGGCAACATTATTGCTTTATTAAAAAACCAGAAATAGGACAAGAAGATATCAATAATCAAGCAGAATTAGATTATGCAAATATTAAACAGAATTTAGTTATAAATGATTTGAAAAGGTATAATATAAAAGCCTTGCTTATTGATGATTACTTAGAAATAACAGAAGTTTTAAAAGAGATTGAGAAGCGATACAAGAAGCAAACTATTTTTATATCTGGAAGTTCATGTGGTGAATATGGCAGATTTTCATCTCCTGATGCTCAAGAGTTCATACATAATTTAATTAAGAATATCATTTCCGATGGATATGCTATTGTTAATGGTTTTGGCGTTGGAGTAGGTAGTGCTGTTATTAATGGTGCGCTAGATGCAATTGACGCAAATCCTAAAAAATGCAGTGATGATCAGCTCATAATGAAGCCATTTCCTCAGTTTGCAACTTCTGAAAAAAGTATTCTCGAGCTTTGGGAAGCATATCGCAAAAGAATTATTCCATTAGCAGGAATTGCAATTTTCATTTTTGGGAACAAAAAAGATTCTACAAATGATACAACAATCTTTGCAGATGGTGTATTAAAGGAGTTTAATATTGCTATTGAAAATGGATTGATACCAATTCCTATCGCAACAACTGGCTACATGAGTAAACACATTTTTAATTTAATTATTGCTTCTCCCGAAGCATACTACTTGCAAGAACACGTTTGGATTGTAGATCTACTAAAAAAAATGGATTCAGACTCTATTTCTCAAGGAGATATTATAAAGAGCGTTATATCAATAATCAAGAAAATAAATAAATAATTATGGGGAGAAAAGTTTTTATCTCATACAAATATGGAGATTCATTTGTAGAGCATTTGCCAGAGCATGGATTAGATACAACAGCCCGCCATTATGTTGATCTTATTCAAGAAAAAATAGGAAAAGAAAATATCAATAAGGGAGAAAAAGATGGAGAGGATATGGCACAATTATCAGACTCTACAATACAATCTAAATTAGGTGATAAAATTTATGATAGTAGTATTACCATAGTGTTAATATCACCCCATATGAAGAATGAAGGTGAACAAGAAAAAGATCAATGGATTCCATGGGAAATATCCTATTCACTAAGAGAGCAATCTCGAAATGGGCGTAAAAGTAAAACAAATGGAGTTTTAGCGGTAGTTTTACCTGATCTTTGGGGAAAATATGATTATTTTATGGAGGAACATACATGTCCATACTGTGCTTCTATCACATATAAAACAAATACCCTCTTCGATATCTTAAGGGAAAACATGTTCAACAGGAAAGAAAAAGTGTATTCTACATGTAATAATCATTCCGAATGGAATAAGCCTGAAACGGGATATTTCTCTTATATACATTGTGTTAAATGGAATGCATTTATTAATGACCCTGAGCGCTATTTTGAAATAATCGATTCTATAGTAGACAACTCAATAAATTATGTGATAAGTAAAAAACTCACTTAAAGCATTACGCTTTTAACACGCATTCTCAAATAAAGTAGCAAAATTCTTTTCACAACAATTTTATAAAATTCAAAAAAAACTTATCTTTGTTCTCAGTATTCTCCATGAGCAAACTACCGCAAAAGCACGTAGCAAATCAGTAAAATAATTCATGGGATATGCTTGAATCTAAAAATATAAAGTTTTAAATATCAGCATGGTAACTCTGCAAGGAGAATTCCAAGCGATATATAAACAATGAGATATTTGAAAATAGAATCGTTCTTATAGCGAGCAAAACGATAAAACATAATCGTGTGCTAAATCATGTGGGGATTTCCAATTAGAAGAAGCTATAAAACGGTGATATTATCATTGTAAAAGACCAAGATGGAAATTATTGAATTCGGAAGGCTCGACAAGAGACTAAGAATATGTGCAATATCCCACTGGTAGATGTGCCTTTAGCAATTATAGAGAAGTACAAAGGTTATCCCCTCTGCGAAAAACGAAATGTGTTGTTACCAGTTCCTTGCAATCAAAAGATGAATAGTTATTTGAAAGAAATCAGCGATTTGTGTGGAATCAAGAAGAATCTTTCGACTCATTCAGCCGCCATTCGTATACCACTTCGGTTTGCTTGTCAAATGGTGTTAGTATGGAGAATGTGGCGAAGATGTTAGGTCATTCGAATATAAGTATGACAAAACGATATGCGAAGGTATTAGATCAGAGTATTCTGAATGATATGCAAGAAGGTGGGGAGTTTGTTGGCTACAGCTATATAAGGATAAGTCGATATAAATTGAGAAAGGTGCTTTTCTGTTGAGATTAACACCTTTTCTTAGACATCTCACTTTAAGATTTAATCTTATCCGTAAATATTTTATTCCTAGAAATGGCTCTCTCCAACAAAGTAGAATACTTAATTACTTCTATATACATTTCACCTTCCCTTCTATTATCTCCTCCGCTAACTGGATAAGCTGGGCAAAATAAATAATCAAAATAATATGCTTTTTTCAAAAAAGGATTTGCACGTTGAACTTCATTTAAAGTGAAATTTTCTCCTATTAAATACGAATAAAAGGAGGTTATTTCATATTCTTCTTTTGAATATTGCCTAATTAGTCCTGCATATTGAGATACTTGAGATACAAATTTTGACACATCTGCATCAATACTCTTAAGTTCTACTATTATACATTTATGCTCTTTAGGGAAAAGTAGAATGTCAGGTCTATTACCCAATCGGTCTCGATTGAACGAAGTCAACTCTTCTTCTTCTTCTTCTTTTGATAAATCTTCTCTAAAAAAAGGCTTCTCATTTATCAATATATTTCTCAATTCGGTTTCTGACGTTCCTCGAAAATGAATATAATCATCATTTATCATCCAAAGATTACTGTCTAATGGATTAGAAGAATGTTGGCTAAAAAGAATGTTATGCAAAAAGCGTTCATTGTCAACTCGTTTCTTAGTGCCAGTTAGCTGACAATTCAATTTTTTATCAATTGTCTTCTGCATTAAATCCAATACAACCTTTCTTTTTGTTATATATTTCGCCAACTCAGTTCTGTTTATTTGAGGAACTAACTCAGTTATTCTTTTGACCTTTTCGTTCAATTTACGACTAAAATCTTTACTGCCGGGAACCAATTCCCCTAAAGAATCAATCATAGATTTAATCCCAGCATCTTGTTTAGCCTCAATATCTGCATTGTACTCATAAACTCGTTTTAATATAACTTGATCTGAATCACCTGCTTTATATCCAACTTTGTTTAGAACATTTCTATCTAATGAGAACATTTCGGCAAGTTCATCTATTTTGTTATCTTGATTACTTTTTGCTTTTCTAAAATGTTCATAATGATTGATAATAGATGTGGTTGCTTGCTCTTGAATGTCATCAACTAATATTTCTTCTTGATTAGTAAATAAACTCCGATTTTTCAGAAAGTCTTTTCGTGAAGATAGAAGCAATTGTCCTCTTACATCAGTATCTTTATCAGTCAAGTAAGAACTGGATATAAGAAACAGATAATAATTATTCCCCATTTTGGGAGCTTCACTCATAAAAGAGAAATCAAAACCTTGCACATCTACAGTTTCGTTCTTACTTGTTAGCTTTACTTCATTTTTCTTTTGTATACCCACAGGTAAATTAAACGATTTTATTTCAAAATTTTCGGTTTTAGAGAGTTTGACTAAATCATTATCTACTGACATCTTAGAATAATTCACCTTTATAGAATCCTCATAATCAGGCTTAGGTATATCACTATCTTTAATAAAGCAATCTTTTGACTTATCATGAACATTGTTTATGTACTGCTCAAATTTAAACTCTTGAAAATTACCCTTTTTCAAACAAAAGCGACTCAGATAATGGATAAAAACAGATTCTTTTATCACCTGCGGAGAAAGCTCATTATATTTAATCTTATCATCTTCGGCTATAGGATAATAGAATGATACACTCGTTCCTGTAGGAGTATCTTCCTCTATTTCAAGTTTATCTCCTATCCATATAACAGAATGTCGATTAGGCAAATAGAATTTTTTGGAAAGTACAATTCTACGCTTATATTTCTTCCCTCCTTCTTCAAAAATACTATAAATATCAGTATTATAGAAAAAATGAAGGAACTGTATTCTTCCTGTACCCAGATTATTCTGCCCTTTTGATTCATCAAATAAACATTTTAATCTGCTTAGATTATCTTCTGTAAATCCTTTACCAGTATCATTAATTTCCAATGAAAGAAAGTCTAATTTGTCGGATTTTAATGTCTTTGCGAAATATAGTCTTATTGTAATACAATCTTCTGCTCCATTAGTAACTTCTAATGAATTACTAATAGCTTCAAAAATCGGTTGTAAAAACGACGAATGCTTTTTGATATGTTTCTTCATTAAAGAAGGATACGCAATCTCTTGGATGAAGAAAGAGCCATTTGTAAGTTCTTTATACATAATCGCTATATTATTTAACAACTGGATAATACAATTCTATTGATATGAAATCTCCATATAGTGAAATTTCGTTTAGCAAAACTACACATAAAAAAAGACTTAGAAGCCATTGTCTAAGCCTTTCTTAAAATATTCATTTAAAACAGCTTACTATCAGCGATTCAGTTCTAACCGTCTAGCTATCTCCGACTCCTACAGAATCTTTCCCTGTAATTTTATAAACTGAATTTTTCCTGTCTCCCTCCAGTTTTGGAGAATACGGGAAGAGATACGGAACAGTTGGCAGACATCTCGGTTTGTGAGGTACTTTTCACCGTCCAGGTGCGGAGTATGATTTTGTAGGGTTTGTTTGATGGTGGCCAGCAGTTCATCTAAAGCCGTAAAGAACAATCCGATTTGCAGAGATTTGTTGTCGAGTATATCCATGATTATTAGTTTTTCATATAATCACCTAACGAAGCAATAGTTAGTATATCCAATCTCGAAGAATAAAAAACCGAAGTTCTTTTTCCAATAATCAACAAAGAGAAAATAAAAGTTCTCTTACTGGTAGCACCACCTTACAAATCAGGCAGTTACAATAAGTAACTGCCTGATTTGTATATTCCTGATCCAAACATTTTTTCCCGGTCGGTTGTTTTATCACTCAAAAAGGAACGATATATGCAATCAGAAAGCCATCACCCAAATACACTGGGAAGATCCGTACTGACAGAAGAACAACGGGCCAAATTGTCGCCACAAGATATACTTGAATTATTAAAAAGCGGGAACAAAGATTTTACCGAAGATAATCTTACGATAAGAAACAATACTCAAAGAGTTCGG
>JAEWSJ010000014.1 GCA_023398335.1 Bacillota bacterium
CGTAAATTTGTAAATAATCACCACGATCAACTCCATCTTTTCTAATAAAAGATTTAACACGTTTTAAGAAATAAGCCATAAAAACCCTCCAAGTATCATGTACACCATTATACACCATTAATTATAACATATAAAAATAAATAAAACAATATAAAAACAAAAAAACATATTACATAGTAATATGAATTCACAATATTATTATTTATATCAATTTTTTCATCGGAAAAATATGGTGTTAAATCCTAAAAACGGGTTTTTAGATAGTCAAGTAAACCAACTTGAGCTAAGAATGACGATGGGAGAATTAGAAGAAAAATTAGATAAAGATACCTTTTGTAGAGTTCACAAAGGATATTTGGTAAACTTTGGCCATGTTATAAGAATAGATAAAGATGTTATATCTATGTCTAATGGCGATAACGTATATATTTCTCGCCAAAAGATCAAAGATGTTAGATCAAAAAAACTTACTTATGTACGAATTAAAGGTGGTTTAGTTTTCTAATAATTTCGAACTTTATTAATTGATTTTAAGCCATCATTACCCATGTGTTTTACGTGCTAATATCATTGCTATTTTTGATGCTTCATGATAATGTAAGTGTAGGGAAGATGGTATTGGGGGACAATATGGTTTTTTTCGTAATTATGTTAGTTTTAAATATGTAATGTGGTAATCAAATTTTTGGTTTCCACTTTTTTAGTTCGTTAATTTGCTATTAGGCAAAAAAAAGAAAGAAAGGTATAAATGAATAATTTTAAGTTTAAAAAAATAATTCCTTTAATTGTATGTGCCTTCGCACTTACTCTTACAGGATGTAATGAAGGAAGTACGTCAGTTATCGATGCTTCTTCAAGTACAGTTAGCAATACTACTTCAGTTCCACCAAGTGTAGGTGATAGCACTTCTACTCCAACTACTGCTCCTTCTAGCAGCACTGAAGTCACTACTCCAACCTCGAATCCAACAACAAATTCATCTTCCGCACCTTCCAGTGAGAATTCATCTTCGTCTTCAAGTACAAGTGAAGCTCCAGTTGATACACTTCTAAGTGTTTCACTTTCAGACAATGTATCTTCTTATAAAGTTGGTGAAGTCTATAACACTTCAAATGAATTAGTAGTAAAGGCAATATATTCAGTAAGCGGTGAGAAAACATTAAACGAAGGCTACACGCTTAATGCTACTGGTTTTACTCCTTCAGCAGCATTTACTGAAGCAGGTTCATATAAGCTTACAGTAACCTATAAGAATGTGGTATCGAATGAGATTACGATCACGGTTGCTGCGGGTGCACCTTCTAAGGAAGGAGAATACAAATTAGTTAAAAGTACTGATGAATTAGTCGTAGGTGATTATTACATAATTGGTAATGCGGAAAAAGGAAAAACCGCAGGAGATATTAAGTCGGATCCATATTTAGTTCCGCTCGACAGCACCTATACTTCCGATGGTAGTTCATTTACTTCACTTAATCCAGAGACGATGATATTCACTTTAGGTGGAACAACGGATAATTGGACTTTAAGTAATAAAGATGGAAAAAAATTAAGTTCGTTTGCCTCAAAGAAATTAGCGTGGGATAATGGAACTTCTACATGGAAGATTTCCTTTGATGGTTCTAAATCAATTATCGCAAGTACTGCATCTTCCTATGGTAATCTTCAATACAATTCAGCTGCGCCTCGTTTTACTACATATACTTCAACTCAAAATCAAGTTCAATTATATAAGATGGATTCGACTCCAGTTTATGCTACAAGCATTTCATTATCTGAGACTTCATTTGATTTAGGAATAAATGAAGCTACAACTTTAGCAATAAACTACACTCCTAGTAACGTTAATCAAAAAGATGTTACTTGGACTTCAAGTAATACTGAAGTTGCAACCGTTTCTTCAATTGGTAAAGTTAAAGGACTTAAGACTGGAACTTCAACTCTTAAAGCTACAGTAGCTACGGAAGAAGGTTCTGTAGAAGCAACTGCAGTAGTTACTGTTAAGAATATTCCAGTTACAGGAGTCAGTGTTAATGAAACTTTAAGTTTAGGATTAAATAGTTCTTCAAACTTGACTGTAACTGTTGCTCCTATAAATGCTACAAACAAAGATGTTACATGGACTTCAAGCGCTCCTTCTATCGTTTCCGTTTCTTCAATTGGAGTTGTCAAAGGTTTAGCTCTTGGAACTGCCACAATTACTGTTAAGACACAAGATGGCGCCTATACTGATACTTGTGAAGTTACGGTCGAAGAGTACGCTTCCGACTACACCATCATGATTTATATGTGCGGTAGTGACCTTGAAAGTGACTTTGCTCCAGGTGGTGAGTATTCTTCTGAACTTGGTTTAGCTACTACAAATATAAAAGAAATATTAATTGCGAATATTCCAGAAAGAGTAAACGTTTTATTAGAAACCGGTGGGGCTAAGAAATGGGAAACTAATTACGGAATTAGCGATACACAATTAGGTCGTTATCATGTTTCAAATAAGAAATTGGTAAAAGATGATTCGCTTCCTAACGCCAGCATGGGGGATACTAGTACTTTCCAAAGCTTCCTTGAATGGGGCTTAAATAATTATCCGGCTGAAAAAACAGGTGTAATTATGTGGAATCATGGCGGGGCCATGCAAGGTTGTTGCTATGATGAAAATTTCAATAATGACTCCCTTCTTAACAGTGAAGTAAATACCGCTTTATCAAACGCATTTACTTCTACTAGAAGAACTGACAAACTTGATTTTATCGGTTATGATTGTTGTTTAATGGCGGTTCAAGATATCGCTGATTTCAATAGTAATTATTTTGACTATATGGTTTCTAGTCAAGAGAGTGAACCAGGGGAAGGTTGGGATTATACAAACTGGCTTAACTATCTTGGAACTAATACTAGAATGAGTGCGGATGATTTATGTATAAAGATCGCTGATACTTATGTTGCTAAATGTGCGGCTGTATATAATTCTTATTCTGATACAAAAGGATTTAATGATGCGACAATGTCAGTCTTAGATTTATCAAAAGCTGAAACTTATCGTACCGCCTGGGAAAACATGGCGGGAGAAATGAGTACTATTGTTAATTCTTCTTCGGCATGGAGTAGTTTTAAAACTTTAGTTAATAAGTGCCAAAAATTTGGTGCTGATGAATATAACAATACAATATATTATCCTTTTGATATATTTGATGTTAAAGATTTCTTCGAGTTTGTTAAAGCAGATTCGAAATATACATCGGTTAAAAATTCAATTATTGCTATTGAAAATGTGCTAAATGATTATATAATTCATAACATATATGGTAAGGATAGCGCAGATGCATGTGGATTAAATTTCTTCTGTCCAACAAGTGGATATTCAGATCCTTTTAACTATTATCCTTCAGAAACAAATTATTCAGTTTGGAGAACATTTGTTAATAAATACGGATCATACACTAGGTAATATTTTAAGGCAAAGAGTATTATCACTTTGCCTTTTTATATGTTATATTTAATTTAAGGTGGTTATATCGATATGACAGAATATGAAAAGATGCTCAAAGGCATGATATACGATTCAACTGATGAGGAGATATTTCTTAAAAGATCTACAGCTCACAAGTTATCTTTTGATTACAATATGATTAGAGATGAAAACGATTCAAGAAGGCAAGAGATTATCAGTAAACTTATTCCTAATAACAAAGGAATATATTTACAAGGACCGATATATTTTGATTATGGAGTGAATACGTCTTTCGGATCAAATTGTTACGCTAATTTTAATTTTACGGTTTTAGATACTTGTCCTGTAACAATCGGAAATAACGTGTTCTTTGGTCCTAATGTTTCTATAGTTACTCCGGTTCATCCGCTTATAGCTAAAGAAAGAGAAATGTTTAAAAATAACAAAGGACTTATAACTGATAACGAATATGCCAAACCAATAGTTATTAAAGATGATTGTTGGATTGCGTCTTCAGTTACAATCTGCGGTGGAGTTACTATTGGAAAAGGTGTTGTTATTGGTGCCGGTTCAGTAGTTATTAAAGATATTGAAGATGGGGTCTTTGCAGCGGGAAACCCATGTAAAGCTATTAGACGTATTACTGAAGAAGATTCGATTTTTTTAAAGAAAGGATTGTTTTAACTTAAGTGAAAAAGCGTTTTAATGTCGATTATATATATATTGGGATAAGTATATTATTTGTTTCACTGATGTTTTTCTCGTGGATTAGAAGCGATGGGACTGTTCCTTCCTATACAGAAGGTGAATTTGTCCATTTTACCAATTGGTTTTCGATGTTTTATTTAATTACTTCTACGAAAGTGGTAGCGTTTATTACTGTTTTCTATTTTAGTTTGGCCTTGAACATTTTACTGCTTTGTTTTTCAATCTTTGATATAATTAGACCATCTAGCAAATATGGCAAATATCTTCCGTATTATGTTGCATTAACACATGTAGTTTTCTATACGACTTTAATCTTCTCTTTGTGTTCTTTGCCTTGCTATTAGAAGAGGAAATAATTATGAAAGAAATTAATTACTTAAAAGAAAATGGAACATTAGGGCTTATTGCGCCTTCTTTTGGTTGCACAACTGAACCTTATAAAACTAGATTAGAAGTTGCGATTAACAATTTGAAGAATGATGGATATTCGATTGTTGAAGGACCGAATATTTATTTAGCTAAAAATAAAGCGAGAAGTAACAGTGCGTATTTATGTGCAAAAGAGTTTATGGATATGTATCTTTCTTCTCCTGCTGATGCAATTATTTCAGTTGGTGGTGGGGAAATAATGTGTGAGATATTACCATATATTAATTTTAAAAAGATTAGCAAGGCTCCACATAAGTTTTTTATGGGTTTTTCAGATAACACTAATTTAACTTATACTTTAGCAACTATCGCTGAAGTGCCAACAATATACGGTCCATGCGCTCCGTCTTTTGCGTTTAAGCCTTATCAATATTCAACTCTTGATGCGCTTAATTTATTAACTAACAAAACTAAGAATATTGAAGGTTATCCATATTGGGAAAGATATAGAAGTGTTGTTAAAGAAGAAAATCCATTAACTCCTTCTAATTTTACTGAAAAGAAAGAACTAAGATTATATCCAAAAAAAGATTCGCTTATTCTTGAAGGAAGATTGATTGGTGGTTGTTTAGATTGCCTTCAAGTTTTATGCGGGACGAAATACGATAAAACGGTAGAGTATTGTGAAAAATACAAGGAAGACGGAATAATATTCTTTATCGAAGCTTGCGATTTATCGCCAATTGCGATAAAAAGAGCTTTATTCCAACTTAAGGAAGCGAATTGGTTTAAATATGTTAAAGGCTTTATCATCGGTCGCCCATTATGTTACAAACAAAGATACTTTGGAATAAATCATTACCAAGCTTTTAGGGAAGGTTTGAAAGAACTAAATGTTCCACTTATTATGGATGCGGATTTAGGTCACTTTGATCCATCGATGCCTCTTATTACTGGAGTAAAAGCAAAGGTGGAAGTAAAGAATAACAATATATTTATCGATTATATTTAGTTTGCTATTTAGTTAAAAGATGCAGTTTTTTTTGTCATAAAAGACAGAAGTCATAATACATAGTATCTATTAATTTATTTTCTAAAATGATATATTCTATAGATAGAAAGACATGGAGCGATATGACAATTACAAAAGCAAAACGAATTGGAAGTAAGATAACATCACTTATAATGTTCGTTTTTACTTATATATTATTGTTTACTAAACTCTTTTGTAAGACGAGAAATGAACGTGTTGATGGAGTACCAACTTTAGTAATTTATCCGTTAAACGGTTTTGAAATAATGAATATATCCACTTATTACCAAGTGGTAATAATCTTACTTATTGTCTTGTCATTTATCGGCTTAGTTTTGTTTGCTTATCAATTAGGTTTTAATAAAGACTGGAAAATATTTAATATTATCTTTTTAGGTGTGTGTTTATTAGTTACTGAATTTTTATTTGGAAATTTTCAAGTTGTTGGTTACTTTTTATTTTCAATAGTAACGATTAATTATTTGCAATACTTTATTTTCCTTGAGGGGAAGAAGGAATTATACAAATGGACATTTATCATGACTTCAGTAATAATTGCGGTTGTTTTGCCTTCTGCAATTGCAGTTTCAAAGTTGGCTGGAGTATAGATAAATGAAGAAGTACGATGGTCAATATCAAGCTAAATTAGAAAAAGAAGAAATTGGACAGGAGTATCGTAAAAGAGAAGAACACCGTTTTAATAATAGAGTGATACTAATTGTTATCTCTTTATCAATTAGTTTTACTGGTTTAATTCTATCAGCGATATATTTAAAAGATACATTAAGAATTATTGCCATTGTTGTTTTAGCGTTCTTTTTAACCGTGGAAATAATCGGGTCTTTCTTAATAATAAAAAGGCAAAAAGAAATATTGAGTTATTCTAATGAAGAATTATATTATCATTTAAAAAAGTTATCGGAGAAGAAGCGTTAGATTTGCTACTTGTTAATTTACGCAATAAATATTATTATATTTATGAAAAAAAGCAAAATTAGAGCAATCTAATGACGCAAAGCTAAAGGGTCTTATCTATTAAGACAGCCAGTTGCCATGCATTAATGTTTCTTTTTTCTATGAAACTAGTAAGTGGAGAACAAGATGAAAAATAGAGAAAGCCCAGTCAAATTAAAAAAAATGCTTAATAAATATTTTTTGATTACGATAATTGTATCTGCCATCTTGCTTATTGCGTTAGTTGTTTCTTTTATTTGCGAAATTGCTTTTGATTCACAGATTGCCACATATGTTAGTTTTGTTTTTGCGGTTTTAGCCTTACTTGTTTTTAACTATGTCATATATTATAGCATTTCTAAGTTTTATTCATTGATGAATGACGGGATAGTTTACGATATGTTAAATGGTTTGAATTCTTTAACATCTAAATCACGTAATATTTCTTTTAGTAAAACAAACATTGAAGAAGTTGATGTGTTGAAGAAAAGATTCGTTGACACTGTTAATGATTTTAAGGAAATGGAGTTTGTTGATCGTAAGGTTGATGAATCATATTTAAAGTTTGATTACATCGATGGATACGATGAATTAATTACACGTAATTCATTCTTATATAATTTACCTTATTTATTAAAGCTTAATGATTATCGTCGTTCCGCTCTTCTTTTAGTTAGAATTGTTGGTGGTGAGGTTACTGATAGAATTGTTGATAAATGCATCGATTGTATCCGTAAAGTTTTTAATACCAAGACTTATATTGGTAGATATAGTGAAGATACTTTAGCGGTATATGTTACCGATGTTGAAAACATCAAAGTATTTATTTCAGTTACGACAAGTTTATATGAAAAATTTACCGCTCTAAAAGCTACTTTAGTTGATACAACAGTCTATTCTTCTAAAATAGGTGGAGCAATTTATCCGTTCTCTTCCAAAGATAAAATCTTATCCGATTGTGAAGTGGCATTAAAGGGTGAAGCTAATGTTAATATTTATATCAACAAGAGATTGAATCTAAATAAAGATACTATTGAATCTTCCGAAGATAATCGAAGAAAAAGAGCGATACTTACTGAGAGACTCACTAAGTTCGCAACCGAAAATAAGAAAACCGATAAAGTAAATAATGAAGTATACGAAAATATAAATCAGTTTGCAAAGTATTCTGGGTTCGAAACAATCGGATACGTTATGAAGACTTCTTCAAACGAATACAAATGCGAATATGAGAATGGAGATTCTTCAGTTCGCTTGTTTAAAGATAGAAATGAAATAAGCGCAGCTGAAATAGATGTTATAAAAAAATATATCGATTCGGATAATTGTTTCTTTTCAACAAGAAGAGATGATTTACCATCGGATTTAGTTGAGTTGTTTGATAAGCATAATTTACAAGCGATGTTTGCGATGTTCTTCGGAGAAGGAAATAACATCATTGGTATGTCGTATTTTATCAGTGCTCTTCCACATAAAACGATAACTAATTCTGATCATGCTTTATTATCAAATGAATTGTTATGTTTTAACTATATTGTAATGGAAGTATACAATTACTCCCTTATTATTCAAAAAGAAAAAGATATCGAAAAAATCATTAAGAAGAACAATTTACTTCAATATACGGTAAATTCAAGTACTTATGAATTAACTGAAATGTCTGATGAGTTAAAATTCTTCTTGAAAACCAATTCCTTAGGTAAAAAATGTTACGAAGTAATTGCCAAGAAAAAAGAACCATGTCAACTTTGTCCCTTGAAGAATTTAAAAGGTAGCACGACAGAAGCTATAAAATTATTCTCAAAGGAATATATTCGTTCTATTCTTTCAACTAACACCTACCTTAATAACACTTCTATTCTTTTATCAAGAACAGATAAGACTTGTGATACCTGGGCCTATTACGATTCAGCTACTAACCTTTTATCACGTTTGTCTTTTAGTTTAAGATTAAAGGAATTAGTAGATGAAAAAAATAAAGGCTCGATGATTTTTATCATTTTACAAGGCGTAAATAAGATTATTGCGGATTATGGTGAAGCAAACTTAAATAAAATATTAGCTGAAATGAACGACAGAATATTAGACTGTGAATTAACAGAAAATGTTTATCGTTATTCCAACAACACTTTAGCGGT
The DNA here is from genome assembly GCA_023398335.1 of Bacillota bacterium. Classification (GTDB taxonomy): domain Bacteria; phylum Bacillota_I; class Bacilli_A; order RFN20; family CAG-288; genus HGM10890. Next base: position 8,654 of record JAEWSJ010000014.1, read on the forward strand.
TTATTTTGATGAAGTATCAAGAGTAGATTGTTATGATTTTGTTGAAAAAATCCATAGCGCCTTATATGATACAACATATACTTTGGATGAAACGATTGTTCAATGTAACTTTAAGTATGTTGAAATAAACTTCAGTGCTAACGTTAAGACTATCGATGAAACTTACGCATTAATCAATAGAGGCTTAAATAAAGCTAATTCGTTAAATGACAACACTTTATCTATCGCGGGTGAAGAAATAGTTCGTTTAGCTTCAAGAAGAGATTACATCATTAATTTACTTGATTACGATTACAATACAAAGGCGGTTGAATTTAACATTCAACCAATCTTTGCTTTATCTAATCGTCATATTGTTTCCGGAGAAATCTTACTAAGATTATTCGACGCGAATAGACAACAGTTTATCAGTCCTTTTGAAGTTGTTAATATTGCGACTGAAACGAAGAAGATGGGTAAGTTTGATTCGTTAAACTATGAAAATGCTTGTGACCTCTATGCTAAATATGGTTCTGGAGTCTTTAAGATCTTCGGTTATAAAGGATTTAATATTAATCTTTCTGCAGATACGTTAAATTCTCTCGAGTGGCTTCATTATATAAAGAAGTATATTGAATCGAATACCATTCCTTCTGAGTACTTAACTTTTGAAGTTTCTGAAACCATCTTAGAAAGTTCATTAGACAAAATTAAGTTATGGACTAATGAATTAAAAGGATATGGAGTCAGATGGTCGGTTGATAACTATGAAGACAATAGTATCAACCCACGTGATTTAGCGGAGTTACATTTCAATCAAGTTAAAATCTCAATGGATTTATTATTAAAAGCAAATTCCGATAGTGTTTCTAAAGGTTTATACGAATCGATAGTTGCTGAATCTCACACTTATAAGATTGAAGTGGTCGCTCAAGGTGTAGAAACGGAGCAACAACTTGAATACATTAAATCCGTTGGAGTGGACTTTGGACAAGGGTATTATCTCTGTCGTCCATTGTCACTTGATCCGTTTATTAAGTTGATTGAAGATAGTGCTAAACTTAAAGACGAGGATGCAAAGTAGATAAATATTCATTTTTGTCTACTAAAGTACCTATATTTACTGAAAAAGATTGTATTTTTTTGATAAAAAGTGCAAAATATAAGCACATACGATATAATAAAAATTGAGGGAAACTTCAAAACAAACAAAATGATTTAACGAAAGAGAGAAATATATGGCAGAAAGTTCAAAAAAGAAACTAGACCCAAAAACAAAAAAGATCCTATTTATTGGTGGCGTTATCCTCGATATTGGCTTAACAGTATTTTTACTTGTTGTTTCAATTTTAATGGTTGCGATGCTTCCTGATGCAGGAATTCTTCCAGAAACAGATGGTATGATTGGCTATTTACAAAATAACTTAACAGTCTTCGCTTGTGCCATAGTTTTGCCATTGTTCTTACTTCTTGTTGCTAATATCATTGTTACTGTATATTTCGTTACTTCAGCTAAAGAAGAAGAAAAGAAAGAACTTGTTAACGAAATCAAAGCAACAACTGCTAAATCTTTAGCAGATTTAACTGATGAACAAAAAGAATTGCTTAAGAAAATGCTCCTTGATGAAGCCAATAAGCAAAAAGAAGCATCCGAAAAGAAAGATAATTAATCACTGCTCGAAAGAGCAGTTTTTTTAAGAAAGAAAACGATGTATGAAAAGAGAATTAGGATTTGGTAGATGCGGTCTATGCTGCGCCTTATGTACTGAAAATGATAATTGCCATGGCTGCAATAGTGGAGAGTGTCCAGGAGTAAATTGGTGTGAGAATTATAAGTGCTCAAAAGAAAAAGGATTATCTCACTGTTGTGAATGTTCTGATTCCTTATGTCGAAAAGGTTTACTGAAGAAGATTAAGCCACGCACATTTAATTTATTTATCGCTCGTTATTGTAAGAAAGAATTATTAGATTGTTTGGAACATAATGAAAAGAATGGCGTTCGTTATCACGTTAATGGAGTTAATGGAGATTATGATGACTTTGACCCGGAAGAAGAACTGATTAAATTTATTAAATCAGGGAAAAGATAAGTCTGTTATACGGGTTTTAGCGGTAGTAAAAAGTCACTTAAGGGATGCACGTGAAAAATATCTTGCATTCTTTTTTTCATGTCAGTATAATGAAGTTACTAAATAAAAAAGACCTCAAAACCCTAAAAAGAGGAATTTCATAGTTTAGTTCTCTATCCCTATTTACGTTATTACTTGAAACTTCGTGCCTGAAGGAGTAAATGATGACTTTTTTCTCATATACGGAAGGAATTAAATTTTATGAAATTAAAATCAAAATTATTATTATGCGCAACAAGTTTATTAACAGTATCTGTTGCCGCTACTGCAACTTCTGCCTTTGCATGGTTTACTGCAGGCTCAAGAGCTTCTTATACTCAATTAACCGGAAGTACAATCAAGACTAATACGTCCGATTTATCGGTTGTTGTTAAAGCAAAAGTAGCAGGAACGGGTGACACTAATGATGCTGATACTGATACTACTATAACTGATTCTACTTCAACAACAATTGCTGTTACTACTCCAAAAGCATATGATGTTTCTGGAAATGGTAAAGATTTTTATAAAGCGGTTTATAATAAAGATTCGCAAATTTCCTCTTATCAAAAGGTTTATAACGGATTAAATAATGTGGTTTATTATCAACAATTTAAATTATCATTTAAAACATCTAATCAGAATATGGTTATTGCTTTAGGCGAAGGAATGGGTGCTAAAGGTGCCATAAATGATGATACTACAATACAAAGTAAGAATAATAATGCTGCAAAATGTGCTAGAATCGCTTTTTTAAATAGTGAGGCAACAAAAGTTCTTTGTTACTATGCTCCAAACGATGAAGCAAGTACATGTACATATGTTGGTGGACTTACATTAGAAGATGATAATAAGAAAATTGCTACTACAATTGGTGACGCTTCTACATATGAAGATTATAATGTCATGTCTGGTGCGGTAACAGATGTAACAGAAGCCAATTATGTTGCAGCAACTACTGGCGCAGAAGGTACAATTAAAAATGGAACTGCTTCTAAAGGTGTTTTAGGCACAGCAACAACTGCTGATCCTCTTGATGTAGTTGTTCGTATTTGGATTGAAGGCGACGATGCCGATTGTGTTTCATACGATAATATCGAAACCGAAGATGTTACTGAAGGTGCACTTGGTGGTGTTTTTGATACAACATTTGACTTCAATGGTTTAGTAGTTGAGTAATTGGAAAGAATTAAAGGAGAAAATATATTATGAAATTAAAATCAAAATTATTATTATGCGCAACAAGTTTATTAACAGTATCTGTTGCCGCTACTGCAACTTCTGCATATGCATGGTTTACAGCAAATAGAAATGCTACATTGACCTATAATACTATTACTACTGTCTCTGATGGAGGAGAATTAACAGTTTCTATTGATAATTCTGAAGGCAAAAAAAATGATTTTGCTGCAGTACCAAGTACTGGAGATGGAAAAAAGAAAGGTAGTGAATATGTAAGTACTACCTCGATTGTTAAAACCGGATTGGTTTCTGGAAATGGACAAAAGAGTAAGTTCTGTGCCCCAAAGATTGATGAAGTTAATAATAATGCCTTTGGCTGGGAAGATAGTTCAAAAGTAACTGGTGCTTATTACACATTTAATTACAAATTTTCTATATCTGGAAACAATACTGTTGCTTTATATTTAGCGCCAGATTCAATTCCAACAAATAAAGCAGATACCTCAACAATTGATTTAACAACTGGATTAAGATATGCAGTAACATCAGGAGATGATTCATCCGTTCTTCTCTATGCTAACCCAAGAGGAACTAATGCAACAGATACTGATTATTTAACAAAGACTGAAGAAACATTATCAACTACTAATATTCCTGTAGATAATCTTTCAAAAAAAGGAGCCACTAATACAGCTACTGCTGCTGAAGGTCAATTATTTAGTACTGGATTTAATACATTAACCGAAGCTAGTGTAACTAGTACAACTACAGCAAGTAATTATTATAAAAAACCAAGTCTTGGATATTTAACTGAAATTGTTCCAAGTAGTGGTTCTGGGGAAGTATCATTAACCTTTAATATTTGGTTAGAAGGTTTATACACAAAAAATTCTGATAATGATAATAATAAAGTTGATAGTAATACTTCAAACTATAGTTTCAATTTAAACTTAAATTTCTATGTATTAACTGTTTCAAATATTTTTGCAGCAGCTTAATTATTATTAAATTCTATAAAGCACCTGAAAATCAGGTGCTTTTTGAATGGAATAATTTTTCTTGACAAATCTTTACTAAAAAAGTAGAATTATAGCGTAAAAGGCAAAACACAGGAAACTGTGTGACGCAAAACTAAAGGGTCTAATACTTATTTAACAGTAAATGACAGCCAGTTACCTTATGGGAAATCTCATTGAAGAAGATAGCTTAATAGGGTGCTGGCTTTTTTAATTGATATTCCTTAGGGTTTCTTTAAAAGATCTTTAATATTCTTTATCCAGGCACGTTTAAAGGGTGAATTAGATCGTAATGACTTTGTAAAAAAGTTTTTTTGAGGGAACAATGGTTGATACAGAATACGTTAAAAAGAGCAAAAGAAAGAAGCGTGTAAGAAAAATCACCGCTATCGCTAGTTTTTGTATTGCAACTTTTGTCACCGTCTCCATGTTATCTACTTTCGTTGGTAGTTATTCTATCGGCGTTAAAGATTACCAATCTCGTTTAGCTATATCAGAAACAGAGGAATTCGATAATCCATCAACTTATTTAAAGTTTGAAGGATTGAAGAATGCTGTTGATTACTCGTATAGATTATTAGACGGAGATGTAATGGATTCTTTCTTGGATACCGAAGTTGGAAATGGCATAAAAGGGCAAAACATTTACCAGACGAATGCGTTCAATTACTTTTCTTATACTTTTTATCTCGCTAATGTCGGTTCAAAGGCATGTGAGTACTATTTTAGCGTGGCTATAACTGCTCGTTCACCAGATCCAACATCAGGTTTATATCTAGATGATGTTCTTCGTATCAGAGTATATGAGAATGTTGTCGTAACTACAGGAAATCAAGTACATAACTACGTTGATTACACCAAAGCAAATACCAAAGTTAATGATTATACAACTGAGATGGATTCATGGGTTAAAGAAGGTAAATTAAATTACTTTCTTAACAATGAAGACGGAACCATTATTAATACTGAATCAGCTGAATATGTGCAACCTCATCAAAAAATTCGTTTTACATTAGTATTATGGTTAGAAGCAAATGATCCGGAATGTGCAGGCGAAAGAGGAAATCTTTCGGGTGCTGGATTAACAATTGGCACAACAATTACTGGTGCAAGGGAGGAAGAATAATGATTAAAAGATCAAAAATTATTTTAGCTTTATCTTCAATCACTGTTTTAGTATGCGGTGGAACTGTTTCAGCTACCTATGCATGGTATCAACTTGCAAGTGAGAAGTCAGTTAATATCAATGGTACTTCCATTGATAAATCAGTTAACTTAGTAGTCGGTTTAGCTTCTTCGGTTGAACTAAAAGACGCGAGTAACTATGCTCTTACTTACGATGAAGAACTATCCACAACTGATAAATATGTTTATTGGTGTGGTGATCATGCAACAAACACAATTGTTTCTTATGTTCTTGAACAAAACGGATATTCAACAGGAGATTTATATCCTGTGACCTCAGGTCGATTTACTTCAAGTAGTGATGAGTTTAATCTTTATGATTCACCGTCACATTTATTAACTGGTGATCGCTTTTTCAAAAAAGCAAAGAAAGAATTTTATATGCATTTGGAACTTGTTTTTAAAGTTACCAAAGTTGATTCAATTGGAGCTAGTTCAATTAAACCAAATGCGAATATATATTTATCTTCTTTTGATATCTCTGGAGATTCTAAAAACTCAATTAGAACTTTCTTTAGTTCTAAAGATGATAGTTTTATTTTGAATCCATCATCTAAGAAAGATGGATTTAACTATGTCGGTGGAGTTTTGGATTTAAATGCGGATGGTCAGTATGACAATATGGATTATGCTGATGGAACTACTAAAGAAGTGTTTTATGGCCAAAGAGATGGTGAAGTGCAATATGGCACACCATATTCTTCAACAATCTCATACAATGAAAAAAATATAAATTGCTTCACTAACCCAGGACGAACTCAAGGAGTTATACCACTTATTAATGTTGATTCCTACGCTGCCAAAGCGAATTATAAATCCTTAGATACATATTTATATACCGGTGATGCTGCTACTTCTTTACCACTTGTACAAACAGCTGATAAAGGAATTGGTTACTTAAGCATTGACTACTATATGGAAGGATGGGATCATTCTTTAATTAATCAAGTAATTGGTACAACTTTAGGTAGTGTTATTCAATTTGTTGTTGATGAAAACTAATTCTTAAACATGAAATTATTTAAACTTAAAATTATATTGCCATCATTGATGTGCGTTGTTACTGTAGCGAGCGCTATAACTGCAACATATGCGTGGGGAACTGCTTCACGTTATGTTAATCTTTCGAATCTCGAAATTGGAATTCAAACTGATGCGTTAATAAATGTCGGTTTACGTAATCAAGAAACAAATGAAATTAAGTTTTATAAGAAAGATGAAATTAACCAAGAAATATTTGAAGAAAATGGATTTAATACCAATTCTTTATATAGGCCTGTTTCTTCTTCATTCGCCAATAAATGGCTAATAAAAGGTGAAGATGGAACTTACAATTCAGTTTTTCCTGAATTAACTCGAGATTATTCATCCTCAAATGAAACAAATTATCCGGGCAAAGCTAATTATGGCTTTCGCCAATTCGAATTGTTTTTTTCTTCAACTGAACCGGTAAATATTTCCTTTGGCGCTGCAAGCGCTGTTTTTGCCGATACATCAAAGAATCATGATGTGGCAGTATCAAAAGGTTTATCAGAAAAGGACTTAAATTCTATTACAAACGCCATGAGAATATCTATTCTTACGGAAGACTCTTTCTATATTATCGATCCGACTAAAACAGCTTCTTCTACACCTACATATTACGGTGGAAGACTGGTGAAAGGTGGAGCATATTATTATAAAACCGATATGATCGATGGTGAAGAAAGGGAAGTTCCTTATGGGGATTGTGATAAAACTAAGTTAGTTTATGATAAAATATTAAAAGAAGACGCCGGAAGTAGAGATTCTAATTCAATATTTAAAGGCGTTTCTAAAGCTGGCGCTCGTCCATTAAATATGGAGAAAAGCATTGAAAATGGTGCTTTCAAAGAAGAACAATCATTATCTATTTCTGATCTTGCCAGTAAAGGAACAATAATCCGTAACTGGAAGAAGAAATATGAAAATGATATAACTCCAGAATGTTCTGTAAAGCGTATAGTAGTTACATACTATATTGAAGGATGGGATATGGATAATATTGATGTGATGGCTAACGCAAGCTTTAAGTCATCATTAGTGTTTAACGGAGATTACGCTTATAAAGAAATTTATTCGTAATACTTCAAATTAATTTAATAAAATATAGAGAGCGAGGGCAAAATATGAATGAATTCTTTAACTGGTTAAAAGACTTTGTTACTAGATTTTGGCAAGATTTATGTGAATTCTTTTCAACTTGGATTGTTAAAAAATGGACTGAAGTACCAGCTAATTTTGAATATTATGGTGATTTATTCACCAAATATAAAGATTCATTCGATGGAGTTGGTTGGACTTTCTTTGCTTTCTTTATTCTTTTTGTCGTTGTTGCTTTACTTGGTCTTTTATGGTTGCTATTTATTATTCTAAGAAAATATGTCCATTTCTGTAAAAGAGAAATTGATAAGGATAAATTAGTTGCTCAAGTTGAACAACTCAATAACGAGTTATATCAAGCTGTTACTGAACGTGATAAGATTTTAAATTTGAAAGTTGGTCAATTAGGTGTTAGACCTAACGGCCCAGGTTTACCAGAAATTAAAGAAGATGAAAAGACAAAGATGACTTTAAAAGAAGTTACATCTCGTTTTTCTCGTCTTATTCAAGTTGATGCTAAATATGCAGGTGTTGATACTGAAATACCTCCGGTTCAAGATTTATCACTTGAAGAAGTGGTTATTAAATTTAGAAACTTCGCTGCTTCATCGTTAGGTTTGTATTATCGAATTGAAGATATGCGTGCTTTATTCGCTTCTATGGGTACAGGTAAGCTTCTTATTTTAGAAGGTATCTCTGGTACTGGTAAAACTTCCTTACCATATGCGTTAGGAAAATTCTTTGTTAATGATGCGGTTATTTGCTCTGTTCAACCATCCTGGAGAGATAGAACTGAACTTATCGGTTACTATAACGAATTTACTAAGAAGTTCTCTGAAACCGACTTCTTACGTGCAATATATGAATCAACGTATAGAAAAGATATCAATATCATCGTTCTCGATGAAATGAACTTAGCCCGTATTGAATATTACTTTGCAGAATTCTTATCCATCATGGAAATGCCGAACATTAACGAATGGAAAATTCAACTTATTTCCGCTTCTCAAGACTCCGATCCAGAGCATTTGAAAGATGGAAAGATGTTATTATCTCAAAACACCTACTTCTTCGGTACAGCGAATAACGATGACTCGACATTCACTATTTCCGATAAGGTTTACGATCGTGCTATGTCAATTTACTTTAATGATAAAGGTCGTGCTTTTGATTGTGAGTATCAAGACTCTTTAGTTATGCCATATTCACAACTTAATGATTTGTTTAAGCAAGCAATTGTTAACAACCCAATATCACAAGTTACTTTGGATAAGTTCTCTAAACTTGATGACTTCACAATGAAAAACTTCAAGTTGGTCTTCGGTAACCGTATTATGAAACAATTGAATTCATTCTTACCTTTATACGTTGGCTGTGGTGGTACTGAAGTCGATGGTCTTGACCATTTCTTCTGCACCAAGATTTTAAAGAAATTCCAATCTCTTAATATTGGTTTCTTAAAAGATGAGTTAAAGAATCTTATTCTTGAACTTGATAAATTATTCGGTAAAAATAACTTCAAAGTCTCAAAAGCGTTTATTGATAACTTAATTAAGATGAATTAATAAAAGGTAAATTAATGAAGAACAGCGCAAAATACATTGATAGATTAGTAACTAAAAATAATCAGATTATTGAAAAACATCAAGATGTTTCTGATCTTTTTTCTGCTGTCTCTTCTTCGCAAAAAAGATTTGCCAAAGTTATTAGAACAGAAGATACCTCCAACGACTTAAGATGGATTGACGTTATAGAAGATGCGGTTCCATATCTTCAAAAGATTGTCGATAATCCACGTAAATTTATTAAATCAGTTAATTATTTAGTTAAAGCTGAATTAGCCAAGAAAACTGGACCGGAATCAGTAGTTCATTTAGCGACTCACTCACAATATGTAAAAGATATCGATGAGAACGGTGATATTATTCCTTCCAAAGTTTTAACTTCGGATGCGGAAGAAGATTTTGCAATATACGAAAATAAATTCGTTGTAACATTGATTCGTCGTCTAAATATGTATGTTAAAAAAAGATATGAATACGCTAAAAAATACGCTTCATTAACTAATTCAACTATTCTATACCTCGATAACACTTTTAAGTTTGGCGATGTTGAAATAACTCAAACCTCAACTGTTACTTTAAAAACACCAGCTTCAGATGAGCTGAAGAAACAAGCGGACAATGTACTTAAACGTGTTGCGTTTGTTGATAAAGTTGTCAGTTCATTTATGTCTGGAAAATTTATGAAAGAATTGAAGAACGTTCGTCCAATTCTTCCACCAATTATGCAAACAAATATTATTAGAAAGAACCCTAATTACCATAAGGCATATGAATTATGGTTATATCTTGGTGAAGAAGAAAAAACTGAGATGAATTTTTTGGTTACGGAAGATATTAAAGCATTAACTAAAGATGAAGAAAAACGTATTGATCTTATTAATTACTTAATGGTTATGGACGTTTTAGATTCAGAGAAACAACGTTCATTAAGATTTACCAAGAGAAAATACAAAGTAAAGGTTCTTAAAAATGTCGATGATAAATTGTATCTTAATGATAAATTTTCTAAAGTGGATTTAGTAAGAACTGACGAACTTTACTATGATAATTTAAAGAAAATTAACGAAGAACGTCTTGAAAAAGCTTCACCTAAAGTTAAAAAAGAAGTATTTAAGAAAGAAGTGGCGGAGATTGCTAAAATCGATCAAAAGAAGAAAGCTGCTCTCGCTCTTCAAAAACGTAAAGAGAAAGATGCTTTATTACTAGAAAAAAAATTAGAAAAAGAAAAAATAGCGGAAGAAAAACGCAGAGAAAAAGAAGAAATCTTAAAGCAAAAAGAAGCGGCAAAAGAACGTGTATCAGAAATCAAAAGATTACGTCGACATGTTGTTTCTACTGCTAAAAAAGATAGTGAATTAATGGAAGAAGCAAGCAAAAATGGAAGCAAATAAAGTAAGTAAGAAGAAAAGTGTTAAACAATTTATTTCTAGAATCGTTACTTGGATTCTCGGAATCATTTTTGGCTTCTTATTACTTATTGAAGTTACAGGCATGATTACTAAAGGTAGTAATTATGGCGTTCCAAACGTTTTTGGCTATCAAATTATGACGATTGCTACAGATTCTATGAAACAAGTTTATCCAGTTGATTCGGCGATTATTGTTCAAAAGTTTGATACCTCTAAAATCACTGGTAAGGGAAGTGTTAAGTTAACTAAAGTAGATGAAAATGATTATGTTACTTCATCTAAAGATGCAACAAACTATGTTGATGTTTCTTCTCCTCTTCAATTAGGAGATGATATATCTTTCTATTGGAAGAAAGATGGAGTCCCTGCTCCATATATCATTACTCACCGTGTTTTAGCTTTTGATTTTAATACTGATGGAACATTAAAAAATCTTACTTGTAACGGTATAAATAAGAATGTAAATAATAATACTGGAATCCCACAATATCCAACCCCAGAATTAATTCTCGGAAAAGTAGTATATTGTTCGTCAACCTTAGGTTGGACTGTTAATACGTTACAAAGTCCAATTACATTAATTGTTCTTATTGTTATTCCATGTTCTTATGTCGCTATATCTTCAATCCTCGATATTATGAAGATTAAGAAAGAAGATAAAGAGGAAGAAGAAAATGCTTCAACTTCGTTCTCCGATGATTTGAAAGAACAAATGAGACAAGAATTAATTAAAGAAGGAAAACTACCTCAGGACGCTTTATCTGATATTTCTTTGAAAGATCAGGAAAAATTAAAAGAAGAGATGCGTAAAGAAATGGAAGCTCAAGGTTTGTTAGAAAAGAAAAATGATGATCCTTTAGCGGAGTTTAGTGAAGAAGATAAAGAAAGACTAAAAAAAGAATTATTAAATGAATTGTTAAACGGAAGAAAGGAATAAGTAAATGAAAAAAATAAAAGCCCTGTTTTATCTCTCAGTTATCGGTACAGTAGCAGTTACTATTTTACTTGTTGTTTTTATCGTTTTAAATTACCTTCAAGAAACCATGACTCTTACAACCTTTCTTATCTTGTTATTGTCGGTTTTAGTCTATACTTGTTTAGTTATTGTTTTAGTTCGTTATTACAATTTCACCCGTTCTTTATATGAGCGAGCAAAGTTTAACAAAATTAAATTTGATAAAGATACTTTGTTTAATAATCGTTCATCTTTCTCATTTCAAATTTCACACGTAGTTAAACACAAGAAAAAGAATTATGCGATTATTGCTTTCTCACTTTTCTCATTAACGGAAAAATATCAGTATTATCAATTAAAAAGTATCAACAAATTCTATTCAATGGTGGTTGATTACTTGGAAATATTCATGCGTCAAAAAGATTACCACGCAAAATTAATTGCGGGTTTTGATAATGATCGTTTCTTAATGTGTTATGAATATGCTGATTTAGATGAGTTAAATTCATTTATCGCTAAAGTAGAAAAAGATATGTACACTTTATATGCTGGTGCGGAAGTTAATATTAATATGCACCCAATTTTTGGCGTATATAAAGTTATTCCAGAAGTAACTATTGTCCAAACCATGATAGAAAATGCCTACTTAGCTTTAGGCGTTGCTTCACACAACTTATTATCATTAGTATTCTACGATCAATCATTCAGCCGTGATAAATCATCGAACCAAGAGTTACAAAAAGAAATTGAAAACGGGTTAAAAAATCATGAATTCAAAGTTTATTACCAAGGTAAGTTTGATCTTAACACTAATAAGTTTGTTGGGGCGGAAGCCTTAGTTAGATGGGAACATCCAGAAAAAGGACTCTTTAACCCAGGCATATTTATTGGTGAATGTGAAAAGAGTGGTCTTATTCATATGTTGGACTTCTACGTTTTTGACCAAGTCTGTAAGGACTTAGGCGACTGGAAAAAAAGAGGTAGAAGAATGATACCAATTTCAACAAACTTCTCCCCATATGATTTCTATCGTCCTGATTTTATCGACAGTGTTATGAAAGAAATCGAAGATAATAACATTAACCCGTTATATATCGAACTTGAAATTACTGAATCTTCCACCGCTAATAACTTCTTCTATGTTATGTCGGTGTTAAAAAGATTACAAAACATGGATATTAGAATATTGATGGATGATTTCGGAACTGGATATTCTTCTTTTAGTAACATTAAGAAATATCCAATAAACGCTTTAAAGATTGATAAATCTTTTATTGATGATATTGAAGATGATATTAAATCTCGTGAAATAGTTGAAACTATTATTCGCTTATCAAAATCATTAGGTCTTATTTCTATTGCTGAAGGTGCCCAAACTGAAAAACAAGTTAAGATTCTAAAGAAATTAAATTGCGATCAAATTCAAGGTTATTATTATTGTAAACCAATGACTAAGAAGGAATTTGAAGTCTTCTTATCCACAAATGAATTTGAAAAGAAAGGAAGGTAATTAAAATGATTCTTATTTTAGGAAATTCAGATGATTCCTTACTTTATTTAAAAACTTTAGTTAGATATGAAGAAGAAGTTCCATTTACTAAATCAGTTACAACTTATTTAGGAAAATTACACGGTCAAGATGTATGTATTGCTAAAACAAATTATTCATCTTATTCTTCTGAAGTCGTCGCGACAAGTTTAATAGCTAAATATAACCCATATGTCGTTATTTATATCGGGGATTCAACTGCGGTATCTAAAGAATTAAATGTCGGAGATATCTTCATTCCAAACAAAGTTATGATTGGAGATGTAAATCAAACAAAAAGATCTACCGATTATAAGATTAATGAAGTTCCAGGTTATTCAATCTTCCGCCTTAATTCATTTTTAACTGAAAGTTTTACTGATGCGGTTAGTTCCTTTGGTATTATTGATATTAAGAAAGGTACTTTAGTTAGCTCAAATACATATATAACAGATAGAACTGAATTAAATTTCAATCCAAAAGATATTGAAGAAGTTCGTAAAGAAAGTGTCGCTATTGACTGTGAAGTTGGTGGAGTCTCCTTAGCGTGTACCTTCTATGATTTACCATTTATTCCAATTACCACTATATCTTGTCTTATTGATAATGAGGAAAGCTTATTAGAGCGAACAAAAGTATGTTTAAAGAAATCCGTTGATATAGGAAAGATTATTATTTCGTTTATTGCTAAAATTTCAACTGAGGAAGCTGAAAAAGATTACGATAGAAAAGACTAAAAAAACTTCGAATTATCTTAATCTCTCTATCTTGACCGATGAATCGGGAAGATTAGGGAGATAAGAACATTCGGAGTTTTTTGTTTCTTGTAAATTATTCTTTATAGAAGTCTTCAACGAAATGTGTTTTTTGTTCGTAATCAATGAAATCATCTTCTGTTTCACCGGAATAGAGATATTTTCCACGTCCGTAGCAGATACCGATATCCTTGATTGTTTCTAAATCATTAGCGTTGTTAATCTCACTGCACATGACAGTGATATTTAAATCTTTACATAAATTAACAATACCAGTGATTAAGATACGTTCACCTTTTTTAGTAGAAATATTTTCCGTTAATGATTCATCTAGTTTTAAAGAGTCTAATTTAATCTTTTGTAGCAGTTGTAAATTAGCGGTGCTACGACCGAAGTGATTTAAGGCAAGTGTTAATCCTTGCTCTTTTAATTTATTACCAGCTTCATAAACAAGATTTATATGTTCCTCAGTAATATTAACCAGTTGTGTACAGAAATATTTGCGTGGTATTTTGTATGAATCAAGTATCTTTCCTAAACGTAAAGCGTAATCATCTTCAAATACGGTTGAAGAGGTGTTATAGAAAGCAACTGGATACACACCAAATTTCGAGTGGAATGATTTCATTCCGGAACAGATACGATTTATAACCTCAAAATCGAAGTCTGCATAGGTATTGGTTTTTTCAAGGAAATGAATAAACTCAATCGTTGTAAAATTCTTAAAGTAAGGATTTGTAATACGCGCTTTAATATCGTAACCGATACATTTCATTGTATTTAAATCAAATCTCGGTAAGTACAATAATCTAAATAAACCTTTTGAAATGGTTCTCTTAATTTCTGTTAACAAAACCGTAGATGAATAATCTTTCGAATTTAGTTTTATATTCATCATTTCATAGAATAAGCTCTTTTGTTTGTACATGTAGTTATCTGCTTTATCTATCATCTCATCTACTTTAATGTTGTTAGTCTCGAAGATAGCACCGATGGAAGCTTGGGCCGTATCTTTTGAACATAATGAAGTTTGTAATACTTCAACCTTATTGTAGAATTGGCGTGAAGATGAATCTTCATCAATAATGACAAATTCATCACCACCAATACGATAGAATAAAGGGAATACTTTACGAATAGTATCCGCAGTACGGATAATTAAACTGTCACCATAGGCATGCCCGTAATTATCATTAGCGTATTTTAATCCGTTAATATCAATAAAGATGATACCTAAAGAAGATAAATGAACATCTTTAAGTTCGTTTATTTTATTGATGTAACTGTTTCTATTTAACGAACCGGTTAAATCATCGTAATAACTAAGACGGTATGAATTTAACGAAGTATCAATTTTAGAATAGATGCTAGTTAATAATAAAGAAACCATATTTAGGTAATTAGTATCTAAGTATTTGTTTCGTGGTTCAACAACAATAATAAATCCGTTTAATCCAGTCGATTTTTCATCGATAAAAGATGTATAGGCGTTCTTGGCATTAAACGCAGATAAGATTTCACTTATATTGACATTATGAGCAAGAACTTTTGTTATATCATGTTCAACTGATATCTTTTTACGATTGGCTCTAACTAAGTAACTATAGTAGTCTTCACAATTCTGATAGAAGTTCTTATTTTCAACTAAAGGTAATCTATCTTTTTGCTTAACACTAGATGAACAATTGATAAATTCTCCTTCTTTTTTGATAAATATAATTGTAAGAATAGCATCGTAAGATGATCTAACATTATTTGCTAGTTGTTCAATCTTGGCACTGTATTTATCGGAAGAAGATAGAATTTTAGCAAGCTTGTTTGAAAAAGTATTAATTGAAGAAAAGTCAGTGTCATTTCTCGAAAATGAAACTGAATCAGTTGACTCCAAACTAGGATTGCATAAACTTAGCAAACACTTTTTATTATTAAAAGTGATGATGTTTGATGATATTAAATAATTCATGTTTCCTATTTCTGAAACTGTAAATGTTCTATTTAAAGTTTTGCTTTCAGAATGTAGGCATTGATCCATATGACAGAAGTCACAAGGATTATTAAACTTAAAAAAGTAATCATAGCATTTTTTACCATGCCAATTATGACCATAAATGTTCTCACCAAAAGAATTAACGAATAATAAGTCGTTATTTTCAATATCTACGATATAGATAAGAAAAGGGATTTTGTTAATTAAATCCATACTTAGATCCATATAGTTCTCCTTTTTTATCTATATTTTATATTCTTTTGATAAAATAAGCAAATATCATTCTATATTAATAGGATTATTTATTTTTCGCATATAATGACAATTATTTCTTCGAATCATGTTTTTTGAAGTATGCTCATTTAGATAAGCTAAAACACGCATAAAACACGCAATATAAATATAAATCGTTCATAATTCATTCAAAAAATGTTAATTAATGCTTTTTTTCGTTCAAAAATCATGTATATTGTACATGTAGACAAATTATTGAATAAGGAGAATTTGTATGGCAGAAAAAATTTATGTCAAAGATGAAGAAAGTTTGATGAAACATGTTGAACAAGTTAAAGAAGCTCAACGTATTTATGCTTCCTTCACGCAAGAACAAGTTGATAAGATATTCTATCAAGCTGCTTTAGCTGCAAATAAGATGAGAATCTCACTTGCAAAAGATGCTGTTGCTGAAACAGGTATGGGTGTAATTGAAGATAAAGTAATTAAGAATCACTTTGCTTCAGAGTATATTTACAACAAATATAAGAACGCTCAAACTTGTGGTGTTATTGATAGAAACGAATCCATGGGTTATGAAAGAATACTTGAACCAATCGGTGTTGTTGCCGCTATCGTTCCAACGACTAACCCAACTTCAACCGCAATATTTAAATCACTTATCTGTTTGAAGACAAGAAACGGTTGTATTTTCTCACCACATCCACGTGCAAAAAAATGTACTATTGATGCTGCAAAAGTTATTCTTGAAGCTGCTGTAAAAGCTGGAGCTCCAGAAAATATTATCGGTTGGATTGATGAACCTTCGGTTGTTTTATCATCTAATCTAATGAAAGATGCTGATTGTATCTTAGCCACAGGTGGCCCAGGTATGGTTAAAGCTGCTTACTCATCTGGTAAACCAGCAATCGGTGTTGGTCCTGGTAATACTCCAGCCATTATCGATTCTTCTGCTGATATCAAAATGGCGGCTGCTTCTATCGTCCATTCTAAATCCTTTGATAATGGTATGATTTGTGCTTCAGAACAATCAGTTATTGTTCTAGAGGATGTTTATGATGAATTCAAAAAAGAAATTCAATTAAGAGGTGGTTATATCTTAAAAGAAGATCAAATGGACAGTGTTAGACACACTGTTATTATTAACGGTGCTGTTAATGCCAAGATTGTTGGTCAAAAAGCTACTACTATTGCAAAGATGTGTGGAATCACATGTCCAGAAGATGCAAAAGTTTTAATTGGTGAAGTTGAATCTACTTCTTTAGATGAAGAATTCTCACATGAAAAACTTTCACCAGTACTTGCAATGTATAAAGCTAAAGATTTCGAAGATGCTTTAGCAAAAGCCAAGGTCTTAGTTGAGCAAGGTGGATATGGTCATACTTCTTCTTTATATGTTGATGAAGTTAACGAGAAGAGTAAGATTGATGAATTTGCTAGCAAAATGAAGACATGCCGTATTCTTGTTAACACTCCTTCTTCACAAGGTGGTATCGGGGATATCTATAACTTCATGCTTAGACCATCATTAACTTTAGGATGTGGTAGCTGGGGTGGTAACTCCGTATCTGAGAACGTTGGTTTAAATCAATTATTAAATGTTAAGTCAGTCGCAATAAGGAGAGAAAATATGTTATGGTTACGTCTTCCAGAGAAAGTCTATTTTAAGAGAGGCTGCTTAAGCGTTGCCTTAGAAGAATTAAAAGATGTATATAATAAAAAGAGAGTCTTCGTTGTTACTGACTCCTTCTTATTCCAATCCGGTTTTACAAAATGTATTACTGATAGATTAGAAGAAATGAAGATTGAATATGAAGTCTTCTCAGATGTTGCACCAGATCCAACCTTAGGTTGTGCTAAAGCCGGTGCTAAGAGAATGGAATCCTTTAAGCCAGATTGTATTATTGCCTTAGGTGGTGGTAGCCCAATGGATGCCGCAAAGATTATGTGGGTTTTATATGAACACCCAGAAGTTAACTTTGCTGATATGGCAATGGATTTCATGGATATTAGAAAACGTGTCTATCATTTCCCACATTTAGGTGATAAAGCTTTATTTATTGCTATACCTACTACTGCCGGTACTGGTAGTGAAGCGACACCATTTGCAATTATTACTGATGAATCCAACGGCTGTAAATATCCAATAACAGATTATGAATTATTACCAAAGATTGCTATTATTGATGCGGACTTAATGATGAATATTCCTAAAGGCTTAACAAGAGCTTCCGGTGTTGATGTTTTAGTCCATGCTCTTGAAGCAATCGCCTCAATTATGGCTTCTGATTATACAGATTCCATGGCAACTAAATCTTTACAATTAGTCTTTAAGTATTTACCAAGAGCATATAAAAATGGAGCAACTGATCCTGAAGCTAGAGAGCAAATGGCATACGCTTCTTCTTTAGCTGGTATTGCCTTTGCTAATGCCTTCTTAGGTTTAGTCCACTCTATGGGTCATAAACTTGGTGCTTTCCACCATATTCCTCATGGTATTGCTGTTTGCAGTTTACTCATAGAGGTTATGAAATATAACGCAGTTGATAATCCAACCAAGATGGGTACATTCCCACAATACAAATATCCAAATGTCTTACATAGATATGCAGATGTCGCTCGTGCTATTGGACTTGAAGGAAAGAACGATAAAGAATTATTCGATAAACTTATTAAAGCCATCGAACAACTTAAGAAAGATGTTGAAGTTCCAGCCACAATAAAAGAAATGGGAATCGATGAAAAAGCTTTCTTAGCTACTCTTGATGAAATGTCAGAAAAAGCATTTGATGATCAATGCACCGGTTGTAATCCACGTTATCCACTAATTAGTGAGATTAAAGATTTATACTTAAAGTGCTATTATGGTAAGTAGAGAGAAAGGAATTAATTAAAATGAAAGATCTCGGTAAAGAAATTCTCAAAAGAGAAAACAAAGCTATTTATTTAAATGAAAAAGAAAATACTATTGTAAAGAAGTTCAACAATAAGTTAGTTTCAAAATCTGATGTTTTAGCCGAAGCTTTAAATCAATCTAGAGTTGAAGAAACTGGTTTATCTATACCTTCACTCTTAGAAGTGTTCAAAGTTGATGATGATTGGTGTATTTCATCAACATTCATCAAAGGTAAAACTTTAGCCGAACTTATGAAAGAAAATCCAGACAAAGAAGATGAATATTTAAATAAGTTAGTTGATATTCAAATTGATATTCAACAAATTGTCTGTCCTTCACTCCCACTACTAACAAACAAGTTGCAAGAAAGAATCTCTGCAACCAGAGAAATTATTCCAGCAACTACTCGTTATGAATTACATACGAGACTTAATAGTATGCCGAAACATATCAAACTATGTCACTGTGATATGAATCCAAGTAACATCATCATTGATGATAATGGTGATTATCATATTGTTGACTGGGCTCATGCTTGTAAAGGTAATGCTTCAGCTGATGTTGCTATGTCCTATTTATATTTCTTGTTAAATGGAAATGAGAATTTAGGAAAGAAATACTTAGCCATCTTCTGCAAGAAAACAGATACTGCACTTCAATACATTCAAAAATGGATTCCAATTATCGCTGCAGTTATGTCATTAAAAGCAAATGAGAAAGATAAGAAAGTTCTTCTTTCTCTTACTGATGTTTGCGAATACGAATAAACATAAGATTGTCTATTAATTAAGATGCGGGAAACCGCATCTTTTAAATTGAAAAAATAATTGTATAATAATTAGTAGGTGAGAACAATGACAAAAACAAATGCAATGCGAATACTAGATAAAGAAAAAATTCCTTATGAAGAAAAAACATATGAGGTAGATGAAGAAGATCTTTCTGGAGTACATGTAGCTGAACAGATTAAAGTAGCGTGTAATTTACTCTTTAAAACTATAGTTGGTAAAGGAGATAAGACTTCATATATCGTTCTTGTTATTCCTGTTGACAAGGAAATAGATTTGAAGAAAGCCGCTAAAGCATCTTCTAATAAAAGTATAGAGTTGCTTCATGTTAAGGACTTACTTCCTATTACAGGATATATAAGAGGTGGATGTTCACCTCTTGGTATGAAAAAACAATTCGTAACATATGTAGATGATTCCGCTCAGACATTAGATAAGATGTATATTTCAGGAGGGAAAAGAGGATTACAAATAGTATTGAAGCCAGATGATTTAATTCGCGCTTCAAAAGCTAAATATGCCTCGCTTTGTAAATAATATGCTAGAAAAAAACAATAAAGATTTAAGTGAAATCATCAGTACTATCGAGAATAAACGTTCATCATTTAATGAATCACTAAAGACAAAATTCTTCGATGAAGAAGGAAATTTAGTGATTGATTTACTTTTAAATAAAGATAATGTCTACAATACATTTTCTTCGGAGAAGCAAGAATCATTGAATCCTGAAATCTTCGAGTATATCTCACGCTCAATCGAATACACTTCATATAAAAGAATTGTACTAAATATTATTACTGAGATTAAGAATAAGAAAGATCGGGCGGAAATTGTTAATTTAATTCAAAGACATTATTATGTTAATCTTATTAAAGCAAGAAAAAAGTATAAAAAAGAATTTAGAAAAGCGATGACTTTACTTTGTTTAGGAGCAATTATTCTTGGAGTATATTTATATCTAACTATTTCCGATAATGCTTTCTTATCTGAAATAACTTCAATTATAGGTTCATTTGCAATATGGGAATCTCTTGATTTCTTTCTATTAAGTAGAAATGATGTAAAAGAAGAGTATCGCGCAGCAATTGATTTATTATCAGCAAAAATTGTATTTGAAGATGAAAAAAAATCTGAGGAGTAATTCACTCAGATTTTTTTATCTAGATATAGTTCTTTAAATTTCTTAACTTCATCATCGGTGATTTTTAGAATGTTTTTTCTAAAGTCATAGAACGAACCGTAATTCGTATTGATGTAATTAATTATTGCTTCGATATATTCTTTTTGTACTTGGAAGAGAATACGATAGGTCTCTTCTAATCGAGGATCATTAATTTCCGCTTTAAGTTCATCAATTTCTTTGATGATATTATCTTCAATTAAATAATTAGTTAGCATGAAATCTTCAACGATATCATTTTCGTTAACATCTAATAATGAAAGAATGATGTAGGTTGCAATACCGACACGATCTTTACCGACGGAGCAGTGATATAAAGTAGCACCATCTGAGTAACTAAGAAGAAGTTTAATGAAATTTGAATATTGAGATAAACAATAGGGATTATCGACAAAATTAATGTAGATATCTTTCATAAAAGAAAAAGCGTTGTTCTCTTTTATTCTTGTACTAACAAAAAGAGAATTTGAAGTTCTTTTTGTTAATTTAGTTTCTTTTGTTATTCCCATTTGTTCTTCAGTTAAAATTGGATTATTGATATATTCAATACCATCAATTTTTACATCGGGTTTTTCATTTCGCTCGTGTTCTGTTCTTAAATCTATAACTCTTTTAAGATTGTATTTATCTCTTAATATTTCTAAGTCTTCTTTAGACGCTACAGAAAGATTTCCGGAACGAATGATTCGTTTGTCTTTAACTTTTTGTCCGTTATATGAAGGCATTCCACCTAAATCACGGGTGTTTTTTAATGATTTTAATTCGATTACTTTTGAGTGTGACATTACTTTCTCCTTTGCACTACGGTAACATGTATCCAGCTTTACGATATAAGAAATAGAATTCTTCTCGTGAAAGATTAATCTTGCTTCCATCGAGAGTTTCTTTTATATGTTCTAAGGAAGTAGAGCCGGTAATAACTTGGATGTTCTTTCCTAATCTAAATAAGAACGCTGTGGCGATAGCACATTTTGATACGCCGTATTTATTTGCGATTGTTTCTAATGCGACGTTTAATTCTTGATACTTATCAGAATTAAAGATTGTTCCTTCAAAGAAACCATATTGATATGGAGACCAACATTGAAGTGCAATATCATTGCGTTTTAAGAAGAAGAATAAACCATTATCACGGGAAACGGATTCGCTATTTTCTAGGTTCATATTCATTTCTTGAGCAACCATATTTAAATGAGCTATACCTAGTTGTACTTGGTTAACTTCTACTGGTACTTTTAGTTCTGTTTGAAGATATTCAATAGCGCTTGGAGAAAAGTTAGATACACCAAAGTGTCCAATCTTCTTTTCTTTAACTAGCTCTTTAATCGCTTGGTTAATTTCCTCTGGCTCCATTAATATATCAGGACGATGAAGAAGATAATAGTCGATATAAGATAAGTTCATACGTTTTAAGGAGGCTTCACAAGCTTCTTTGATGTGTGAATAAGAAAGATCAAATAAAGATATTCCTTCCACATCGCGTTTAACTAGTCCACATTTTGTTTGAATTATCATTTTTGAACGAAGTTCGGGACATTTTTTAAGGACTTCACCTAATTTTCTTTCACATTCACCACGACCATAAATATCGGAAATATCAAAGTATTTAATTCCAAGATCTATGGCACCTTTAATTAGATTTTCTAAGCCGCTAACATCTAATTTATTAAGTCTCATTAATCCTAGAATAACTTTGTTATCAGTTAACATTGAATTCATTGTAATACCTCTTTCTGAAATTGATAAAACAAATTTGTTTTACTTCTTAATATTATACATTATTGTTAAGAAATTTTTAAATGAATATGAGATGCATAATTATGTGTAAAGTGGTAAAAAAATAATTGAAATGTTGTATAATTTATCTATGAATAAGTTTATTGCACATTTTATTTTAATCACTAAACATCGTCATCGTGTTATTCGCAATGCGGCTCATTTAGGCATCTTTTTTCATTCTTTAGGGCATGATTTATCAAAGTATAGTAGCGTGGAGTTTAAAGGCTCATATAAGTACTACAATGGAGTTAGATCTCCAATATATAACGAAAGAAAAGATCACGGATATTACAGCGATGTCTTTGTTCATCATACTTCACATAACAAACACCATTTTGAATATTATATGGATTTTTGTGGTAATTACACTTTAACAAAAAACATCCCTTATATTTATTGCCTTGAAATAGTTGCTGACATGATCAGTGCCTCTTCAGTTTATATGAAAAAGAATTATCGTCGTGATAGTGTAGTAAAGTATTTAGAAGGAAAAAAAGCTACAAGTTTAATGACAGACGCCACCTATGAATTTATTCATTGGTGTTTAGTTCAATATGCCGAAAGTGGATTTAAGCATTTAAAGAAAAAGAATACTAAACCTAAGTATCTAGAGTTAGTGAATAAATACGAACCGTATAAATACTATCGTTTAACTGAAGCCTCTAAATATGAACTTAAGTTTTAAAAGAGTTGACATCTCTTATTTAGATGCAGCCATGGATATTATTTCCGATGCTAAGCAATTGCTTAGTGTCGATTCTTTACAGTGGCAACAAGGATATCCGTCTATTGACACTATAAAAAATGATATTACGAACGACAATTTATTTGGCTTATTTAACGAAGATGAATTAATCGGCGTTGCTGCATTGATTAGAGGTGTTGATAATAATTATCTAGAGATAAACGGAAAATGGATTACATCTGCTTCAAAGGCTGATTTAGTTATTCATCGTTTAGCTTTAAAGAAAGAATACTATCATCTTCATTTAGGAATAAAGATGATTACTTACGCGGTTCAATACGGAATAGAGAAGAAATGTCATTCAATCAAAGTTGATACGCATAAGAAGAACATAGCAATGCAAAAAACACTCTGCAACACCGGTTTTAAATACTGCGGAATAATTAAATTAAATAGCGGAGAAAAAGACAATTTACGGTTAGCATACGAAAAAATAATATAATTATGGAAAATATGACGTTTCGCAACCAAGATAGCAATTAATAGTAGCGGAAAAGCAACTGAAAAAATCTTGTTATTAAAAATATTCAAGTGCTATACTTATGACATTGAAAGAGGACGAAAAGTTCATTAGGAATATCATATTGAAAAAGAAAAAGGGTACTCGTATTTTTACACGCTAAAAAGACAGCTAAAGTCTATAAAAGAGAATAAATTATCTTACGCGTATTTTTTTGTTTTTTATTTACGCAGTCTTTTCCGGACTTATACCAGTCGCCTCGACTTTCTTTACAAAGATAGTTATTGATTTAATTCAAGGCAGCGGGGATGTAACTTCTCTTATTATTTCTGTTGCTGTACTTATTTCAATTTGCATAGTATCATTTGTCGTTTCTTCAACTCTAGGATACTATAATGGTTCGATATTTTTATCTTTACGTATGACAGAGTTTAAGAAGATAGTTAAGTTGATGAAAAATGTTAATTATGAATGTATTGAAGATAGTGTTTTCCAAGATCGTATTAACGTTGGTTTTAGAGCATTAGATAGTGATGGAAGAGGATTTGAACATACTTATTCAAGTTTTGTAAGGATCCTTGGTTATCTTGTTTCATGTATCTTATTCTTTGTAATTATTGGTTATAACGAAATATATATTGCACTTATTTGTATTGGAGTCACCATCGCTACTGCGTTTATAAATAAAACATATTCAACTTATGCACATTCTAGAGAAGATGATGATTCACGTACTGCTCGTCAAGCAAATTATTTTAATGAGACTTGCTCAGATTTTGATTATGGTAAAGATATTAGAATATTCGATTTAAAAGATAGTTTAATTAACAAATATAAGAATCGTTCATTAAGTTATATCAAGGTTGTGAGCGATGTAGCAAATCGTAAATTCTTATTATCTTTTGGTGAATTAGTTTTACTTCTTCTTCAAGATGGTTTTTCTTATTACTTAATAATTAAAGGATACTTTGATGGAACATTATCGATGTCGCTCGCTTCCTTATATCTTGTTGAACTTGTTAGTTTTTCAACGATATTACGTAGCTTAGTTGATGAAGTATCCATTATTCTTAAAGATTTAAAATTATCTTCAACTTATTACTACATCATTGATAATGAGAACAAGCTTAAATCAAGTGGATCGCTAAAGGCTATCGCTAAAGACACTCCAATTACGATTGAATTTAAACATGTTTATTTCAAGTATCCGAACACTGAGAAGTATATTCTCAACGATTTGAATTTAGTTATTAACGCAAAAGAAAAGATTGCTATTGTTGGAACTAATGGAGCTGGTAAATCAACAATAGTTAAACTCATTTGTGGATTGTTCTATCCGACTAAAGGAGAAATCCTTATCAACGGAATTCCAACTACTTCATTTGATCAAGATTCGTATTACGACATGTTTTCAACCGTCTTCCAAGATTATTCTGTTTACGCCTGCTCAGTCTTAGATAATATTATTGGTAATGACTCCTCAGAAGATGCAGCAATAAGAGCAAAACAATGCATTGAAACAATCGGACTTAAAGATGTAATTGAAAAATTACCACAAAAATACGATACCGTGTTAAATAAAACCATCGATGAAAAAGGTGTGGATTTATCCGGCGGTCAAAAGCAAAAGATTGCAATTGCGAGAGCTCTATATAAAAATGGTAATGTTGTTATTCTAGACGAACCTACTTCAGCTTTGGACGCTTTAGCAGAGGCGGATATTTATCAAAGCTTTGATGGCTTAATCAAAGATAAAACGGCGATATATATTTCTCACAGATTATCTTCGACTAAGTTCTGCGATCACATTGCTTTCTTTAATGAAAATGGATTGAAGGAATATGGAACCCATGAAGAATTAATGGCGAAGAAAGGTGAATACTATAAGATGTTTGTAATTCAAGGACGTTATTATCAGGAGGAGCAAGAATATGGAAAAAACTAATAAACCAGTTAGAACCAAGCATGTCTTCTTTAAGTTCATTAAAATAACGTATAAAGAATACAAATCGTTCTTCTTCGTCATGTTGTTATTTTGTTTGGTTAAAGCGGCGTTAACTATCTTCGGGGCGTATTCAATATCAGTAATCATTCAATATCTTGAAAAAGGTGATTACATGACCGCGGTGTATGCTGGTCTTGTAGTAACTGCGATTGATGTTGCTTTATTCTTCCTTACTAAATTGTTGGAGAGAGTCGTAACTATATCTCAATCAAAAATGATTGAAATTGTTAATCAAGTTTTAGCTAAAAAGATTATGTCATTACCATTCTCCTGTCTTGAAGATCCATATTACATCGAATTGAAGAAGAATACTCAAATGGGTATTAATAATATGGGTGCTGTCTTCGATTTATTAAATAGTATGGTTACTATTGCTTCAAGTTTAATATCGATAATCGGGTTATCCGCAATCATCATAACCTTTGATCCAATAATTATCGTTGTAATGTTAGTGGGGATAATTCTCAATGTTTTATTTGTCTTTTTATCACTAAAAACACAAATGGGTTTCTATAGCGACTTATTACCAATCAATTATAAGTTTGGTTACTATCTTCAAACTCTTGAAAGTCCAGATAAATCAAAAGACTATCGTTTGTATGAAAATGTATATAATCGATTATTTACTAACTTTTCATTTTTTGGAGATAGAACAGTAAAGATATTAGGAAAAATAATGATTAAACTTGGATTATATGAATCCATAGTTTCAGCCTGTAGTTATATTGAAATAGGATTTGTATATGTTCTTGTAGGTATAAGAACGATAACAGAAGGTTTATCAATTGCAAGTTTTTCCTTAACCGCTTCATCCGCTATATCCTTCTCTCAATGCGTCACAGAAATTGTAAAATCTAGCAGCAACTTTATTCGTGCAATTCAATACATCACTTCGCTTATTGAAATCCTTGAAGTAAAAGAAGATAAAGATATTGGAACTTGTGATTTAGACGAAATAAAAACTATTGAGTTTGAGCATGTAACATTTAGTTATCCTCATACCGACAAAGTAATCTTAGATGATGTATCATTCGTCTTTGATTCAAAAGAAAAAATATCAATAGTTGGCTTAAATGGTGCGGGTAAAACCACAATAGTTAAGTTATTATGTCGTTTATATAATGTTAATTCTGGAGTAATTAAAATTAATAATATACCGATTAACGAATATAAGTATGATCAATACATATCTAAGTTAAGCGCTGTATTCCAGGACTATCAATTATTTAATTATGAAATTAAAGAAAACATCAGACCAGGAATATCGCTGGAAGATGCTACAAAGATTGGTAAAGATGTCGGTATTGATGATAAGATTCAATCCTTGAACAAAGGATATGATGCTCCTTTAGGCAAGTCATATAGTGCGGATGGAGTAGAATTATCCGGAGGTCAAAGACAAAAGATTGCTATTGCACGAGCTTTAGCAAAACCATGTGATCTTTTAATTCTAGATGAACCAACCTCTGCACTTGATCCTTTAGCGGAAGCAGAAATATATAAGAATTTTAATGAACTAGCCTCAGGAAGAATGGCAATATATATCTCACACCGTATGTCTTCTTCAGTGTTCTGCAATAAGATCTTAGTCTTAAATGGTGGACATGTGGAAGACTTTGACTCACATAAAAATTTAATGAAAAAGAAAGATGGTTTATATTGTAAGTTATTCAATACTCAAGCGAAAAACTATAAGTTAGAAAAAGGAATTATCGAAGACTAAAAAAATACTTGGAACAGATAGTGAACATAAATTAGTTTGCTATCTTATTCCAAGTTTTTTTGTTTGATGTGAGACTTTTGACAATGCGGACAAACGATATTACCATTTTCATCAAGCTTGGTGATATTTCGATAAAACATCGCTCCTTCGACATTACGGCTATATAGCCATAAGCTATCTTGAGTATAGGAAAAAAGGTTGTATTTATTTACTTTTAAGCCTGATATTAAGGTGTAGTAATATTTCTTATTTGTTTCCTCACAAGTTGCTTTCTTAATTACTAAGCGACATGAATCGCATTCGTATAAATCCTTGCTTTGATTATGCTTGAGTTTGCCTTTGCAGAAAGGACAACTGTTGTGCTTTGTATCGGAATAAATCATTCCTTTTAAATATATCTGCTGTAGTCTTCTAAATGAATCGATGTTTTCCATCGATATTAAAGTTGACTTACTTACCACGTAGTTATCTTCAAAAGGAGTACATCTAATTACTTCATCTACGTTATATTTATCTTTTAAAGTAAGAAGTTGAGCATCGTCAACTTGATCGATAACGGGGATAAGTAAGAAGGAGTAAGATTTATTCTTAGATATTGATATTTTAAGTCCGATATTTTTTATGCTTAATAGATTTATAGTCCATTTTTTGAATGTGAAAATTGAGTCGAGATTTTTGATATCCATGACATCGTTCTCGTTTAATTTAAAATTAAAATGACCAAGAGAAAAAATAGCAAGAATCTTGATAAATAAGAAATAGTTATCTTTTAATGATTTTAGATCGACGATTGACTTATCTTCTTTTGCAATTAGTTTATGATTGATAAAGTATTTATAAGTTGAATAAATCTGGTGATAATCTTTCTGCATTAAAAAGATATTGGTTTTCTTTAAATCTAGCTTTTTGCGACGTTTGTTATTCACATACACTGGTTTATTTAAACGAGGTCTTATCGTATTTAATATTGTGATGATTTCTTTATATAGTTCTTTTGATATATCGTAATTTTTGTCAAAATCACGGATATAACCAGTATGTAGTTTTCCTAACGCTAAAAAATAATCCAAATGATTAACACGTTCGAGAAGATTAAACTCCATCGTTTCACTCGCATAGAGTAAATCTTTTAGAATTCGCATGTTTTGTCGACAGTAATGCATCACTTCATCGATAAAGTTACAAAAAATGATATTTTCATAAATGCTGTAATCATCTCTATAAATTTGAGTTAATAATTTACGAGGTTTGATTCCGCGTTTAGTGATGTTTCCAACATCATTAAGATGCGAGCCAAGATACTGAATAGTATTTTGATTGATTTTATTGACAATTTCAACTGGTAATATTTCAGGTGAATCTTTTAAAGCAATAATTGGTTTTGATAATATTCGTTTTGTCGCGGGAAGAATCTTATTTATTTTTGCTAGGTTTACTTTTAAGTCTTGAAAATTAAAATCCGGTTCGACAAAAAACAAAGTTAAATCATGAGTTGTATAATAATCAAACTCAATATATGTTAACTTTTTATGACGCTTAACAAAGCCGTTTATCGAATGAAGAACTGTCTCTAGATGATGATAGTCTTCATTACGATGAACGTATTCATTATTACTCATTCTTAATCCTCGTTAAGTTTACTTATAAATTCAGCACATCTACGTAAATTCAATTCTTCAAATTCTCGTACCAAGGAATCTTTATCATCGATAGTTTTTACTTCAAGCTTACTAACTACTTTACTTAAAAGTATTGTTTCTACCGCTTCATCGGTAACATTTTTAGTAGGGAAACAAGCTTGGTAGATATCAACGAAATCTTCAATTTGCTTTAATATACGATTACCAAAAGAAATATTGAATGGAAGAAGTAACTCTTCTACTTTTTTGATTAAATTGCTTCTTTCAGCATCAAATGTACCTTTTTTTAAAGCGTCTTTGAACATTTCATCTATGATATGGTATGTGTAGAAACATGGCTTTAATGGCTCTTTATAATCTCTGACCTTAGGGGCACGTTTGTTAAAGTTCATCGTGTGAGCACGATCGTAGACTTTATCCGAGATAACAAAGGTCGATTCATCTCTGTTGGCAGTACCAATAAACCAAATATTTGAAGGAATATGTAAGGTATGACCTTCTTCAAGCATTGAATACGGATACTTTGCTCCGTTTTCAGTACGATATAAATTGATGTTTAGAAGCTTGATTTGTCGTTTGTTTTCTTCGTTCTCCATCAACGATAAGAAGTCGGAGAAGTAATACTCAATACGAGAAAGATTCATTTCATCAAGAACGATAAAGGTTGGAATATCTTTATTCATCGCCGCTTTATATACTGCTTGAGTAAATTTCTTCGGAGTGTACATAGAAGAAAATTCATTGTAGTATCCAAGCAATTCGTTTTTATCCTTCCATGAAGATTCAACTTCGATAATCTCACAATTACCGTTAATTGCTTCGGAGAATATCTTTGGTAAACTAGTTTTACCGGTACCTGACATACCTTGTAAAATTGTTAAACGGCACGCACCAAGACCGGCGACAAATGTCGCTATGTCTGAATTAGAATAGGAAAGGTGCAAACGACTATTTCTCGCATAATCTACTATAAAGGTAATTAATCCGTTCAATGTCTTATCTTTTGTAAGTAATTGATTTCTAACTTCAAGATCTTTGGTAAAGACTTCTTTTTTAGAATCAAGTTCACTAAAAGCAGGACATGGATCAAAGTTAGTAATTGTTTCTTCTTTAGATTCACTATTAGTTTCAGTAGAAGCGGAAGATGAAGCGGCACTGCTACTTGTAGAAGATAAAGCAGGTACGGCAGAAGAAAGAGCAGAGGAGGTAGAAGGAGAAGCGTTATCTAATTCAGCTTTAACTAAAGGCAAATCATCTTCGCCAACCTTCTCAAACGATTGACGAATTATCATGATTGATAGCACGACTAAATCAAGCACTAAAGCATAAAAAGCATCAGTACGAATTGAATAGGTGTATTGATCATTATAGGTAATATGGAATTGATCTAATAATGATTTTAAGTTCTCAACATTTATCTCTTGTGCGATAGAAAAATAGAACCCAGATATTCCTAAAAATAACATCAAGCCGACATTAGCGTAGGTAGTTACTTTAGCAACGAGATGGAAGTTCTTATAATTCGATAAATAACTAGTCATGGTCCATAAGAAGCAAGAAGCGGATACAAGTAATAGAATTACTAAATAAAACGCCACCATTTGATAACCAGGACCAAGATTAGAATATTTATTAAGTAAGTCAAAGCCTGATAATGATATGGATTGAGTAATAGAAGAATAAGTGTTCTCAACTACAACAATATTTAGAAATAATGCTAAGATAGATATTGCGGTAATTATTGTTACATATAGCATTGTTTCGAATCGAGTATGTTTTGCTTCGGTATAATTTTTTTCTTTTAATTCATTAGCAAGTTCAAATTTACCTTTGAATATTGAGAAGAATAAACTTAATACTCCAAGAACAATAGCGGGAATAAATGCGATTGTTTGAGTTGCCATTCCTTTATTTGAATAAAAGAAACAAGTGAAGAAACTAGTAAGGAAAAAGAGAATACTAACAGTGATATTGTAATAAATTAGCGATGTTGATTTAGAGACAAAATTAATCTTATCGCTGAAGAAATACGAGAGAGAATAAACGAAAGAGAAAAGACTAATGATGTAAAATAGCAAGAAAACCAAATAGAATATTGTATCTAATAAAACTGTTGATTCATTAAGCATTACTTCAAATAAATAGTGAGAAGTAAATGTCGAACCATTAGATACAGAGTAAATAGGTAAGAAGAAAATTAATGAAAGAGCAATGATATGGATAATATTGATTATTAATATTCCGACAGCCATTTTACGTGATGAAGGTAAAATCAGCTTATTTTCTTCTATATTATTATCTTCTTTATTATTTTCTTTTTTTAAGTAAATCATTCGAATAATGAAGAAAGAAAACGCAATAAGGATAAGAATTAAATTAACGATAGATAAGATAAAAACCGAAGGAGAAAGTTTAGAAGCAAAAAGTTTAAACACAATAAGAAGAATTTGGAATGCCATCATAGTTACTAATGATAAAGCATAACCGAAATTGTTTTTTCTTATTAAACTATATACGGTAATTAATAAAGGAATAATAGAAAAAAAGAATAATACTTTAAGCGCTAAGGAGAATATCGGTACTGTTTCATCGGCAAGGATGGTACTTGGGTATAATTCCCATATTGGTAAGTTGCCCGGGTAAGATGTTTTAATTAACAAAATACCTAGATTAATAAAAAAGACAACGAGAAGAATGCTGCTGATAATTGCCCCAGTAAAACGAGACTTTTTAATTATATTCGTTTGCACAATATTACTCCTATTTCTAATAAGATAATTGTTTCTTATAACTAATTTTAGCATGTTTAGATAGCGGGGTGAACTATATTTGATTACATTAGATAAATACGAATAAATTGTAAGAAAAAACTATTATATGTTACCTGAAATTCTTTTAATATAGTTTCTATTATAAACAAGTGAACCATTAAGAACTACCAACACGGAGCCGAGGTTATGAACTAATGCTCCACTGATTAAATTTAGTAAACTAAATGAGGCTAAGATAATAGCAATGAAGTTTATTACCATAGACAACATTATGTTGAAATTTATTGTCCTAAATGTCGATTTAGCTAACACGTATAAATATGGAATATTCTCAATCTTATTGTTCATTAATGAAATATCTGATGCATCAATTGCAATACCCGTTTTTAGGATTTAACACCATATTTTTCCGATGAAAAAATTGATATAAATAATAATATTGTGAATTCATATTACTATGTAATATGTTTTTTTGTTTTTATATTGTTTTATTTATTTTTAT
>JAEWSJ010000009.1 GCA_023398335.1 Bacillota bacterium
ATTGATCTTTGAAAACTGGATAGATACAACTAGATTAAACACATTTAATTTACGTTAATTCCAAAAGAAATTAATTAGTAAAAGTCAGTAATTATTATTGAGTCAAAAATTAGAATTGAATATATTATGAGAGTTCGATCCTGGCTCAGGATAAACGCTGGCGGCGTGCCTAATACATGCAAGTCGAACGAGGAAAGTAGCAATACTTTTCGAGTGGCGAACGGGTGAGTAACACGTTGGGAACCTACCCCTATGACCGGAATACCTGGATGAAAATTCAGCTAATGCCGGATACGTGGGAAGAACACAAGTTCTTTTCATAAAAGGCAGCTTCAAAGCTGCGCAAAGGGATGGACCTGCGGCGCATTAGTTAGTTGGTGAGATAATAGCCCACCAAGACAAGGATGCGTAGCCGACCTGAGAGGGTGATCGGCCACACTGGAACTGAGACACGGTCCAGACTCCTACGGGAGGCAGCAGTAGGGAGTATTCGGCAATGAGGGAAACCTTGACCGAGCAACGCCGCGTGAAGGATGAAGGTCTTCGGATTGTAAACTTCTGTGATAGGGGACGAATGGCAAGAGCAGGAAATGGCTTTTGTTTGACGGTACTCTATTAGAAAGCTACGACTAACTACGTGCCAGCAGTCGCGGTAATACGTAGGTAGCAAGCGTTATCCGGAATTATTGGGCGTAAAGAGTGAGCAGGCGGTTTGATAAGTCTAAGGTTAAATTCTGTTGCTTAACAACAGTTCGCTTTGGAAACTATCTTACTAGAGTGCGGAAGAGGTAAGCGGAATTCCATATGTAGCGGTGAAATGCATAGATATATGGAGGAACACCAGTGGCGAAGGCGGCTTACTAGTCCGATACTGACGCTCAGTCACGAAAGCGTGGGTAGCAAATAGGCTTAGATACCCTAGTAGTCCACGCCGTAAACGTTGAGAACCAGATGCCGGGTTAGAAGCTCGGTGTCAAAGCAAACGCATTAAGTTCTCCGCCTGGGTACTACGTTCGCAAGAATAAAACTTAAAGGAATTGACGGGGACCCGCACAAGCAGTGGAGCATGTGGTTTAATTCGTCGCTACGCGAAAAACCTTACCAGGGTTTGACATCCCGGCTAAATACTTGGAAACAAGGAAATATATGTCGGTGAACGGTGGTGCATGGTTGTCGTCAGCTCGTGTCGTGAGATGTTGGGTTAAGTCCCAAAACGAGCGCAACCCTTGTCCTTAGTTGCCAACAGTAAGATGGGAACTCTAAGGATACTGCCGATGCAAGTCGGAGGAAGATGGGGATGACGTCAAATCATCATGCCCCTTAAGCCCTGGGCCACACACGTGCTACAATGGCCGATACAAAGAGCAGCAACTACGTGAGTAGAAGCAAATCTCATAAAGTCGGTCTCAGTTCGGATTGAAGTCTGCAACTCGACTTCATGAAGCTGGAATTGCTAGTAATCGTAGATCAGCAGTGCTACGGTGAATACGTTCTCGGGTCTTGTACACACTGCCCGTCACACCATGAGAGCTGGTAATACTCGAAGTCGTTATCCTAACCATAGCAATATGGAGGGAGGCGCCTAAGGTAGGACTAGTGATTGGGGTTAAGTCGTAACAAGGTATCCCTACGAGAACGTGGGGATGGATCACCTCCTTTCTAAGGAGAAAAATTTAATTTATTTAAGCAGTAAAATAAAACAATTCTTTCGTTTAATCAGTATCATCCAGTTTTAAGAGATCAAGTTATCTCTTAATTAGTTCTTTGAAAACCGAATATCACAGTTCTTTCTAAATAGTCGTTGGTTTCAATCGAGAGATTAAACAAACGAAGAATTTAAGAATAAAATTAATTTGTAAGTAATTACAAAATGCTAAAATAACTTTACAACTATTATCAAATAAATGCGAATAAATAAGTTACTAAGGGCGTACAGTGAATGCCTTGGCACAGAAAGACGAAGAAGGACGTGACTACCTGCGATAAGCAACGGGGAGCTGGAAGTAAGCTTTGATCCGTTGATGTCCGAATGGGGAAACCCGATAGGCGTGAATGCCTACCATCTACCAGCGAATACATAACTGATAGAAGACAACCTAGGGAATTGAAACATCTTAGTACCTAGAGGAAAAGAAAGAGAATCGATTCCGTCAGTAGTGGCGAGCGAAAGCGGAATAGCCCAAACCAGTTTACTGGGGTATGGGGTTACATCAGTTGTCTAAATATAAGAAGAATGAGTTGGAATGCTCAACCATAGAGGGTGAAAGTCCCGTATTTGTAAAACATTTAGATACGTAACTTCCAGAGTAGGGCGGGACACGTGAAATCCTGTCTGAAGATGCGGGGACCACTCCGTAAGGCTAAATACTCTTCTGTGACCGATAGTGAACCAGTACCGTGAGGGAAAGGTGAAAAGAACCCCGGGAGGGGAGTGAAAAGAATCTGAAACTGTATGCTTACAAAAAGTCAGAGGGCGTTAATGCCTGATGACGTGCCTATTGAAGAATGAGCCGGCGAGTTATGAACACATGCAAGGTTAAGCCGTAGAAGCGGAGCCGTAGCGAAAGCGAGTCTTAAGAGGGCGACAGTATGTGTTTGTAGACCCGAAACCCGACGATCTAGCCATGATCAGGTTGAAGTAAGGGTAAAACCTTATGGAGGACCGAACCGACGTTCGTTGAAACGCCCGCGGATGAATTGTGGCTCGTGGAGAAATTCCAATCGAGTCGGGTAATAGCTGGTTCTCCTCGAAATAGCTTTAGGGCTAGCCTCAGATAATTATCTATTGAAGGTAGAGCACTGAATACACGCGAGCCACACCTAGTGGTATCAATTGTAATCAAACTCCGAATGTCAGTAGATCTATTCTGGGAGTCAGACTGTGGGAGATAAGTTTCATGGTCAAAAGGGCAACAGCCCATGACCGCCAACTAAGGTCCCTAAATTCGTGCTAAGTGTTAAAGGATGTAGGAATACTTAAACAGCTAGGATGTTGGCTCAGAGGCAGCCATCATTTAAAGAATGCGTAACAGCTCACTAGTCAAGTGTTCCCGCGCCGAAAATTTACCGGGGCTAAGCACGATACCGAAGTTGCGGATGAGTAGTAATACTCGTGGTAGGGGAGCGTTCTATATGCGTTGAAGTCATATCGTAAGGAGTGGTGGAGCGTATAGAAGTGAGAATGCCGGCGTAAGTAACGAAAAAGGGTGAGAATCCCTTTCACTAATTGACTAAGGTTTCCTGGGCAAGGTTCGTCCTCCCAGGGTGAGTCGGGACCTAAGACGAGGCCGAAAGGCGTAGCCGATGGACATCAGGTTGATATTCCTGTACTCGAGTATATTGTGATGCAGTGACGAAAGTGGCTAACTTCACCAACTGTTGGATATGTTGGGCGAAGCGTAGTAGTCGTGGGATAGTTAAGTACGTTCCACATTAAGACAAAAACGTGAGATATGAAAGGAGCAATCCGAGTAAGAAACAAGCGATGCCAATTTCCTAGAAAAGCTGCTGGCGTATAAGTATACTCGACCCGTACCGAGAACGGACACACGTGGTCAAGGAGAATATCCTAAGGTGAGCGAGATAACTGTTGTTAAGGAACTCTGCAAAATAACTTCGTAAGTTAGCGAGAAGAAGTGCTCTAGAAATAGAGCCGCAGCGAATCGGCCCAAGTAACTGTTTATCAAAAACACAGCTCTATGCTAAGGCGCAAGCCGATGTATATGGGGTGACGCCTGCCCGGTGCTGGAAGGTTAAAAGGAGATGTTAGGAGCAATCCGAAGCATTGAATTGAAGCCCCAGTGAACGGCGGCCGTAACTATAACGGTCCTAAGGTAGCGAAATTCCTTGTCAGGTAAGTTCTGACGTGCACGAATGGTGTAATAATTTGGGCGCTGTCTCGACAGCAGACTCGGTGAAATCTTAATACCTGTGAAGATGCAGGTTACCCGCGACTAGACGGAAAGACCCCATGGAGCTTTACTATAACTTAATATTGAGTAGTTGCAAATCATGCACAGGATAGGTGGGAGACTTTGAAGCAAGAGCTTTGGCTTTTGTGGAGTCGCCGTTTGGATACCACTCTTGATTTACAACTATTCTAACCTGCGGCCTGGATGGTTGCGGGGACAGTGTTAGGCGGGTAGTTTGACTGGGGCGGTCGCCTCCCAAAGAGTAACGGAGGCGCCCAAAGGTACTCTCAGTATGGTCGGAAATCATATGTAGAGCGTAAATGCAAAAGAGTGCTTGACTGCGAGACTTACACGTCGAGCAGGTACGAAAGTAGGGATTAGTGACCCGGCGGTTTCATTGTGGAATGGCCGTCGCTTAACGGATAAAAGCTACCCTGGGGATAACAGGCTGATCGCGTCCAAGAGTTCACTTCGACGACGCGGTTTGGCACCTCGATGTCGGCTCATCACATCCTGGAGGGGCATCACCTTCCAAGGGTTAGGCTGTTCGCCTATTAAAGTGGTACGCGAGCTGGGTTCAAAACGTCGTGAGACAGTTTGGTCCCTATCTGTCGTGGGCGCAGGAAGTTTGAAAGGATCTGACCTTAGTACGCAAGGATTGGGTTGGACAATACTACGGTACACCAGTTGTAACGCCAGTTGCATAGCTGGGTAGCCGCTATTGGATCGGATAAACGCTGAGAGCATCTAAGCGCGAAACCGTCCTTAAGATGAGACTTCCGTTTCGAAAGAAGTAAGATCCCCGGAAAGTTACCGGGTTGATAGGTCGCAGATGTAAGCATAGTAATATGTTCAGTCGAGCGATACTAATAGATCGAGCACTTATTATTTCATTGATTTTGTGTAAATTATTTTAGTTTAAGAACTGTATATGGTATTCGGTTTTCAGAGAATTAAGTTCTCTTAACCTATAGTCTTCTAAGTTTCAATTAACTTTGTTGCTTAGATCTACTATTTCCGGCGATTATGACACAGTGGATCCACCTGTTCCCATTCCGAACACAGAAGTTAAGCACTGTTGTGGCGAAGGTACCCGCAAGGGAAGAATAGCTCATCGCCGGTTTTTTTATGCTTGTTTTTTCTCTCCTTCCCCTGTGATATTCTTTACCCTTTTTACTTATATACCTATCTCTTCTTCGGTTATGTAGTCTTATTATTTTCTTATTAGGACTTCATAACCTTTTTTATTGAAGAAGAATATGCTATTATAACAGCAAATAGAAAAGAGAAATAAATATGTTACAATACAAATTTGATACTCAACTTCTTATTGAAGGAAAAAATCTTTCAGAAGATGAAATAAACGATTATATTACAAGAAATATTGAAGGCGATTGTTTATTAGCCGTTGGAGATGAAGACTTAATTAAGATTCATTTTCACACCAACACTCCATGGAAAGTCATTGAATATGCAACAACATTAGGTGAAATATATGATATTGTTGTTGAAAATATGGAAAGACAAGAAAACGGATTAAAAGGTTAATTAAATCAAATTTATGGTTTCAAGCAAAATTCAAATTAGAGAAATAGAGAATTTAAGTGTAACTATTCTTGGTCAACCTTTAGTTGTATCAATACACGTCAGAAAAACCTTACAGAATATTAATTATGTTGCTAATTATGGCGTCTTATTAGTTAATATTCCTTTGAAGATATATTTATCAAAATTGCATTATTCAGAAGATTTGTATCGTGATGTTACAACTTTTTTGACTGATATTTTTAAGAAAAACAATCCATTAAATACATTTAGAAGACGAGGCATAATTCTTAACGCCGAGCCTTTTATGACAGACAGCTATGTTTATATTCAAGGAAAAAAGATCGAGATAACCAATGACTTTAGACATTCTGAAGGTAAATTTTATGCTTCGACAACTTCTAAAGCTTATTTGATGTATGAAGAACTTGCTTTAGGATATTTTAAGAAACGAATTAAAGAACTAACAAATATTATGCAATACGATGTTGAATTTGATGTTCAACTTTGTCATGGATATTCGTATATCGGGTTAAATAATTCACGTGGAAATATTATTTCATTGAATCCTAAGCTTTATTCATATTATCCTGATGTTTCAGATTCTGTATTGATCCATGAAATTGCCCATTTTAAGCAACGTAATCACTCAGCAAATTTTTATAACATTGTTTTGCAGTATTGCCCTAGATATAATATATATAGCAAAATTATTCCTAGTGGTAATTTTGGAATGAGGGTTAATGATGACTGATATCGTAATAAAAAGCAAAGATAACAAAAAATATAAATCTTTAGTTGATATAAAGAATAATAAAGATAAAAAATCTGATCTAATTTTAGTTGAAGGAGAAGATTTAATAGATATGTGTTTAGAATCTTCTTCGAATTTAATTGAAGTTATATCTTTAGAATATAATAAGAAATATGAAAAATATCCGCAATATTTATTATCGAAAGATTTATATCGAACATTATCATCTTATTCTTCTTTACCTCGCTCTATAGGTTTATGTGAATATAATTTATCTTCTTACAAAGATGATAAAATTATTTATTTAGATGGTGTTCAAGATCCGGGAAATTTAGGCACAATCGAAAGAACTGCGTTAGCATTAGGATACAAAACTATTGTTTTATCTGATTCATGTGTGTCGCCATATAACTTTAAAGCTATTCAAGCATCTAAAGGTTCGGTATTTAAGTTGAATATTTCCTACGCTAAACTTGAAGATATATTAAATGAAGGATACAAATTATTTATGACTTCTTTAGGTGGTAAAGATGTATCGAATATTAAAAATATTCCAGAAAAATATGCTTTGGTATTTGGAAATGAAGGACAAGGAATTAGTTCTGATAATTTGAAACTTGATGGCGAAAAAATATTGCTTCCAATAAGTAAAGAAATTGATTCGTTAAATGTTGGTGTCGCTGCTGGTATATTTATGTATATTTTTAAAACTAGAGGTTAATTATGGATGATATTGTTGGAAATGTAGATAGAAGTATTAAAGATCTCATCAGCATAAAAAGAACTACTTTTTTTGACTATAAAGGGATGAAAAAGGTTTTGATTTGTTTTCATGGATATCAAACTAGAAATATTCATGATCTACAAGAATTTAAAAATTATTTTGAAGAAAAAAACGGCGATAAGAATTGTGAAGTATATCTAGCTAATTTGTACGATTTTGGAGATAAAACAACTTACAATCAAAAGCTGATGTATGATAGAGCTAGAAGTGTAACTAAAGCATTTATTGACAAAGGATATTTGGTTTATGTTTTAGCATATTCTTTTTCTGCTGGAATTGGGGCTCGAATTTGCGAAGAATTTCCTGAAATTTCTAAATTGGTTTTGGTTTCTCCTACAACTTATTTGCTTAAAACAAAACTTTTGATTAACTATCTTAAGGTTGCTTACAATCATATTAAATTTAGAATTAAGTTTAAAAAAAAAGCTTCTTCAATTATGAAGAAAACCAAAATAGCAGGTATTGTTAAGCTTTCATATGCTATTTCTGTTTCTATTGTAATAAATAGAAAACATTTGAAAAAATTGAGATGCAAAATATTTATGATTAAAGGACTTAACGATGAATTCTCAATATCCAATACTTTTTCATATGTTTCAAATAAAGCAAAAAGAGCAATTACTGTTTCAAAAATCTATCCTGGAAGAAATCATACGATGATAATTAATCGCGAAACTGGAATTGATGAGTATAATGATATATTGAAATTTGTATTTCACATGAATATAAGTGAAGATAGTTTGGAAATAATATAATATGATTAAATGTTTTATTTTTGATTTAGATGGAACTTTAGTTGATTCAGTTCCAGATTTAACGCTTAGTGTTAATTATGCATTAAGAATCAATGGCTTCAAGGAAAGAACAGAAGAGCAGATATTGTCATATATTGGAAATGGATCAAATGTATTGATTCGAAAAGCAATTGGTTGCGATATAGATGATGTTTTGTTTAAGAAAGTCTTTGATGATTATATGTCTTATTATTTAGCGCATGTATGTGTTAATTCAAAACTATACGATGGAATTAGTGAAGTAATTAATTATCTTCGTAAAAATAATATATTGGTGTGTTGTTTGACAAACAAGCCTGAAGATGCAGCTGTTGAATTGCTTAATAAGCTTCTTCCTTCTAAATTTGATTGCATAGTTGGAAATTCAAAAAATGTTCCACCTAAACCTGATCCATTTGGATTAAAATTAATCATGAATAAATTTAACCTAAAGCCAGATAATATTTGTTATTTAGGTGATAGTGATGTCGATATGATTTTGGCCAGAAATGCAGGAATAGTTAATAAAATTGCTTGTAATTATGGATATCGATCAAGAGCTGAATTAGAAAAAGAGAGACCTCTATATCTAATTAATTCTCCTCGTGAAATCTTTGATTTGAAAAGCCTATTTTCAGCGAAATAATTACGAAGATTTTTCCGTTTTCTCTTGCATTTAATAGTGTATTATGGTTTAATAATAAAGCGCGTTGGTTATGGTTCCTTAGCCAAGTTGGTAAGGCAATTGACTGCAACTCAATCATCGACGGTTCGAATCCGCCAGGAACCTCCACGTGAAAGTGTTGCGCCCATAGATCAACTGGATAGATCGTTTGGCTACGAACCAAAAGGCTGGGGATTCGAGTTCTCCTGGGCGCACCAAATCTTATTAAATTTATATCGGGGCATTGCGCAGTTGGTAGCGCGCTAGTTTTGGGAACTAGAGGTCGAGAGTTCGAGTCTCTCTGCTCCGACCATTTAAAAAAAATGAGTCCGAGTATTAGGACTTTTTTCTTTGCTTAAATGAAATCACTTAAAAAAATTAATATAATTAAAAAAAGGCTGCTTTGCTAACTCATTTCTTTAAAAAGCTCGTAAAAAATGATATAATAATAATACAGATGTGAAGAAAGAGGATATACAATGTACAAAATTAAAGATAAGGTTGTTTATAAAAAAGCTGGAGTATGTGAAATAGTAGATATTATAGATAAAGATTTTGGCAACGGCTTAAAACAATATTATGTCATTTGTCCTTGTTACTCATCTAATTCATCTAAACTTATGCTTCCAGTAGACAAAGAAGCATCTCTTCGCAACATTTTATCAAAAAATGAAGCACTTGAGATTATTGATAATATGCCAAATGCTAAAGATATATGGATTCAAGATAGTAAATTAAGAAAAGAAAAATTCTTGGAAATAATTGACGCGGGTGATTTAGATGAAATTTGTTCTTTAATTTACACTATTCATTATAAAAGAGAAGATTTTATTAAGAATAAAAAGATGCTTTCAATGATGGATAAAGATATTTTTGAAACAGCAGAGAAACTAGTTTTTGAAGAATTAGCAACTGCTCTTAATATTTCTATTAATGATATTGATAATTTCATCGATGAAAGATTAAACAATAATTAATGAAAACTAAAGTTTACCATACTCTTGGCCCGTGTTATAATAGCGAATCCAAAATCTTGATTTTAGGCTCGTTTCCATCGGTTATTTCAAGAGAGGTAAACTTTTATTATGGAAATAAACAAAATAGATTTTGGAAAATGCTCGAAGCTATTTATGGGTATTCGTGTGGTAACACAATAGAAGAAAAGAAATCTTTTATTTTAAAAAATCATTTAGCTTTATGGGATGTTATTGAAAGTTGCAAAATCGATGGATCAAAGGATTCTTCTATTGAAGATATAAAAATTAATGATATTAATTCATTGGTAAAACTAGCAAATATAAAAGCCATTATTTTAAATGGAAATAAAGCTTTTGAATTATATAAAAAATATATCGACATTCCCAATATAGAATACTACCATTTGCCTTCAACAAGTCCAGCAAATGCAAGGTCGTCTTTTACTGACTTAGTTAACGAATACAGTAGTTATTTAAAAAGAAATTTTTGATAAGATAATATTATATAAATAATATTTTTTACATGCTATAATTATTTAGTATAAATCTTTAGGAGGAACAAATATGTCTGATGAAAATAAAAAAGAAGTTAATGGAACTGATGAAATAGTTGTTAATGAAGAAGACAATGGAGAAGTCAAAAAAGAAGTTTCACAAGAAAAACAAAAACCTGTAAATAATTATATTGAGTTAGATGAACCAACATTTACTAGTTGCGAAGATTATGTTAACAATAAACGTAAAGATTTTGATGTAATTATGAAGCATGGTAAAAAAGTATCAATGATAATGACTGGCTCTATGCTAACTCTATTAGTTGTTGCTTTTGTTTTATCTAGCACTTTAGGTGATAGCCTTAAATGGATTTCCTATGTTGTTTTTGGAATTGTCTTAGTCGGAATAATTATTTCATTATTCTTTACTGCAAAAGATAAGAAAAAGACTTTTGGAAGTGTTGATGATTATGTTATTGATGTGATTTACGCCATCGATAAATTTGCTTTCTCCACAAATCATGATTTAACAAATATTAGAGCATGTAAAGGTGCAAACATGGAATTGAGCGATATAACAGAAGCCCATTATTTTGATACAATCAACGCGATTAATTCTCGTAATGTTGTCATAGCTAATTTAAATGGTAAGGAATTAAAGTGTGGCGAGATTGCTTGCAGAGTTCCTTATCAAGCTCCAGTTGTTAATGAAGAACAAGGCGAAGTTCCTCCAACAAATAATAAAAAACAACCTACTGAATCATATGGTATTTTTGGTAAATACTTTTGCTATCCAATTGCCTTAGCTAATGGAGCAGCAGTAATTATTACTATGAAAGGTACAAATTTCTGCAGTCCAACATATCTTGATAATTATGTTGGTGTTAATGTTCCCGCTTTAAATTCTTCGTTTTCTGTTTATAGTACAAATGAAAAGGATGCTTCTGAATTATTTGATAATCAAGAATTAGTAGATATACTTAATTCATTCAAATCTGATGAAGTAATGGAAAACTTATTTATTTCTATCAATGATAATGGTTTAAAGATTTGTTTAAATTACAACGAATCTTTAATGGAAATTCCTATGCAAAAAGATGTTGTTGGAACACCATACGTTCATTTTGCTAATGACGTTGATAAAGTTGTTAAATTTATTAATATTATTAGTAAATAGAAAGA
This sequence comes from Bacillota bacterium, assembly GCA_023398335.1. Lineage (GTDB taxonomy): Bacteria > Bacillota_I > Bacilli_A > RFN20 > CAG-288 > HGM10890. The sequence continues at coordinate 11,085 of JAEWSJ010000009.1, forward strand.
TACTATTAAATGACTAATGCTTTTTTGAAAAGTTTTAAGCACGATGGTAGTAGTCATCGATTATGGGAATATCTATATTTTATTAAAGAAGATGATTCCTTTTATTATTTAGGTGCAAATCGTGCTAAAGTTATTGAAGATGATGGAAGAGAATGGAGAGCTCCAGAAGGTGCTCTGTACATTCTATCAAAGGATAGATTCTATAATATTATTGTAATGTTTAAGCATGAAAATGATATAGAATACTACGTTAATCTTGCCTCACCTACTGTCAAAGGCAATATAGAAAATTCATATTCATTTATCGATTACGATCTTGATTTAAAAAGACTTGGAGATGGATATGTTAAAGAACTTGATTGGGGTGAATATCAAGTAAATTCTGAGCGATACAATTACTCACCAGAACTAAAAAAAGTTGTGGAATTAACGTTAAAAGAAGTGAAAAAAGAAATGATAAAGAAAAATTCACCTTTTGATGACGCTGTGAATTATAAAATGTACTTGGATTTTATAGATGAATTAAATAAGAGTTCTAAGTAAGAAAAGAGTTTAATATGAGATTTGTGACATATGGTGAAAAAGAAACCAAAACTATAGCTAAAGCTGTTGCTCGCGGATTAAAACCTGGTAGCATTATTTTAGCTCGAGGCACTTTGGGCGCTGGTAAAACAGCTTTTGCTCAAGGTCTTGCGGAAGGACTAAAAATTAAACAAGTTGTTAATTCTCCAACATTCAATATTATGAAAGTTTATTATGGTAAGAATCTTAATTTTTATCATATAGATGCATATCGTCTTGAATCAAAAGATGCTGTATCAGATATTGGTTTTGATGAAGTATTAGGAAATGAAGATGGTGTTTCTTTTGTTGAATGGCCTGATTTTATTCCATCATGGGTTAAAGGATATGATAATGTATTTAATCTTACTATAAATATTATCAGTGAAAAGAAAAGAGAAATTATTTTAGAGAAAGAAGAAAAACATGAATAAGTTATTTATTGATACATCTTCAGCAACTTTATCTTTAGGATTAAAAAGCGAAGATTTCGAGTATAAGTTTGAAGGTGATGAACATCAAAATAAAATTAGTGAAAATGTATTACCAGAAATAGTAAATTTGTGCGATAAAGCCAAGATAACATTTAAGGATATTGATGAAATATTTGTAACAAAAGGACCGGGGAGTTATACCGGTGAGAGAATCGGTCTTACAATTGCTAAAACTTTATATGTTTTGAATAATAACGTGATTATTCACGAGATATCTACCTTGAAAGCAATGTCATTAGATAAGAAACAGATACTCAGCATTTGCTTACTTGATGCTAGAAATAAGGCTTATTTCTCAGGTATATATTTAGAAGAAAAAGAAGTGAAAGAAGAATCTCGAGAAGAACATGTCGATGTAGTTAAGGAAATTGATAATAATTCTCGTGTTGTATTATTAAAGACTCAAAAATATTTGGAATCGAACTTTGATTCGTTTGTAGGCAAAATTGAGTATGTTGATTTATTATCTAATATGATGAACAATGAAAATTCATATGAGATTCCTTCTGAGCCTCTCAAAATGAAAGCTTTATATCTGAGAGGAAAAGATGAGAGAAATTAAAGTTGGAACTCTTGATTATCTTGAAGGTATTAAGAATATTGATGATGAACGATTTAATGATTCGTCGTATAAAGAAGATATCTTTATTGCAGCATTATCTTCGTCTTCTTCGAAAATACTTGTAGCATTAGAAGATAATAAAGTAATTGGATTTCTACTTTTTACACTTGAAGAAGATGCAGTAGACATTGATCATATTGCAGTAAAAAAAGAGTGTGAAGGAAAAGGGATTGCAACTTCATTGCTTAGTTATTTGGAAAAATATTTATTAGCAACTTGTATAAATAAAATTTTCCTTGAAGTAAGAAAATCAAATGATAAGGCGATTAGACTATACGAAAAAAATAAATTTGAGTTTTATCGAACAAGAAAGAAATACTATAAGAACGGTGAAGACGCCTTATGTTATGTTAAGGAGATTAGTAAATGAAAGATGAATATATATTAGCAATTGAATCTAGTTGTGATGAAACTTCTGCTGCAATACTAAAAAATAGAACAGAACTTTTATCCAATGTTATTTCAACGCAAATTAAAACACATCAACAATTTGGAGGCGTTATGCCTGAAATTGCGTCAAGATTACATCTTGAGAATGTTGGCTATGTACTAGATACATGTTTTAAAGAAGCAAAAATTAAACCTGAGGATTTATCTGCTGTTGCAGTTACCGGAGCCCCGGGACTTATTGGTGCTTTACATGTTGGAGTTATTGCTGCTAAAACAATTGCTGCATATGCTTCGGTTCCACTAATTAATGTTCACCATTTAGCTGGACATATATATGCTAATGAATATGTTGAAAATTTTGAATTTCCATTATTAGCTTTAGTAGTAAGTGGTGGTAACTCTGAATTAGTATTAATGAAAGATCATCTAAATTTTGAAATTATTGGTGAAACTCTCGATGATGCTATAGGCGAATCATTTGATAAGATTGCTCGTGCTTTAGATCTTCCTTATCCCGGTGGTGTTTCCATCGATAAAATAACTCAGGATCCATCAATCAAAACATTTTCTTTACCACATGTCAAAGTAAAAGGTTACGATTTATCTTATTCCGGACTTAAATCCCGTTTAGTTAGAGAAATTACTTTGAGAAAAGAAAAAGGTGAAATGAATGAGGAACTAGTTAAATCATACGCACTTAGCGTTGAACAAGCGTTCATTAATCAGTTATTAGATAAAGCATTTAAAGCTGCATCTGATTACAAGGTGAAAGAGATTGTTGTAGGTGGCGGAGTGAGCGCAAACTCTTACTTACGTAAAGAAATCAAAAGAAGGGGCGAACATAATTACAAAATTGTTATTCCACCACTTTGGTGTACAACAGATAACGCAGCCATGATTGCTAAAGCTGCCACGCATATGATTGATAAAAAAGACTTTGCTAAATTGGATTTTGCTCCATTAGCATCGAAAGAACTTGGAAAGTAAATTATTCTTAAATATAATAATAGAAAGAGGTTAATATTATGGAAAACTACATGACAGTTAGAGAATTGTTTGAAAGTGTCACTGCTAAAAGTGAAACAGTTGTTGATGGTTACAAGGTTGCAATTGATGGATGGATTAGAAATAATCGTTTATTAGGCAATATTGGATTTATCGCTTTTAATGATGGAACATGTTTTAAGAATGCTCAGTTAGTTTATAATGAACAAACCTCCGATTTTGATGGAGTAAAAAAAGTTAAATTAGGAAGTGCAGTTACTGTTAAAGGCACGATTCATTTAACACCTGAAGCTCCTCAACCATTTGAAGTAATATTATCAGAAGTTGAACTTGTTGGTGATGTTGATGAGTCTTATCCTCTTCAAAAGAAAAAGACTTCTTTTGAATTTTTGAGAACTCTTCCACATTTACGTCCACGTACTAATACATTTAAAGCATTATTTAGAGTAAGATCTATTCTCTCATATGCAATTCACGAATTTTTCCAAGGAGAAGGATTTGTATATGTCCAAACTCCAATCTTAACATCTAACGATTGTGAGGGTGCGGGTGAGTCATTTAAAGTTATTACTGACATTAAACACCCAGATGCGTATTTTGGTACTCCAGTTGGATTAACTGTTTCTGGACAATTACATGTTGAACCTTTTGTTATGGCATTTAGAGATGTTTATACCTTTGGACCTACTTTTAGAGCTGAAAAATCAAATACAACTCATCATGCGGCAGAATTTTGGATGATTGAACCTGAAATTGCTTTTGCTGATTTATATGATGATATGGATTTAATACAAGATTGCTTGAAATATATTGTAAATTACGTTATGGAAAATTGCCCAGATGAAATTGATTTCTTTAATGAGAGAATTGATACCACATTAAAACAAAGATTAGCTGAATTTGTAAGCAAACCATTTAACGTCCTTGATTACACAAAAGCAATTGATATGTTATTAGACGCTGTTAAAGAAGGACATAATTTTGATAACAAAAATATTTTTTGGGGTATGGATTTACAATCAGAACATGAAAGATATTTGACTGAACATGTTTATAAAGGACCGCTATTCTTAATAAACTATCCAAAAGAAATTAAAGCTTTCTATATGAAACAAAACGTTGATGGAAAGACCGTTGCTGCTTGTGATCTCCTTGTTCCTGGTATTGGTGAATTAGTTGGTGGATCCGAAAGAGAAGCTGATTATGAAAAATTAAAGAATAGAATTACTGAATTAGGTATGGATATAGCCGGATATCAATGGTATCTTGATTTAAGAAAATATGGTGGTTGTCCACACGCTGGTTTTGGAATTGGTTTTGATAGATTATTGCAATTTGTTACTGGAATTGTAAATATTCGTGATGTTCAGGCTTATCCACGTACATTTAAGGAAATAATGTATTAATATGTGGGGAAAAGATAAGAAGAAGGAAGTTGATTTAGAAGAAGAATATAGAAATAATTCTTTTCAGCAACCATCTTATCAAAATCGGCAACAGCAATATTGCGATCAAACACAATATCAAAATAATAACTATTTTCCTCAACAAAATTATGGATATCAAACTCCAAATGAAAATTCTCCAAAAATTACTTCGGAATATAATAGATCAGATATAGCTCCTCTAAAGCATCAAAAGGCTGAGAATGTAAAAAACAATAAGAATATCGATCCAGCAATAAAAAGAGAAAATCGTATTAAGATTATAAAAATTAGTTATCGGTTATTCTTAATCGCAATTATCGTGTCCTTGGTTGTTTTATTAGTGCTGAGTTTCATTAAGTAATTATAGAAAAATAAAAAGTACATCTTAATAATCAGGATGTACTTTTTTAGATTATACTTAATTAATTTATTAATCTAGTTTTAACGATGAAAATTCTTTGTTTGTTGGTAGCTTTATTTCCCATTTATCAAGACAATTTGATAAGACTGATAAAGATATACCATAAGCATCAAGAACGTGGCCACCATGTTTTAAGTCTTTGGAAATATAGTGGAAGTGCCAACCAGGATTGTTTATGTTGCTGAATAATGATGGAGTAAAGAAACCTATTAATGTACCTTCTTCGTTTTCATAAGTAAACTCCTTTTGCTCTTTAATCACTTCTGAAATAGGTCTATAAGGTTTTTGTTGCTTAAAAAATGAGCGAATGGTTACTTTTGAGAAAACACCAGTAATTTTAACAGCATAGAAATAGTTTTGACCTCTTGTAAAAACTGGATTTAATTTTTCTATTAGACTATTTATAGAATCGGATGGTTCTAGTTTGAGCGGTGTAACTTCATTATTAAATTTTGTAACAAGGCCATATGATACTCCTGTTTGAGGAATAGTCATTTCTTTTACATAACCATTTGCTGTTCCATTATACGATTTACCATCTAAAAAAATAGCTTCACCATTTAATCCATTGAATGTTCCTAAACCAGTGTCTCCATTTTTTAAAAAGTATTCAATAGAAATAGAGTAATCATAATTACCTTTGTTTAAAGCTGAAGCTGTAGATACTTGAAATAACTTTGCCATAAGTTGTCCTCCAAATGTATTTATAGATATATATTACCATATTTTAAACAAATCAATTAATTTTAGTTGATTTTAATGCTATAATTTTATCGAGGATTTTTTATGGGTCAAATTATTGCTATAGCAAACCAAAAAGGTGGTGTTGGTAAAACAACAACCGCAATAAATTTAGCTTCGTCTCTTGGAAAATATAACAAGAAAGTATTGCTTGTAGATTTCGATCCACAAGGAAATTGTTCTCGTGGTGTTGGTATTGATGCGTCAATATTAAAGAGAACTGTTTTTGATTTGTTTATAGATGATGTAGTTTCAAATAGAGTTATTAAAAAGACAAGTGCTTCTAAAGTTGATTTGCTTCCTGCAAACTTAGATTTAGCTGCTTGTGAAGTTAGACTTCAGGCGCTTGGGAGAACTCCAGATATTTATTTATTAAAGAATATTTTGAGTGAATATCGAGACTCTTATGATTTCATTTTAATTGACTGTCCTCCTTCACTTGGTTTTTTATCTTTGAATGCGTTAACAGCTGCCGATCGAGTATTGATTCCTGTTCAATGCGAATATTTTGCCATGGAAGCTGTTGCACAAATATTGTCTGCAATTAACAATGTTAGAATGTCATCCAATGCTGATTTAGATATATTGGGATTTTTATTAACAATGTATGATAGTCGTACTCGCTTATCAACTGAAGTTTCTTCACAAATAATGGGAATGTTCAAAGAAAAAACTTTTGCAACACAAATTCCTCGTAATATAGCTTTAGCTGAATCTAGTGCCCTTGGACTCCCAGTTGTATATTATAAGCCAAAAGCATCTGGCTCTTTAGCATATTTATGTTTAGCAAGGGAAATCATATCCAATGGCAATCGATAAAAAAAACGATACTTTTATTAAAAAAGATTCGCTAAAAGAACTTGTCGAAAAATACAAGTCCAAAGATATTGTATCTAGTTTTGAAAAGAACATAAATTTTACTAACATAAAGAAAGTTAATATTTCTTCTCTAAATTTATATTGCTTATTTAATGAAAAAAATTATTCGGATAAATCATTAGAATTATTAGCTCGTTCTGTTCGAACTAATGGTTTTATGTTTCCAATTTTTGTTTATATGTTTGAGAACAAGATGTGCGTAATTAATGGTGTAAAAAGATTTTTAGTCGCAAAAAAACTTCATTATCAAGAATTACAAGCTGTATTTATTGAAGGAAAAATAGAAGATATTAATGATTATATTATCAATAATATGATTATTAATAATGATAATATGTTAATCTTGGCATATGCTTATAATATCTTATACAAAAAATTTGATTTCAAAGAAGCTAATATTAAATCAATTACAGGCTTGTCTCATGGACAAATTAATAATACCCTTAGATTGTTAAAATTATCAAAAGATGTAAAAAAGATGGTTATAGATGATAAGTTGACTTATGCTAAAGCAAGATTATTGGTAATTTTTGATGCTGATAAACAAAATGAAATTGCAAAGTATTTTGTTAGCAGCAATATGAGTGTAAGAGAATGCGAAACATATGTTAGAAATATGTCTGAAAATTCCATAGATATTATTGATGATAATTCTAAATCAAGTTACGAGTATAGTAATAATAAGTTAATTATCCATCAGGTTTCTAGAGAAGATGCGGAAAGAATAATTAATTTATTAAAGGAGAATAAAATTATATGCTAGTTAGATTACAAAAGATAATTGCAGATCGTGGTTTTTGTTCCCGTCGAAAAGCTGAGGAATTTATTAGTGATTCAAAAGTAAAAGTTGATGGACATATTGTTACTGAATTAGGTCAAAAATACGAAGAAGACACTGTCGAAATTGAGATTGCAGGCACAAAAATAAAGCCTAATAATTCTAAGCATAAATATTACTTAGTTAATAAACCGATAGGCTTTATTTGTACTGCTCAAGATGATAGAGGTAGAAAAGAAGTTACTCGTCTTATTCCACCTTCAGAAGGTAGATTATTTCCAGTAGGAAGATTAGATATAAATACTTCTGGTGCAATTATATTAACCGACGATGGCGATTTTGCTAATTTGGTTATGCATCCATCTTCTTCATTTGAAAAAACTTATGAAGTTGTCATTAATGGCGTTCTTTCTTCAAAAGAAAAGGTTATGCTTGAAAGAGGCGTGATGCTTGATGACGGATTAACTGCACCAGCTAAAGTAACAGAATTTTTGATAACTCCGGAAAGATCAACATTTGAAATCACAATTCATGAAGGTAGAAATCGCCAAGTAAGAAGAATGGTTCAAGCGGTGAATCATGATGTTATTGCTTTACGAAGAACTAGAATTGGACCTTTGAAGTTGGGAAATCTTGTATTAGGTGGTTATGTTAGTATCCCAAGTACAACCATTGAGTCAATAAAGAAAACTTGTCGATTTAATAAAAGCCATAATTCATATAAAAAATTAGCAAAATAATTGTCCTTATATATCTATAATGCTATAATTTAAATGTACTTCAGGGTTGGGTGTGATTCCCTCTCGGCGGTAAACCCCGCAAGTTTATATGACATGATAAGGTGAAATTCCTTAGGCGACAGTAAAGGCTGGATGAAAGAAGTAATACATCTTAGATTTTAATCTAATATTTAGTATTTAAGCCCTGGAATATCTAGGACTTTTTTATTATGTTAGGAGGAAAATCATGAAACGTAATCTTAGTTCTGTTATTTCAAAAATGGTCGTTGTCGCTGTCTTGTCTGCTTTGGGAATTGGTTTAATGCAAATCAAAATCCCTTACTTTATTCCGTGGATTAATATAGATCCTTCGGATACAGTTATTTTAGTTTCATATGCAATAACTGGATTTTGGGGGTCTCTATCAGTTGCCTTAATCAAAACATTAATTGATTTTTTCATTAGTGGTACTGGTATTTATGGAATTGGTCAAATATCCGCTTTTATCGCCTCAATGAGTTATGTTGGAGGGTTGTTCTTATTTTCGCACGTCTTAAAAATGTTTAGAAAAGGACTTGTAAGGAGAATTGTTTCATACGTAATGATTTCTCTTATTGTAGCTGTAATAATGACAGCGGCCAATGCTATATTTATTACCCCAACCTATATTAATGGTGCTGGATGGGATTCTTGCTTTAACTCTGATACGGTTAATAAGATTGTTCAAGCTTTTGGTCAATATGGTAATTCATACTTTATTATTATCTTTGTAATATATTTCCCATTTAATTTGATCAAAGGGGCATTCGTATGTGCATTATATGAATTGTTATTTAATCGAGTGATTTTTGTTACATTTAAAGATAATGAGATTATTAAGAAGTATTTTTCTAGAAATAAATCTAAAGAGACAAATGGTTCAATAGAAGACAATAAATAAGAAATAAAAAACATAGGTTCATGCGCCTATGTTTTTTTCTACAAAAAAAGATGCGCCTATTAGACACACCTAATATTGAAAAGCAAAATTATTCGGTTACTTCGATAGCTTGAACTGGGCAAGAAGCAGCGGCTTCATCTACTCCAGCAGCGACTTCATCAGTGACTTCTTCATTTGGAAGTGTGAATTCAGCCTTTCCATCATCACCGAACGCAAAACCATCAGCGCAGATTGCTGTACACATACCACAACTAATGCAGCTGTCTTTATTAACGTGACATTTTTTAGCCATAAATAATTCCTCCTATTTATATAAAGACTATATCAACAAAATTCCAAAATATCAATAGATAAAACCTTTATTACATATATTTAATATATATTTAAACCCTCTAATAAGAGTGTTATTTCTTAAAGATGGAATTATTACATAAGTAATAATGGAGCGCCTGGCAAGAATTAAACTTGCGACATTAACCTTCGGAGGGTTACACTCTATTCACTGAGTTACAGGCGCATATAAAAATTATATCACTAAACTTTAGTGTGATTAATTATAAAAATGTAAAATTATATTGGATTTACGTTTTTGTAGTATGCAACTGATGTAGAAAATAAAAAAAATATTGATTATTTTTATAATTTTCATTTTTAAAAAAGATTTTATGCATGTATTTTGGCAATTTTTATGCAAATATTTGCTCGTAATATGCTTTAAACAAGGGTGCTAAGTTAAAAAAGCGCACAAAAACGCTAAATTTATTTACATATTGCATTATTTTGATCTTTGAACAATTTTTTTTGTATATTTTATTTGATAAATATTCCATAATTTTTCCTTTTTTTATTTGATAATGTTTTCTGTTTTACCATCGAAGAAAACAATATGATCGAATTTAACGTAAAAATTAAAAGGGTTATTAACTTCAAATTTTGTAAATGGAGTTGTACGAATTACCATATTGTTTTTTCCAAGATATCCATAGATATTCATCGTATCGCCTAACATTTCTGAAACTTCAACATTCATCGTTTCTGAAATATGGTCGTTTCCTGTTAAATCTTCACAAGAGCATGATTCTGGTCTAAAACCCATTACAACTTTATCTAACTTTTCAGCTTTTTCTAAAATAGAAGAATTATATGTTGATAAATCAACTTTTGTTCCATCTTCACTTGTGAATATATGACCTTTTACTGAACCTTTAAAGAAATTCATTTGTGGATCTCCAATAAATCCAGCAACAAAGATATTTTGAGGAGAAAAGTAAAGTTCTTTTGGAGTACCGATTTGTTGAATGAATCTATTTTTCATTACAATAATACGATCTGCCATAGTCATTGCTTCGGTTTGATCGTGGGTTACATATACTGTTGTAGTTCCAACTTTATTATGTATTCTTTTGATCTCTGCTCTCATATTAACTCTTTAGATAGCATCAAGGTTTGATAAAGGTTCATCCATTAAGAAGACTTTGGCATGTTGAATTAATGCTCTACCAACTGCTACACGTTGTTGTTGACCACCGGATAATGCCTTTGGCTTTCTATCAAGGTAAGATTGGATACCTAAAATATCAGAGACTTCTTTAACTCTTCCTTCAATTTTATCCTCATCAAAACCAGCAATTCGAAGTCCGAAGGCTAGATTATCATAGACTGACATGGTTGGATATAAGGCGTAACTTTGGAAAATCATTGTTATACCTCTTTCACGAGGTTTTAAATTGTTGCATACTTTTCCATCGATTGTAAGTGTTCCACTAGATATTGATTCAATACCAGCAAGCATTCTTAAAGTTGTTGATTTTCCGCAACCAGAAGGGCCGACTAATACGATAAATTCTTTTTCTTTAATCTCGAGATTAATATCATGAACAGCATGGAATCCATTGTCGTAAATCTTATTAATATTTTCAAATTTAATGTTTGACATATAATTCTTCTCCTTTGACAAAAAAATTATAGCATGAGGCGTTTTTTCTATGTTGTGCTCAAAACACAATGTTTGTTGATATTGCCTGAAATTGTCCTGATTTTAATAGCGGAATGTAGTTTTCATTCATCATAAAGTATAGAATAAGAACGCTTGGGAGAGATTATAGTGATTAGTATAAAAGATGAAAATAAACGAAGACAAATTTTAACAGGAAATATATGGAAGGTTGTCGCGTATGTTACGCTTCCATTATTCTTTTATAATTTTATCAATTCATTTTATAACGTTATTGATCAAGTTATGGTTGCTAATATTGGAGACAGTAGCGTTAGTGCGGTTGCAATTATTTCACAAATAAAATCTCTGATTTCCTCATTATGATTAGGTTTAGCTGGTGGTGGATCAATTCTTGTCTCTCGCGCATATGGCGAAGGAAAAATTGATGTAGCAAAAAAATACGCAAATGTGATGTTTACAATGGCGTTAATTGTTTGTGTTATAATTGCGGTTCTTTGCATACCTTTTTCAAAGCAAATTTTACTTTTGACTCAAGTTCCTGATGATTTGATTGAAATTTCAAATGGGTATTTTATGCTTCAATTTGTGGAACAAATTATTATAGTTATTAATAGTGTTTTTATCGGACTTGAGGAGTCAAAAGGAAATACTAAAACGATATTTATGTCGAATATAATTATCATGTTAGTTAAGTTGGCATTAAATAGTTTATTTATTTATGGCTTAAAAATTAATGATTTAATTTATGTTGAGTTAGCAAGTATAATTTCACAATCAATTATGTTAATTATTGGTTTGTGTTATATCTTTAACAAGAAATACGTATTTAGAATTAGTTTTAAAACTTTATCATTAGATTGGAATTATGTTAGAAAAATTACAGTTATTTCCGCCCCTTTATTTTTAGGAAAATTTGTTATTAGTTTTGGAAAAGTTAGTGTTAATGCAATGTGTAAAGTATATGGCTCGTTAACAGTCGGTGCTTTAGGTATTTCAAATAATATTTGTGGCGTAATTACCAATCCTGGTGCATCCTTAGAAGATTCTGAATCCGGTATTGTTTCTCAAAATTTAGGAAACAAAAATATGAAGAGATGCTTGAAAGTCTTTTTTACTTGTTGTGTAGTTAGTTTAATTTGGACTACAGTTGGGTATTTATGTGTTCGAGTATTCTTTGAAGATCAGATTATAGGGCTATTTAACACGAAAAATACTAGTCAGGAATTTGTCGATATGATTAAATCTATTTTTTTCTATGATTCGCTTTCGATTCCTGCTTTGGCTATTAACTCAGTAATTCTTGGTATTTTGTATGGGTATGGGCAAACTTTTTTAGCTACTATAAATAATTTGTTAAGAATTGGCACTCGTATTTTCGTATTATGGTTTTTACAGACGTATCATCCGGAAATAGGAGCTGAAGCTGCTGGAATATCCATGGGAATATCTAATATTGTTATAGCAATTTTTGCTATAATAATCCTTGTTATATTTCTACTTAAAATAAAGTTTAGGGGATATAAAGGTATGAAGTTTACTGATGATGAACCAGATATGGTAGAAGTAGATGGGATTCTAATTAGAAAAGAGAAGTAAATATGATTGAATTTAGCAAACTAAATTTAAATGAATGTTGTGGTGGAGATGGTGTTCTTAAATATTATATTTACAATCCATTAGCACCATTGATTCTTATTGTTCCTGGAGGTGGATATTCTCATTTATCTCAAAGGGAAAGTGAACCAGTTGCTGAAAAGTTTTTGTCTTTATCTTATAATGTTGCAATTTTGATGTATAGTGTTTTTCCTTATTGTTATCCGATTCAACTCAATGAAATCAATCATGCAATTAGTTTTTTGAAAGAAAAGTGTAAGCATATTATTTTATGTGGATTTTCGGCTGGAGGTCACTTGGTTGGCATGGCTTCAACTTCAATGTTTGCTTCGTATATAGATGCTTCGATTTTTTGTTATCCTGTTATCTCTTTCGAAAAATATGTTCATGAAGGAACAAGAGAATGCTTTATTGGACATGTGCCAAGCCAATATGAAAAACACCTATTTTCGATTGATAACAGAGTTAGCAAAAAGACTCCTCCGTGTTTTGTGTGGACAACTAGAGAAGACCAATCAGTTCCGTATCAAAATAGTATTTGCTTAATTGATACTTTAAAAAAGAATAGCATTAAATGTTTTTTTAAGTTATTTCCAAAGGGTCAACATGGCTTAGCTTTAGCAGACGAAACTGCTGTAAAAGACGGTGATAAATCTTATATAATTAAAGACGTGCAAAAATGGCCATTATTAGCAGATAAATTTATTAAGGAAGTATTAAATGAAAAAGAATAGAATGATGACTGAAGGTAAAATTTACCCGCAACTTTTTTTATTTGCTTTACCATTAGTTATTGGTAGCATCTTTCAGTTATCGTATAATTTATTTGATTTTATTATTATCGGTTGGTTTTCATCTACTCCAATTTCTTCTCAAGCGGCTGTCGGAATTGCAAATCCGATAATGTCAATTTTTATATCTCTTTTTTCAGGAATGTGCGTCGGAGCTGGGATTCACTCCAGTGAATTATATGGTAAAAATGATGAAACAAATTTAAAGCGTCAGTTCACTTCTTGCCTTATAGCTGGTTTCATTTTTTCGTTAGTAGTTACTATATTTTTCGTGGTATTTCTTAATCCTATTTTAAAAATATCTAACGTTACAGATATTAATTTAAAAGAACAAGTTAGAACTTATTTGCTCATTATTGCTATCGGGTTTGTATTTTGTTTTATCTATAATATTTATGCCTCATTTTTAAGAAGTATTGGTGATTCTTATTCATCATTAGTTTTTTTGGTTGTTTCTTGTATTTTAAATGTTGTTCTTGATCTTGTTTTTGTAATTACATTTAAAATGGAAGTGTTTGGTGTTGCATTATCAACTACAATATCGCAGGTTATATCCGCAATATTGATTATGTTATATGGCAAAATTAAGTATAAAAATTTATTAAGATTTAAATTAAATGAATATGTAATTGATAAATCGTTATTAAAAACTTCTTCAATATACGCAGCTGGATCAGCTATGCAGCAAATTGTTTTATTCGTTGGAAAATACCTGATATCAATTAAAATAAATACATATGATGAAACTGTTATTGATGCATTCAGCAGTGCTACTAAATTAGATGAATTTTTCTTTGCTCCTGCACAAAATTTTGGACATGCTGCTGCAATATTTATTTCGCAGAATAAAGGTGCTAAGAAATATGAACGTGCAAAAAAAGGTTGGTGGGCTGGATTTACAATGAATTTGATATATGGAGTTATCATTTCTACTTTGATTGCTTTGTTTAAAGAACAAATAATGAATATGTTCATCTCCAGTGATGAGGGAATTTCATCAAGTAAAGATGCAATCGTTGAATTAGGTGTAAATTATTATTCAATTATGGCATTCTTTTATATATTGCCATGTATAACTAATTCGTTACAAAGTTATTTTAGAGGAATAGGAAAATTAAATTTTGTATTCTATTCTACTTTTGTTCAAATTATTGCTCGTGTGAGTTTCGTATATATTTTTGCTAGTATGTCTTTCATTAACCCTTTGCAAGCAACTGCTTATGCTACTGGAGTCGGATGGGGATTCATGATTTCGTTTGAAGTTCCTTTTTTGCTTTATTTTTATAGAACAAATAGAGGACTTCAATTAAAAAATTAGGCTTTACAATTCATTAATAATAACAATAATAGGAGGTTAATTAACATGATTGTTGGTAGAATAGAAAATTTTAGTTCAAAGGATTTTGTCAGTAAGAATTTAAAGACAGCGTTCGATTATTTAAAGAAGACTGATCTATTATCTATTTCAAGTGGAAAGACAATTATTGATGGTGATAATGTATGGATAAATCGTTCTTCGTATATTGGAAAAGACGAAAAAGATTGCAAGTGGGAAAACCATCAAAAATATCTTGATATTCAGTTAGTTATTAAAGGAAAAGAAAAAATCGGATATGTCGATTTATCAAATGACTCAGTTAGTATTATTGGCGAATATGATTCTTTAAAAGATCGGGCAAATTTTACTGCGAAAGAAGAAGCAATGATCACTTTGAATTCAGGCGCATTTGTTATAGTATGGCCACACGATCTACATAAGCCATGTATTAAAGTCAATGATGAAATAATTGAAAAAATTGTTGTTAAAGTAAAAATTGATAATTAATTGGCGTCCTCGGCGGTATTTGAAACCGCGGCCTACCGCTTAGGAGGCGGTCGCTCTATCCGGGCTGAGCTACGAGGACATCAACTACATTAGTTTAGCATGTCTTGATAAAAAAATTAATTGGTTATATAAAAAATATCTCCTTTTATCCTAATTGATATGAAGGAGATTTTTATTATGAAATTAAAAATGTATTTATCAATTATCCCTACAATGTTATCTTTAGTTTTATCGTCTGCTATAGATAGAGGTGACATAGTAATACCATTAAAGGAATTATCTGCAAGTGAAGAAGTAACTTACCTTTGTCCAAGTGAAGGAGGGAGTGTGGTATTGTCTTCAATTGATGGTGATACAAATATGTTAAATAGCAGATATGTAAATCTATCTAGACAAGGAAGAGTATCTTTATCATCCTCGTATAGTTATGAATTATCCACTAAATCATATTATACTTTTGTTTTTTATGGAGATTTTAACTCAGTGTATAGAAATGGATTAACTAATTGTAATGGATATAATATAAATCTTACTATTAGAGCTGCAGGAAATATTGCTTGTGAATCATCAACAAATGTTTCATTTTATAGTTCACTTCAAGAAACAGATAATTATGTTGTGGCACAAGAAATTACACCAGATTGTTCAAGATTTTCTTTATGTTTATATACCGGAAGTTACGATAGCGGTAATGTAAAAATTACTAGTTTTAGTTATGTAATTGATTCAACTGGAGAAAATGGAAAAGTAACAGGTGTTCAATTATACAAAGGTCAAATCGCTGATTATCCAGGAATGAATTTAGATTATACTCACAATCAATGTTCTTTACCTGATTTAGGTGAAAACTACGACGGACCATATGAAGATGGAACTGTTTATGATTTACATATGAGATATGGGACTAATCTAACAGTAGGAGTCATGAAATCGATCTTATTAGCATTTGATAAAAGTGATTATAAGTATCATGATATTGTTTTAGTTAGTGATAATTTTACCGCAAACAAAGAAAAATTAGATACAGCGCTAGATGTTGTCTTTTCTTCTACAGATGACGCAAATAACACTTCATATTTTACCTTTAGAATTTACATTGAAGATGATGTAGCTCCAACAATTGTCACGCTAGACACCAATAGAACAGTTTCATATACTGAAGCAATTAATGAAGAATTTTTGCTCAAAAATTTTACTATTACTGATAATTATCCTGATGGAATAAAGTCCTGCGTGATAAGTAAATGTGATCTATCTGTAAAGAATTATGTTGGTGTCTTAACTTTCACATTAACTGTAACTGATATATCAAATAATGACATTTCCATAGATTCGTCAATAATTGTCAATGATGATGTTCCACCAGTTATAAGTGGTGAAGGTGAATTAAATCTAAATGCAGCATTAAAAAAACCAATTGATGAAATCATAAATTCATATACGAGCGAGGACGAAATTGATAGTAAATGCGAGGTTGTTTTAGAAAGTGATAATTATAGTTCAAACTATAGTATGGCTGGGGATTATATCATTACAATCAGTTCCACAGATACTAGCGGTAATAAAAGTACGAGAGATATTAGAATAAACGTAAAAGATACCAATGGTCCTATTTTCTATGTTAATAAAGGTAATTTAAAAGTGTTTGGGCAGCGAACCTTATCTGTCAATGATGTCTTTAGAAGCGTTGTTAGAGAAGGTGTAATTCCAGATAAAAATTATACTTCAGTAGAAGTATTAGAAGGTGATTATTTTAATTCTGATAATGCAGAATATGGTATTCATAAAGTCAAATTATTAGGACACGCATCAAATTCAAATGACGAAATTGTTGAAGTAAATATCGAAGTTGTTGAAGAAGAGAAACAACTAAGTGCAACATTTTGGGGCTCATTTTGTTCGTTCTTTGTTAGATTATGGAATAGAATTGTAAATTTTTTCACTAACCTCTTCTAGTAAGTAACTAGTACTCTAAATAAAAATAGTTTTTATTTATATATCAAAATGATAAAATAAAAACTAATGGTGCCATGGCGGAACTGGTAGACGCGTCAGAATCAGAATCTGATGAGTGATATTCATAAGAGTTCAAGTCTCTTTGGCACCACCATTGTTTATTTTTTAATAATAAAGGTGGAAAAAGGTATGGATGATCTAAAACTAAATAAAGAATTAAAATCGTTTTGGGACACTCAAGCGAAAGACATTGCTCCAATGGAGATTAAACCAGAGCAATTTTCCTGTGAAGATAATTTTGATCGATATATGAAAGATATCGGCGATAATTATTCGACTATATTAGATATCGGAACTGGTTTTGGCTTTAGTTTATTAACAATGAGCGCATTAGGAACCAAATGCACAAAATTAGTTGGAATTGATACTTCTGAAAACTCAATTAATTTTGCTACTCAGACAGCAAAATTATCAAATCTAAAAAACATTGAATTTCATGTTGGTGGTGAAGATTATCTTGATAATATTCAAAGTGAATCTTTTGATGCTATTGTATGTTCAAACGTTCTAGATGTTATTACGCCTTCTGTATCGGACAAAATAATCAAAAGTATAATGAGAATACTAAAAAAAGATGGCTTATTATTTGTTAAAATTAATTTCTTTTTAACGGATGAACTTATTGAGAAAACACACGCTGAATATATCGGTGATGATTGTTATTTAATCGATGGAATATTACGTTCAAGAAATATTTCTACTGATGAATGGGTAAAAAAGTTTTCCTCATTAACATTAATAAAAGAAGATGAATATGCTCGTATAAAAAACGGTCCAAAAGATCGTGTATTGTTGTTCAAAAAAAATTGAAACAATTACTTAAAATAAGTGGTGATTTATTATCGCTTATTTTTTTTGCTTTTTTTCCATATTTTCATTGACAATTATTACTAAATAAAGCATAATTTTTTTGTTAAAAGTTTAGTAAGTTTAAACTTTGTGTTTAAAATTACAAACCATGAAAGTTAAGGTGAAATAATGGAAATTGGCAAAAAGATTAAAGACTTGCGAATAACTTTAAATTTATCACAGGAAGAATTAGCTTCTCGCTGTGATTTAACAAAAGGTTATATTTCGCAATTAGAGAACAATTTGACTTCTCCTTCGATTGCGACTTTGATCGATATTTTATCGGCGTTAGGAACAAGTTTGAAAGAGTTTTTTACTGATGATGATGATGAAAAAATAGTCTTTCATCGCGATGATTATGTTACCAAAGAAGATAATGGTTTTAATTTAACATGGCTAGTTCCTAATTCACAAAAAAATGAAATGGAACCCGTAATTGTTAATATTATGCCAAAATCGAGGACTAATGAAGATTATCCTCATGAGGGACAAGAGTTTGGCTTTGTTCTTGAGGGTGAAGTTGTTGTGTGTGTAGATGGGAAAAAATACAAATGTAAAAAAGGAGAATCGTTTTATTACGATACATCAAAAATTCATTATTTAATTAACACAAAAGATAAAGTTAGTAAAATAATATGGATTTCTTCTCCACCTAACTTCTAGAAATGACTTTATTGAAAGGAATGAATAAAATGAATAAAAAAAATGATTATATAATTGAACTTAATGATGTATCAAAGAAATTTGATGATTCAGACACCTATGTTGTTGAACATCTAAATCTAAAGATTAAAAAAGGTGAATTCGTTACTTTTTTAGGACCTTCAGGATGTGGTAAAACGACAACGCTCCGTATGATAGCTGGATTTGAACTTCCAACATCAGGAACAATTTTATTAAATGGCGAAGATATCTCACTTTTGCCTCCATATAAAAGACCAATAAATACAGTTTTCCAAAAGTACGCCTTATTTGCTCATTTAAATATTTATAATAATATTGCCTTTGGTTTAAAACTAAAAAAGATTCCTGTTGAAGTTAAAGATTCAAGAGGCAATACAAAGATAATAATGAAGCATCTTACAAAGCAAGCTATTGAAGAAAAAGTAAAAAACGCTTTAAAGATTGTTGACTTAGAGGGTTTTGAAAAAAGAGATATATCTACTTTGTCTGGTGGACAACAACAGAGAATTGCTATTGCTAGAGCAATTGTTAATGAGCCAGAGATTCTTTTGCTTGATGAACCTTTAGGCGCCTTAGATTTAAAAATGAGAAAAGAAATGCAACTAGAATTAAAAGAAATGCATAAAAAATTAGGCATAACTTTTATCTATGTCACTCATGATCAAGAAGAAGCCTTAACAATGTCAGATACCATTGTTGTTATTAATGATGGAGAAATTCAACAAGTTGGTACACCTAAAGGTATTTACGATGAGCCTACTAATGCATTTGTTGCAGATTTTATTGGTGAATCTAATATTTACACCGGAACAATGTTTCCAGGACCAAAAGTTAGATTTTTGAATAAGTTATTTCCGTGTGTCGATAAATTTGCTCCTAATGAAAAAGTTGATGTTGTTGTTAGACCTGAAGACGTTATCTTATCGGAATCAGGCGAGGGAATTGTTACTGGTATTGTAGTAAACAAAATATTTAAAGGAATGCATTATCAATATACTATTATGGTAGGAAAGAGCGAATTGTTAGCTCAATCTACAAAAGATCTTGATGAAAAGATTAAAGTTGGAATATCGATAGAACCAAATAATATTCAAATCATGAAGAAACCATACACATCTAATTTTTATGATGGTTTTTTAACTTCTGACTATAAAGTAGAATTTGCTGGTGGAGTCTTTGATTGCAATATTTTATCTTTGTTTCCAACATGTCATTTTGACGAAGATGGAGTATTAGTTGATTCGAAAAATGAAAAAGTGGATGTCGAAGATAAAGAAGTATTAGTTGAAGTTGGCTTTGATGAGATTGACATTAATGACAATAACAGCGAAGATGGACAAATTGTAGGGAAAATATTCTCTATGATATATCTAGGCGATCACTATCAAGTTATGGTACGTACGGAAGATGAGGATGACTTTATATTAGATACTCCAGATTTATGGAATGAAAACGATGAAGTTTCTATTACAATTAAAAAAGAAAATATTCATATGAAATTGAAGTTAGGGGATAAAAAACATGACAGCAAATTCTAATTCTCTTAACCATAAACAACATAAATTGATGAGATTTAGATTTACGAGAAAAGATCTTTGTCTTCCTTATGGTTTATTCATGCTTTTGTTTATTATTTTCCCGTTGTTGTTAATTGTTTATTACGCTTTTACAGATGCTGTTGGAAATTTTACTTTTGATAATTTTGTCAATGTTTTTTCCGAAAGCTCTAATTTTCAAGTTATAGGAATTAGTATATTAGTGGGATCGCTTAATACCGTATTTTGTTTACTTATTGCTTACCCAATTGCTTTTATTCTTTCAAATAGTAAATTGAACAAAAATAAAGTATTGGTTTATTTATTTATTTTACCAATGTGGATTAACTTTGTTATAAGAACTATTGCAACACGAGATTTATTATCTTTCTTGGATATATCAAGTGCTAATCATCCATTACTGGCCACAATTATCGGTATGGTATATAATTATTTACCTTTTGCAATTCTTCCACTTTATTCAACAATGTTAAAATTAGATAAAGCACAAATCGAAGCATCTTATGATTTAGGTGCTAATCATGTACAAACATTCTTTAAGTCAATTCTTCCTATGAGTATGCCTGGAGTTATATCTGCAACATTGATGACATTCATGCCAACAATGTCTAGTTATGTAATTGCTGATAAACTAGGTGGTGGAAAAACTACCCTTATAGGTAATTTAATTGCTCTTAAATTTGATTTAGCTAATTATAACGTTGGCTCTGTTTTAGCACTTATTATGTTGTTTATGATTGGCTTAACTCTTATATTGACAAAAAATACTAAGAAAGACGATTCAGTTAGGGGGTCACTATGGTAAACGAAATTAAAAAAGAAATTGAGCCTTCTATAAATACTGTTATATATAAAAATAAAAAGAAAGTAATCACTAAAATATTGTGCAAGTGTTTTATCTATCTGATGTTACTTTTGATGTACGCTCCAATATTGTATTTAATGGTGTTTTCACTTACTGATTCAAACGTTATCGGCAGTTGGACTGGCTTCTCATTTGAGTCGTATATTCGTCTTTTTGCTTCAAATAATGTTAAATCGCAAGAAATATGGCAAGCAGTTGGAAACACAATTCTAGTGGCGTTCTGTTCTGCGTTAATTTCAACAATACTTGGAATCATGGGTGCTATTGGTATGTTTTATTCAAGAAAAAGAATTAGAAACACATTGGATTTTATCACCCAAATCCCTGTTGTTAATGCTGAAATTGTCATTGCGTTGTCTTTAACAATATTATTTGTTTTTTGCAATTTTGAGTTTTCATTTTTTACATTACTTATTGGTCATATTGTTTTATCTTTGCCATTCGTAGTATTGTCTATTCAACCGAAATTAAAACAAATGGACCCTAATTTATATGAAGCAGCACTAGATTTGGGAGCAACTCAAAGAGAAGCTTTATTTAAGGTTGTAATACCTGAAATATTCCCAGGAATAGTATCTGGATTCATGCTTTCTATAACTTTATCATTAGATGACTTTATTATTACAGCATTTACTAAACCATCAACTGGATTCGACACAATTTCTACTTATGTTGAAGCTGCAACTAAGAAAACTGGATTGCCGATTCAACTAAGAGCTTTAACAACATTAATTTTTGTTGGTGTATTAATTGTTATGATTATTTACAATTTTAAAGTTAATAAAACATCTAAAGCTAGCATTAAAGGAGGTAGTATCTAATGAACGCTAAAAAAATATCATTATGTGGAATAATGATGCTTTCATTATTCGCTAATACTTCTTGTGGTGTTTTTACTGATGATGTCTTAACAGTATATAACTGGGAAGATTATATTGATGTTGGAATTGATGAGAATGGTTATCGCCTTGTTGATGAAAACGGCAAAGAAATTAAGTCTGTTGTAGAAGATTTTGAAGATTATTATTTCAATAAAATTGGACGTACAATTAAAGTTAAATATCAGTCTTTTTCCACTGTTGAAATCATGTACAACCAAATAAAAATTGGTCGTATTAAAGCAGATTTAATTTGTCCATCTGACTACATGATTCAAAAAATGGCGAAAGAGAATTTATTGGAAAAATTTGAGTATGATGCTTCTAATAACGAATATTCTTCCTTGCCTAATTACAATGAATTTGCCTCACCATACATCAAAGAATTATTTAAGCAAAACAATTTCACAGATTATGCGATTCCTTATATGTGGGGAACTATGGGGTTCACTTATAATCCTTCTTATGTAGAAGAAGATGTTATTAATACATGGGAAGCTCAGTGGGATTCAGCTCTTAAAGGCAAAATAACGATTAAAGATTCAGTAAGAGATTCTTATTTTACTGCGGTAATGCATGTATATAAAGATGAATTAGATAAATATGCTGATAAATTTTCTAAAGGTGAAATTACAAGCGAATATTATAATGAAGTGCTTAATGAAATATTCAATAGATGTGATAATGAAACTTTGACAAAGTGTCAAAATGCCTTGAATAGTTTAAAAAATAATATATATGGACTTGAAGTTGATGATGGTAAAAATGATATTGTTACAGGAAAAATTTATGCTAACCTTGCATGGTCAGGAGATTCTGTATATTCAATGAATCAAGCAGAAGAAGCAAAAACTTATCTTAATTATTCTATTCCGAAAGAAGGATCTAACATTTGGTTCGATGGCTGGTGTATGCCAAAGGGAGCCCAAGTTGATATAGCTAGTATGTTTGTAGATTATCTTTCTAGACCTTCTGTTGCTGCAAGAAACATGGACTATACTGGTTATACTTCGGCAATTGCAGGTCAAGATATTTGGGATTTAGTAAATGAATGGTATGCGGCTGATGAAAATAGTGAAGATTATTCATCGTTTGATACAGTGGACTTATCTTATTTCTTCGCCAGTACTCTTGATGAAGGTGTTGAGCCATTAATTACCGTTGAAGAAAGAGGGCGTCAATTTGATGCTCAATATCCAGATGCAAATACAATTGCAAGATGTGCAATTATGAGAGATTTTGGCACGCAAACCGATGCGGTGTATCAAATGTGGACTAACTTTAAAGCAAGTCTATAATTGATTATTTTATTATTATATATTTTCTTATATCAATTGACTTTTGATAATAAAAGTATAAAAATATAAGTAATCGAAAGGAAAATTAATATGGCAAAATGGTTTAGAAAACAATCAAGATTACTTCAAATTATTCTTCTTTTAATCCCGTTCGTAAACTGGGTTACTGAAGTACTTGTAAGATGGGATGATGCTTTAAAAAGCAAAAATAACATATTAAAACTTGTTATTGCTATTCTCGTTACATTATTTGGTCTTGTCTTTGGTTGGGTAGATGTTGTTTGGTGCTTATTATTTAAGCACATGATTCTTGCTTAATTAAGCAAATTTAGCTGGTTACAGTTCTTAGATTGCTTCCAGCTTTTTTGATGGAATTAATTTATTAGTCTTTAAAAAGATTAATTGTAAATAAAAACCATGTTATACTTATTTGAGGATAGAAAATTATGAGAAGATTAAAAGGAACAATAGATAAAAACAATCGTATTATTTTGTCGGATGAAACAATAAAACATGCCCGTGTTATTCGTTTAAACGTGGGAGAAAACGTTGAAATTTTAACATCCGAAGGAGTATATGATGCTGTAGTATCTTCAATTAATCCTTTGACCATTCAAAATATTGGCAAAAATGAAATAAATCGTGAATTAGATTTTAATTTAATTTTATTTTGTCCATTATTAAAAGGTGAAAAATTTGAGTTTGTTTTACAAAAAGCTACCGAATTAGGTGTAAAAGAAATTTATCCTTTTTTATCGAAAAGGGTAATTAAAAGAATAGACAATAGTGATTTTTTGAAAAGAAAAGACCGATATAATAAAATAATTAATGAAGCTATTTTGCAATCAAATAGAAATAGCAATGTAATTCTTCATGATTTGTGTTCACTTGATGAATTAAAAGTTATAGATGCTTCATATAAATTTATTGCGTATGAAGACGAAGCAATAGACGGCATTCATATTCCTAATTTAAAGTTAAATGATAAATCTTCTGTGATTTGTTGTTTTGGTCCTGAGGGTGGATTTGATAGATCTGAAGTAGAAGACTTAATTAAGCGTGGATTTATCTCCATATCTTTAGGTAAAAGGATATTACGTGCTGAAACTGCTGCTTTGTACATGTTAAGTGTTGTTGGTTATTTAGGAGAAAGAGATTAAATGTCAAAATTTAAATTGTTTGATTACCTTAGATGGAAAAATGATAAAACGATTAGGATTACAAATTCTAGTTACAAAAAATATTATGATTTATATAATCAAATATATGTTTTTTATCCATGGCTACAAAAATATAATCTAATTAAAGACTCATTTAGTTTAATTAAGTCCGTTGTTATATTAGAAGCACTAAATAATAAAAATAAGATTGAAACAGATTCACAATTATATAACGAAAGTGATTTATTAAAAAAATCAACTTATGATGTTATTCATAATCGACTTCCATCATTTAAGTTTAATAATATTGAAATATACGTTCCTTTTTTTCAAGAAATGTATTGTGAACATTATGACACAAAACTAACATCTTTAATTAAATTACCTTATATCACTTTAAAAGATGATTTCGAAATGCAAACAATTAATCCTTTTGATTATTACGGCATAAAATTATTTGATTCACCTTTTACAAAACTGATAAAGTTTTCTGAGTATGAGAATTTAACAGCTTTTTACGATATTGAATTAGAAACTATATACGTTATAGACGATCAAGGATGCTTGGATCAAGATATTCCAATATTTGAAAACTCAATGATTGACAAGAAAAAAGAGCACTTGTTTGATAAATTATCTGTATTGATGAAATTTTACTTCGAAAATAACAGAGACGGTTTTGTTGATTGCTTGAATAATTTCGGCTTTATTTCGCGTAAAACATATGATTTTATTATTAAGTCGATAAATAGAAGAGAGAAGAATAAATGAAAAGTTTTTTAATTATTACGTTTGGTTGTAAAGTCAATACATATGAAACAGAAGCTATAAAAGAAGAACTAATTCAAGGTGGATATGTAGTTGCCAAGTCTATTGATAAAGCTGATTTAGTTATATTTAATACTTGTTCAGTTACGCGTGTCTCCGAAAAGAAATGCTTAACAAAAATTAGGAGTATAGCTAATAATTATCCAAACAAGATTTGTGCTTGCTTTGGTTGCTTTTCTCAACTTCATCCAGAAGAAATTGCCGAAATAGATTGTGTAAAAGTAATTATTGGAAATAGGTATAAGGATAAATTTGTTGATTACATTAATAACTATTACCTTAATGGTGAACGAACAATCAATGTTAAAACCAACCTTCGCCAATCAATTTATGAAAATTTAAATATAGATCGTTTTGGCTCTGAAATTAGAGCTTTCGTAAAAATTCAAGATGGTTGTGATAATTTCTGCTCTTATTGTGTAATTCCTTTAACTCGTGGAAAATCATGCTCTCGTAATAAACAGGATATTTTAGATGAAATATCTAGATTAGCTTCGAACGGATATAGAGAAATTGTTCTTTCTGGAGTAGATATGGGGAGTTACGAAAATGGTGAGAATTATCATTTAGCTGAACTAATTGAAGATATTCTAAAAGTTGAACCTTCAACATTTAGGCTGCGTATTTCTTCTTTAGAGGCTTCTCAAATCAACGATAAAATAATAGCAATATATAAGAATAATCATCGCTTAGTTCCACATCTTCATATTCCATTACAATCCGGTAATGAGCATATTTTAGAATTGATGGGACGTAAATACGATTTAAATAGTTTTTATGATCTAACGCTAAAATTAAAAGAAGAGATTTCGCATTTAGCCTTATCAACCGATGTAATAGTTGGCTTTCCAAGTGAAACAGATGAAGAATTTAATTCAACTTGTGAATTTGTCAAAAAAGTAGGATTCATGCGTGTTCATGTATTCCCATATTCTGCTCGACCATTTACTGCTGCAGCAAAAATGAAAAATCAAGTTTCAAGAATGTGTGCTAAAAAAAGAGTGATGATTTTAAACGAGTTAGGACATGAACTTGGCAGGGAATTTAAGTCGCATTATATTGGCCAAAACGTTCAAGTATTAATTGAAGAGGAATTATCACAAATTAATGGAAGTAGAGCTTTTAGAGGATATAGTGAGAACTACATTGATCTTACTATTTTATCAAAAGAAAATTTGTTAGGAAAATTAGTTGAAGTTAAAGTTTGTAATGAAGATGTAATATCTGAATACAGTATAATTTGATAGATTTTTTTTGTATGCTAAAATATAGTAAAGAAAGAACTCGGTAGATGCTGAGAACGAGGTATTTTATGAATGATATTATTATTATCGGCGCTGGTCCAATAGGACTTTATGCAGCAACTTTGGCTTCGCTTCATAATTTGGTTGGAATGATTATTGAATCTCAAGAGGATATTGGTGGACAATTAACATCTCTTTATCCTGAAAAAGATATTGTTGATCTTCCTGGATATGATTCAATTACTGCAAGCGGATTTGTTGAAAAACTTTATGATCAATATAATTCAAAAAGCAATAAACTTGAGTTGAAAAAAAGTGAAGTAGTTCAAAATTTTTATAAAGAAGATGAACATTATGTTTTAGTAACAAACAAAGGGAAATATGAAACTAAAACAATATTGATCACTGTTGGAATGGGTAACTTTTCCCCTCGTAAAACTGGTTTATCAAACGAAGATAATTTTACAAATATTGTTTATTCAATTAAAGATAAATCTTTATTTAAGGGGAAGAATATTGTTGTTTTAGGTGGTGGTGATTCAGCGTTAGATTGGACAATAATGCTTGAACCAGATGCTAAAGAAATTTCTATTGTTCATAGACGTAATGAATTTAGAGCACAATCATCTTCCGTTGATAAAATGAAGGCGACTAAAACTCATATTTACACTCCTTATGTTCCAGAAAATTTAATTGGAAATGGAAATATTTTAAGTAAACTAGAAATAAAAAATACTGAAAATAATGAAGTTGTGGCGATAGATGTAGATTATTTATTAGTAAATTATGGAATGATACCTTCCCCAAATGTATTTCCTGTTGAAAAGAAGGGGACTAATATAATCGTATATTCATCATATCAAACTTCTATGGAAAATGTTTTTGCCATTGGAAATGTTATTAACTACGACGGAAAAGTTAAAAATATTACATGTGGATTAGGTGAAGCTGTTGTCGCAATTACAAAGATTGATCAAATAATTAACCCTGGAAAAAACATTCCTGTTCATTTCTAAATCACACGTTTGTAGACATAAAAAATATTGACTAAAAGTAGCTTTTAGTGTAAACTTAATAAAGTTGTAGCCTCCACTGGGCTTACAACCGCATATAAACGGTAAATTTTAACTTAATTATTTATTAATTAGACCGTCATTAGCGAGTCATTAAGTGTTTAATAGGAGGAAAGAAAATGTTTGCAGTTATTGAAACTGGTGGTAAACAAGTTCGCGTCGAAGTTGGTCAATCTATTTTTGTTGAAAAATTAGATGCTAAAGAAGGCGACGTAGTTGTTTTCGACAAGGTATTATTCGTTGATGGTGATAACGCCACAGTAGGTACACCATTCATCAAAGGTGCTAAGGTCACAGGTAAAGTTGCTAAACAAGGTAAAGAAGCTAAAGTATTAGTATTCAAGTACAAATCAAAAGCTAACTACCGTCGTTTACAAGGTCACAGACAACCTTACACAAAAGTTACTATTGAAAATATTGCTTGCTAATTATTTATGATTAAAGTAAATGTTATTAAAGTTAATTCGAAAATAAAATCGATTGAACTTAAAGGACATGCAAATAGTGCAAATGAAGGTGAAGATCTTGTTTGTGCCGGTGCAAGTACATGTTTCTCTGGTAGCATCAATGCTCTAGAAGAAAAAGATAACTTTGACTTTAAATATGAAAAAGGTAATGGGTTGATATCAGCAATTAATGAAACATCGGAGCATGATAATATTGTGTTGGAGGTTTTATTAAATCAGTTGATTTATTTATCTAATTACTATCCGAAAAATTTAAAAATTAAATTCAATTGAGAAAAGAGGTGTATTTATGAATTTTGAATTAGATATTCAACTCTTCGCTTCTAAGAAGGGTGTTGGTTCTACAAAGAACGGCCGTGATTCCGAATCAAAGCGTTTAGGTGCCAAATTATCCGATGGTCAAGTTTGCCATGCAGGATCTATAATTTATCGTCAAAGAGGAACAAAAGTCCATCCAGGTACCAATACTGGTATTGGTAAAGATGACACTTTATTTGCTCTCATTGATGGTGTTGTTAAGTTTGAAAGACTTGGAAAAAACAAAACTAAGGTTTCAGTTTATCCAGTTGCTTCAAAGTAATAAAATTATTAAATAGGCCCTCATTTATTTAGGGCCTTTTTTGTTGTATAGTTAGTATGTATTGTGAAAGCGATGTAATCGTAAGAGGTGAATGATATGTGGATTGATAAAGCTAAGATTTATCTTGTTGCAGGAAAAGGTGGCGATGGCTCCATTTCTTTTAGACATGAAAAATTTATAGAACATGGTGGGCCTAACGGCGGAAATGGTGGACGCGGTGGTAGTATATATTTCCGTGCGAAAAAAGGTATTAATTCTCTTTCACAATATAAACATGCTATTAAAGTAAAAGCGGAAGATGGCGATAAAGGACATGCTAAATTAATGTATGGACGTGATGCCAAGGATATATATCTAGATGTTCCATGTGGTACTGTAATAACAACGCTTAGCGGTGAAGTAATTGCTGATTTATCTGAAGATCAAGAAACTTTTTTGATTTGTAAAGGTGGACGTGGGGGCCGAGGAAATGCTTGTTTTGTGAGTTCGACTAATAGGACTCCTCGAACAGCTGAAAATGGTACTCCAGGTGAAAAGAAAGACTTATATCTTGAACTTAAGCTTTTAGCTGATGTCGGTTTAGTTGGTTTACCAAGTGTTGGAAAATCAACTCTTTTATCTGTTATATCTCGTGCTAAACCTGAAATTGCTGCTTATTCATTTACAACAATTACACCAAATATTGGTGTGGTTTATTTAAGTGATGATCAAACATTTGTTTGTGCTGATTTACCGGGAATTATTGAAGGAGCCCATTTAGGAAAAGGATTAGGCTTAACCTTTTTACGTCATATTGAACGCTGTCGTGTAATTATTCATGTCGTTGATATATCTAGCGAAGAGAACGATCCTTTTGAATCGTTTAAGAAAATTAATTCTGAACTAGAATCATATAATATGGACTTATTGAAACGTCCAATGCTTATTGCGATTAATAAAATGGATTGCCAAGGTTCTAAAGAAAAAGCTGAATTATTTAAGAATAAATTAGAAAAAGAATATGGCGATAAATACAAAACATTCGAAATATCTACTTTAGAAAAGAAAGGCTTAAAGCCACTCATTAGAGAGGCATATGAATTGGTCCAAACCACTCCAAAATTTGTCTTGTACAAGATGGATAATACTCTTGAAGCTACATATGACGCGAAAAAACTTGTTGGTCCGATTTTCAAGATCATGAAATTAGGAAACAATCATTATAAAATTGTTGGTGAAAGAGTTGAAAAGACATTTAAACTTATCAATATTACGACCGATGAAGGCATGATGAAGTTGTTATCATATTTAAATGATATTGGTGTTGATGCTGAACTTAGAAAATTAGGAGCGCGTGATGGTTCTTTGATTGAACTATGTGACTTCGAATTCGAATATTTCAATTAAAAAAGTCGCTTAGTGTGCTTAACCCCAATAATTGGACCGAGCAATCGGAAAAATTAAAGGGGTTAAATACATAATTGCGACTTTTATTATGCTTATTTAGATAAAAGTGAAGAGTAAATTTGTTTTAATCTTTCACCGACTTTTTCAATTGATCTTTCCTCAGCAACTTTATAGGCGTTGGAAGTCAATGATGTTTGATCTTTTGTAAAGATGTTATCAACAGCTTTATCGAAGTCATCAATTGATCTACATTTATAGGAGTTATCTTTAGTTAGCCAATCCTGATACACTCCGATATCTCTTGTAATTAGTGGAAGATGAGATGCAAACGCTTCTAATACTACGATTCCTTCTGTTTCTTCTCTAGTTGGAAAGAGCATTGCAGATGCACGGTGCAAAGCACCATTCATGATATCGCCTTTAATATATCCGGGTAATATTACATTATCTGGTTTGTTTTTTATAACTTTTAAACAATAAGATGTTGTCAATAATTTATTTAGATAACCAAACCATATAAATTTGACGTCTCTATGATGACGAGCAATTTCCATAAAGTCATCAATTCCTTTTCTTTTAAAATAAAATCCTACGCCGATAATGACTTTATCGTTTTTCTCTATATTGAACATATTCTCAAAATTTTTGATATTTTCTTCATTTTTTTCATATAAAGAAAGAACAATCCCATTTGAAACAGCTTCAACAGGACAATTGACATTTTTGTAATTTTCAATTAGTTTCTTAGAATATTCAGTTGGAGTGATAATCAAATCTGCTTTAGTGTACATTCTATTCATCATATGGTTGTAAAACGGAGCCATTAATTGCCAACATCTAAAGGATTCTTTAAAATCTTCATGAGTGGAATGTCCATGTGCAATTACAGGGATGTTGTTCCTTTTACATTTCTTTAAAAGTGAATAGCTTTTTTGAGCATTAGAGTTTATATGAGCTAAATCATACGTGTCACTTGGGTCTAGTGTATATTCGATTCCTTGTGATTCTAAAGCTTTCATCTGATGAGATAAAGCACGACCAATTCCTGAATTAGATAGTCCTTTTCTATTTTCTAAATATAACAATATTTTCATAATAATAATCTCCACTAATATATAAATTATATCATGTTATTTTCTTTTTAGTCTCTTGTTTTAGCAATATGGTTATTTATCTTTATACATTGGCAAAAATAAGTTATAATTTACTTAGAGCTTTGAGAGGTTATTATGAAAACAAAATTCAACAAAATCATATATAGCGTTTTAATTGCTGCTATCTTAATAATTGTTTTATTAGTGATATTGATTTTATCACTATAGTGGGAGATACATATGTATTTTTATTTAAGAGGAACTATTGTCTTACATCAAAAGAACAGCATTGTTATTGAATGTAATGGTGTTGGTTATGAAGTGTTTGTCTCTCATCCGGAAGAATATATTATTGGCGATATGATGCTTGTTTACACTTCTTTTTATGTAAGAGAAGATGAGCAATTTTTAGTTGGATTTAAATCGTTTGAAGAGAAGATGCTATTCAACAAATTAGTATCGGTAAAAGGCGTTGGACCAAAAACTGCAATTTCTGCTTTGGGTTCGACCACGCCTTCTTTACTTATAGATGCAATTGATAGAAATGATATTATTTATCTTAAGAAACTCAATGGTATTGGAAATAAAGCTGCAACACAAATTATTCTTGATTTGCGTGGCAAATTACTGAAAAATGATGCTAAAACAGGTGATAAAGCATTAGATGATGCGGTTGATGGGTTGAGATCTTTTGGCTTTAAAACTAATGAAATTAATTCAGTTCTTGAGAAAATTCAGGAACGTGGTTTATCTTGCGAAGAATATATTAAGAGAGCTTTGTCTCTTCTTTCTAGTGGTAAATAAAAATGTTGGATATAATACATGAATTAGAAGACAAAAATGATGATATAGATATTTCTTTACGACCGATAACTTTAAATGAATATATTGGTCAATGTTCAATAAAAAAAGAGTTTAATATCTATATTAAAGCGGCGTTACTAAGAAATGAGCCCCTTGATCATATTTTACTTTATGGACCGCCGGGATTAGGTAAGACAACTCTCGCATATATAATTGCTCATGAAATGAATGCAAATATAAAACTTGTTACCGGACCAAATTTAGAAAGAACTGGAGATTTAGCAGCAATACTTTCATCTCTTCAACCTGGAGATATTCTTTTTATTGATGAAATTCATCGAATTCCTGCTGTTATTGAAGAATTACTATATGGGGCTATGGAAGATTTTAATTTATCTATAACTGTGGGCAAGGATAGTGAAGCAAGAAATATCAATATACCTTTACCTCCATTCACTTTAATTGGTGCTACTACAAAAGCTGGCAGTTTATCATTGCCACTTCGTGAACGGTTTGGCATCTCTGGTCATTTTGAATACTATTCTATCGATGAATTAATGACAATTATTATGCGTACTTCTAGAGTTTTTAATTTTCCACTTACTGATGAAGCTGGATATGAAATTGCCTTAAGATCTCGTGGAACTCCTAGAATTGCGAATAAATTATATCGTAGAGTTCGTGATTTTGCGACTTTTAATGGGCTTTCTTCAATTGATAAAGAATCAGCTTTAGAAGCATTAAATTCATTAAAGATTGATGAATTAGGTCTTGATGATGTCGACAGAAAATATTTATTAATATTAATTGATAGATATAATGGAAAACCAACTGGATTAACAAATATTGCAATTGCTATCGGGGAAGATCCACTAAATTTAGAGGATGTATATGAGCCATATCTTGTAAAAATTGGCTTATTAAATCGCACGAGCCGAGGAAGAATACCAACCAAAAAAGCTTATGAACATTTGAAAATGTTGGAAAAATACTCAGGAAATGATACAAAATATTACTAAAGATTTATTTTTATTTATTATATATATTAATATATATAAATCATATATAAATCTTGAATTATGTTCATTTTAATGGTAAAGTTATAAGCGTGTAATTTTGTAATTAATTTACAATTTTCTGGCAAATAATGTTGTTGGATGTAGAAAGGGAATATATGCGAAGATTTTGGGCCTTTATATGTATGGTTTGTTCACTTCTTGTTGTAGTATTATTTAACTCTCAAGCGGTAATAAATGGATTTAATACTTCATTAGAATATAGTGGAGGTAGAGAAGTAGTCTTTCAATTGACTGAAAGAGAAGGTGGAATTAATTTAACTTCATCTTATATTTCCGATAAAATTATGGGACGCTTAGATTTAGCCGGTGCGAATAATAGTCGTGTCGAAGTAGTTAAGTCTGAAGATTCCAATCCTTCTTTCGAAGTTCGTGTATCAGTTTCTACTAATACTACATCTGAATATAACAATATTGTTCGTATATTAAAAAGTAATACCGGTAATACTTCATTATCAATTTCTACTGCAACTGATTACGTTGTTAAGGGAAGTGATTTTTTTGATTTTGATAAAGATATAATGCAACTTAATTACAATGGTGTTTCTCCACTTCCTGCTTTTGTTGTTGGTTCTACAACAGTATTCGATGAGTTAAAAAATAAAGCAGCTGAAGCTGAAAGTGAAGATGTTAAAAAAACATTATATGTTTGGGAAAACAAAACCGATGAAGATACATATGACACTGCATTTGGTAAAGAAAATGGGCGTGAAGATGTAAAAGCTAAAATTATTGCTACATTATCTGTTGATGATTATGATTCTACAAATGAAATTATCAATATTTCAAAAGATGAAGCTGGTAATGAATTTACTATCTCATCTGCTCGTTCCTATGTTAATGCAAGAAATGCCACTGATTATGGTTTTGATATTGAATTTTTATACGATAATTATATTAAAGCTTCTTATCCAACAAATGCCTTAACATTATCTATTGTTGGTTTCTGTGCTGGAATTGCATTGTTGTTTGTTGGACTTTCATTATTATATGGCTTCTCTGGACTTGTTTCATCGGTAAGTATTCTATTTGGAAGTTTGATTCAAGCAATGATATTCTCTTTCTTAGGATTTGAGTTTACCCCTATTTCTATTTCTGCTATGGTATTAACTGTCGGCTTGGCTTCATTTATACAATTTAACTATTTTGAAAGAATTAAAGCTGAATTATCCAAGGGCAGAACAATTAATAAAGCTAATTCAGAAGGTTATAGAAAATCGTTTGCTGTTACCTTAGACTCTTGTGTCATTATTTTCTTTACAAGTTTATTTGCTTTCTTACTTGGAAAAGGAATGATTAGAACATTTGCTGGTGTTGCTCTTATTGGTTCATTAACAACTTTCTTGATCGTAAATTATTTCTCAAAGTGGATGATGTATTGGTTAACAACCGCCCCATTCTTTAATAAAGGAAATAGAACTTTTGGTCTTAGATTAGACAATAAAGGTTTAATTGTTAAATTAAAGAAAGACAATTATATAAATAACAATAATGCTAAGAAGAATCGCAACATATCATTTATTTCATTAGCTGCTTCAATAGGCATTTGTGCAATATCTGTGCTTGCAATTTCATTATCGTCTGGGGTCTCAAATATATTTAATAACTCTGGTGATTATGGTCAAACATATCGTCTAGACGCAAAATTTACAACACTAAGATCAATTTCTGATGACAATACAGTTGTTGATGCTACTGAATTCATCGATGCAATTCAAACTGCTGATACAACATTAAGCAAATTAAACGATATAGTTGTTTCAACCACATTCAATCGTGTTGAAACTGTTGATGAAAACTACGTTGATACCTATACTTCATATGTATCTTTAGAAACCAATAGATTATTAACTGATGATGAATTTGGTGCCTTTAGATCTATTGTTGAAGGGTTTGATTGGTCTGCTGGTTATTCTGCAGAAACAAAAGTTACAAGTAGTGTTTCAAAAACAGGTGAATCGGTTCATAATTCAAATTCGATGTTCTTGATTTTAGGCTTAACAATAATCTTTGCTGCAACATATTATTTACTTAGATATGGTATTAGTGTTGCTTTATCTAGCATTATTACTTCAACCATACCTACTGTTCTTACAGTTGCGTTACTTGCTATAACTAGATTACCAGTTAATTCAACCTCATTATTCTCAATATTAATTGGATTAATGATTATTAATATCTTATATTTAACAATATTTGCTAGAAATAAAGAATTAATTAAAGACACAAAGCTTCGTATCTTAACATCAGAACAAAGATTGGAAATTCTCAATCAATCAATTAATTTCTCAATTGTTCCTACACTTTATACTGCTATTGCTACAATTATAGTTATGATTGTCTTTAGTGCTTTTGTTGGAGTTAATGCAATTACTTTATGCGTTGGTGTTATTCTTTCTTTAATCCTTGGATTACTTTCCTCATTATTTATTTCACCAAATATGTATTATTTCTTCAAAACTAACATTAAATTCTCACATAAAGTTGATGTCTCAAAACTTTCGCAAAGTGCGAGAAATAGAAGATTAGCTTTAGAAGAACAAGAGAAAAATGAACCTCGTGAAACTATTGTTCCAGGAATAAACGACTAATATGAATAAGATCTTCGAACAATTACTTCATTACTATAATTTGAGCGAAGAAGAATTCATTAAAAGACAAAACACAAATGGATTGGGAGATATTCCTAATCCTTTTGTCTTTATGGATAATTTTAGCGAAAAAATAGAATACCTTAAATCTGCTATAATTAATAAGAAGAAAATTGTTATTTATGGCGATTATGATGTGGATGGAATTACTTCAACATCGATTATTTTGCTTACATTAAAAAAACTTAATATTGATGCAGGATATTTTATTCCATCAAGATATGTTGAAGGATACGGAATTACACAGAATCGAATTGATCAATTCATCGATAAAAAATATGATTTAATTATTACTGTTGATAATGGCGTTAATGCTAGTGATGAAATAAGCTATGCACGAGATAACGGAATAGATGTTTTTGTAATAGATCATCATGAAATACTTGGCGATATTCCTAATGCAAATTACATTGTTCATCAATCTTATTGTCATTATGTTGATTACAATATTTCTGCTGCATTTCTTTCGTTGCTGGTATCATATGGACTTCTTGGCTACTATGATGATTATTTACTTTCCTTGGCAGGGATTGCAGTATTATCCGATATGATGCCAATGGTAAATGCAAATTTAGCTTTGGTTAATATTGCAATAAATAGAATAAGGAAAAATAAATATTTACAATATAAGCTTTTGGAAGATAGAAATAACAACGATATTGATAAAATATCCTACATTGATATTTCCTTTGATATTATTGCTCCACTTAATGGAATTGGTCGTTATAAAAAAGGTTTAGAAACAAACAAAGTTGTTAGTTATTTAGTTTCTTCTTCTAGTGAAGAAATCACTAGTTTATTTAAGTTTATTTCTGAAAATGATGATAAAAAGAAAAATAGACTTAAGGAATTACGTGGCTTAGTTGATTATCAAAATGATATAAATTCACCTGTATATATAGATATTATTCATAATATTGAAGAAGGATTAATTGGTGGCGTTATTAATTCATTATTAAGTTCTTTGAAAAAACCTGTTTTATTACTTACTGAAAGTAGTAAAGATCCAAATGTTTTAGTTGGTTCTTTTAGAAGTACTAAAGAATATAATCTAATCGATTCATTAGCACATGTTTCAAAGTACTTAATTTCTTCAGGTGGACATCAAAACGCTTGTGGTCTTACGATAAAAAAAGAAAACTATGAAGAATTAAGAAAAGGACTTAATGATTATTTTTCAAATTTTTCAGTTAATAAAGACAATGAAAAGTACCTTGTTATTAATGAAAACGATATTAATTTTGAAACTATTAAAATAATCGATTCATTTGGCCCTTTTGGTACTCAATTTGAATATCCTCATCTCGCTGTATTTGTATCAAAAAAAGATATCGTAAATTCTTGTAAAAATGATTCTCATTTGATTTCATTTATTAATAATAATAGTAGATATGTATTTTTTTCTTATGATAAATCATTTGATTTGCTACCAAATGAACAAATGATATATTTTGTTGGAACTTTAAAAGAATCAATCTATAAAAACCAGCATAATTGTGATTTTATTGTTTCTAAATTCGTCGAAAAAAAAGATGTTGATTATTAATAATAAAATTTATTTTTGAATATGTATATTGCTATTAAATAATGGTAGAATAAATAAGTATAAGTATGTGAAAGGAAATAAAGTATGGATGAGCCAATAGGTTGCTTAGAAATTACATCAAGTGGTGTTAAATTTTTAGTTGGATACATGTTTAATAATAATGTGTATGTCCTTCATGCTTTAGAATCAACTAGAGCTAAATCAGTTAAAGGGTTAATTGAAGATAGAGATGAGATGGTTATTGCCATTAAAGAACTAATTTCATCTGCTTCTTCCACTTTAAAATTACAAATTAAGAAAGTTGTTTTTTGTGTTCCTTCCGTTGGATTACAAATATATCAAGAACAAGGAGAAACTAATACAACTGAATCGAATGTTTCTTTGTTCGATGCTAATAATTGCGTGACAATAATTAAGAAAAAAATAGATAAAATTAAAGACGATAATTCATGTGTGATTGATGTCGTTCCATTTGGCTACATATTAAGCGATGAAAAAACATATAATAGACTCCCATTAAATAAAGTATCAAATCAATTATTGATGCAAGCTGATGTTGAGGTGATGGATAGTATTTGGATAGAAACGATGAAATCGATTATCAAGGAAGCTGGATTGGAAGTCTTAAAAATTGTTAATGGAGCAAATGCTTCTCTTCAATATATAAAGAAATATAATAATACCTTTAATGAGTATATATTTATTGATGTTGGCTCAAGAACAACGACAATTGCAGCTTCGTATGCTGGTCGCTTAATTTCATCCGACGTATTATATTATGGAAGTGACAATATCACAGATCATATTGCTGAAAAATATCATATTAATTTTAATAAAGCTAATGAATATAAGGAAGTTTATGGATTATCGAAGAATCCGGCTTTTATATTTAAAACTGAAAATGATTTTACTTTAAACGAGCTTAGTGACACTATCAAAGAGTCGTTAGCAAATATAACATCATTTATTGATAAATTTGTTTCAACCGTTAATCAAAGCACTAAAAATTTGTTTATATTATCTGGTGGTGGATCTAATTTATTAGGGTTTGATTCATATTTAAATAGCAAATATTTGAATAAGATATTAATATTTACTCCAACTAATTATGGTGCAAGAAGTAATTCGTATGAAAATTTGATTTCGTCATTAAGTTATTTTAATGATTATGAGGTTAAAAGCAGCGTTTATCGACCAAATGATTTAACTTTAACTAGAGTTGGAGGGTTATCTAATCCAATTATTGAAAAAGATGAAATCGATGATGCTGATAATCAAGATGATGAAATATTATAAAGGAGAACATGATGAGTATAAATTTGGATGCGTTTGAGAGTTTTGTTAAAATTCTCGTAATTGGTGTTGGTGGCGGTGGCTCTAATGCTGTAAACGAAATGATAGATGATGATTTAAAAAGCATTGATTTTTGGGTGTTCAATACTGATGCTCAAGCATTAGCTACTTCAAAATCTCCTAATCGTTTAGTAATTGGTGAAACAGTTACAAAAGGTCTTGGCGCTGGTGGTGTTCCTGATATAGGTAAACAAGCCGCTATGGATTCAATTGATAAAATCAAAGAAATAATTAAAGATTACGATATGGTTTTTATCGCTTGTGGTGAAGGTGGTGGCACAGGAACTGGTGCGGCCCCTGTAATTGCTAAAGCGTGTAAAGAAAATGGTGCTTTAACAGTTGCTATTGTCACACGTCCTTTTACTTTCGAAGGAAATACAAGACTTAAGCGTGCTTCTGCTGGTATAGCAGAATTAAAGAATAATGTTGACTCTATTATTATTGTTTCCAATGATAAACTTATGTTTATGAATGGTAAAAGAGCGATTAAAGATGCCTTTAATGAATCAGATAGAGTATTAGCTCAATCGGTAAAAACTATTACAGATTTAATATTGTTGCCTGGTTTAATTAATCTTGATTTTGCTGATGTTCGTAATACTTTAAAAGAAAAAGGTCTAGCTTTGATTGGATTTGGAATGGGTAGTGGTGAAAATAAAGCTGAAGAAGCTGCTACAGCTGCAATCTCAAGTCCATTATTAGAAGCAAGCATCAAAGGTGCAAGAAGTGCTATTGTAAATATTACTGGTGGCGATGGTGTCACTTTAGACGAAGCTCAAAATGCAGTTAAATATATTAGTGAAGTTGCTGGTGGTGATGTAAATATAATTTTCGGAGTACAAACTAACCCGGAATTTAACGACACAATGTTGGTTTCTGTTATTGCAACTGATTTTGCTAACGAAATTGATTTATCTTCAGCAAGTATTATTACTTCTCGTGCACATGATAATAATGAAAATTATGTAACACAAAGAGCAGTTGAACAAAGTGCGCCTGTCGATGATAATAAAGAACAAAATGATTCTAAAGATTTTTCTGAAGAGGATAATATTCTTCCAAATTTCTTTGCAAATATAAACTCAAATACTGTTTCAAGTGATGATACTTCAAGTAATGATTCCAATAATTCTCAGGAAAAAGATGAAGAACAAAGTGGCAATTGCTCTGATGGTAATATTTCAGAAGTAGAAGAAAACAATAATACAGAAGGTGATAATAATGGAAATATTTGATGAAATATTAAATGAATGTAAAAAATTAATTAACGATGCTAAATCTAAAAATGAATTAATTGAGATTAAAGCTAAAATATTTGGTAAAAATAGCAAACTTACTCAAGTAATGGGAAAATTAAAAGATTTACCAAAGGAAGAGAAGGCGAATTTTGGTAAAGAACTAAATATTACTAAAAACGCTCTTTCTGAACTATTCACTTTAAAGGAAAAAGATGTCGAACAAAAGGAAATCGAACGTAAAATTGCAGAAGAAAAAATTGACATTACTCTTCCAGGTCGTTCTATTCAAAATGGTTCAACACATCCGTTTCAATTGATTGTTGATGAATTATCCGATTATTTTTTAGGAATGGGCTATACCATTGCTGAAGGAGATGAAGTCGAAACTGATATGTTTAATTTTGAATTATTAAACATACCACATGATCATCCTGCACGTGATATGCAAGATTCGTTCTTTATTGATGATAAAAAATTATTACGTTCACATACATCTTCGGTTCAATCTCACGTTATGCAAAATGCTAAAGGTCAGGGGCCTATTAAAGTTATCTGTCCAGGAAAAGTATATAGACGTGATGATGATGCAACTCATTCACATCAATTTGGTCAAATTGAAGGATTAGTTATTTCTAAAGATGCAAGTTTAGGTGACTTAATGGAAACTTTGACCTTAATTATTAAGAAAATTTTTGGCGAAAAAAGAGAAGTGCGTTTTAGACCATCTTACTTTCCATTTACAGAACCAAGTGTTGAAGTAGATGTTTCTTGCTTCGAGTGTGGTGGTAAGGGGTGTGACTTATGTAAACATACT
Organism: Bacillota bacterium; assembly: GCA_023398335.1. GTDB lineage: Bacteria > Bacillota_I > Bacilli_A > RFN20 > CAG-288 > HGM10890. The sequence continues at coordinate 51,709 of JAEWSJ010000009.1, forward strand.
GGTTGGATTGAAGTGTTAGGCGCTGGTATGGTTCATCCTAATGTTTTGCGTTTAAACGGATTTGATGATACTCAATATCAAGGATTTGCTTTTGGAGTTGGTATTGAAAGATTAGCTATGTTGAAATACGGTATTGATGATATTAGAAAGTTCTATCAAAATGATTCAACTTTCTTAGCTCAATTCAGAAAGGAGTAATTTATGTTAGCAAGTTATAATTTATTAAATGAATTCATTGATTTAAGTGACATAACTCCTGAAGAACTATGTGATAAATTAACATTCTCAGGTTTTGAAGTAGAAGGTAGTAAAAAAATGGCCTATGCTGACAAACTATGCGTTGGCCATGTTATTTCATGTCTACCACATCCTGATTCTGATCATTTACATGTTTTAAAAGTCGATTGTGGACAAGAAGGGGTACTTAATATAGTTTGTGGAGCTCCAAATGTATGTTTGGATGCCTATGTTATTGTTGCTCTTGTAGGATGTAACTTAAAAGCTATTGATGTAACAATTAAAGCTGGTGTAATACGTGGTGAAGAATCAAATGGTATGTGTTGTTCTTTACTGGAACTCGGAGTAGATAAATCTGTTTTAACAGAAGAAGATACCAAAGGTATTCATCTTTTACCTTCAACGTGCCGTCCAGGTGATAAAAATGTTTTAAAACTTTTAAACCTTGATGATACTGTAATTGATATTAATGTTTTAGCAAATAGACCCGATTGTTTATCAATTCTTGGTCTCGCTCGTGAGTTATCAGCTTTGCTCAATAGGCCATTAAAGGCTATGCCTAGATTTGATTTTAATTCAGCCAAAACTCAATATGAAGTTTGTTCTGAAACTGATTCATGTGATTTATTCACTTTAATCGAATTAGATAATGTAAAAAATGGTAAGTCTCCTCGTAAACTTGTTGCTTATCTAAATGCTATGGGAATTAGATCGGTAGATTTAATTGTTGATATTGGTAATTTTTCAATGCTTGTTACGGGGCAACCTCTACATATGTATGATTTAGATAAAGTTGATGGAAATAAACTTATTGTTACATCATCAATTAATAGTATGGTAAAAGCTCTTGATGATAAAGAATATCAAATTATTGATGGAGATGTTGTTATTAAAGATTTGGTAAAACCATGCTGTATTGGTGGTGTTATGGGATTAAAAGATGTTGAAATTGATTCTTCTACTACTCATATTGGAATTGAAGCAGCTCATTTTTATCACGCTGCAATTAGACATACTTCTAAACGATTAGGCTTATCTTCCGATTCGTCTTCATTATTTATTAAAGGAACAAATCCTTATATTGTTGATGAAGGTTTGGAAATAACCATGTCCATTATTATGAAGATGATCGAAGGAGTAAAATACTGCGGAAAAACTTCATTTAATAATGTAAAACCACTAAAAGATAAATTTGCTTTTTCTGTTGATAATTTAAATCATAGACTTGGATCAGCTTTTATGAAGAAAGAAGTTACTTCTTTACTTAATAGAATCGGATTAAAATTTGATGACAATTATATCTACACTTCAAAATATCGCTTAGATTTAGTTGAACAATGTGATATTGATGAAGAAGTATTTAGATTTAATGACCCGTCTCGTTGCATAAAAACTATAGCTCATTTACCACAAACTGTTGGTGAAAGAAATGATAGTCAATTAAAAGTGAAACGTATAAAGGATAGATTAGTATCTTTGGGTTTCAATCAAATCATATCTTATACACTAATAAATAAAAAAGAAGATCGTTTTTTAAGAGTTTTTGATAATGAAAATGGATATGTAATTAAGAATCCTATGACTAATGATCATGAAGTTATTAGAACAGATTTGTTAGCGTCTTTGGTTAAAGTAATTAAGTACAATTTAGATCGAAAGAATGATAATTTGAGAATGTTCGAAATATCATCTGTTGAAAGACCTCAAGGAAATAAAACATATTTATCTATTGGCTTAGTTGGAGAAAGTTTGAATCGTGGAATGCTAGAAACTAAAAAATACGATTTCTTTGACATGAAGGGAATAGTAACTGAAATTCTTTCAATGTTGAATTTAGATGAAAAAAGATATTCTTTGGTTAGATCAACCAACTCTTCCTTCCATCCTGGTAGAGCTGCTGATGTGGTTATAGGCAAAAACGTAGTTGCTACATTTGGTGAAATTAACCCATCTTTAAAAATGGATTATGTCTTGGCAGAGTTAGATTTATCATTTTTGATGAGTCAACGCTCTTCAAAACTTAAGTGTTCTTCATTATCTTCTATTCAACCTATACGTAAGGATCTTGCCTTTAATTTATTGGATATCAGTATTACGAGTGACTCTATTATTAAAGAAATAAGAAAAGCTGGTGGTCAATATGTTAAAGGAGTTGATGTCTTTGATGAATTCATTAAAGATGGAAAGAGGAGTTTAGCTTTCTCAATTATTTTGCAAAAAGATGATAAATCATTTACTGATGCAGAAATCAGTAGTTTATTAAACACTATTATTCTTAATGTTACACATAAATTGAAAGTGGAGTTAAAAAGCGCATGAAATATATAAAGCCAAGTTTTGAAGAGATTTTACTCGATAATCCATACGATTTTATTGCTTTAGTTGGACATAATTGTTATCAAGTTGATCGCTCTAATGATAATGAAGCATTTGTTAAACGACTTATAAATAATAGACATTTAGCAATGGTGGAACATTATAATTTTAATGCTGAAATATCACACGAATTATTTAATGACTTAATTTTAGAGAATAACAAATTTATCAAATTAGTTTGTGATAAAGATAAATTTTATGTTTCTTTTACTTTACGTGTATTACTTGAAACATTTGACACAAATAATGTTTCACCTATCTGTAAATTAATTAGTCTACTTCCAAGTGATATTATTGCTTTGTTTGATGGATATTCAAAGATAGATATAGATGGAAAGTTAATGACTGAAGATGAAGTAAACATCTTATCTACTAAATTTTATGATGTATTAAAACACGTTACGATTAAGATGATTACAGATCGTGGTGTTACTCATGAAATTGTGCGTCATCGTTTATGTTCATTTGCGCAAGAGTCAACTCGATATTGCAATTATGCAAAAGAAAAATTCGGCAATGAATTAACATTCATTGAACCAATTGATTATTGTGATAATAAATCATTTTATGATCAAACATTTTCTTTCTTAGAAAAAGAATATCTCGCTATGATTGATAAGGGCGTGACTCCTGAACTAGCAAGAAGCATTTTACCAAATAAACTTAAAGCTAGTATTATTATTACTGCAAATATAGCTGAATGGAAAAGCATATTTGAATTACGTACTTCTCCACGGAGTCATCCAGATATGAGAGAAATTATGATTCCAATAAAAGATTATTTTGTAAATAAAGGATATTTAAGATAATGTTTGAACTTACTTTACAAGATCTAAGAAAATCCATTAATGGTACCTTATCTTATAAAATTGATTTGTCACCAGAAAATCTTTCTGCTACTCCAAACGTTAAAAGTGTATCGACAATAGATGTCAAAATTGATTCTTTTGAATCGGATTTTGGTTATTCGGTGGATATATCAATTAGTGGTGTGGCAAAAATAATTGATGATTACTCATTTGAAGAAGATGATTATCATTTTAACACCAATGAAACAATCGAATTATCTACAGAAGAAGATTCTGATATTGAATTCAATAATGGAAAATTTGACTTCTTACCAATTGTATTGGCTTTATATTTTGATTCTATTCCACTTTGTTATCATAAGGATAGTAAAATGGATAACAAGAACTCATCAGTTTATGAATTGATTGACGAAGATGAGTATAATAGAAGAAAAAAAGAAAGAAATATTGAAGAAAATAATCCTTTCGCAAAACTTAAAGATCTAAAATAACAAGTAATACTTGATAATAAAATAAAGCAACATAATTAGTTGCTTTATTTTTTTATGAAAAAACATAAAAAACTTGAAACTTATGTATAATAATGGTATATTGTGGTTAAGAGTGGAGGAAAGTGGAATGTTTGTTGGTCAATCTCAGCATACTTTAGACGATAAACTTCGTATAGTATTACCAGCAAAAATGCGTAATCAACTTTCGACTACTGTATATTTATCATTTGATTTAGACCACTGTATTGCCATATACGCGGAGAATGATTATCAAGTAAAAGCAACTGAGATGTCAAAGCTTGACGACTTTAACCCAGAAGCAAGAGCAGTTAAAAGAGTTTTCTTTTCAAACTCATTTGAAACAACAGTTGATAAACAAGGCCGTATATCAATACCTAAGTTTTTATTAACGAAAGCATCAATTAACAAAGATGTTGTAATTGTTGGATCATACGACCGCATACAAATTTTTTCCAGAGAAGCTTTTGAAACTGAATTAAAAGAAGATGAGACAAATTATGAAAGTCTTGCCAGTAAGGTAAATAGTTTAAAGTATGGAAAGTAATTACCACAATCCTGTACTATTGAATGAAGTTCTAGCAGGACTAGATATTAAAGAGAATTCAATATGCGTCGATATGACATTAGGAAGAGGAGGTCACTCTTCTGAAATGCTAAAAATATGTAAAAAAGGTCATTTATACGCTGTTGATAAAGATTTAACCGCACTTGATTATTCAAAAAACAGATTATCAGCCATTGGAAATAACTTCAGTTTATTTCAAGGTGACTACTCATCCTTCCCAGATGTACTAAAAGAGAACGGTGTTGTTAGAGCAGATGCAATTCTTTATGACATTGGTGTTTCCTCACCACAGTTTGATAATCCAGAACGTGGGTTCTCATATAGATTTGATGCTCCTCTAGATATGAGAATGAATATGGAGCAAAAAAAAGATGCTTACTTTGTCGTAAATACCTATACATTTGAAGAGTTAAGAAGAATTATCTCAGAGTATGGGGAAGACAAAAATGCTAGTAGGATAGCTAAATCAATTGTTGAAAGAAGAGTAAAAAGACCTATTAGTTCAACGTTTGATTTAGTTGATGTAATCAAATCCTGTTTACCAAGTTTTGTACTAAATAAACAAGGACATCCTGCAAAGCAAACCTTCCAAGCTATAAGATACGAAGTTAACAACGAGAAAGAAGAGTTGGTCAACGGTCTTAGAAAAGGCATTGAGATGCTAAGCGTGAATGGAAGACTTGCTATTATAACCTTTAACTCAGCCGAAGATAAAGCAGTTAAAGATATGTTTAAGGAATATACATCTATTCCTTCTCAAAACAGGCACTTACCTCCTGTCTTAGGCCAAAACAAACCTAAGTATATACTTGTAAATAGGAAACCAATTTCTCCATCAGATGAAGAAATTGAAGATAATCCACGTTGCAAGCCAAGTAAGTTAAGAATTATAGAAAGGATCAGTGAGTAATTATGAAACAAATGAAAGAAAAATTAGTAAAAAATCATTACAAGGGCTTTGATAGAAAAGTTAAAGTTTTAAGTATTTCATCTGCAATTGTTATGTGCGCTGCAATCTGTACATTCTTGCCATTGTCAGTAAGTTTGGAAAGAAGTGTAGAACAAGCAAAAACACAAGAAGTCCAAAATGATTTCAATAAAAATAACGAACAAATTATTATTCCAAAAGAATAAGTAATAGAATTTCCTTCATACAAAAAACAACTGATTAATTCAGTTGTTTTTTTAATAAAGAAAAAGATGGAGCTAGTTTCTAGCTCCATCAATAAATATATTATTTTTGTACTCTGTAGAATTGTTTTGTATCAATATCATGACGTATTAATTTAATAAAATCGTCTAATGATACGGTAACTTGTTCTTGAGTACCAAGAATACGATAAGTAACTGTGTTGTTATCTTTTTCTTTATCTCCTATAACAAGAGTGTAAGGAACTTTTTTAACTTGACAGTCACGAATCTTATAACCAACTTTTTCTCCTCTATCATCAACTTCAGATCTGATTCTAGCGTTGAGAAGAGCTTCATTAACTTTATTTGCATAATCGAGGTGGAAGTTGTTATTTACTGGAAGAATAACGACTTGTTTAGGACTTAACCATGTTGGAAATGCACCTTTAAAGTGTTCTGTAATAATACCGGTAAATCTTTCAATAGAGCCGAATATTGCTCTGTGAATCATTAATGGGGTGACTTTGTCGCCATTTTGATCAATATATGTGCAATCAAAGCGGCTAGGAAGTTGCATATCTAATTGAATTGTTCCACATTGCCAAATTCTATTTAATGAATCTCTTAATTTAAAGTCAAGTTTTGGCCCATAAAAAGCACCATCACCTGGATTAATCTTATAATCAATATTGAAATCTTTTAAGCATTTTTCCAATATCTCTTCAGCTTTATTCCATGTTTCAATTTTTCCGATAAAACTATCAGGTCTAGTTGATAAAACAATGTAATATGGTAAATTAAATGTTTTATAGATACGATCATATAAACTTAATAAGTGTCTAATTTCAGATTCGATTTGATCTTCTCTTAATAATGTATGAGCATCATCTTGAGTAAAGCATCTAACTCTAAACAATCCGTTTAACGCTCCAGAAGCTTCGTGACGATGGACAAGACCTAATTCGCCTATACGAATAGGTAATTCTTTATATGAGTGAATATCATTCTTATAGACTAATATTGCGCCTGGGCAATTCATTGGTTTAATTGCAAATGTGTTTTCATCAACTTGAGTTGTGTACATATTTTCTTTGTAATGATCCCAGTGACCTGAGGTTTCCCATAATTCCTTAGATAGCATTATTGGAGTTCTAACAAAAATATAGTTTTCTTTTGCGTGAATATCGTACCAGAAGTTCTCTAATTCTCTTCTAAGAATCATGCCATTTGGTAACCAAAATGGAAATCCAGGACCATAATCAGAAATCATGAATAAACCTAATTCTTTACCAAGCTTACGGTGATCACTTTCTTTTCTTTCTTCAAGAAGCTTTAAGTATGCATCAAGATCTTCCTTAGAGAAGAAACAAGTGCCATAAACTCTTGTTAATTGTTCGTTGTTTTTATCGCCTTTAAAATATGCTCCAGCAATGGACATAAGCTTAAATGCTTTACAAAGAGCGGTAGAAGCGACATGAGGTCCTCGACAAAGATCAGTGAAATCTCCTTGTGAATAAACTGTTATAGTTCCTTTTAATTCTTCTAAGTGAATAAGTTTGAATTTTTGATCCTTAAAAATCTTTTTTCCTTCTTCTACAGATATTTCTTTTCTTTCGATTGGAAGTCCGGATTTTACAATTTTATCCATTTCCTTTTCGATTGCTTTAAAATCATTTTCGGAAATAGGAGTGTTTGTTTTAACATCATAGTAATATCCTTCTTCAACGGATGGACCATATGCAAATTGAGCTTCAGGGAAAATATGCTTAATTGCTTGGGCCATGATATGTGCACAAGAATGATTTAATATATCAAGAGCTTCTTTTGATTCTTTTGTAACAATTTCAAATTTACAATCTTCCGAAATAGGTAATCTGAAATCTTGAATCTCGTCATTGATTTTAACAGCGATTACTTTCTTCGGAAGTGAAACAGAGATTCTTGCTGCAATCTCTAAACCCGTCAGTCCATCTTCAACTTCTAAAACTTTACCATCTAATAGTGTTAGTTTCATTTTATATATCCTCCTTAAAATAAAAAAAGCACCTCAGGGCGAATTTTAATCCGCGGTGCCACCTGAATTCATCTAACCGATTGTTAGATATCTTTAATTTTCTTTTTCGTGTAGAAATAACGTCTAATTGCTTAGATAGCTCAGAAGTGGTATTTGTTTTTATATGTTTCCATTCCAGCGAGACATAAGGAAACTCTCTTTTAGTCTTAAAACAAACGTGTCTTCGTCTTAGCTATCTAAAGTATATATCAAAAATCATTAAAAATGCAATATAATGACGATTAAACCATGAAAAAAGTTTATCAGTTTTACCCGATAAACTAAGAGGTTCTTTTATTCTTTTTCAAGAAGACCTAGCGCAAGAGAAGTAGCTCCCATTAAGCCAGCGTCTTGGTCAAATAACGCATATTTAATTTGGATTTTTTTAACTGGATAAGGAGCGATAAATGCATTTGCTACTGACTCGATATCTTCATCAAATAAATCGCGTGATTTCATTACTCCACCAGATAAGATGATGCAATCAGGATTGTAATTAAGTTGAACGTTTGCAATAAATGAAGATACAATTTGAATCCATGTATCATAGATAGCTAACGCTTTAATGTCTTTGTTTCTTACTAATTGGAAGAAATCAACGCCACCAGATACTTCTAATCCATTAATTTTAGATAAGAATACAAGTCCGTTACCAGAAGCGATTTGTTCAAATTCATAATATCTATTGTTATATCCAATATAATTATGTCCACATTCAAATGGAAGATCTATTAATTCATGATTAACAACTAGACCACATCCTATTCCTGAAGAAATTGTAATGAAGAAAGATGTTTTATCATCTTTTGCACAACCACGTAATGATTCCATGTAGCCTGAACAAGTTGCGTCATTTGCAATCTTAACCTTGTAGTTAGGGAAATCTGTTTCTATCAATTTTGCTAAATCAAAGTCGGATATTTTTAGATTTGGTAGAAAATCTATTTTGTTATAACTTGTTAAACCACAGGCGGAAACTCCAACATATTTTAAATTTGTTTTTCCTTTTGTGACTTCTTTTAACATTCGTTTAATTTGATCATAAAGTAAATCCGAATCATATTTAGTTGTCTTTTCTCTTAAAACTTTGATAATATTAAGATTTTCGTCAACTATTCCAACTCTTAAATTTGTAGCTCCTAAGTCTATTGCAATTACTTCTCGTGTCATAAATCTATATTTGTCTCCTTTTCAGCGATTGATATAACTTTCATGAAATTAGTTTTACCTGCACCAACTGGTGTACCTCCAGTAATAATTACCTTACTACCTTTAGGAATATTATATTGTTTTGCAATGTGAATTGCGAGTACTTCCATTTCTTCAATAAATTGAGGAACGTGTTTTACTAATTTTGGATAAACACCCCAACCCATCATTCCTGATATACAAGCCGAGCGTTTATTTGATACTTCTATAATTGGACAAACTGGACGACATTTTGAAAGACGCTTAGCAGTTGAACCAGTTTCGGAAAAGCAAACAATAAGTTGAGCGTTTAAAAGAAGAGCTGTATTACTAACAGCATTCGCTAAAGCATCATTTAATGTCTTATTTGATGTTTCATAAGCTTCATGGCCTAAGGTTTCATAATCCAAACATGTTTCCATTTTACGAGCAATTCGCGCTTGCATGGCACATGCTTCAACAGGGTATTCACCAGAAGCGGATTCAGCTGATAACATTACACTATCAGTTGATTCCATAACAGCTGTAGCTACATCACTGACTTCAGCTCTAGTTGGATTTGGATTTTCCTTCATTGAATCAAGCATTTGTGTTGCGGTAATTACCGGTTTTCCAAGGACACGACATTTGTGAATCATCTCTCTTTGAATTACAGGAACATCCTCTGGCAATACTTCAACACCTAAATCACCTCTAGCAACCATAAGACCGTCACTAGCTTCAATTATAGAATTTAAGTTAGCAACAGCTTCGGTATTTTCAACTTTAGAAATAATTTTTATATCACTGCCACCATGAGAATCTAAGACAGCTCTAATATCTTGAATATCTTTTACATCTCTAACAAAAGATGCTGCAATATAATCAACATGATTTTCACAACCCCATACAAGATCATTAAAATCTTTTTCGGATATATATGGTAATGTTAAATGTGTTTCTGGACAATTAACTCCACGTCTATTCTTTATAATATGGTGATTAAGTGCTTTTGTAATAATACATTTTTCTTTATCGTCTTTACCTGTAATTTCGAGTCCGAGATTACCATCATCTAATCTGATAGAATCACCAACTTTTACATCATTAAATAATCCTGGATATGTAACAGAGAATTTAGTATTATCACCGATTATTTCATTCATGTAAATCTTAATTTCATCACCGGTTTCAATCATTGCTTGATCACCTACGAAGACTCCAGTTCTAATTTCTGGTCCTTTAGTATCGAGCATGACAGGAATAATAATACCTTTTTCTTTTTCTATTTCACGTATTGTTTGTAATTTTGCACCATGTTCTTCATAAGAACCATGAGAAAAATTTAAACGAGCAACATTCATTCCAGCGTCAATAAGTTTTAAAAGGACTTCTTTTGTTTGACTGGCTGGACCAATTGTGCATACTATTTTTGTTTTTTTATTAATCATTTTAAAAATCCTTTACTATAAAAATATTTTAACATAAACGTAATAATAAGATATATTCTTTATTCCAATATTCTTCCGATTTTAACGAATTCTTCAGAACTCTTTCTTGGAAATTTTAAGGCGTCTTGGATATTAAAATAAGATAATTTATTATTCACAATACCAACGCATGAAGAAGAAATACCTCGCTTAAGCAATTCAACGGCATATTCTCCTAAACGTGAAGCAAGGATTCTGTCTGCAGCGGTAGGTGTTCCACCTCTTTGCATATGGCCAAGAACTTCAGCTTTAGTTTCAAAGCCACACTTATTTTCAATTTCGCGTGCAAATTCATGAACATCACATACTTTTTCAGAAATGATAATCATCGCGTGTTTCTTTCCATGATCTCTTTGTTCTTTTAATATATTAATAACTTCATCTTTTGTCATAGGTAAATCATTTGTAATTGTTAATTCAGCACCGCATGCTAAACCAGCATAAGCGGCCAAATCACCACATCTATTTCCCATTACTTCAATAATTGAGCAACGTTGATGAGAAGAGGAGGTATCTCTAAGTCTATCGACACATTCAACAATTGTATTAAGTGCAGTATCAAAGCCGATAGTAACATCGGTTGAGGCAATATCGTTATCGATTGTGCCTGGAACACCAATGCAATTAATACCGAGTTTGGAGAGAGCTTGTGCTCCCATATATGTACCATCGCCACCGATGCACACTAAAGCATCAATTCCAATTTCTTTGAGAATATCAGCGGCCTTTTTTTGAACTTCAGGATCTTTAAATTCTGGTAAACGTGCAGTACCCAAAATGGTACCACCTCTATTGATAATATCCGAAACTGAATGTCTATTCATTTTGACTATGTTCTTTTCCAATATACCTTTATATCCATCGTAAATAGCATATGCTTCTAGTCCATATACTAAGCATGTTCTAACAATTGCTCTAACACATGCATTCATTCCTGGTGCATCTCCACCACTAGTTAATATTCCAACTTTTTTAACCATAATAAAATCTCCTATCAATATAATTTTAACAACAAGAAAAGTATTTACAAGAAAAACAATCTTGGTAAGCGATTACATTAATTTTACTTTTAATGATTTATTAAATAATTATACAAAACATCATGATTTATTAGATTTTAAATATATATTTGTTTTCTATTGTTAATGATTAATCTTTTTTTGATTTATGATTAAAGAAATAATTTTCCATTTCTTTTAATATTGAATTTTTGTTTGACTTAAGTTTATTCTTTCTATCAAGCTTAAACTGTTCAAAAGAAATGATAATCTTGCTGTTCTTTGCAATTTTTGAAACTTTAGTCGCAAGAGAAGTAGAATCGATGAAGTCGTATAACATCAAGCCATAAAAAACACCTAAAAAGAATTCGAGATAGACTTCATATTTAATAAAAAATGTTACCATAATTTCGTTATAGTGGTGAATGAAGAGATAATAGATAGCTCCACAGATTGCCCAAATTAAAGAAAACAAAGGACAAATTATCCCTTTGTAATTTCCTTTTCTATTGGAATAATCCCATAGCTTAATATTCATTCCTTTAATAAAAATCAATCCAGCAATTAACTCTATCAAAGTAACTCCTATACCAATTATACATATTACTAAAATGGATTTGATATAGTAGTTATCAATTCCGTAATTCAATGAGGAAAACAAATATAAAACACATACTCCAAAACCGTATAACGGGATATATGGACCGTGTAAAAATCCTGGGTTAATCCATTTTTTGGCTGATACGAATCTTCTAAAAAGTACTTCAATTAGATAGCCAATTGATGAGCCAAAGAAGAATAGAAAGGCATATGTTAAGAATGTGTCCATAGTTTTAACTCCTATATATCTATTTAAAACCTAAATATGTTATTTTTCAATATTTCATTGCTATGAATATTTTGTTAATCTATAATTTATAGGTAGGGAGATTTAAAGAATGCTAATGTTTGAAGAAGACAGTATTTATGAAGTAAGAGCGGATTTTGATTTATCTTGCTATGATAGAGAATTTTTAGCCAGATGTTACTTACCTTTTTTAGGTGGGAATGCTTTTGCTTTATATGAATATATGCTTTCATGTGATAAAGGGCAATACTACTTTGTTGATGATCTATGTAAGAGAATCGGAATACTTTCTTCTTCATTGATTTCTGAGCGACAAAAATTAGAAGCTTGTGGTTTGTTATCAACTTATCGTAATGAGACAAAAGATAAAATATCTTATATTTTTATCTTGTTTGCTCCTTTATACCCAAATAAATTCTTCAATAATATTCTTTTATCTAGTTTACTTATTTCAAAAATAGGAAAAAGAGAATTTGATAAATTAATTAATAAGTATACATCTAATTCAAAAATGGATAGTGCATTTAAAAATGTAACTATGAGATTTAATGATGTTTATGATGTTGAACCGGATATGAACTACTATGAGACAATGAATGGAGAATCACGTGTTTTATTTGACAAACATGAAAATGAAATAAAGAGTGATTTTTCTGAAAAGAAACTTGTAGATGAATTATCTAATATTGATGTTGATGTTAATTCTATTTCCACATATTTACCTGATATTAAACAGGTTTCTGTACTTTATAATGTTAAAGAAAAAACTTGTGCTAATCTTATTAAGTCAAGTTTAAACACAAATAATGTTTTTAATTTTGAGGCGTTTAAAGAAAACGCGTCTTTAGCTACAAAATATGGAGTTAAAGATATTGACAATTCATTCGTTGATATTGATGAAACTTTCAATATTGGAAATTCTATGCTTGCTAAAAAAATTAAATTGTTGGAAAGTATATCTCCGAAAGAATTATTATCTCATTCTTTAAACGACGTAGTATTACCAAAATCATATCTAGATTTAATATATAATCTTCAGAATGACTATAAGATTAATAATGGTGTATTAAATGTTGCCATTGATTACACTTTACAAAAATGCAATTTTCAATTACCTGAGATGTATATACGTAAAGTCATAATTTCGTTAGTTAAAAACAACATTAATACTTCATCTGATGCAATGACTTATTTGGTACAGCAATCAAATAAGGTGATTAATAAGAAGAAGAGAAGCAAGTTGAATAAAGTTGAAGCAATAGTAGAGAATAAAAACGAAGTAAAGAATGATAATAATGACGATGATTTTGATTTAGAATCAGTTTTAGGAGGAGTATTTAGTGGAAAATAATATATTGAAAAATGTTCTTACTAAAGAAGAAGTAGAGAATAAAGATGTTGAAATTGAATCTAGAATTAAGAACAACGAACGTCTACAAGAAATTCTTCTGAAATTTGATGTTAGTGATGATATAGTTAAAAAATCTTACGCACCTATATTGCGTTATTTAGACGATCAAAAGCAGTGTAATAATTGTCTTGGCTATGATAAATGTACAAAATGTAATAAAAAGGGATATCGAATCGCATTAAAATACGATCCTTTTATTGGCTATATTGATGATGCATATATAAAATGCGATTATTATAAACAAATTTGCAAATTATATGACCGATTTATCATTTCTGATATTGACGTTGTAAAATGCAAAGATACTTTTTCTAAAACTTACGAGTATTTATTTAAGACTAAATCTTCAGTTAGGAATAGTTTTATTTCTGTAGCAAAAAGCGTGATGAAAAAATCTGTAACAAAATACTCTCCGAAAGAAATGAACTGCGGAGCGTATATTTATTCTGATAATGATAATGGTAATTTCCTTCTTTCATTAATTGCTTTTACACACGCTAAAGCTCAAAGAGATATTGTTTATTTAGAAGCAAGTAGAACCTTGACTGATGCATCTTCTTTTAATAAGGAAATTAAAGAAGAAGCGGATTCCAAAATAGAAAGAGCGAAAAACGCACCTGTTCTTGTTATTTCAAATCTTGGATTTGAATATAAATCATCTTCCGCTCGAGATATTATTTTGACACCTTTATTATCTTCAAGAGCAAAAAAAGGATTGGTTACTTATATTTCATCTCGTGTATGCTTAAATGATTTAATTTATTCCTATGCTAAAGATGCTGTTAGTAAAAAATTCTTAGAATCATCCTTCAATAAAATTGTTGAAGAATATCACATTGAAGATATCGAATTATTTAATTAATTATTATTTCATATAAAAATTTTCCTTATATTTACTAAATGATGTGAGGAGATTTTTTTATGTTAAAACAAAAAGAACAAAGCAATTGTGGCGAGGTAGCAGTAAGAAATATAATTCATTATTTTTATAAGACAAGAGATTCCTATTTTTATAGTCTCAAAAATGATTGCAGCAATTTTTATTTGATGAAGGATTCTTTATATGAATATGGAATTATATCAAATGGATATTCATTTACATCTTTAAAATCTCTTTGTAAAGTAAAAACTCCGTTTATTTGTTTAATAAACAGAGATGGAGAGAAACACTTTATTATTGTGAGAAAGAAAGTTTCGAATTATTTCTTAGTAAACGATTTGAACTATGGTTGGCGATTAATTAGTCTTCATAAATTTAAAGAAATATCCGAGAACAAAATACTAGTATTTGAAAATTATGAGAAAAAAAAGATTAAGAAAATAAGTCTCATTAGTAATAAATATTTACTCGCGTTAAACTTTGTTATTTTAATGGAATCGCTTTGTTTATTTTATTCTTTTGCTATTATGAACGATTCAAAATATAGTTTAATTAATTCATTAAGTTTAATAGCTGTTTTTTTATTAGCGTTTATGCATAAATCACTGTTAATTAGCGTTTCAAAACAATTTGATAAAAGTGTATCCCTAAAGTATTTTCAAGCAGTAAATAGTACAAAAGATTATGTATTACTAAATAATTTCAAAACAAAATTTATCACTGAAATAAACGGGAAAATAAGTTCAGTATACACTTTAATATTAGCTTTGTTGGTAGCCTTTTTTTCCAGTATAGAAATGCTAGCTTTTTTACTTGTATCGTTTATTATATTTATCATATATGAATATTTATTTAGTAAATATTTGAATAAGATGGAATATAAAATTTATGAAAAAGAACAGATGTTTTTAAACAGCAATCAAATAGATGAAAATTCCTTTAATTCTTCATCGCAAATTGCTTCGAAATATGGGTTGTTAATTGAATTAAAGAAAATACTCGTATTAATTTCTATCTTTGTATGTAGCATTTTCTATTCATATCAATCATTGAATATTTCTTATTGTATATTTTTAACTTTGTTCATTAATTATGTTGTTTCAACTTGCTATTCAAATTTTGCTTATTTCAGTGTTAATAGCAGCTATTTTAACGAAATTCTTAAGTTGGATGGTATAATTTATGATATTATTCAAAAAGGGTGAAAAAAACGCAACAAAAATGATAGTTTACTAATGTATTATGCTATAATTAAGTGAGGTTTTAGCGATGAATAATTGTGAATTTTATTTTTCTAATCAAACGACAGATGAAAATGAAGACATCGAATTATTATTTAATTCAGTTTTGCTTCATTGTTTAGATTTTATGGGACTTAAAGACAAAATGTTAGCACTTAGTACTACGTTGGTTAATACTGAGCAAATACATAAGATTAATAAGGAATATAGAAATATAGATCGCCCAACCGATGTAATATCGTTTGCTTATGATGATGATAAAACTGAACTTAATGATGAAATAGATGATTTAGGGGAAATTGTCATTTGTTTAGATGTCGCTAGAATTCAAGCAAAAGAGTTTAATCATAAAGTCGAAAGAGAACTAGCTTTTTTATTTATTCATGGTTTTCTTCATTTGCTTGGTTACGATCATATGAAAGGTAAAAAAGAAGAGGAAGAAATGTTTTCTCTTCAAAACGATATATTAAATTCGTTTAAGTACGACTATAAGGAGATTTAATAATGATTGATATTAATGATAAGAAGGTAATTGATGAATTGTTTGAGGATGTAAAACACGCCCAAACATTATCGTATTCGCCATATTCTAAATTTAGAGTAGGAGCTGTTATATATACAAAAGATGGAAAGAAAATTTTTGGTGCTAATATAGAAAATTCGTCTTATGGACTCTCAATGTGTGCTGAAAGAACTGCAATGTTTAAAGCTCATCTGGAAGGATATAGCAAAGAAGATATTGAAGTTTTGGCTTTGGTTGGTGATTCTTCTACATATGCTTATCCATGTGGAGCGTGTCGTCAAGTCATGTCCGAGCTATTAAGTCTAAATTGTCCAGTTATTGTTTTTAGTAAAACTGGAGCACATATTAATTCTTCAGTCGAAGAATTATTGCCATATACATTTTCAAAGGAGAGTTTAAATTAATGAAAGTAGGATTTTGTTGCCTTTATGGGCTTGCTAACGCTGGCAAATCAACGTTGCTCAATTCGATACTAGGAATGAAGATTGAAGCAACTTCATCAAAACCGCAGACTACGCGTGAAAATTTTCAAGGAATATACAATGATGACGATTCTCAAATCGTATTTATCGATACTCCTGGACTTCATAAGCCACATAAGAAATTGGGAAGTTTACTGATTAAAGATGCTGAAAGTGCTATTCAAAGCGTTGATGTAATCATTTATGTTGTAGATTCTTCTGAAGGTGTTAATTATAAGATACCAGAAAATCTTGCCCAATCGACAATACCTGTAATTGTAGCTTTCAATAAGATTGATTTAATCAATCTTGATGATGGTCAAAAAAGGCTTGAAGAATATAAATCTATTTTACCTAATGCTGAGTTTATTGAAATTTCCGCAATAAAAAAATTCGGAATAGATGAGTTAATTGCCATGGTCAAAAACCATATGAATGAAGGAACACCATATTTCCCAAAAGATATGATCACTGATCATCCAACCGAATTTATTTATGCTGAAATGATTCGTGAAAAATGTATGAGACTCCTAGATGAAGAAGTTCCACACGCAATTCATGTTGAAATTACTAACGTTGAAAGTGGTGAAAATGAACAAGGAATTGTAATTTCCGCTAATATAATTGTTGAAAAAGAGTCTGAAAAAGCTATTGTAATCGGAAAAAGCGGCAAAATGATTTCGAAAATTCGTCATTTAGCTGAACACTCAATTTCATTATTTGTTATGGATGATGTTGCTCTTGAATTATATGTTAAGGTCGTAAACGATTGGCGTAATGATGTTAGATATTTACGCAAATATGGATACGAAGGAAATTAATGCCTAGTAAGATTATAACTCTAGAAGGATATATTCTTTCTAGTTCAAAATATCGTGAAAATGATTCAATAATTGTCTTACTTACTTCTTATGGAAAAAAGAATGTATTAGTAAGAGGTGGAGAGAAGCCAGACTCAAAGAATCATCAAGCAATCATTGTTTTTAATAAAGTTAAGCTTGATGTAAATTCAACTAATGAAGATTATTTATCAGCTACTTCAGTTGAAACGGAAGAAAACAATTCTGTTTTATATGAAAACTTGATCTACTCATCAATGTTGCAATTCGCTTCTGAAATTTTGTTACGAAACTTTCAGGATGATGATAGTATGCCTTATTCATATTTTGAGCAGATGATTCATTTATCTTTGGATAATTTCGATTCGCTAACTTTGATGTTTATTTTTTTATGTCAAGCAACTAGCAGAATGGGCTTTGAACCAAATATTAATGAATGTGTTAATTGTGGTTCAAAGAAAAATTTAGTTTCGTTTGACTTAAATGAAGGTGGATTTATTTGTTCATCTTGTGCTGAAGAGATAGGATTAGAGAAATCCAATGTAAATTATATGAAAGTATTTAGATATGGCTTTATGGTTCCGGCTAATTTAATGGGCAAAAGTGTTTTGCCAAAAGATGATACAAGAAAAGCTTTAACAGAATTAGCTATGTTCATCGAAGATCAATTCGGTGGTAGCAAGATAAAAACTCTAAAATTGTATTTAGAAATGATTAATTAATTGAATAAAATATTTTTTAGTAATAAACTAAATAAATGTTGTTATACTTATTATATAAAAGAGGAAAAAATTATGGAAGAAAAAAAAGAAAGAAAGCAATTTACTTTTGACAAAATTACAACTCATTTGATGACATCTGGTTTTATTTATCAAGGTAGTGAAATCTATGGTGGCTTAGCTAATTCATGGGACTATGGTCCATTAGGTTCAGCTTGCAAAAATAATTTGAAAGAATTATGGCGCCATCATTTTGTAAAAACTAATAAATACACATTTGAAATAGACCCTGCGATTATTATGAATCCAAAAACATGGGAAGCTACAGGCCATGTGCAAAACTTTCATGATCCATTAGTCGATTGTAAATATTGTCATTCTCGTTTTAGAGCAGATAAAATTATTAAGGATCAAAAGCCTGATTTAGATACTGATGCAATGACAACAGAAGAATTAGATTCGATGATTCAATCAGGTGAAATTGTTTGCCCAACATGTGGAAAGAGTACATTTACCCCTATTAGACAATTCCAAATGATGTTTAAAACTTTTATTGGTGTTAATGAAGAAAAAGCCTCAACAGTATATTTAAGACCCGAAACAGCACAAGGGTTATTTGTTAATTTTAAGAATGTAATGCGTACTACTAGAAGCAAATTACCTGTTGGAATTTGTGATATAGGCAAAGTATTTAGAAATGAAATTACTCCAGGAAACTTCACATTTAGAACTAGAGAATTTGAACAAATGGAAATCGAATTCTTCTGTAAACCAGATGAAGATTTAAAATGGTTTGATTACTGGAAATCAGAGTGCTTATCATTCGTTGAAAAATTAGGTTTAAGAGCAGATCATCTTCGCTTTAGAGATCATGAGCCAGCTGAATTAGCTTTCTATTCCAAAGCAACAACTGATATTGAATATCTTTTCCCATTTGGTTGGGGAGAGCTTATGGGAATTGCGTCCCGTACTGATTATGATTTAAAGAGACATATGGAATACTCCGGACAAGATTTAACATATCTAGATCCTGATACAAATACAAGATACATTCCACATGTTATCGAGCCTTCATTTGGATGCGATCGTTTATTACTTGCTCTTTTATGTGATGCTTATGATGAGGAAGAACTTGAGAAAGATACGAGAATTGTTATGCATCTTGAAAAAGGATTATCTCCATATGATGTAGCAATTTTACCTTTATCTAATAAGTTATCAGAAACTTGTGAAAATAAACTGTTCAAATTATTAGCTGAAAAATATAATGTTACTTTTGATACAACAGGTAGTATTGGGAAACGTTATCGTCGTCAAGATGCGATTGGTACACCATACTGTATTACTTACGATTTTGATTCGGAAAATGATAACATGGTTACAATTCGTGATCGTGATTCAATGAATCAAGAAAGAGTTTCAATTGACTCATTAATTAGTTACTTAAATAAACAATTTAACCGTTAATCATAATAATAGGAGGTGTGAACTATGATGCTAGATCAAAGTTTGATTGACAGTATTAGATCAAAAGCTGATATTGTTCAAGTTATTTCCTCCTATTTAGATGTTGAAAAAAAAGGCAGTAATTACCTAGCTATTTGTCCTTTTCATCATGACACATCTCCATCGTTAACTATATCACCTACTAAACAGATTTTTACGTGCTTTGTTTGTCATACAACAGGTAATGCTTTTTCTTTTGTCATGAAATATGAACATATTGGCTTTATTGATGCGGTTAAAAAAGTTTGTTCAATTTGTGGAATAGATGTCCCTGAACTTAATAACTATAAAGTCATTAAGAGAATAAGAGAAAATGAAGAAGAACATAAAGCTTTAGAACAATTGTCAGATTACTATGCTTACATGCTTGATACTCAAGATGGAATTGAAGCTAAAAATTATTTAATTTCCCGTCAATTGCAAAATGATGTTATTAAACACTTTAAAATAGGCTATGCACCTCTAAATAATGAAGAATCCGTTAATATGTTGAGGAATAAATTGAATATTCCGCTTGAAGTATTGGATAGAGCAGGAATTACTTCCTCTTCAACCTCAACATTTAAGGATCGCTATAGAGATCGTATTATTTTTACTTTGGAAGATTTGCATGGTGATGTGGTTGGTTTCTCTGGTAGAAAATATAAAGACAATGAAGCTAACGAAGCAAAATATATTAATTCACCTGAAACCGTTCTATTTAAGAAGAGTCAATTATTGTATAATCTAAAAAACTCGATGGAATCATGTAAAAAAGATGGCTATATATATTTACTTGAAGGTTTCATGGATGTCATTGCTTTGTATCGAGCTGAAATTACATCCGCTGTAGGTCTAATGGGCACTTCTTTATCAAAGGAACATGTTGCTCTATTCAAGAAATTAAATGTTGAAATTAGATTATGTCTTGATTCTGATGGTCCAGGTCAAGCAGCTACAGAAAAATGTATTGCTGCATTATATGAAGAAAGAGTTAATTTTAAAGTAATAAAACCTTTATATAATGGAAAAGATCCGGATGAATTGCTAGATTCAGAGGGTAAAGAAGCTCTTGTTGCTGCTATGAATGAGATTGAAGAACCGATTATTCATTCATTAAACTATAATATAAAAGCTAAATTACTAAATACATATGAAGATAAGGAAAAGTTTTTAGTTGCTAATAAAAATTATTTCTACAATATCAATACTTTAGCATTAAATGAGGTACTTGATACATTATCATTAGCTTTGAATGTTTCAGTTGACTCCATAAAAAATGTATATCGTTCTTTACGAAATAAATCTGACATTAAATCCGTACAATATGGAGACAATAAACCAGATAGAAGATATGAGTATACTTATATTGATTCATCCGTTGATATATATAAAGCACTTACAGATTACATTTTAAACATTACTGATAATGTTAGATTAAAATCAATTAATTCAAAACCAATTGTAATAAATGAATCGAGAATTATAGCTCGTATGGTCATGTCGAGAAAAATGTGCAATGACTTTTTAAAGACTGAATCATTTGTTATTAGTCAATATAATTTGCTAGTTAGATATTTTAACGATTACTACTTGCGTAATAGTGTAGAATGTTTATGTGTGGAAAAATTGGGAGATATTGAAGACTCAGTTGAAAACACTTATGGAGAATTGATTGAGACTAATCAAAAATTTTCTAAAGACAAAGATGAGATTTTAGGCATTATTTTACGGTTAAAGGTTTGTCATATCCCTTGTAAAACTAATATGTCTGATAGTTCTATCAGCAATCTCATTGACACTCATAAAGATTTATGTCTAAAATTTGATATTTCAAACAAAAGTTTGGATGATAAATCTAAGGAAGAATTGATTTCTAAGTTGCAAAAAAATTACTCAAAAAAATTAGAAGGGAAGAAGAATAATGGCTAAAGTAGAAAAAATTGAGATTAAAGTTGAGACAGAATGGAAAGATTTGTTATTAAAAAAAGGGACAAAAAAGGGATTTTTATCTCAAGATGATATTTACGCCATTATGGAACCTTTCGATATATCAGATGACCAATTGGACGAATTAATTAATTATGTTAAAGAATCTGGAATTGAAATTAAAAATGATGTTGAAGAGGATGAACCTATTATTGATGATAGTTTAACACCTGAAGACTTACTTAAAAATGATGATGATATACTTGAAGATGATAATTTTGAAATTGAAGTTGAAGAAGAGTCTATTCCTGAAATTCATGATTTAGAATTTTCAATTGATAATGTTGATATTAAGAATAATGACCCAGTTAAACAATATTTACGTGAAATTGGTAAATATCGTGTCTTAAAAGGAAAAGATGAAGAGATTGAAATTGCTCGTCGAATTGCTGAGGGTGATGAATCAGCTAAAGAAGAACTTACAAATTGCAATTTAAAATTAGTTATTTCTATCGCTAAACACTATGTCAATAGAGGAATGCAATTCTTGGATTTAATTCAAGAAGGTAATTTAGGATTGATGAAAGCTGTCGAAAAGTTCGATTATACAAAAGGCTATAAATTTTCAACATATGCTACATGGTGGATTAGACAAGCCATCACTAGAGCTTTAGCTGATCAAGCTCGTACAATACGTATTCCTGTCCATATGGTTGAAACAATAAATAAAATTACTCGTGCTTCACGTAAATTAACACAAAAGTTAAATCGTGATCCTACACCTGAAGAAATTTCTAAAGAACTTGATGGCGCATACTCTGCTGAGAGAATTAGAGAAATTCAACTGATTGCCATGGATCCTTTATCATTAGAGAAACCTGTTGGTGAAGAAGAAGATTCACATGTTGGTGATTTCATCGAAGATAAAGATAATGAATCACCATTAAAATATGCTAATTCTTCTTTATTAAAAGATAAATTAAATGATGTTTTAGGTGAATTAACAGATCGTGAAGAAAGAGTCATTCGTTTACGTTATGGCCTTGATGATGGAAGAAACCACACTCTTGAAGAAGTTGGCAAAGAATTTGGTGTTACTCGTGAACGTATTCGTCAAATTGAAGCCAAAGCAATTAAGAAATTACGTCATCCAACACGTTCAAAACAATTGAGAGATTATTTAGACGATATAAATTAATATTAAGTAAAACTGCAGAACTGCAGTTTTATTTTTTTCAAAATGCTATAATTAATAAGAGATTATATAGGAGAACACCATGAGTAAAGACATTAACAAATCCTTAATTAATGATTATGTTAGTAGTATTGATTCTTCAAAAATTGCCAAGTCTAAAATGATAAGCGATTTCATTGATGAGCAAAATTTGAATGAAGATGAGATTGATTATCTTTTTCGTGCTTTAAAAGATAAAAACATTCGACTTTCTGAGATTGATTTTAATAGCCCTAGTACTTCAAGTAAAAAAATATATTCTACGTCTGACTCGTTAAATATGTATTTGCAAGAGATTGGTCGCTATCCTTTATTAACATTTGAAGATGAAAAAAAATTATCGAAACTAATCCATGAAGGCGATACCGAAGCTTATGATGAATTGGTCAATAGCAACCTAAGACTTGTTGCATCAATAGCTAAAGAATACAAAGGCAAGAGCACTTTATCATATCAAGATTTAATTCAAGAGGGTAATTTAGGGCTTTTACGTGCTGCTCAAAAATACGATTATACAAGAGGCTTTAAGTTTTCAACTTACGCCGTATGCTGGATAAGACAATCTATTTCACGTGCAATAGCCTCAAAAGGGCACGCTATTGCCTTGCCAGTATATATTCAAGAATCATTAAATAAAATTAAAGGTATATCTAGTAAATTAGTTTTAAGATACGATAGAGATCCTACCCCAAAAGAAATAGCTGATGAGTCAAGAGATGAATTTACTGAAGACAAAGTTAGAAAACTTTTATCATATGATAATTCGGTTGTTTCTTTGGACAAACCAGTTAATGAAAATGATTCAGGAGTTTCATTAGCTAATTTTTTATCAAATGATGATAATAGCCTATTAATTGATAATCAAATAGAAGATATTAGATATGCCATTAATAAACTATCCGAACGAGAACGCAGCTTAATTATTAAACGTTATGGTTTATATGATAATAGTCCTCACACTTTGGAAACTTTAGGAGAAGAAGAAGGCGTAACACGTGAACGTGCACGTCAGCTTGTAAATCGCGCTCTAAAAAAGATGGCAGAATATTTAAAAGATGGCAGTAATAAGTAAAAAAATACCAATATCAAATAGATTAAAAGAAGTTGCTTCTTTTATCGATTTTTCGCTTGCAACATTAGATATTGGCTCGGACCATTGTTATTTACCAATCTATCTTATTTCCAAAGGGTTTTTAAGTAAAATGTTTGCTTCTGAAAATAAATCTGGGCCATATAATAAAATGCTTGAATCAGTAAAAGAATATGGGGTTGAGTCTAAAATAAACATTTTATATGGCAATGGACTTGATGTGTATAAAGACGAGATAAAACAGGTTTCAATATGTGGTATGGGTGGAGATACAATTGCATCTATTATTGAATCAATGCCTGATGTTTATCGTATTGACAGATTTATTTTAGAACCGCAATCTAATTATGAATTAGTTCGCTTAACTATGGCTAGACTAGGCTATAAAGAAATAAATGAAAAGTACATAAAAGAGAAAAATAAATATTATCCAATTATTTCTTATGAAAAAGGAATTGAACAAATTAATAGTATTGAAGCTAAATATGGCAAAATTGCTTTAAAAAATAAGGACGCAAATTTAAAGAAATTTTTGCAAAAAAAACTTTCTGAATTAATACTTATTAAAGATAAAAACAGCATTAGAAACAATGATGAAATTTTTGCTAAAATAGAAGAATTATCCACTATTTTAAATTTATTCTAGTATTTTAATTATTTTATTAACTAACTCTTCTGAAGATGATGTTGAAGAAGCAATGAAAATATCATTGCTTTTTTTTATTGAGCTTTTCTCATTTTCAGCCTGCTCAACATTTGAAATGAAGAAAACCGGATTTGAAAATTTTTCTTTAACTAAATTGTAAAATTCAACGGAATTAGAGGATGATTTATCACCAATAATTACGAAAACATCGTTGACTGTAGGGCAGATTGCAAGAGCTTGTTTCCATCTTTTTAAACATTCAGAACATATGTTGTTTATCTTATAACTCGCGGTTATTTTTGTCTGAACTTGATTAACTAAATCGTTATATGAGTTTAAGGAAATTGTAGATTGTGGATAAAAAGATAATTTTCCAAATTGCTCCAAATAAATGTAATAATACGTTTTTATTTTGTTCGTATCAATAAATACAATATCCGGAGAAATATCCATAATAAATTTTGATTCAGGATGGTTTTTTTTCCCAACGTAAACTACGTTAAACCCGTTGTTTAAATCATCGATAATATTCTTTTTAGCTTTAATTAAGAAGGGACATGTTGTATCTAAATAATCCAGGTTATATTGACTTGCGAAGTTAACGTCTTCTGATGTCAATCCATGAGCGGAAAATATTATTGTTGAACCAGCAGGATAATTAGCCTTTAATGACTCGATATTTTTAATACTATATGTATCTTGTAAAAACTTATTTGTATCATCATTATGTACTAAAGGTCGAGATAAAAAAATAAGCTTAGATGGATTTTTTTGCCTAAGTTCAATAACTTTGTTGATTGCATTTTTTACACCAAAACAATATCCGATTGGTCTAATTATTTTAATCATTTATGAACAATTCCTCCTTTGGTTGAATTCTCTTAATATTATATATTAAATATTCATATTTATATACATTATTATTTTGATAAATGGTATAATCAAAAAGTAATACGGAGGATAAATTTATATGAATTTTGAAGATTATATTGCAGTTGTTGAAGGCTTTCCAAAACCTGGTATATCCTTTAAAGATATTTCACCTTTATTAAGAGATGGAAATGCGTTTCATGAATGTATTGATGATATGTCCGCTATCGTTAAAGAATGGAATCCAACATTAATTATTGGTCCTGAATCTCGTGGATTTGTTTTTGGATTACCGATTTCTTATTCGTTAAAAGTTGGTTTTGCCATGGCAAGAAAAAAAGGTAAATTACCTGGTAAAGTAATCTCAAAATCATACGCTTTAGAATATAATACTGCTACAATTGAAGTTCCTGAAGATTCAATTAAACCTGGAGATAGAGTTGTTTTAGTTGATGACTTATTAGCTACAGGTGGAACCTTAAAAGCAATTCAATTAATTGTTGAATCACGTGGGGCAAAAGTTGTTGGTATAATTACTCTTATTGAACTTAAGGATTTAGAGGGATATCGTGTATTAGAAAATGTTCCTTATAAAGCATTATTAAGTTTATAATAACAAAATTAGAAGGTTTGTTGATGGAATTAAATAATAAGATTTACACTTTTGAAGACGTAAAAAAAATATATTCAAAGTATATCATGAACGAAAAAAGTCTTGCTGATATTGAAAAGGCTTATCTTTTTGCTGATGAAAAACATAAAGGTCAAATGAGAAAATCAGGTGATCCATATGTCACTCATGTAATTGGAGTAGCTCAGATTTTAGCAAGTCTGCAAGCGGGACCATCAACGATTATTGCTGGTTTATTACATGATACTATTGAAGATACATCGACAACCAAAGAAGAAATTGCCTCGTTATTTGGCGATGATATTGCTTATTTAGTAGAATCTTTAACTAAAATTACTCGTTTGTCGGATTTCCATAATACGGATTTCCAAGCGGAAGATCATCGTAAAATTTTTGTTGCGATGGCAAATGATATTCGTGTAATAATTATTAAATTAGCTGATAGATTACATAATATGCGTACTTTGCAATTTCAACCTGCTGAAAAGCAAAAAAGAATTGCCACAGAAACACTTGAAGTTTATACACCTATTGCTCACCGTTTAGGTATTTCTTCCATCAAAACTGAAATGGAAGAGTTATCATTGTATTACTTAAATAGAGAAGCATATACAACTATTGAAAAAAAACTCGAGTCTGAGTTTGAAGATTTAAATACTTCAATACTAAAAATTAAAAAGAAAATTACAGAAATTCTTTCTACTTCTGGAATTGAATATGATATATCTTACCGTGTTAAATCCATATATTCTATTTATAAGAAAATGTATTTAAAGAACAAGAAATTCGAAGATATTTACGATATTATGGCTCTTCGAATTATAACTAAAACCGAAACAAATTGTTATGAGATTCTCGGACATATTCATTCGGCTTTTAGACCTGTTCCTGGAAGATTCAAAGATTATATAGCAATGCCTAAACCAAATATGTATCAATCATTACATACAACCATTTTATCTGGTGATGGTCACGTTTTTGAAATTCAAATACGTACTAAAGAGATGGATGAAACTGCTGAAGATGGTGTTGCAGCTCACTGGAGATATAAAGAAAATATTGGCTATGATCCAAAAATAGAGCAAAAGGAAATCGAATCCAAACTTCACTGGTTTAAGGATTTCATCACTATGACTAATGATGAAGATACTGGTTCTGAAAGTGCTAAGGAATATGTCGATCTATTACAACACGATATCTTCGATGCTAACGTTTATGTTTTTACTCCAAAAGGTAAAGTTATTTCGTTGCCAAAAGGTTCAACTCCAATTGATTTTGCCTACAGAATACATACTAAAGTAGGAGATACCTTAGTTGGTGCTAAAGTGAATAATAAGTTAGTGCCTTTATCAACAGAGTTAAAAACAGGGGATATGATTGAAATTAAAACTCAAGAAAATTCCACCCCTAACTCTCAATGGTTAAATATTGCTAAAACATCTTTTGCAAAATCACACATTCGAAAATTTATTTCTAAACAGAATAATGATTATATAAAGCAAGATCAAATTGAAAAAGGAAAGAATTCGTTACGAGATTCACTAAAAGAGAGAAAACTAAGTTTACAAACTGATAAAATATCTGATAAGAAGTTCTTACAAACCTTAAAGTGTGAATCAACTGATGATTTGTATTTAGGCTTATGCAATAAGAATATAATTCCGCAACAAATCATCGATTATTTTAATCTTGAAGGTAAGAGTGAAGAAGATTTAAAGCGTGATATGTCTAAAAATGCTGAAAAAGCTAATATCGCACGTAACGCAACAGATTCTGTTGTTTTATCAAATGGTGATTCGGCAATGATTTCGTTAGCAAACTGCTGTACTCCTATTCCAGGTGATAAGATTGTTGGCTATATTACTAAAGGAAATGGTATTAAAGTTCACCTAACAGATTGTCCTAATGTAGCAAATGAACAAGCTCGAATTATTGAAGTTAAATGGAATAAGGATGCTGATCCTAAAAAATATCCAGTTGATTTTTCACTTGAATGTCTAGATAGACCTGATTTACTTGTTGACGTAATGAATACGGTAAATTCAGCTGGAGCCTCAGTTATTAAATTCAACGCTAAATATCATGTTAATACTGGTACATCTTCTATAACGGTTACTATAATGATTGATTGTGTTGACTCGTTAGAAAAACTTTTCCAAAATTTGCGTCAAGTTAAAAATGTCTACGATATAAAACGTGTACTACATTAGAAAGAGAGAATAAAATTATATGTCTGAAATTATTTATAAACCACGTGGAACTATAGATTATTTAGGTACAAACAAAATTCTATTAGATTCTGTTTGCAATTTTTTAGATAATTATAGTTTTAAATACGGAGCAAAGAAAATTGATACTCCTATGTTCGAAGATGGTAAATTATTTGTAAGGGGAGTTGGTGAATCCACTGATATTGTTACGAAAGAAATGTTTAGATTAGACGTTAAAGGTGAACATGATTACATATTGCGACCAGAGTTTACCGCTTCTATAAACCGTGCAATCGTTGAAAATAAATTATATGCTTCACCAGATCTTCCATTGAAATTCTGTTACCATGGTCCAGTATTTCGTTTTGAACGTCCGCAAAGTGGTAGATATCGTCAATTTAATCAATTTGGCGTTGAATTTATCGATGCTAAAATTGACTTACAAACACAATTAGATGCTATCTTATTGTTCTATAATGCTGCTAGTGATTTACTCGGTCATAAACTTCTTCTTAAAATCAATTATTTAGGTGATTTTAAGACAAGAGAAGCATATAAAACTGCTCTTAAAGAATATTATGCCGATAAAATTGATACCATGTGTGATGATTGTAAAAATAGATTTGTAACAAATCCATTACGTATCTTAGATTGTAAAGTTGAACAAGATATTGAAATAAATAAAGGTGCCCCATCATTAGGTTCATTTATTGTCGGCGAAGAAAAAGAAAAATTTGATAATATTTGTTCTGTACTCACCGCGTTAAATATTCCTTTCGAAATAGATAATAAACTTGTTCGTGGACTTGATTATTATACTGGTGTTGTCTTTGAATTATATGATCCATCAGCTATTTCATTAGGTGCTATTGGCGGGGGAGGTCAATACGATAAATTAATGAAAGAGATTAGTGGAATTGAAGATGAAGGATTAGGTTTTTCATACGGCGTTGAAAGATTGCTTTTATCCTTAACAGACGAACGTAAGAATGATTTAATCAAAGATGCTTTACCTCAGTTAGATTTTTTTACTATAGATTTACGTCAACAAAAAGATATTTTTCCAATTGTTGTAGGAGATTTATTACGTAAGAATGGATACAAAGTATCTAGTTCATCATATTCAAAAGCTTTAAATGGCTCATTAAAGATGTCCAATAGAGAAAATGCAAAGTACAGTTTAATATATGATGATTACAACCCGTCAAAAGTTATCGTAAAAAACATGATGGAGCGTTCTCAAGAAATTATTGAATATACATCAGAAGCAGAATTAGTAAAAACTATAATTAATTTAGTTAAAGGAGAATAGCATATGTTACGTACAAAAAATAATGGGGAATTAAGACTAAGTAATGTTGGTGAGAATGTTATCCTTACTGGCTGGGTTTCTAAAGTAAGAAATCTTGGAGCTTTGGTATTCGTTGACTTACGAGATCGATATGGAATAACTCAAATAAATATAGATCCAAAGTTATATGATTTAACACCTTTAAAAAATGAATATTGTGTTCAAATAGAGGGCGTAGTTCAAGCTAAAGCTGAGCAAAATAAGAATTTGCCTACTGGTGAAATTGAAGTCTTAGCTTCTAAAATAAAGATTTTTTCTGAATCGGAATTAACCCCGTTCATTATTGCTGATAAGACTGATGCCCTTGAAGATACAAGATTAAAAACAAGGTATCTTGATTTAAGAAGACCTGTTCTTCAACATAATCTTGAACTAAGACACGCTTTATTAAAATCTACAAGAGAGTATCTAGAAGGATTAAATTTTTTGGAGGTTGAAACTCCAACTTTAATTAAATCTACTCCTGAAGGTGCTCGTGATTATTTAGTTCCTTCTCGTACTAGACCAGGTACTTTCTACGCCTTACCTCAATCTCCACAAATTTACAAGCAACTATTAATGATTTCCGGTATGGATAGATATTATCAAATTGCACGTTGTTACCGAGATGAAGATCAAAGAGCAGATAGACAACCAGAATTTACTCAAATTGATGTTGAAATGTCATTTATTGAAAGAGAAGATGTTTTAGGTGTAATTGAGAATTTATTACGCAAAGTATTTAAAGACACTATCAATTATGATTTGCCAAAATTTAAACGTATTTCATATAAAGATGCTATAGAAAAATATGGCAGCGATAAACCGGATATGCGTTTTGATATGGTACTACAAGATGTTTCTTCATTATTAAGTAATGCTGGATTCGAAGCTTATAACAATAAGATTGTAAAGTGCTTTGTTGCGCATTCATCTGCTGCGGCGACCACAAGAAAAATTATTGATAAAGATAATGAAGAAGCTAAAAAGTTTAAAGTTCATGGTGTAAGCCATCTAAAATATATTAATGGCGAATTATCAGGTTCTATCATTAAATTCTTTTCACAAGAAACCATCGCTTCTTTAGTCTCATCTTTGAAATTAGAAGAAGATGATTTAGTTATTGTTTGTGCAGATGAAGACATGGAAAAATGTTCTATAGCCTTAGGTGCATTAAGATGTGCTTATGCTGAAAAGTTAGGCCTTAGAGATAATAATGTATTTGCCCCTTTGTTTGTTCTAGATTGGCCGTTATTTGGGCGTGAAGATGGCAATATTGTTTCATTATCAAACCCATTTACTAGACCACGTGATGAAGATTTAAAGTACTTAGATAGCGACCCAACAAAAGTTCTATCTTATGCTTATGATACGGTTATGAATGGACTTGAATTATCATCTGGTTCGTTGAGAATATTTGATGGTAAACTTCAGGAAAAAGTATTTGAATTATTAGGTTTATCTGATGAAGATATTAAGAACAGATTTGGTTTCTTTGTTGACGCATTTAATTATGGAACTCCCCCACACGGCGGATTTGCCCTTGGTGTTGAAAGAATTTCTATGTTATTATGTAAAACTGATAACGTCCGTGATGTTGTCGCATTCCCAAAAAATTTGAAAGCTATTTGCCCAATGGCAGATTGTCCTTCTTCAGTTCCAACAGAAAATTTGGATATCTTGGGAATAGAAGTTAAAAAGGAGATAAAATAACATGTCATTACCACTTGGTAGTATAAACATTAACCAAAGATTATTAAACGCTTTAAAACAAATGGAGATTAAGTATCTTTCACCTATACAAGAAAAGGCAATTCCAGAATTATTGCGTAATGAATCATTGGTATGTAAAGCTCCAACTGGTTCAGGAAAGACATTAACTTATCTCATTCCAATTATGAACGATATGGTTGATGACAATAGAACAGAAGCGGTTATTATTGTTCCAACTAAAGTTCTTTGTAGTCAAATTGAATCTATCTTAAAAGTATTTAAAAAGAATTATCATCCTTTTTCATATAACTCATTAAGTGACGGAACTAGTGATTCTCGAAATAAAATAAATGCAAAAATTATCGTATCCACTCCTTCTCAGTTTATTTTTAATTTTGAAAAAATGAATTTAAAATTTTTAAAAAGATTGATTATTGACGAAGGCGATATGATCTTGTTTGGTGGATTCGAAGAGGAACTTAATACCATTTTATCCCTTGATGTTAAGTGTTCAAAATGCTTATTTACTGCATCGATTGATGAGCACCTTAATACTTTAGTTAAAAAGTATATGAATGCTAGTAAAGTAATTGATGTTACTGAATCAAAGATTAACGCTGATACAGTAAAACATGTATTAGTAGATATTCGACACGTCGATAAAAATGAATCATTATTGAATATTTTAAAGTATATAAATCCATATAAAACAATGGTATTTGTCTCGACAAAGAGAGACTTACTTATTACTGATAAATTTTTATCTGACCATGATGTTAAGCATGCGTTAATCTATGGAGATATGCCGCATCGTGATCAAAAAAAGAACTATAAAGCTTTTCAAGATAACGAAGTAAACTTGTTATTATGTTCCGACATTGCCGCTCGTGGGGTGGATATTGAAGATGTTACTGAAGTAATATCCTTGGATTTACCTTTAGACTTAACATATTATTTCCATCGTGCTGGACGTACTGGTAGATTTGATAAAACAGGTATATCATATGTGTTTTATAACAATGATGACACCTCCAAAGCTAAGCAATTAATTCAAAAAGGCGTACATTTTACCTTTGCATCTTTGAAAAAGGATTGCTTAAAAGAGGAACGTGATTTATCTCAACTTAATAAAGCTCCAAAATTAAATAATGTGTTCTTAGAAAAAGAAATTAAGAAAAACATTTCTCGCTTAAGAACAAAGAAAGTAAAACCTTGCTATAAGAAAAAAGTTAAAGTAATGATTGAACGTACCAAGCAAAAACATAAAGAAGATATTATTAAAACAAACGTACGTAAAAGAAAGGAGAAAGAAGAACAAGAACTTCTTGCTCAAGGCGAAAATAATTAAAATTTATCTATTTCATCAAAAAGAAGCTCAAGGGCTTCTTTTTCTTTTAATGTACAAACAGGAACACCTTTTTTAAAGAATGTAAAAGCATTTTTACCACCTGCTAAACCAAGATCGGCATCCTTAGCTTCCCCTGGACCATTTACAGGACAACCCATAACCGCAACTTTGATATCTTTATTAACGTAATCTAGTTTGTTTTTTACTTTATTATATATGGAGAAAAGATCAACTTGAGTTCTTCCACAAGTTGGACAACTGATAAGTTCAGGAATATTTTTTCTCAAATTCATAGCTTTCAATAGAGCTTTACACGCAAATACTTCTTCAATTGGATCTTCAGTTAACGAAATTCTAATTGTATTTCCAATTCCTTCTTTCAATAAAGGAACTAAAGCAACGCAAGTACGAATAGCCCCAATTGCTCCTGCTCCAGTTTCAGTAACTCCGATATGAAGAGGATAAGGATAGATAGCAGAAGCTCTCTTATAGGCTTCATATGTGATTTCTGGAGAAGAGGATTTTAAAGATAAAACAAGATTAGTAAAATCGTATTTTTCCATTAATTTTACGACTTCATCTAGAGATTTTAAATATGAATCAACTTCATCATGTTTATTAACAAATTTTGAATTTAAAGACCCTGAATTGACTCCAATTCTAATTGGAACATTGTATTGCTTGGCAACATCTATAACCTTTTTTAAGTTATCTTCGCCACCAATATTCCCTGGATTAATTCTAATTTTGCTGGCACCATTTTGAATTGCTAAGATTGCTAGTCTGTAATCAAAATGAATATCCGCAATAAGTGGAGTTTTAATCTTTTTCGATAAAATTTTAAAAGCTATGGCATCTTCTTTATCAAGGACTGAAAGACGAAGCAAATCATTACCAGCCGCTTCAAGTTTATCGTTAAGTTTGATAATATCTTCAATATAACTTGTTTTTATATTGGCCATTGTTTGAATAAGAATTGGATTGTTACCTCCGATTTTTTTATTTCCTATAATAATTTCTTTTGTATTTTCTCGCATAATTAACTCCTATAACTACAATTAATTCTATATCATGTCTTCTTATTGTTCTACTTAAAGTGTAAAAATAACCTTATTAGTATTAAAATAGTAGATATTTAGTAAATATTTTGAACTATAATTCCTAAATGAATAATACATCGTTATCAATTAGTAAAAATATTAGAATTATGGCAAAAAATATAGAAATCGGTTATTTATTATGTTAAACTATTTAACGTGTCTAATGGAGGAGTAAAATTATGGCAGAACCAAGAGCAGAAATCACATTACGTTGCAGCGTTTGTAAGAACGAAAACTATATTACAACTAAAAACAAAAGAGCACATTCTGAACGTTTTGAAGTTAAGAAGTATTGTCCACATTGCAACAAAACAACATTACATACAGAGAAGAAGTAAAGCTTGCTAACGCAAGTTTTTTTGCGAAAAAAAGGAGATAATTATGGGTGATATTAAAATCGTTAATGAATTGGGACCAGGTAAGTGTTTCACAGATGGTGGAGACTTATTTACTGTTCTCGATATTCAACACAACAAGACAGCTATGCGTCAAATGATCGTTAAGATCAAAGTTAAAAATTTGAAGAGTGGCGTTGTTAAAGATGTTTCATACACTGGTGGAGACAAAGTTACTATGGTCTATTTAGACAAGAGAAAGATGAATTATCTTTATGATGACGGAACTTTCTGTGTTTTCATGGATAATGAAACATACGAACAAATTTCAATTCCACAAGAAAGACTTAAATGGGAATTAAATTTCCTCAAAGATGGTGTTGAAGCTACAGTTACTAGTTATGAAGGTGAAGTCATGGGTGTTGAATTACCTGTAAAGATTGCCTTACAAGTTGTTGAAACTGAAGAAGCTGTTAAAGGTGATACCATTAACAAAGCTATGAAAGATGCAAAACTTGAAACTGGTTATTCCTGTAAAGTTCCATTATTTGTTAAAAACGGAACAGTAATCTATGTTCGTACTGATACAGGCGAATACGATTCTAGAGCTTAACTAATAAAAAAAGAGCCCGTTGGCTCTTTTATTTTGGTTGAATATATGGTATAAATATTCATGTTTATAAGGAGAGAAATATTATGTGGTATTATTATTTATTAGTAGCTATTCTATGTTTAATCTTAGGCCTTGTAGGTGGCTATTTTGGAGCTAGATATATCTTCAAGAAGGAATTAAAAAAGAACCCACCAGTCAATGAAAAAATGATTCGTGCTATGTTTACTTCTATGGGAAGAAAACCATCTGAAGCTCAAATTCGCCAAGTCATGAAATCAATGGATGCAAATCGATAAAAAAATTGTTTCACTTATTAGGTGAAACATTTTTTTATTTCTTAATTTTTACTGAATCAGGAAGAGCATCATCGCCTTTATGACGATAATGAGTTTCTGGTTCTTCTTTTTTTATAATTCTTTTGATATTAGATTTATGGAATAATATTACGAAGAAACCAAACACCAATAGATATATTGAATATATATACGAATTTACAATTTGTAAACCATCACTGAAGAACCAAGAGCCTAAGATCCACGATGAAGAGAAACCTGTAGGAATAGGGAAGAAAACAACTATAAGCGAGACAGTAAACATCATTATTACAGATAGAATTGAAGCAATGGAAACTCTTTTCTTTATTGCAAATACTAGAAGGAAAAACGATAAGCCAATAACTGCAAAGAGCCAGTTTGTAGCAACGATAAATCCACCGAAGCAAGAAACAGCTTTACCACCTTTAAATTTATAATAAATCGGCCATTTATGACCAATTCCTGCACATAAACCAGCTGTGTAATAAAGGATTTCTACAGGGAAATTTTTCACTAATGAATCTACATATAATCCACATGAAGTATAGTTAAATATAAAGAAGATTGACCACATTGGAATTAAAGTTTTTAAGACATCAAGGAATATTGTTAAAAAAGCATATTTTTTTCCTAAAGCACGACCAACATTGGTCCCACCAGCATTACCAGAACCTACTTTATAAATATCGATTCCTTTCATTTTGCAAATGATTAAGGCGAAGTTTATTGAGCCAAACAAATATCCAACAATTCCGCAAGCTAATATAATAAGTGTTAAGTAAAATATATTCATTAATTATCCTCCTAAAGCATTACATATAATATTATATATTATGTAGAAATGAAATGTGTTTTTTTGTTATAATTTATAATGGAAAGTGAGAAATAAATATGTCAGAAAATAAATATAATGCTGATAACCTCACAGTGCTTAAAGGACTACAACCAGTTCGTGAAAGACCTGGTATGTATATAGGTTCAACCGATATCAATGGATTACATCATCTAGTGTGGGAAATTGTTGATAATGCTGTTGATGAAGCAAATGCAGGTTATGGAAAAAATATCACTGTTACGATTAATTTAGATGGGTCTATATCAATTTTAGATGAGGGTCGTGGTGTTCCTTGTGATTATAATCATAAGGAAAAACTTTCTGGATTTGATATGGTTTATCGTATGTTACATGCAGGTGGTAAATTTGATGAATCAAACTATAAAACAGCTGGAGGACTACACGGGGTTGGTGGTGCAGTTGTAAATGCCTTATCATCTTGGATGGAAATTCACTCCTATCGTGATGGAAACGACAATTTTATTCGCTTTGAGAATGGTGGAAGCAAAGAATCCGATATCGTAATAACTCCTTTAAAATCTTTTAAAAGAGGTACATTAGTTACTTTTTTACCAGATGCAAAAATATTTGAAGATACAACATTCGATTATCAAAGAATAGCCAATTCTCTAGATGATCGTGCTTGTTTAACAAAAGGTGTAACTTTTCATCTTGTTGACAAGAGAAATGATCGTAAGCAAGACTTTGTTTATACTGATGGAATTAAAGAATATTTTCAAGTTAAGAATTTTGGCAAAAGTCCTTTATGTGAACCAATCTATATTGAAGGTTCAGATGATGGAATAAAAGTTGAATTAATTTGCCAATATTTCGATGGTGATTACAGTGAAAAAATCAATTCATTTGCTAATGGTGTTCGAACCGTCGATGGTGGACATCATGTCAGTGGATTAAGAAAAGCCTGGACAATATGTTTTAATAATTACGCTTTAAGCCATAAATTAATTAAACCTTCGATGCATCTTGAAGGAGAAGATATCAGAGAAGGATTCAACGGAATTTTATCTTGTTGGATACCGGAAACTATTCTTCAATTTGAAGGACAAACAAAAGGAAAATTGGGAACAAAAGAAGCTAATGCTGCTGTTGATAATATCGTCGAAAAAAAATTAACCTATTATTTAGAAGAACACGCTGATCAAGCGGATGCGATTGTAAAGAAAACTTTGGATTCGCTTAATGCAAGATTAAAGGCGAAAGAAGCGAAAGATCTTGCTCGAAAAGGAACAAAATCAAATTCTAAGGAATCTAATCTTTCTGGTAAGCTTACTCCAGCAAGTTCAAAAGAATATAAAAATAATGAATTGTTTATTGTTGAAGGTGATTCCGCAGGCGGTTCGGCTAAGAAGTGTCGTGATCGTATGCACCAAGCAATTCTACCTCTTAGAGGCAAACCTAAAAATGTCGTTGGAGCGACTTCTGACTCAGATATTTTTGAAAATAAGGAACTTAATACAATAATTTATACCATCGGAGCAGGTTGTGATGATGATTTTAAATTAAAAGATATTCATTATGACAAGATAATTATTATGACCGATGCTGATGATGATGGCTGCCATATATCTAATTTACTTATCGCGTTCTTTTATGAACATATGCGTCCTTTGATTGAAGCAGGCCACATATATTTAGCGTGCCCTCCTTTATATCGACTTGCAAAAAAAGATAAAGAAATATATTGTTGGTCTGAAGAGGAACTTATTGAAGGTCGTAAAGAAATGGGAAGTGGAAATTACACTTTATCACGATTCAAAGGATTAGGTGAAATGGATGCTGCACAACTTGGTAAAACCACAATGAATAAAGGTACTAGAAAACTTATTCAGATCACTATTGAAGATGAAGATGAATGTGAAGATAAAGTTAATTTATTTATGGGAAAAGATGCTGATAGAAGAAAAGTATGGATTTCAAATAACATTGATTTCTCCTATCGTACAGATGTTTATGAGGAGGTAAAACGTAATGAAGTCGAAAAGTAAGAAAACTGAAATTATCGAAGATACACGTATTGAACCTTCTGAAGTATCTTCTGTCATGGCCACAGGATTTAATAGATATGCTAAAGCTGTATTGCTTGAACGTGCAATTCCAGATGTAAGAGATGGATTAAAACCTGTTCAAAGAAGAATTATTTATACCATGTATGAAAGTGGTAATGTTTTTTCAAAACCAACAAGAAAATGCGCTCGTACTGTCGGTGATGTTATGGGTAAATTTCACCCACATGGCGATTCATCAATCTATGATGCTTTATGTAGATTGTCCCAAGATTGGAAGATGGAAGTTCCATTAGTTACTTTCCAAGGTAATAATGGCTCTATTGATAATGATCCACCAGCTGCATATAGATACACTGAATCAAAATTATCAAAAATATCAGAATTATTAGTTCAAGATATTGATAAAAATACAGTCAATATGACGTTGAATTTTGATGATACTTTACTTGAACCAACAGTTTTACCTGCAAGATTTCCTAATTTGTTGGTAAATGGTGCACAAGGCATTGCTGTTGGTGCTGCTACATATATTCCTTCGCACAATTTAGAAGAAATCATCGATGCTACTATTTATCGTATTGAACATAAAAGATGTACAGTTCAAGATTTGTTGCAATTTATTAAAGGGCCTGATTTTCCAACTGGTGGCACCATTGATAATACTGAAGCCTTAAAGCAAATGTATGAAACAGGGCAGGCAACTTTTTACATTCATTGTGATACTACAATCGATGAAATAACAAACCAAATTATTATTACCGGTTTGCCTTTTGGAATGGTTAAATCTCAATTTGTTGCTGATTTAGACAAACGTAAAATTAACGATAAACTAGATAATATTGAAGAAATTCGTGATGAATCTACCGAAGATATTCGTGTTGTTATTGATGTTAAACAAGGACAAGATCCTGCTTCAATCCTTTCATACTTACGTCAAAAAGGTGCTTTAAGAAGTACTTATGCTGCTAATATGCTAGCGATTGATAAAGGCCATCCAAAAACGATGAATGTTCTCGAAATATTAAATTCATATATTTCTCATCAGGAAGAGGTCATTACTCGTCGTTCTAAATTTGATTTAGATAAAAAAACCATCCGACTTGAAGTTGTTGATGGTTTGATTAAAGCAGTATCTATTATTGATCAAGTAATTCATACTATACGTTCTTCTAAAGGAAGAGAAGATTCAAAACTTAATATTATAAATGCTTTTAATTTCACTGATAGACAAGCGGAAGCGATTGTAACGATGCAACTCTATCGTTTATCTAATACTGATGTCACGCTTTTGATGCAAGAAAAAGAGCAATTAACTAAAGATATAACTGAACTTAAGGAAATTCTTGCAAATGAAACTAAACTGGACAGAGTTATTATTAAAGATCTTAAGGAAATTAGAGATACATATAAGACACCACGTAAGACTACGATTCTCGATGAAAAAATTAAATTCGAAGCTGTTGATGTTACAAAATTAATCGCTAAAGAAGATGTTTATGTTGTTTTATCAAAAGATGGATATATAAAGAAATCATCCGTTCGTTCATATCAAGCAGCTACAAATGGTAGTGATGTTTTATCTTCCTTACCAAAGATTAAACAGGGGGATAGAATTGTCCTTAATCAACCATGTACAACACATGATTCTGTTATTGCTTTCTTCGCTTCCGGCACTTATGCTTACATACCTGTATTTAAAATTGAGGATTGTAAATGGAGAGAAGATGGAAAACATTTAAATACTATTTTAAGTGTTAACTCCAATGATAAAGTAGTTTCTGCATTTATAGTTAAAACATTTGATTTACCAACTTATCTTGTATTTTTAACTAAAGAAGGGAAGATTAAACGTACTTTACTAAAAGAATACGAACAACAGAAGCTAACTCTACGTCCGTTAAAAGCTATAGGTCTTGGCAAAGGTGATTCCTTGATTGATGTCAAATTAACAAGTGGAAACAGTGACATTATCGTTTGCCAAGATAATGGATATAGCTCTCGTTTTAATGAAAATGAGGTCCCAATTGTTGGAATTAAGGCTGCGGGTGTAAAAGCTGTTAATTTTGGAAAAGAAAAATCCAAATTGATTCAACTTATTGTTTTAAATTCGAACGAACATACGAAGATTTTAGTACTTTCTAATAAACTTTGCGCTCGTATTATTTCATCGAATAGTATCGATGTTACTTCTCGTTTAGGTATGAAACAAGCTGTGGTTAGAATCTTTAAAGCTAACCCAATGAAAATTGTCTCGATGGATAAGGTAAATCTTAAACGTGGCAAAGAAATAGAAAATAATGTATTTATCTACACTGATGACACAAATGAAATAGTCGATATAAATTTACTCGATGTTGTTTCAGTTGGCACTGGTATGAAAGCTAATGTTCCATTAGAAGGAAAAACAATTAGTGGAAGACATACGGATGGCGATATTATTGATGAAAATTGCGAAATTGAAAAGCCTACTTTAATTGTTGAACAAGTTAAAGCTAAAGAGGACGATGGAGAAAAACAACTATCTTTGTTTGATCTTTTCGATGAAGAAAAATGATAAAAAAAATAATTGCTGATTTTCATGCGACCAGCGTTTATTCTTTGGATATTGAAGAGTTAAAACTACTTAATATTAAGCTTGCTTTTATCGACCTCGATAATACTTTAGCTCAATATGATTTGCTAAGTCCCGAGAAAAGGACCTATGAACTAATAAAAAAATATAAAGACAATGGCATTGAGGTAGTTATTCTTTCGAATAATCGTGAGAAAAGAGTTAGCCCTTTTGTCAGCAAATTAAAAGTAAAATATATATCTTCATGTCATAAGCCATTTAAGAGCAAAATCAAAAAGTATATTATCTCTAATTGTATTGAGACATCTAATGCTATAATAATAGGAGATCAACTTCTTACTGATGTTATGTTGGCTCACGCTTTAAATATGAAATGTGTTCTTACTGAACCTATTTCCAAAATTGATCAATTTACAACAAGATTTAATCGTCTTATTGATAGACCTTTACGTAAGAAATACTTAAAAGAAAATCGACTTGGAATAAATATTAATGTAAAATAAATTAAACGGAGGATATTTATATGTTACTAAAAAACAAGAATTCTGGAATCACTGATGAAATTAGAATTAAAAGATGTTATGGTTGTGGAACTATCTTACAATCAAAAGATCCTTCATTACCTGGGTTCATCAAAGAATCAAAACTAAATGAAGAAGAGAATTGCTTGTGTGAAAGATGTTATCGTTTACGTCATTACAACATTCAAGACGTTCCCCA
Organism: Bacillota bacterium; assembly: GCA_023398335.1. Classification (GTDB taxonomy): domain Bacteria; phylum Bacillota_I; class Bacilli_A; order RFN20; family CAG-288; genus HGM10890. The sequence goes on from JAEWSJ010000009.1 coordinate 92,970, forward strand.
TTTCTCTGAAGATTATGAGAAAATATTAAAACGTGCTAATAGTGAAAATGCTTTGATAGTTTATGTCATTGATTTGTTTGCTTTTGAAGCAAGCATGATTGATGGTATTAGTGAACATTTAGGTAAGAAAGTATTAGTTATATTAAATAAACGTGATATTCTTCCTAAGTCTCTTCAAGATGATAAAATCATTGCTAATGCCAAACGTCAATTATTAATCGAACATATTTCTCCTCTTGATATTGTTGTTACTTCTTCATCTAAAAACTATAATTTAGATGAATTATTCATGAAAATGAACAAGCTTAGAGAAGGGAAGAATGTATACTTTATAGGTGCATCACAAGTTGGTAAATCTTCTATTATCAATGCGATATTAAAGAATTACAAGAACGAAACAGATAAATGCATTACTACTTCAATGTTTCCAGGTACAACGCTAGATATCATAGATATACCTTTAGATAATTTGTCATCAATGTATGATACTCCCGGAATTTTTAAAGTTGAATCGATTTATAATCACGTCGAAAGAACTATCTTAAGATACATTATTCCTCGTGATGAAATTAAACCACGTGTATTCCAATCTGGCGATAAACAAAGTTATATTCTTGGTGCGCTTGTTCGTTTGGATTTTGTCTCCGGAAATAAAACAAATATCATATTTAATTTTTCCAATGATATTGCAATTACAAGAACAAAATTAGATAAGGGTGAAAAGACCTTTAATTCTCTTGCACAAACAGGACAAGTTAAACCTACATCGATGAATATTAAAATTATGTCAGACTTAGAAAAGCATTCCTTTACTTTACCTTCTTCTGGACTAATCAATATAAAGATATTTGGTATGGGCTACATAACACTTGAAGCAAATTGCCAAGTCTTTGATTTATATACGCCAAAAAATGTTGGTATCAAGGTCGTTGCAACAGATATAAAGTAATTTATGGATAGAATCATTTTATTTGGTGGTTCTTTTGACCCAATTCATAATGGACATTTAGAAATAGCTTCCTTCGCTCTTAAGACTTTAGGGGCGAAGAAGGTTATTTTTATTCCCGCAAAAAACCCACGCTGGAAAAAACCAACACCAATCGAAGATCGCTTAAATTTAGTTCAACTCGCATTAAAAGGTAAGGATAATTTCGAATTATCAACTTATGAAATTGAATCAAAAGAAGAAACAAATTATACCTATGATACGGTAAAGCATTTTAAATTAGTTTATCCTAATGATGAATTATATTTTTTAATTGGCTTTGATCAAGTTAATCAGTTGGATAGATGGAAAAACATTGATGAATTATCTTCATTAATACACTTTTTGGCCGTTTATAGACCAATTGATGATTTAAACAAAGAAAATATCAACAAGTATCATTTAACCGTTTTAGAAGGCTTAAATTTATCTGTCTCATCAACGCTGATTAGGGAACTTAAGTCTCTTGATTTGCCATTACCTTGTATAAAATATATCTTGGATAAAGAATTGTATTTTGTACCTAAAGTTAAGTCATATCTAAAGACCTCACGCTATTTACATTCAGTAAGTGTCGCTTATACCGCCTATGATATTGCAGAAGCAAATAAGTTAAACAAGTATGATGCATTTTTAGCGGGATATCTCCACGATGTCGGAAAATATGCTAAAATAGAAAAGTATGAAGATATAGTTAAAAAATTATATTCAAAATATTTTCCATTTGGTATTCCAAATTGGGTCTATCATCAGTTCATCGGCAAAATTATCGTTCAAAATGACTTTAAGATTCTCGATGAAGATATTCTTGAGTCAATTGAATTTCACACGACAGGGAAGAGAAATATGTCAGCGTTAGATAAGATTATCTTTGCTGCTGATAAAATTGAACCTACACGTGGATTTGATTCTAGTGATCTTATTAATTCGATGAAAAAAGATTATGAAAAAGGATTTATTGAGGTATTAAAAGCTAACAGAGAATATTTAGTATCGCATAATTCATATGTACAAAATGAAGATTTATTGACGAAAGAATGTTATGATTATTATTTAAAAGGAGAAGAGAAATAAATGTATCAAGCAAAAAGCCTAGCAAAAAAAATTGCAAATAAATTAGACTTCAGTAAAGCTGAAGGTGTAATTATATACGATGTCAGCAATAGAACACCATTAGCTCATTATTATATTGTTTGTAGCGCAGATAACGCTCGTAAATTAAACGGCTTAAAAGAAGTTGCATGCGAAGTAATTGAGAGCGCTGTAGGTGGCGATGTTGGTCATATCGAAGGTAGACAAGGCTCCTCATGGTTTGTTATTGATGCCCATGATATAGTCGTTCATATTTTTGATGAAAATGAAAGGCAAAGAGTTAATTTTGATAAAATTTACGCCTCTTGTCCAACTGTTGAATATTAATTAATCTATATAAAGGAGATTATTATATATGAAAAATATTTTATTAATTGCAGCGATGCCAGAAGAATTAGATGCTTTAAAAGATAAGTTAAGTAAATTTAAAGAAAAAAGTTATGGCGTAATAAAAGGTATCGAATTTAAAACTAAAAAGGGAAATGTTTTTGCTTTTGTTGGTAAAGTTGGTAAAGCTAATACGGCGTTTAACATCGGATATTTAGCTGCGCAAATGGATATTAAACGTATCATTAATTTTGGAGTGGCAGGCTCATTATCAAAAAATATCGTACCTCTTGACGTTGTAGTAGCCGAAAAGGTTTGTTATTTTGATTGTGATTTAACATCAGACCCAAAATACAAATTAGGTCAAATGGCAGGTGAGGAATTGTATTATTTAGCTGATCCAACAATCAACAGAATATTAAATAAAATTAATACAACTTTAAATATTAAGACAGGAACAATAATCTCTTCTGATTCATTCGCTACTAAAGCTAATATGACAGAAGATTTATTGAAGCATTTTGATAATCCATTATGTGTTGATATGGAGTCAGGTGCTGTAGGACAAATATCACATCGTTTAAATATTCCATTTACAATTATTCGCGCGATATCAGATATGGTCCTTGCTGAATCTAATACAGATATGTTTAATGAATTCTTGGAAATGTCTTCTCGTCGAGCTGCATCAACAGTCTTACATATTCTAAATAATGAATACGTTGATGAACAATAATATATAAAGTCTATAACCTGATAAATAATATTTGTCAGGTTTTTTAATTGGCTAAAACGACATAAGACGTATAAGTAATAAGATAAATGTCTCTTGTGGACGAATAGAAGCACAATGATATTAAAGGAAAAAATATATTCTCATACACGTATCATCTATTTATATAATTATTAATAAATTACTAAATTGATAGGGAAAGCCCATAATAGGGCATATTACTACATATTATAATAACTTCGTATAATCTCTATTATGTAAACTAACAAATAAAAAAGTGCCTATTTAAGGAATTTTTATAATTTATTACATAAATTATTAACCGTGATTTCACAGAAAAAAGATAGTTATCCACCGCTTTATATTACTATATATTTACTAATTATCTACTAATATAAAACTAAATTATTAATTTTGAATTTTTTGTTACTAATATCTCACTACAGTCTTATCTATTTCGTATTAGTCTGATTCTTCTTAATTAAATTAAAAGTAATCGATTTGCTAGTAGTGATTCCATACTTCAATTCTAATTCTCTTTTAATGAAATGAATTACTATTTCTATTATTATCATGAATAGCACTGAAATAAACGTATAACCAAATAAATCAGTCATTTCTAAATTTAAGAACGAAATATTGATCAACGTACCAATTCCCTTTAGATTCGTATTAGAAATAAATACTTCACTCATAAGCTCTACTTTCAATCCTAGAGCGGATGCTTGTGAAAGACCGATGAAGAGATAAGGAAGAGATAAAGGACACAAGACCTTTGTAAAATTATTAATTGAATGTCTGCCTTCAATTGTAATTATATCGCGATAGTCTTTTAATATAATTTTACTTCCCTCAAGAGTAGATTTATATATAAGTGGAAAAGTAATTAAGAAGACAATTACATATGTTGTGACTTTAGTATAGATAAGAAGGACTAGAATTAACGATACTGTAGGTATAGATGTCAAAAAATAGATCATCGGTTTTAAGATTACTTCGATTTGAGAAAAGAAACCAGCGAGTAATCCAAGAAAGTATCCTATAAAGGTCGATATAAATAAAACGATAATCACTCGCATAATCGAATAGCCAAGATTTATCCATGTATCATTATCAGCCATCAAAATAAACATTTTATATATAGTTAAGAATAACTCTGGAACAACTTTATAAGAAGTAAGATATGCAATTAGTTCGTATATTCCACATAACAAAATAATACCTATAAGCATATAGATAGAATTTAGAAATTTTTTGTTCTTAAAAATGTTAATGTTCAATTCCTTCATACTTATTTATTATACTTTATCTACACCGTTTATAGTTAAAAAAACACAAGTAATCAAAGATAATTTCCTGCGCCTTATTAAAAATAATAATAGTTTTATTTATACAATTTAGAGAATGTAGTATCTTTTAGAGCTGAGAATCCAGTTAATGCTGCTTCAGCAAAGAATTCATTGATTGAAAATTGCTTAGAATTAAATGCAAGTCCATTAACGTCTAATACAGTAGTTAAGGTCTCTTTATCTACTCCATAGGTTGTACTGGCTTTATAGGTATTATTTTCTTCTGCTTTATTTATTAAGCTTAAGATACCCTGCCCTTTATTATTTTCTAAATCATTTAAACTTTCATCAAAATTAGCTAAGAAATTATCTCGACTTGATATTAAATCCTTTTCTGTAGCATTTTCGAGACGATTGGAAATAAATAATCCAGCTTGTGGAAATCCATCAAAGCCATTCCCAGAATTCATATTGTTTGTTTTCGAATATTTTTGCCACTCTTTTGTTATATTATATTTAATTGATAATGAATTATTAGCCGCTAACGCCTTGGTAACGTATGGTTCGGAAAGAATAACATAATTTACTGTTTTCCCTTCTAATACCTTAGTTTCAGCAACGCTTTCAGCTAAAGCAACACCAGCTAAAGACGAATCTATTTTCACATTGTACATTTTTTCAAATAGCGAATTAAATATAGATGGGGACCCAAATGAAACAATATTATCTTCTTCATCCAACGTTGAATTTGTGTCATTTCCTAAGTCAATGAGATAAGCATTACCTTTTGTAACAACCCGAGCTAATTTATATGAGGAGTTTTTCTTTTCGATAAATGTTTGCCCTTTTGTTATATCAAATATAATGGCATCATATTCTGTGCCTGAAACAAAAGCCGCTGGAATAATCGTTGCAGGATTCGAAGCAATTGTGCAATTATCGTGATCTTCAACAAAAGGAGCTAATGCAACAGAAGGGGCACCAATCGGTGACAAAACCTTAAAATCTAGTTTCTTAGTACTTAATGCACTATTACAACTAGTAAGTAAAAGTGGCACCATTAATAAAGTAATATATTTTTTTTGCATAATTATTTCTCCTATGTTTATTATATAGCTATAACATTTATTTTCTAATGATATGCTCATCTATTTATAGAATGAAGAATAAACAGATGGAGCGATTGAATCAACAAAAACATTTAATCTACGTAAATTATTTACTCTTGCAAAACTATCAAGATCAAGCGTATAAGAGCAAAATCCTAAAGCATTCACGCCGTTCGGATTTTTATTTCCGTTTAAACAATCACAAATATCGCCATATTCCGCTCCGAAATAATCAATTAAGTCAATTTTCTTATCATCATAATAATTCTTAATAATTGATGAAGTAGCATTACCGTTGCTTTGTGATAAATCTGATAGATTCTTATCAATCGAGATTAAAAAATTCTCTCTAGCGTCCTTTAAAGGGCCTTCTTTAGCATTTTCTAATCTATTAGAAATAAATAAACCGATTGAAGGAACACGAGCATAATCAGTTTCAACGCTACAAAATGTTGAGACAAGATTTTGAAATAGATGATAATTTCCATTTTTATCATTTAATAAACGCGAAACATATGGTTCATTTAATATGGCATAATCACCTTCTCCGGAAATGAAATGATTATAAGTATCTTTAACATCATCATAAAAAGTGTCTATCGCATTATTATTTATAGCATTATTCTTTATAAATAAAGAGTTTTGAATACCCATAGATGTATATGTATGAGTGTCATAGCGACTATAAGCATAATCATATGAAATGACATTATCAAATGATGAGATAGCTTCTCCATCTGCTACCTCACCTCTCTTTATGACATAAGCATTTCCACATCCTGTGACACGAGCTAGTTTAAATGGGACATTTTTATTTTGTATTAACTCAATTCCTTTAGCTAAATCATATAATATGAAATCATATTCTGAAGTGAAAAAAGCATCGTATACTAGAGAAGAAGTAACAAAAGCACAATTATCCGTATCATCTGCATATGAAAGAAAAGGATAGGAATCCCCTCCTTTAAATGTAATTATTTTAAAAGTCAAACCTTTTTGTATCCAAGAACATGAGGATATAAGTAATGAACTAGATAAAACTAAGGTTAATAATGCTTTTGTTTTTTTCATAATTATTTTAATAATTCGTATATTGGAGTACCAATTTCATTTTTGGATTTCTCTACTCCAAAGTTAGCTAAGACAGTTGCTCCAATATCGGCAAATGTTGCACGTTCTTCGATTTTTACACCGGTATTAAATGATTTAGAATAAGCTAAGAATGGGACTCTTTCACGTGTATGATCAGTTCCACAATGTGTTGGATCATTACCATGATCGGCTGTGATGATAACTAAGTCATCTTCTCTCATATTATCCATTAATGTTTTTAATTCACCGTCGAATGTTTCAATGGCTTTACCATATCCAATTGGATTTCTTCTATGACCATATTCCGAATCAAATTCAACTAGATTAACAAAACATAAGCCGGTAAAATCATCATTTTTAACATAGTCAATAGTTTTGGTCATTCCATCTGAATTAGAAACTGTATGTACTGTTTTAGTTACACCACAATTATTAAATATATCTGCTATTTTTCCGACACAAGAAACTTCAAAGCCATTATCTTTTAAGTCATCCATTGCTGTTCTACCAGTTGGTGATAAGGCGTAATCATGACGATTAGGAGTACGTTTATAGTTTGTCTTATCTGTTCCTAAATATGGACGAGCAATAATTCGACCTAAGCGATATTCAGGTCTATTACAAATCTCTCTTGCTATTTCACAATCACGATAAAGTTCATTAAGAGGAACAATCTCTTCATGCGCAGCAATTTGGAGAACTGAATCCGCTGATGTATAAACAATTAATGAACCATCTTTACATTGTTGCTCACCTAAATCTACTAAAATTTGAGTACCAGAAGCGGCACAATTTCCAATGATTTTACGTCCAAATTTCTCTTCTAATTCATCGATTAATTCCTTAGGAAAGCCTGTATCTGTAAAAGTCTTAAATGGTTTTGTTGTTAATATTCCCATCATTTCCCAGTGACCAGTCATAGTGTCTTTACCGTTAGACTCTTCTCTAAGTGTGGTTACAAATGAATGAGGATGAAGAACTTTTGTAGTTCCCTTAATATCGGCTAAATCATGTAATCCTAAACTATTTAATGTAGGAATATTTAATCCTCCACATTTTTCAGCAATATGAACATATGTGTTTGTCCCAACATCACCAAATTTTTTTGCGTCATCTAATGCTCCGATTCCTAATGAATCACATACGATAACAAATATTCTTCTAAATTTCATATAAATGCCCTTTCTTTAAAGCAAAATTATTATAAAACAATAGTAGATTTTTATCAAAGAAAACGATATATAAATTACTTCTTGTTCATGAACTCGTCATAAGCCGATAAAATTCTTTTGGTAGACACGTGAGTATATATTTGGGTAGTTTCAATTTTAGAATGCCCTAGCATTTCTTGAACATGTTTTAAATTTGCTCCATTTTCTAACAAATGGGTGGCGAATGAATGCCGCAAAGTATGAGGTGAAATATCTATTTCAATTCCAGCTCTATGAGCGTAGATTTTAATTCGTTTCCAAAAAAATTGTCTTGAAAGTGGTTGACCACTATTATTTAAGAAAACGTATTTTGAGCGATAATATGGACTTATATTTCTCACTTTTGAAAAATAAAGAGACAAATATTGAAGAGCAAATTCTCCAATAGGAATAATTCTTTCTTTATTTCCTTTACCTTTGGTTTTTATATAACCTTGTTGGAAATTGATATTGCCTAATTCGAGTGACAATAACTCCGACACTCTTAAACCTGAAGCATACATTGTTTCCAACATAGCTTTATCTCTTATCTCACTTTTATTTGATAAATCAAAAACATTTAATAAATCATCTACTTCTTCAAGTGATAATACTGAAGGAAGATGACTTTCGTGTTTTGGTAAATACAATCCAATTAATGGAACGTTAATTAAATTTTCTTTATTCAAATATATATATAAATAACGTATTGTTCCTGCTCTTCTAATGATGGTTGAAGTATTTTTTCCTGAATTAGATAAATAATTAATAAAAGATGAAATATCATCTCTTTTTAATTCTGTTAGTTCTTTATCTTTAATAAAGGCGATAAATTGCTCGATATCAATAGAATATGTAGTAATCGTTGAACTAGAGTCACCTTTTTCAACAGTTAGATAAGTTAAAAACTCATCTTTTATATCACTAATTTTCATTTTTCTTATCCTTCTTAATATCACCTAATGTTTTGAACAATCCAGCGTTTTTACCACTATTAAGTGTGTTTAATAACACTTTATTTTTACTTTTATTAGTTTTAGGTGTTGAATTTGTTGCTTTAAATAAAGACAATTGTTCTATATTATCATCATTCTCAACTAAATTTTCTAAGGCTACACCAAGAAGACGAACTGGTTCACCTTCATAAAATTTTTCAAATATAGAAATAACTGTTTCACTAATAACTTCTAAAGAACATGTATGGAAAGATAAAGATTGACGTTTCGATTTTGTTATAAATTCGTCAGTTCGATATGTTACGCATATTGTTTTGGTTATTTTATGTGATCTAACCATATTATTTTGGACTTCTTGGCACAAATATATAAGTTCATCCTTCAGTAAATCATAATCCGTTTCGTTCTCTGACAACGTGCGGGAGACAGAAATACTCTTTGGATCAAACATAGAAGTAACTACCACATCATTTCCCTTACCATTTGCCCATGCAACAAACATGTCATACGCAGAACCTAATGCACTTTTAACTTTCGGATTGCTATTATTCGCCAAATCACCAATTGTTAATACATTAAGTTCAATTAACTTTGGATATGTTTTTTTACCTATTCCCCACATATCTTTAATTGGAAGTGGCCATATTAGTTTTTTATAATCATCTTTAATTATGATTGTTAGTCCTAATGGCTTAACTAAATCAGAAGCCATTTTAGCTAAAAACTTTGTGTGTGCATATCCTATTGAACATTTTAATGTTAATTCTTTATATATATCAATTTGTAAATCTCGTAGATAATCATACGCATTATCATCTGAAACAAAATTAGTAACATCGATGTAACATTCATCAATCGAAGCAACCTCAATTTCACCAAATCTTCTTCTTAAAAAAGACATAAATTTGTGTGACATTTTTGAATATAATCTGTAATTGCCATCAACTAATATTAAGTCTTTACATAAAGATTTTGCCTCATAGATTGATTGAGCAGAATGAACGCCAAATTTTCTAGCAACATAATTAGCTGTCGAGATAACTCCACGCTTCATAGAGCCACCTACAGCGACAGGTTTGCCTTTTAAAGACGGGTTAATATTTTCTTCACATTGAACAAAAAAGGCATTTAAATCTATATGTACTATATTCTTCATAATAGTCTAAATACTCCTTTCTAGCTCTTTTAGTAATAAATTAGTATTTATTTAGTTGTTTCACATTATATTATTAGTTTATTTACTATTTTTTACTTCGTTAATCATTTCTTTAGCAGCTTCTAGCGCGGTTGAAGATAGTTTATCACCAGACAGCATCTTCCCTACTTCCTTGATTACCTGCCCTTCATCAATTTCTTTAATATGAGATTTAGTTACATTATCTTCAACAGACTTATATACAAGGTAATGATTGTCTCCATTAGTAACAACTTGAGGTAAATGAGAAATAACTATTACCATACTCTTCTTTGAAATTTTCTTTATCTTTTTAGACACCATCGTAGCAATCGGTCCAGATATCCCTGTATCTATTTCATCAAAGACGATGGTGTCATATGGATCTAAAGAATTAAAAACTGTTTTTAGTGCTAACATCAAACGCGAATTCTCTCCTCCAGAGGCGGCCTCTTTAAGTGGAACAAACTTCATACCTTTATTTAAAGCAATCTCAAATCTAACTTTGTCGCATCCGTTTTTATTCTCATCGCAAGATGCAATATTTACTTTAAATCCACCTTGCAATATACCTAGATCGCTAAGTTCACTGTTAACAGCGTTTTCAAGGCGCTCAGCAGCTTTTCTACGCATGGATGATATTTTAATCGCAAGTTCCTTTGTTTGGTTTATAAACGAAACTAATTCATCATTTAATTCTTTTAACTTATCATCGTAACTATCTAAAGCTAATAACTTCGTTTTATATTCACTATACACGTCAAGTATTTGATTAGTTGTCCGTCCAAATTTATGTTTTAATGTAGATAAATCAAACAATCTAGCATTAATCTCTTCTATTCTTTCTAGTGAAAAATTCAGTTTAGAGTAAGCGGTAAAAATCCCATCTAGTTTTTCTTCAAAATCATTTAATGATTCATATGCAGCATTTGCCTCTTCTTTAAGTAAACCATCTTTAAGGCCGTTTATTTTGCTTTCTAGATTAGATAAATAGCTCATAACGCTTAAAGAATCATTACCATAGTAAAATGTCTTAAACTCATTAAACGCGTCCGAGAGCGAAGAAAATGAGTTTAAAGACAGTAATTCTTCGTTTAAATCTTCAATTTCATTCGGTTGAAGGTTATATTTCTCAATTTCATCTATTTGATACTTTAAGTAATCTTTTTGAGATAAATCAGTTGCGGATATGAAATTACTTATTTCATTCTTTTTTTCGATGATTTTCGCGTATGACTTTCGATATTGATTCAAAAGATTTAGATAAGAAGGTTCCTTTTCAAAATTATCTACTAAAAAAATATGATTGCTTTCATCAAATAAGATATTGTTATCACCTTGAGAGTGTATATCAATAATATCTTTCATCAATGAAGATAGGACTTGAAGGGATGAAGTTTCGCCATTTATTCGAACAATAGATGATTTACTAGCTAATAAAGAACGAGTAATTATTAAAGTGTTATTTTCATCGATGTATTCTTTCAAGGATTCATGATTGTTAATAAAATCTGTGTCAAAGATGAAAGTTCCTTCTATTATCGCTTTTTTCTCTTCGTTTCTTACCTTATCAAAAGAAGATCTTTTCCCTGTTAAAAGATTTAAAGCATCTATAATAATCGACTTACCTGCACCAGTTTCACCGACTAAAACATTCATCCCTTTATTTAATGAAATATCAATATCCTCTATGATGGCAAAGTTTTCAATTCTCAGATTAGCTAACATATTATCACCTCATCAATTCGTACTATTATTATATAATATTTATCGCTGATTTTGCCTATTATGTAAATTAAAAAGACTTTAATAAGATTATTTATTAAAAAAAATCTTCCCCAAAAAGGAGAAGATAAGTGTTATTTTGATAATAATTTTTTTACGACTGATTGTGGATCAAGAGAATATCGTTGAAGTTGATTAAGTTTATTACCTTTATCGATAAATTCATTTGGTAAACAATATGTATTAAGTGTGCCTTTATAACCGTTTTCAGTTAATATTAGGGACAAATAGCTAGCAAACCCAATTTTTGTTGATGTAGCGTCATAAATGTTAATTTCAACCTGATTAAGTAAGATTTCTATTAAATCTTTTGGAAAATCTTTGATTTTATTCAATACGATATAATTATATTCACCTTTTATCTTACCTATAATGGAACTCATTTCTTTTCCTAAACCAATCACAATTTTGTTTTTGTAGGAATTATAAGAACAAATATAGTCCTTCATATCTTTATTATTAGTTAAAGATATATTATTTTTTTTCTCCAATTCTCTTTCCACACGAATTATGGTTGGTCCTTTTGTTGCAAAACTATAGTTATTTATCGTAGAAATTAGCGACTCACCATCAAAAGGACAATAGATTGATGTATTTGGAATTCCTAAGGTATAGTCAATATCGAATATTCCTTGATGTGACGAACCATCCGGCCCAATAAGACCAACTCTATCTAAGATAATTAAACTAGGAATTTCCATACGAGACAAGTCATGAAGCAATTCATCATAAGCTCTTTGCAAGAACGTGGAATAAATTGAGATAATTGGATGTAGACCTTTTAGACCTAAACCAGCAGCAAATGTTATTGCATGCTCTTCAGCAATACCAACATCAAAACATCTAGAAGGATATTTGACAAAAACTTCTTCTAAATGTGAACCTTTTATCATGGCAGGAACAATTAATACAGCTTTACCATCTTTATCCATCATGTATAAAATTTCATTGCCTGCTATATGCGAAAAAGAAATGTAGTCTTCATGCATATTGCTAGGTTGACCAGTTTCAATATTAAATGGTGAAGCCCCATGCCAATATCCATTTTCATCAATTTCAGCTAATGGAAAACCTTTGCCCTTAGTGGTCTTAATGTGAATAATAACTGAATTATCAATCTGTTGAGCCCTCTTAAAGAACTTATCCATTTTCTTAATATCATGTCCATCGATTGGACCTAAATAATTAGCGTCAAAATTAGAAAAGAAATCCTGTTTGATAAATATACGTTTAATTAAGTCTTTACACGCTTTTCCACTTATATATAGCCATCTTAAATATTTATTGTCGAAGATTTTTTTATATACATTTGCGCCAGATTGATAAAACATCGATGTACGAAGTGAATTTAGTAAAATGGAAACCGCCCCTTTCGGTTTTGAAATTGACATATTATTATCATTGATAACAATGATAAGTTTTCCATTCTTTTTGTAATCTAAATTATTTAGGGCCTCAAAGGCTAAACCATTAGCAATTGCACCATCTCCGATCACAATCACTGTTTGAGATGGATTGTTATTCATTTTTTTTGCAGCGGCCATTCCTAGGCCAACTGAAATTGATGTAGATGAATGCCCTGCTTCATATTTATCATATTTAGACTCTTTCAAAGATTGAAAAGAGGCTAAACCGTCATTAAGTCGAATCGAAGAGATATCTCGTCCAGTTAGAATTTTATATGTGTATGTCTGGTGACCAACATCAAAAAGAATATCGTCCTTTTCGGCATCGAACGAATTCAATAAGGAGATAGTTAAATCTACGACCCCTAGATTGGAAGAAAGGTGTCCGCCATTTAAAGAAACAACCGAAATAATTTTATTTCGAATTTCTTCAGCTAACTCTTTTTCTTCATCATATGACATCTTTTTTAACAAATTGATATCAAAATGATTTAAATCATATTTTTCAGACATTTTACTAATTTATTCCTAAATATCTACTATTTAGATACTATTTCGTTTGAAACCATGCTTTTTAAAGCATTAAGTTCATCTGATAAATCTTTTACTAAATCTTTTCCTTCTTTGTAAAGTGAAGCAATTTGATCAAGAGAAAGATCTTTATCATTTTCTAATTTTTCAACAATTTTGTTCAGTTTTATTGATTTTTCTTCAAATGTTTCTTTATTCTTTGTCATTGTTTTTGCTCCTTTATTACTGCACTGACCTTACCATCATTAAATTCAATTTCAATTATATCATTATTTTTTAGTTCTGTACTTGATGAAACAATTTTATCATCTTTTTTAATGATAGCATAACCTTTAGACATAATATTAAACGGATTCATCCCATCTAATTTAATTTTATTATTACCTAAGAGATATTCTTCATTTAAAATAAAATGAGATAAAGCATTGTCTAAGCGTGAAGAACAATTTTTAAGAGATTCTATTCTTAAATCAAAAGTATGACTTGGTGAATGAGTTTCAATTATTTGCATTAATGAAGCAAGTTCAATTTGACACATATTTAGTTTTGAATTAATAATATTATCTAAATCTTTATCTAAAGCATTTATATTTTGTATTATATCTGCTAAATCAGGAAGAACTTTATTAGCTGCATCCGTAGGTGTTATAGCATAGACAGAAGAAACGTAATCACATAAAGAAACATCTATTTCATGACCGATAGCGCTAATGACAGGTTTATTCATCATTGAAAGACGGCGAACTAATTTTTCGTCATTAAAACAAGATAAATCAGTTTTAGAACCACCACCACGACCAAAAATAATTACATCAACATCAGATTTATCTGCTCTATCTAACGCCTCAATTAATGATAAAGGAGCTTGCTCTCCTTGAACTAACGCATCAAATAAAACAGTTGAGACTGGAAATTTTTTTGATAGTGTTTCGATGATATCGTGATATGCAGCACCGGAAGCGGAAGTAATTATACCTATTTTTTTAGGAAAAGAAGGCAATGGCTTTTTTCTAGATTCATCAAACAATCCTTCTTTTTGTAATTTTTCTTTCAATCTTTTTAATTTGATTAATTCTAGTCCTTCGCCATACAGATACAAATCTTTGGCAATTAAAGATAAGGTGCCAAAACCACCATAGTAATTAAAATCGCCTTTAACTACAACTTGGTCACCTTCGTTATATTCATCTTTAATATAGTTATTTGTCCAATTAAAAATAATAACCTTTAAAGTGCTTTTCTTCGAGGATGAAGAGGCATCTATTAAAGTAAGATAAGTATTTCCGTTTTTTACCGACTTAGAGACTATCTCGCCTAAAACGCCGATATTCATAAATAATTCAGACTTAAAAACTTCAGAAATTATCTCGGATATCTCATTTACAGAATAAAACTCTTTCTTTTTAAATCCTTCAATCATTTACTTAATAGGACCTTATCTAAAACAGCGTTGATATATTTATAGTCAGTGGAGTCTAGATATTTCTTTGCTAAATCTATTGCGCAATTTATCGCAACAGGTTTTGAAGTTAATTTACAGTATTTACATTCACTAATAGCCAATAAAAATATAGCTTGAGCGATATAATTAAGTCTATCGAAAGTCCATTTATTCAAAAATGGAGATACTTCACTAACAATTTGATCTTTATTTACAAGAGCCTTAACAAAAACTTCTTGAGCAAATAAATCTATATCGGTAAATTCCGAACTATCAAAACAATCCATCAATTCATCTTTTGGATCAAAGTCATTTCCCGCTTTTTCTTTTATCAAACATGAGTAAAGAGCATTCATAATTTTTTCTCTAATAGCAAATCTTGTTAATTCCATAATTAATCTCCCTATTCATGTTTTCAAAGAACGTTATTTTTTAAACCTTTGTAATTATATACTATCGGCTTAATAAATTCCACAAATTTTTATATCGACATTTATATTTGAATATTCAGTCATGCTTATGACGTTATCAAATATTTCTTTTTGCAATTCTTGACATATTTTAGTCGCGTTACTATCTTTCTTAAAAGATAAGCAAACTTTTATGGATATCAAATTATTTTTAATTAAAGTAGAAACTGGTTCAGTTAACTTAGCAATTTTATTTTTATCTTCGTTATCTTTATCATCCAAAACGATATAACCTACATCTTCTAATACATAATTGACCATTTGACAAATGGCTAAATAAGATACGGATGTAACTCCTCTGCTATTTGAACTAGATATATTTATATACTCTGCCATAATTAATCTCCTTTTTTATCAGTAACACGTTTCATGGATAAACCAATTCTATTACGCTTTTCATCAATACTGATAACTTCTACTTTTACTATATCACTAATCTTGACAATATCGGAAACGTTTTTAACATAAGATGAAGATAACTCTGAAATATGAACTAATCCATCTTCATGGATTCCAATATCCACAAAACATCCAAAGTCCATAATATTTCTTACTGTTCCTTCAAGAACCATACCAATTTTCAAATCCTTAATTGATTTAACATCGTTATTAAGTTGAGCTTTGATAACTGAATCACGTGGATCTCTATTAGGTTTGCTAAGTTCAAGAATAATATCATTTAATGT
Source organism: Bacillota bacterium (assembly GCA_023398335.1). Taxonomy (GTDB): domain Bacteria; phylum Bacillota_I; class Bacilli_A; order RFN20; family CAG-288; genus HGM10890. The sequence continues at coordinate 109,236 of JAEWSJ010000009.1, forward strand.
TAAAATACCACAATTCAATTTTTCGGCATTTTTTTCTTTTGAAGACTCGTCAAGGACACTTAATTGCTCAGCGCATTTTGATATATCAGTTATATTAAGTTCTTTTATCAATTCTTTAGCAATTTTATATGACTCTGGGTGAATACCAGTGTTATCTAATGGTTCTTCTCCGTTTTTAATACGTAAAAATCCAGCTGCATTTTCAAAGGCTTTAGGGCCAAATTTCTTAACTTTGGAAAAATCTTTTCTATTCTTAAACATACCGTTCGTAGAACGATATAAAACTATTTCGTTGGCTAAAGCAGCATTAATTCCGGATACATAACTCAGTAAAGAAGGTGAAGCTACATTGATATCAACCCCAACAGCATTAACACAATCTTCGACAATACCACCTAAAGCATCTTTTAACTTCGTCTGATTCATATCGTGTTGATATTGACCAACCCCGATGCTACGTGGATCGATTTTAACCAATTCGGATAATGGATCTAATAAACGACGAGCAATACTTACAGCACTACGTAAGGAAACATCAAATTTCGGAAATTCTTTTATCGCTAGTTCTGACGCACTATAAATAGAAGCACCTGCTTCAGAAACAATGACTAATTCACATGATGGATAATTCTTCAATATTCTATGTAAAAATTCTTCAGATTCACGTGAAGCTGTTCCATTACCTAGTGCTATATATGTAACATTGAATTTTTTTATTAAGTCAGATATCACTTGTTCGTCTTTACTAATGGTACTCTTTCCTTTAATAGTAGGATAAACAATAGAAGTAGCTAAAACATCACCTTTTGAATCTATAACGGCGATTTTACATCCGTTAATATATCCAGGATCAAAGCCCATTATTACTTGACCTTTTAAAGGAGCAACCATCAGTAATTCTCTTAGATTAATTTTAAAAGTTTCAATTGATGAATCCTCTGCTTTAGTGAATAAATCACTTAGAACATCATTATCAACACTAGGTTTTATTAATCTAATATATGAATCCTTGATAATATCATCAAATATTGTTTGATATGGAGTATTAACTGTTTTAGCGAATATCTTTAGATGAGCATAAACTTCATCTTCGGATACTAATACTTCTCGAGTTAAGCATTTTTCTTTTTCTCCTCTAGATGTAGCTAAGATTCGATGCGGACGGATTTTAGAAATTAACTCTTTATAATTGTCATAATCATTGTAGACATCACTTGTAGGATTTTTTACTAGATTAGAAGATAAAAAACCTTTTTTATTAATTAAATTTTTCAAAAAAGTACGATAATTTGGATTATCAGATATTTCCTCAGCAATGATATCTTTAGCACCGTTTATGGCATCATCAATTGTTTTTACGCCTTTTTCTTCAGAAATATATTTCTTCGCTTCATCTTTAAGTGTATTGGTCTTATCTGTTTTTAGAAACTCCGCTAGAGGTTTTAGACCTTTTTTAACCGCTATTGAACCACGTGTTTGACGTTTTGGCTTAAAAGGGCGATAAATATCTTCAAGATTAGAGTTAATTTCACATTTTTCAATTTCACTTCGTAACTCATCAGTTAATTTTCCTTGTGATTCAATCGACTCTAAAATGGTTTTCTTTCGAGCTTCAATATTTCTTATATATGTAAGTCTTTCTAATAATTTACGAACATTGACGTCTTCCATTCCATTAGTTACTTCTTTTCTATAACGAGAAATGAATGGAATAGTCGCACCATTGTCAAGGAGTTCGACAGTGGCAGCGATATATTTCTCTTCTATATTTAACTCATACGATAACTTCTTAATTAAATCCATAATATATTCCTTATCCTTTTAAAAAAGTCCAAGAAGGACTTTTTATCTAACAACAATATTCAATATTTTGTTTTTTACAAATATAACCTTAACTATTGTTTTGCCGTCTAAATTACGTTTTACCGCATCTATTTCACTAGCTAAAGCTAATACCTTATTCTGATCATTTTCATCTCTAGTTACTTCAAGAGTACCTCTTGTTTTGCCATTAACGGATACGGCTATAACAACAGTATTTTGAACTGTCTTATTATCATCGTAAGTTGGCCAAGATTCAAAATCTATAAAGCCATTCCCACCCATCATATTAAACAATTCTTCGCCAACATGTGGAACAACTGGGAATAACATTTTTACTAAGCCTAACATATATGTTCTATTTAGTTTTGGTGAATTATATAGTTCATTAACAAAAATCATCAATTGAGATATTGCAGTGTTAAAACTTAAGCTTTCATAATCAGCAGTAACTTTCTTAACTGTATAGTTATATATGTAATCAAGAGACTTAACTTCTTCATCAGTCCATTTTACTAGATATTCTTCATCTGAAAATAATCTATATACTCTTTGAATAAATCTCTTTGCGCCAGCTAAGCCATTATTAGACCATGGTAAACTTTGATTTAATGGTCCCTTAAACAATTCATATAATCTAAGCGAATCAGCACCAAATTCATTTATAACATCATCAGGATTAACAACATTACCTCTAGATTTAGACATTTTTTGTCCATCAGAGCCTAAAATCATTCCTTGATGATATAATTTCTTAAATGGTTCTTTGCAGGAGAATACACCTTTGTCATATAAGTATTTATGCCAAAATCTAGCATAAAGAAGATGTAAAACCGCGTGCTCAGATCCGCCGATATATTGATCAACTGGTAGCCAATGATCAAGCAATGTTTTATCGCCAATTTCATTTTCATTTTTAGGATCAATATAACGAGCATAATACCATGATGAACCAGCCCATTGAGGCATAATGTTAGTTTCTCTTTCACCTTTTTTACCATCAATTACAACATTGATAAATGATGTAGCTTTTGAAAGAGGTGGCTTACCATTTGTAGTAGGTTTATAATCATCAAGTTCAGGTAAGACTAATGGAAGTTCACTGTAATTAACAGGTTTTAACGAACCATCTTCCATATGAATTACTGGAATTGGTTCACCCCAATAACGTTGACGTGAAAACAACCAGTCACGTAATTTGAAATTAACCTTACGTTGACCTTTTCCACTTTCTTCTAGATGCTTTGTAATTATTTCTTTAGCATCTTTTATATTTAATCCATCGGCATATGAAGAATTCATATGTTTTGAATCACCTTCAAACGCACATGAAGATATATCACCTTCAAGAACTTGAATCATTTCAATATTATGTTTTTTAGCGAATTCGTAATCTCTTTGATCATGAGAAGGAACAGCCATTACCGCTCCCGAACCATAAGAAGCTAAAACATAATCACCTATATATATAGGAACGATGGTGTTATTAATTGGATTTATAGCGTAAGCGCCAATAAACACTCCTGTTTTATCTTTATTTAATTCTGTTCTTTCAAGATCAGATTTAGATTTAATCGAGTCTAAATATGCATCGACATATTTTTGACATTCTTTTGATGTCAATTTCTTTACTAATGGATGTTCTGGGGCTAAAACAACGTATGTACAGCCAAATAAAGTATCTACTCTAGTTGTATAGACATTAAAGTAGTCTGAAGTATTTTTAACATCAAAGCGAACTTCAACACCTTCAGAGCGACCTATCCAGTTACGTTGCATTTCTACAGTTGAACTTGGCCATTCAAGCAATGGTAAATCATCTAATAATTTTTGAGCATAAGCAGTAATTTTTAATATCCATTGTTTCATTTGAACTTTAATTACTGGGAATCCACCACGTTCTGACTTGCCGTCAATAATTTCTTCGTTAGCCAAAACAGTTCCGAGTTCCGGACAATAGTTAACCGGTCTTTCATCCATATATGCTAATTTATCATCAAATAATTTTAAGAATATCCATTGTGTCCATTTATAAAAAGATGGATCTGATGTATGAATTTCCTTGCTCCAATCATAAGACAAACCACATGAATTCATTTGCTTTTTAAAATTTTGAATATTTGCTTCGGTAAATGGGCCAGGATTATTGTTAGTTTTTATCGCATATTGTTCCGCTGGTAAGCCGAAAGAATCAAAACCCATTGGATAAAGAACGTTAAAGCCTTGCATTCTTTTCATTCTAGCGGTAGCGTCACTGGCGGTATATCCTTCAATATGTCCAACATGTAAACCTTGGGCTGATGGATATGGGAACATATCCATTAAAAAATACTTAGGTTTAGAAAAATCACGAACATCACATTCATAAATATTACTTTCCAACCATTTCTTTTGCCATTTTTTCTCTATTTCATTTGCATCATAAGTCATATATTTTTCTCGTCTTTCTTTTCCTATTTAGTATAATATTATCCCTGCTTATTTTCAATCAACTATTTTTCTTTTCATACTCTAGATATCATCATTTATCTAGCTGAAGAATTATACGCGCCTTAATAAAAAGTTCTTTACTTTTTTTCCGTAATATTGTAATATTAATAAGCATGCGTAGCATATGAGTATTTGTTTGCCTGATGAATAACATTTAAGTAACCCAGCTATTAATGGCGAAGTTATTCACCCGAAATAAAAGGACTCACACCTATTCAGCAGTTATGAAAGGAGACATTAAACATGTCAAGATACACAGGACCATCCTGGAAAGTTTCAAGAAGATTAGGCTATTCAACTCTTGAGACAGGTCGTGAATTAGCTAAAAGAGCATATGCTCCAGGTCAACACGGAAATGACCGTCGTAGAAAATTATCAGAATATGGTAAACAATTAAACGAAAAACAAAAGTTAAGACAAACTTATGGAGTTTCCGAAAGACAATTTAGACGTTTATTCATCATGGCTAAAGCTGACAAAAACACAGTTACAGGCTTAGCATTCATGAGAATTCTTGAAACTAGATTGGACAACGTTGTCTATCGTTTAGGTTTCGCCCGTACAAGAAGAGCTGCTAGACAACTCGTTTGCCACGGTCACGTTACAGTAAATGGTAACAAACTTGATATTCCATCATACTTAGTTGCAATCAATGATATCGTTTCATTAGATGAAAAAGCTAAGAACTTTGGAATTGTCAAAGATGCATTAGAAACACAAGTCAGTGTTGTTGCTTATGTCGAATGTGATAAAGAAAAGAAGGAAGGAAAGCTCGTTAGATTACCAGAACGTAATGAACTTACTCCTGAAATTGTTGAATCACAAATCGTCGAATTCTACAACAGAAAGCTCTAATATATTACTAAAACGGCTTCGGCCGTTTTTTTTATAAAAAAACTTGCAAGTACACAATCTTGCAAGTTATTTTTTAGTTTTTAAATCTTTTATCAATAATTCGTATTGTTCCGCAGATATTTTGTGTTCTTGAAATAGTCTTTCATATTCTGTTAATTTATCTACATTGCCAGTGCTTTCTGTTTGAGCATTGACGACTTCCCTTGTTGGAGAATAAATCCCCATATCAGTAATATTTAAGTTTTTCTTCTTTTTATTATTCATAGCCTTTTTAACAAGTTCTGTCTTAGATATCATTGTTGTATAATCCAAATTTTTTTCTTGCCACATTTGCTCAGCCATAACATTACTTGAAACTAATTGAGCAACATTTTGAGAAGTTCTAACTCCTGGTTTTGCAATTCGATAATACGTAAGTTTTTGCGCATCTAGTTCACTTACTGGATAGAGTTTATGTTTTTTGATTTTTTTCTTCAATAAATAATTATCAATTGTGACCGATAAAAACACATGAATTAAAAATATCGCAAAAATACCAATATATATCGGATATTCGTTAAAGCCACTTCTGAAATAGAATAAAATATTATGCACTATTGTTTGAGCATTTGTATCCATTGGTATTTTATATAGCAGTTCTTGAATAGCTTCCATTCCTGGAATTGGTAAACAATAATAGTAAATAACAAGTAGAAACAAACTGTAATACTGAAGTCTAACTAATAGATAAAGTGGACCAAAAAAGAAATACAAAAAAGAAAAACCAACTCTTTTACTTTTCTTGTTTAATGCAATATCCTGTAGATCAACTTTCATTTGTATGTCCTTTTTTCTTGTTAATAATGTTATATCATATTTCTTTATATAATTTAACATATAAAGATACAAAAAGCATACTTTTGTATTATCTAACAAAAGTATGCTAATAAATTAACCAAATTAACGTGTCTTTACAATAATAATTTCGTATGGAATTGTAAATGGATTACCGAATTCATCTTCCTGTAGGTAATCAACATTCCAGTCTTTGGATAACTCAATCCATTTTTGATCATCTCTAATGTTAGTAACATCAAAGACACCGTCGAGGTAATAATCTAAAACTTCAATATCAATTTTCTTTACGCCTGAGTTAGAAAATACACATCCCTTAACTGAACGAATAGATTTAGGTAAAACAAATTTTTCATTTAAACTTGTGCATCCTTCGAAACAGAATGAGCCAATATTATTTACACCTAGGTATGATACCTTTGTAGTATCTTTAGTATCAATAATAGTATCGAATATTACTGATTCTAATCCGGTACATCCTTGGAATGCACGAGAACCGATAGATTTGATATTAATTGTGAAATCAACATCTTTAATTCCCTTACAACCATAAAACGCTTGAATTCCGATTTCAGTAATTGATAAAGAAAAAGTTACTTCAACTAAACTAGTCATGTTGTAAAACATCTTGCTAGTTACGACAGTCGGACCATTCTTAAAATTATAAGATTTTATTTCTGGAACATTATCCCCAAATATATCAGTTAAATCATCACCATAAGGCAAAGCTAATTTAACCGCATTTGAACATAATTTAAAGGCATTTTTAGATATTTCAGTATTATCACCTAATTCAATCTCAGTAATATGTGAGCATCCACTAAAAGCGTTTTCACCAATAAAGACTGAAGTAGGAAGGTTAACGTAAGAAATGTTACATCCAGCAAAGGCTTCAGAACCAACATACTTAACAGTATTCGGTATACTTATGGTATAACTATAACCACTAAAGCATTTATCTCCAACCCCATATACAGAATATGGAATTTGATAATCAGCAGGTATTTTACCTTTAAACCCAGCTAGGAATTTACCTAGAATTACTTTGCCATCTGCTAAGGAAGAATACCATGGGCAAGTTAAACTTGATAAGCTTAATTTAGAGATATATTGAAGAGAGGAATAATTCTTTAACTCATTTAATTTTGTTAAATCTGCTAAATTATCACTGCCAATGTATTCAACTTCATTAATATCTAAAGAAGTAACATTAATAGCAGCGCTAATAGCTGAATCAATTACAACTTTATCTTTGTTTCCAAATACTTTAAGTTTTGTTAATTTATCTAAACCATCAGTATCACTAAATAATTCGAATAACAATTTATTACCGTCGTAGGCAAAAGTCTCAACATTTTTGGTTTCTTTAAATACATCTACTCCATATTCAATGTTAGTGCCATTAAATACACAAGATTTAAGAGCAGAACAATTTGCGAAAGCTCTATTGCCTATTCTATTAAGGGTAGAAGGAATATCTACATTTGTAATTGATGTATTTTCAAATGCGGAAGCACCAATTCCTTCTAATGTTGAAGGAAAAGTAATCGATTTTAGATTAGTATCTTTAAACGCATTTGCAGCAATATACTTAATATTGGAAGGAACAACATATGAAGATACATCACCAATATAATCATATAACGTATCTCCGAAAATTATTGCACCAGTTTTATTAGTAATGTAGGAAGAATAAAATGGTGTTGAATCAAATGCTCCATCTCCAACGTATTTAAGATTTGTTAAACTATCAAGATTAATTTCATTTAATGAAGTGTCTCCACTAAAAGCATAGGCTCCAATAGAATTGATATATTTTCCTAAATTTACTGAAGTTATATCTTTATTATTTTTCATGAATTCATCGCCTAAAGCGACAATCTTATAGCCACCATCAGTCTCAGCAACATCAGTTCGAATAGCATCTTCAATTGTAACTTTGTTATTTTCAACAAATCCTTTAATATCACCTAAAGAAGAAGTGTAAATAAACGAATCTAAGTTAATCGTATCATCATAAGACTTTGGATCTTCATCACCTAGACTGGCTAGTTTTTCATCTTTTCCCGCATTTTGTGAGAATTTAAATCTACTTAAAAACTTAGTTTTTTGCAACGGATTAACAAAAACTGACTCTTCTTCACATGAAGTTATCGATAATATTGATGCGGCGAGAAGAAGCAATCCGATATACTTGTATTTTTTCATCTTAATCCTCCTCCTCATTAAATAATCTTTACATCAGTATTTAATGTATATACTTCAAGTGGTTTCTCTTCATTAAACGAAAGGTATATTTTACTGTCATCTTTAACATCTAAATTTGAAATGTCAATATCGCAAGTTTTAGAGTTAATCAAGCACTTTAAATATTTTTTATCTCCATAATTTAATATTTCAACTTTTTCGTAGTCGATATTATTAGCACTTTGCTCAAGAGAAGCTTTTGGTGTAAAGCGAATACGATATTCGCATTGTAAAACTCTTCTACCTTCGACATTTGAAAAACGACGGATAAATTCATCATTTAGTCTATATTTTGCGTTAGCAACAACTCCACAGAATCTGATTACACGTTTGCCATTTTCATCTTTTTCTCTGGCTTTTTCAAAATGACCAACAGATTCAACAATATGGGATACTGGCTTAATATTTGAATCATCATCGATGATGATGTCTTCATAAGAGACATCAAAATTGAAACTATTCCCAACCTTTACTTCCTTATTGCTAGTAGCGAATAAATATTCGTTATTTATTTCATCAAACAAAGTAACTAAATACTTATTTTCTTCCATAAATTCACAGTTAAATACTGGTAAAGAGAATGTTTTTCCTTCGTGAATAGAAATATTTGGGATTTTTACAATTCTCTTTTTATTTGGAAGTGTTTTAAAAGCATCGAATATATTAACTTCTTTGTTAAATAAAGTAATGGTCTTTTCATCTTTTTGCATTGAAATAACCGAATATGTTGGATAATATGGCATGATTGATTGCTCATTATCATTGTCGAATAATTGTAAGAATTCATTTTTAAATAACGCGTGTAATTTATCGCCAATTTCATACTTTACATTAGCACCAACTTTAATAATAATAGGAGATTTTGAAATAGACTCATCAGTTAAAACATTATTTCCTAAATCACAATATAAGAGAGTTTCATTACCTAATTTTTCAATAGATGAAACAACAACATCTAATGTAGCTTTAGTTTTCTTCTCCGAAATAACAATGTGATCTGGTCTAATACCTAATGTAATAGTTTTATCCCCACCAAAATAATTGACATCACATTTGACAAAATATTTATTCTCAACACTCATGGTTTGACTATCTTCAAAAGCAATATTAATTAAATCTTTTTGTCTTTTTAAATTTACATTGAAGAAATTCATTTGTGGAGTACCAATAAATCCTGCAACAAACTTATTTATCGGGTGATTATATAAATTAATAGGAGTATCTATTTGTTGAACATAACCTAGTTTCATAACAACAATACGTGTGCCCATGGTCATAGCTTCAACCTGATCGTGAGTAACATAAATAAATGTTGTTGCTAACTTCTTATGAAGTCTAGAAATTTCCGCTCTCATTTGAGCTCTTAATTTTGCATCTAGATTAGATAAAGGTTCATCAAGTAAAAATACTTTAGGATTACGGACGATAGCACGTCCTAAAGAAACTCTTTGTCTTTGACCACCGGACATTTCCTTTGGCTTTTTTTGTAAATAATCTTCAATTCCAAGTATTCTTGCAGCTTCAAGAACTCGTTTATTGATTTCGTCTTTTGGCATATGTTGATTTTTCAATGAAAAAGCCATGTTTTCATAAACACTCATATGAGGATATAATGCGTAGTTTTGGAAAACCATTGCAATATCCCTTTCTTTTGGTTGAACATCATTGACAAGATTATCACCTATGTATAAATCACCAGTAGTTATTTCTTCAAGGCCAGCAATCATACGTAAAGTGGTTGATTTACCACAACCAGATGGGCCAACAAAAACAATGAATTCTTTATCTTTAATATTGATATTAAAATCATTGACCGCCTTTGTTCCATTTGGATAAACCTTGAATACGTGATTTAATACTACATTAGCCATTTTACTAATCCTCCATTTTATCTTTCATTAATAATAGTAATTGACATCGATGGAATAGATATAACTCCATCTTTTACTTCAGAATATTCACCATTTGATGATAAACAATTCTCTATTTTTCCGTTAATCTCTAATTCGTTATAACTAGAATCTTTTAAATCTATACCATAATTTATTAGCAAATATTTTGATGACTTCTCGTATGTTTTCTTAATAAGAACTAAATTCTTATCTTTAATTTCTTTAACAATTGTTGAATTACCCCGCTGTATTTCCGGATGATAATCCTTTATCTTATATATAGATGCCATGTAATTAAACAGTGAATTCTTATCTTCAATCTGTTTATCTAACGGATCTAAATATTGTATTGTTTTCTCGTTTAGCCCAGATTCAAGCGGTGAAGTATCGTAATTATCACCCCATCTAAATGGGCTTCGACATGGCATATCATCGCTATCAACTTTTGTCCCGGTTAAGCCTATTTCATCACCATAATAGTTGAAATAGTTTCCTTTTAACATGTTCATCAAACCATAGTAGAATTTAAGTTCATTTAGATAGCACTTTGATTTGAGAATGAATTGATTATTAGCTCGTCCGATATCGTGATTCGAAGCGAAGTTGGCGTCTATGTGAGTACTATTTATCTCACTTTCCTTGCCTTCATACTCGAAGAACGTTTTTAACGTGCTTAATGACATATTGTCATTTCTTAACGAATTAAAGAAGATGTTGTTTGATGAAGCGTAATTCATATATGAATAGTCGAAGTTGAAATATGAATCAATATTGGTATTTTGCATATATGAACTTGCTCCTGAAATAGACCAAGGTCCTTCAGCAATTATATAAGCATCACTCTTAATTTTCTTAACTTCAGAATTGATGAAATTAATATATTCATAATTCTTATTTAGACTAATATTTACTTCACCGTAGTATGACTGAACAGCATCGAGTCTAAATCCATCAACCCCACGATCAAGCCAAAATTTTATATAAGATGAATGAAGATTACGAACTGCAGGTGAATCAAGATTCCAATCAGGCATCGTTGAATCAAATCCTTCGTATTTCCATTCACTATTTAATAAGAAAGTCCGATTTGAATAGTCATTAAAACCTTTATTAGAGCGGATAAATCTAAAATAATCAACTTCAGGACAAGAAGTAACACATTCAGAAGTTGGTCTACCTGACTCATCACCAACATCATCTATTACCGCTCTTCTTGCTTTAATAAATAAAGGATTTAAATTTGAGGAATGATTTAAAACTAAATCCATAATTACTTTTATTCCACGCTCATGACACGCTTTAATTAAAGTGTCAAAAGTTTCTAATGTTCCAAACTGCGGATCAGTCGAAGTATAATTTTCGATATCGTATTTATGATATGAAGTTCCTTTATTAATAGGTGAAAGGAAGATTCCATTAACGCCAAGTGAACCTTTAGCGTGTGGTTTATCTTTCATTCGAAGATAATCAATTTTATCGATGATTCCCTTCAAATCACCTATTCCATCGTTATTTGAATCAGCGTATGTCGGAACAAAAATATGATAGTAATTACGATAATTATCGGAATCTATATAATTACCGATTCTATTTTCATTTTCATATGAAGGGCGAGACGAATCTTGTTCTTCTCCACACGAAATAAGCGTGCTTGAAGCAACGATGGTGATGATTAAGACAAGATTCATTCTTTTATTCATATTACTCCTTAATAATAACTCCACTATGGGAAGAAAGACTAATAGATGAGCCGTTTATTACATAATCACCTATTTGATAAACAACTTCTGCATTAGAATCAATCTTATATGATTGAGCAGAATCAAACAAATTAATAAGTATGGTGAATTTACCTCTTTTATAACCAAATTTATAAGCGATAAATTCAAATTTGTTGGAAGTAAAGTCAGAATTTTTTTCTCTTATTGAAATCAAATCTTTAACTAAATTAAGAATTGAATCTTTATTTTCAATCGCGTCTTCCGCACATAAATCTTCTTTGATTTGTGTCAAGAAAATTGAATCGGAAGAAGAAAACCCATAATTTTTATTATGATCAAATTTCATTGGTAGTCTTGAACCAGTACGTTGATAACCACCTTCAACGGAAACCTGAGCATCTAAAGTATGAGCACCTAATTCGTCGCCATAATAAATATATGGAACACCAGGTATTGTTAATAAAAATAAATATGCTAATTTCAAACTGTTTCCAGTTAAGAATGAAGCGATTCTTCTTGTATCATGATTTCCAGAAATAAATGATAGGTATTTTTTATTATCATTTGCAGCTTGAATTCGTAGACTTAAATCAGCGATAAACTTCTTGTATAATTCTTCATTAAACGCTACTAATAACGGCTTCTCACCATTTTTATTTTGTCTAAATAAATAATGAGAACAATTATTATCATGATCGAGAATAAAGTCTGAAGTAAATCCAGCTTTTAAAGCTTGAGAAGGATTGGACCATTCTGATGTCATAAAGAAGTCTTTATAACCCTCTTCTTTAAGTTCATCAAGAATGATATTCCATGTTTTAATTGTCATAGTTTTATCATCATCATTTTTTACTAATGAATCCGCCATATCAACTCTAAATCCATCAATTCCTAGATTCAAATAGAACTTCATTATCTTCTTTAAATAATCTCGACCTTTTTTCGCAGAGGAAGAATAAATATCTTTTTGCCATGTTGGATAATCAATAATATTGAATCCATAATTAATCGCTGGTTGATGTTCAAAGAAATTAACCATAAAGCAACCAAATCGATCATAAACTCCTGATATTAATCGATATTTTCCATTGCAATTATCCCAGACATTATCATTCCATATAAATAAATCACTGCATTCATTCTCATATGGTAAGGCTGATTTTAAAAAGTCTTTGTTCTCACAAGACATGTGTCCAGGAATCAAATCAAGAAATAATCTCATGTTCTTTTTATGCATAACAGAAATTAATTCTTTTAAATCATCCAAGGAACCATATCGAGGTGAAATAGCAAATGGATCTCTTACATCGTATCCACCATCTTTAAATGGAGAATCATAGATAGGATTTAACCATATAGCGTTAAAACCGATACTTTTAACATAATCTATCTTGGAAATAATTCCTTGAAGATCACCATATCCATCACCATTTGAATCTTTAAATGAATTAGGGTAAATCTCATAGAATACCAAATCTTTAAATTCAGGTAACATTTTATCCTTTTACCGATCCACCGGTAACTCCTTCAACGTAGTATTTTTGTGTTAGTAAAAACAAAATCATAATCGGTATAGATATAACTACAGCACCAGCGAAGAACATGGTGAAATTACTAACCATACCTTCACGAGTACTGACCAATTTATACAAACCTAAAGCGACTGTATAATTCTCTGTCTTATCTCTTAAAATAACACTGGAGAAAATATAATCAACCCAAGGTCCCATAAATGAAGTTAACATTGTGTAAACAACAATTGGCTTTGATAATGGAAGAATGATTTTATAGAAAACTTTAAAATTATTTGCCCCATCGATACGTGCGGCTTCATCTAGCGATTTTGACACAGTATCAAAGAAACCTTTTGCAACATAGAATCCAGAACCAGATGCAGCGGAATAAACAAGTATTAATGAAATCAAAGTACCATCAAGTCCAATTGATTTTAAAATGTTATATACAGCAATCATCGACATAAATCCTGGGAACATACCAATAATTAAATTAATATTCATCAATCCTTTTCTAGACTTAAATCTTAATCTAGACATTGTATAAGCAACTGATAAAACGAAAATCGTGGAAATTAACATAACGCATAAAGCTACGATTAATGTGTTTCCAAACCATCCGCCAAATGGATATTTTTTAAAATCTGTAAAGATTAAGAATGGAGCTTCCTCATTGTTAATTAACTTACTAAAATAATCAAAAGTAAAGCCATTAGCAGGTACTAATGAAGATGAACTTCCCGGTTCATTTCTTAAGGAAGTATAAACAACAGCAATGATAGGTAATATCCAAAAAATACACATAATAATTAATAATACATATATAAGTGCATTAATTATTTGGTTCTTTCTTTTCATTGAAACTGGTTTATGTATTTTTGTGGTTGTCATTATGCAAAATCCTCCTCATTTTTCATTGAACTAGAATTCTTATATGCAATAAGTGAGAATAAAGAACAAATTATGAATACCATAATTCCAATAACTGAACCTAAATTATATTGTTGCTCATTAACAGTTAATTTATATAACCAAGTAACAAGTAAATCGGTTTCACCAGCATTTAAGTAATCTTGAGTTAATGGAGCACCACCTGTTAAGAAGAAAATTACATTAAAGTTATTTATATTTGAAACAAATTGTTGAATCAAATATGGTCCAGTAACAAACAAAATGTATGGCAAAGTAATTTTAAAGTACATTTTTCTTGGACTTGCACCATCGATTTGTGCTGACTCATACAAGTCAGCAGGAATATTCATAAGAATACCTGTTGTAGTTAAGATGGTATATGGAACACCAACCCATAAGTTAACAAGAATAATAGTAATTCTTGCACTAGTGGCATATTCTAAAACGGTAATTTTATCACCTTGTGCCATTAAGCCAAGAGCTTTTAATATACCTTCAACCATACCACCAGTTGATAAGAACTTATTCCAAGTTAATAATGAAATAAACTGTGGCATTGCTATTGAAAGAACAAAGAATGTTCTCCATAACTTCTTAAACTTAATGCCCTTCTTATTAATAATCATTGCAACGATCATTCCTATGAAGTAGTTTAAGAATGTAGCAAAAAACGCCCACACTAACGTCCAAAGAAGAACTCCAACAAACGTGTATCCAAACTTAGCGTTTTGACCAGTTCCAATAAATAGTTGAGCAAAATTGGATAACCCAGTCCATGAGAACAAAGAGGCAGGATACTGATGGTTAGTATCATAATTTGTAAATGCCATCAAAATCATATCAATAAGTGGTAAGAGAGTAAAAATACAGATACCAATTATAGGTAAAAATAGCAATACTTTATAAAATTTACCATCAAGTAATTCTTTCAAATCATCGAGGCAGGTACTTATATATTGATGAGATTCTTTCTTCTCTTGTACAGTAATAGAGGATTTAATACAACTTGAATAATAGAAAATAAAACCAAACAATATAACAAAAGCAAAAACACCAAATAATAATAATATAGATGAATTATCACCGCGAATTTGAACGTTTTCTAGTCCATTTATCGTATTACAATAAATGGAAGCGGTACCACTATCGAAGAATTTTATGTTTTCAAATCCTTCGGCAACAATTGTTCCATCGACACTACATTGATAATAAGTCTGATGAGTGCCTAAATTTGCCATTCCTTGTATAGAAGCAATTCCAAACATACACAAGTATGTAATAAAAGCGGCCTCAAATATCAAATATATGACGCCTTTTACAATCTGACCTCTAGCAATATGAGAAGTTCCCAAAAAAACGAATGATAATTTAGTCCAAATATCTCCTTTTACAAATGCATATTTAATCTCTTTAAAAGATCGACATAATTTTTTATAAAGATTAACAAAAAACATTCCTATAGAGACAAAAAAACCGACAAACCCATTCCCTAATCCTTTTAAGAATGAAATTGCCTTATATCTAAATTGATCTTTTGATGAAAGAGCTATATATTCTACATACGTCATTTTTTAACTCCTTTTCAATAAAATATTGATAGCGAGATATTTTCTCGCTATCAATAAACTTAATACTATTATAAACGAATTAAGCAAGAAGAGCTGTATTTAAGGCTACTAATCTAGTATCTAAATCTGAATCTGCTGTTCTTCCAGCTGCAACATCTTCTTTGATACCATTACAATAAGCAGTAGCAGCATCCCACCACTTGCTCATCTTTGTTGAAGTATCTTGGACATAAGCGTTACTTGCAGTAACTTTGCTTACAACGTCAGCAAATAAATTCATTTTTTGGAACTTTTCATCAGCGTTTAAAGATTTACTTGTTGGAAGAGTTGTTCCCTCGTTTTCTTCGAAACGAATTTTTTGACCTTCTGGTGAAGCCATATAAGCAGCAAATTTCTTTGCTAAAGCTTTATTTGTGCTGTTTGCAGAAACAATAATGGACTTATAGTCACCAATTGTTCTCCAATCAGTTTCAGCTGTACCATACTTAAGTTTTGGTAATAAAGCCATACCAACATTATCTTTACCGAAGTTATATTGTGCATTGATAATATTCCATGATCCAGAGATAAATGAAGCACATCCATTTTGTAAAGCAGCTTTAATAGCATCATCATTACCTAATTCATATTTGTCTTGGTTAAGATAGAAATTTTGAACTACTTTTGATGTTTTAGCACCAGAACCATTGAGTAAGTATGTTTCAGTTGCGGATGTACCATTTTTGAAGATACCACCTTCTGGAGCGGACATAAATAATGATTGTGAATACCAACCATTTGATAAATCAAAGGCGATAGACTTTGTAGAAGTATTTTTTGCAGCGTTTTCTTCGTCATATTTTTTACAAGCCGCATCAATTTTTTCTAATGAAACAACATCAGTATCTTTAAGGATACTCTTATTGTAATATAAGAAATAAGTATTTAATGAGAATGGTAAACCATATTGAACACCTTCTGAATCTTGAGCAATTTTCATTGCAGAGGCTGGAATATCAAGACCCTTGACATCGGCTTCAGAGAATGAAGCAATATTATTTGATTGATATAATTTAGAAACAACATCACCTGGAACATGAGCAATATCTGGGACATTATCTGGATCTTCAGTATATTTCTTACCGACATCACCTTCCTCCATCTTTGTTGCGTTAATTTTAACTGGAGTTGTTGGATTTAAAGCGTTAAATCCAGCTTCTAATCTATCAACAGCATTCATATCCTTTTGGGATATCCACATTGATAATGTTTTAACTGTTGATGCTGGAGTAGAAGTAGTGACTGAAACGGATGAACCATCACAAGATGCTAAGACACCGATGAGTAATAATGGCATGACTGCATAGGCTAATGTTTTTTTCATAATAAGTAATTTCCTTTCCTCTTTCTTATGAACATATTTAGATTTGTCAGCAACTATCATACATAGATTAGTTATAAATCAGTCTCAAATGAGTCCAATTTCTTCTGACGTCAACAATTTACACTTTTTAAGTATTTTTAATCAAATGATTTTGTAAGCGTTTCCATTGTGTACTGATGGCTTGTGAAAAAATAATTAGCAAAAATGAGTAAAATTTTAATATTGTTAAATAAAAAACGCTTACATTTATATTTTCTGAAAATAAGAAAATTGTTTTTAAGCGTTTTCAAATATTAAAAAATTACTTAATGCCATTAATAAATTACCAAAACACGTTAACGCATATTCATAAAAATAATAAGATTGGAAATATATTAATAATATTTTAAAGGTTATTCCACTATATGTATCTTTGTTGTCTCAAATTGCGTTCTTGGCTCTAATAATACAGATTCGTCTGGATAACCAAGCGTAATTAAACCTAATGGTACAATATTTTGTTCTAAATTTAACACATTCTTAAAATAATTTATTCTTGCTTTTATAGGATATATACCACACCAACAAGCTCCAAGACCTTCATCAGTTACTTTCAACAAAATATTTTCTATTGCAGCACTACAATCTTGAATCCAATAGTCTTTTCCCTCACTATCCAAAGCGTTATTTAAATTTCCACATACAACGATTTTCACTGGTGAATAAAAACTATGAAGATAGTCATTGTTTTCTAATAATCTACAAATCTTATTATTCTTTATGACATAAAATTCCCATGGCTTTTTATTACAAGCGGAAGGTCCAGACATTGCGGCCTGCAATATTCTATCAATAACATCATCCGCCACTTGTTTTTCTTGATATTTTCTTACACTTCTACGTTTTAGTAATGCATCATTTAATTCCATATTTTTCTCCAATCTTATATATATATATATATTATAAAAATTTTCCACGGCAAACATGATTCGTAGCTAAATAAAATCCGTGTTTATCTTCATAAAAATGTTTGTGCATCTCATCATTGACACTAATAAGTTCAATCATAGAAATATTTTTCTTTTTTAACTCTTCTTCTAATTTATCAATTAACATACTACCAACGTTTTTGTTATGCTCATCTTTAGAAACTAATATTTCATCTAAATAATAAGAAAGCAAATCATCATATGTTCGTATAAATCCCATAATAAAGCCAATCAAGCAATTTTCTTTATAAATACAAATTGAATAGGAGTTTTCTACTTTAACAATTTTATGAATTCTTGCATATGCTTTATCAAAGGTCCATGCACTTCCTTCATTATTATTATAATATTCAACGTATAATTTTGCGGCATCATTTATATTTGATATATCTAGATCTTTTATTTCCATAAATTATCCTCATTTCTTTAAATATTTTATCACATGCCATAAAAAAAGCTCAATTCGTACTGAATCAAGCGAATTTATTCTTTTGGTGGAGCTGACGAGGATCGAACTCGCTACCCCCTGCTTGCAAAGCAGGTGCTCTCCCAGATGAGCTACAGCCCCAAAAGGCACTTACTTAATATAATATAACTTCAACTTCATTGCAAGAGATTTATGATAAATACCATCAATTAATTAGTTAATACGCTCATTTTATGTGGCATATACATAAACATTTTCTATTCTAAATTAATCAAACAATGTTATAATCTTACTTGTAAAAAGAAAACGGTAAAAAAAATGATAGGTATAATTGTAATTAATTCATATACATATTCTGAATCAGTTAGATTTAAGGTTAACAGAATCATTGACGAATTCAAAAAGAACAACATTAGTATTGATATATATAAAACGATAGATCTAAAAATATCTATCGAAAATTTTAATTGTAAGATGATAGATCTTAACAAGTATTCTTTTTGTATATATTTAGATAAGGATATATATGTATCAAAAATGCTCGAACAATATATTCCGCTATATAACTCATCAAGGTCCATTGAGCTATGTGACGATAAGATGTTAACCTATATTTCTTTGCTAAATAACAACATAAGGATGCCTTTAACTATTGCAGCTCCTCTTTGTTATAAAGATAACCCCGATGAAAAAACAATAATTAATTTTATTTCATATGTCGAAAGTAAACTTGAATTCCCATTAATTTGCAAAGAATCTTTTGGTTCTCTTGGAAAACAAGTTCGACTCATATCGAATCATAAAGAATTATGTGATATCTATAAGTCATTAATTAAAACTCCACATATTTATCAAAGATTTATTAAATCGAGTTGTGGAATAGACTATCGAATTTTTACAATTGATTCTAAACCAGTTGCGTGGATGCAACGAAAGAATGATCATGACTTTAGATCGAATATTGCTCTTGGCGGTATAGGTTATAATAAAAAACCACCTCAATCGTATTTAGACATGGCTGAAAAAGCAAGTAAAATTCTTGGCTTAACCTATGCAGGCGTTGATGTATTAATAGATGAAGATGGTGAACCAACTTTAGCTGAAGTAAATTCTAATGCATTCTTTACGGAGATAGAAAAAATTTCTGGTGTTAATATTTCAAAACTTTTTGTTGATTCAGTCCTATCAAAAATTTTAAAATAGTGTAAATTTTTTTATAAGTAAAACCAACAAAAGCAAATAAATTAAAATTATATTGCATTTGTAAGCGTTATCATATATATTCTTATTTGCAGCCATTTATTATGCTGCATTTTATAGTCTAATCGGTTTTTAGATTATACATACGTTAGAAAGGACTACTTATATGGAAAAAGAAGTATACACAATTGACTACACTTCACCTGAAGAAGTATCTATTGAAGAGCTTATTCCTGAAAATAAGAAATACCAATTCATTAGAGCTGAAGTAGATGGAAGACTAAGAGAATTGCCTTATTTAGTAAAAGGTCCTTGTAAGATCCAATTATTTAACATAGTAGATGTTGAATCAATGGTAATTTATAAGAATACTTTACGCTATATTATTGCAATGGCAATTCATAATGTATTCCCTAAAATGAGCGTCATATTCTCAAACGACGTTTCTCGTTCGATTTATGTTAGACCTGTAGATGAGAAATTAAACATCAACACTGTAAAGATTAACCAAATTGAAGAAGAAATAAAAAGAATAATTAATGCTGATTTACCAATTTCAAAGAGGTTAGTAAGTAAAGCAGAGGCTAAGAAAGATTATAAAAACCTTGGCATGCCAGATAAAATCGGTATTTTAAAATACAGGGATGAACAGATGGTACATCAGTATTCCTGTGATGGCTATGTCGATTACATGTATGGTTATATGGTTCCATCAACTGGATATATTGGCAAGTTTAAAATTATTCCTAATATGCCTGGATTTATCATTCAATTCCCAAGGGCGGAATCAAATGGTGACATTCCTCCATTTACTAGAGAAACAGTTTTCGCCAATACCCTTATTACCTCACGTGAGTGGGGTAAAACAGTTGGAGTAGATACTATTGCTGGTATCAATAGACAAGTTACTGAATTAGGTTCAACAGATTTCATTATGATGTGTGAATCACATCATAATAATATGTTGGCAGATTTAGCTAACAAGATTATATCTTCTTCAACACCAATTAGACTTATTTGTATTGCAGGTCCTTCTTCTTCTGGTAAAACAACTTTTGCCAACAGATTAAGACTTGAATTACTTTCATTCGGTGTAAGACCAATACGTATCTCATTAGATGATTATTATTTATCTAGAGATCAAATTGAAAAAGATGCAGATGGAAATGTAGACTTAGAAGCAGTAAACGCACTTGATATTCCATATCTTAATAAACAAATGCTTCAATTAGTTGAAGGCGAAGAAGTGATTCTTCCTCGTTTTGATTTCCAATCAGGCAAAAGAGTTCCAGGTCGTAAATTAAAAGTCGATAAAGATCAGCCGATTATTATTGAAGGTATACATGCTTTGAACGATGAATTAACTTCCCTAATTTCGAATAATCAAAAATTCAAAATATTCATTGCTCCACAAGCACAAATCAACATTGATAATCACACACCGATTTCGTTAACTGATTTACGTTTACTTCGTAGAATTGTCCGTGATTCAAAATTTAGACAATCTTCTCCTGAAGACACAATTAAAATGTGGCCATCAGTTAGAAATGGTGAGTTTAAATGGATTTATTCCACACAAGAATCTGCGGATTACGTCTTTAATTCACTTTTACCTTATGAATTATGCGTCATGAAGGAATATGCATTCCCTCTTCTTGCAAAAATTGATAAGTCTTCTGACTCCTATGTTACTTGTCGTAGATTGATGAACTTCCTGAAATATTTTGTAAATATTGAAGAGGATGATGTTCCTGATAACTCACTTATGCGTGAATTTATCGGTGGTTCATGTTTCAAAGATGTATAAATAGAAGTAATTAACTCCATAAGGATGAATGGATAATCCGTTCATCCTTTTTTATATAGATTTTATCAGAACTTTAAGTTATATTAATATAAGAAAAGGAAATAAGAATGAAAAATAAAACATTTGAATATACACCTGATAAAACCGAAGATTTTGGGGTAATAGTTGAACATAAAAATTATAAAGTTTCATCTAATTATAAATATATTCACAAGAATATTATTTTTAGGTTCTTTTCATTTATTATTTATTATTGCATAGCCATTCCAATTCTATGGACCTTAAGTAAAATATCAAACAGAGTTAAAATTGAAAATAAAAATGTAGTAAAGCAATTGAAAGATACTGGTTATTTCATATATTCTAACCACACATTATGGTTAGATGGTTTTACTCAACATGTTTACTCAGCTCGTCCAAAAAGAACAATTGTTATTTCACATCCTGATGTTTTTATGCAAAATAAGCTTTTAGGTGGTTTTCTTTCTTACCTAGGTGCATTCCCTTTACCTTCAGATTTTAGAAGTGCTAAGAATTTCTTAAAAGGAATGGAATATTATTTAGATAAAAAATGGTGCATTGCGATTTATCCAGAAGGAACAATATGGCCTTACTATACTGGTCAACGACCAATTCGTAAAGGTTCGTTTAAATATCCTCGAATTTTTAATAAACCTGTTGTCTTTGCTTGTACTACATATCGTAAACCAAAAGGAATATTTAAGAAGTTTATGAAGCCTGGAATGACCATTACATTATCAGATCCAGTAATGCCTGCAAGAAATGATATAGAAAAAAATGATGAATCAAGATTAGAAAACTTGTACAGAGAATTTATCGAGAAAATATCTTCTTCAAAAGAAAACTATTCCGCCTATTCCTATATACCAAAAAAATTGGATAAAGATTATTTAGACTTTATTGATGAAGCAGTGGCAAAATATCCAAATTTCGATTATGAAACCAGTGTTGAAAATAAAGTGATTCAAATAAAAAAAGGAAAAAAGTCTAAATAATGAAAGCGATTTAAATTTAATTATTTGTGTTTTTGCTTTCTATATAATA
>JAEWSJ010000011.1 GCA_023398335.1 Bacillota bacterium
ATTTTCAAGTAGTAACATAATGTACGTACGAATTTTTCAAGTTAAAAAAGCCAGATACGAAGCCAATTTTCGGCATTACATCTAGCTTTTTTTGATTTTTTGGCTTTTATTCTCTGGCAAACATGGGGTTTACCAAATACAAAGAGTTTATTCAATGAATGTTAGATATTAAAAAAGTAGTATTTGCCGTTTATTTCAACCTTTTTCTCTCCTACATAAACTAGTTTAATCTTTTTATATAAATTATATTCAATAAAAGTTTTATCTTTACTTTCTTTTGATGAAAATATCATATATGAAGGCACAACATCATACGTAGGAAGATTATTTTGAAATTGAAGTTGGATTTTCTTTTCTACTGTTTTAAGTTCTTCTTTAGTTGTTAAATATTTTTTGTTATCACTAATAAAAGCAGCAATTGATACTGTCATTAACGAAACAACAACAATTCTTATTATTCTATTACTATTCATAATTAACCAATATTAACAATAATTTGATATAGAACAAAAATTAGATATAACGAATATGTTGTTATAAATAAAGACATACAATCATCAGTATATATCGTGTTATTTTCACAATACACTCGATTAAAGCTGCTTTTAACTTTGCCAATGTATTCAATCGACTTTTTATTTGATTTAAGTCCTTCATATAATAAAACAGATAATTCATAATCTTTGTTATTAGTAGACAATGACTGTGGAACACAATAATTATCTTCGAACAAAATGTTCTCATATTTATCTTTAACAGAAGAAGGTAAATTCTCTAGACTTGTTTTCACCGCCTTAGATATCGAAATATCTTCAAATAATAATTTAAGAAAACTTGAGTAAAAAATATAAGAATAATCTTGTTCTTTTTTATTCTTGTTTTTCTCCATTTTATCAAGTTTTGTAAAAAAATAATAAATCAATAGCACCACACCTAAACTAATAAATGAATATAGAAGCGATCTTGTGAAATAATACACTAAAAGGACAACTGCTAATATCGCAATAGAAAAAAGTATTGTCGATAATACATTCGTTTTATTGCCTTTATTCTTAAATATGTCTTTAAAATTTATTTTTTTCATTTCTCTTATCCTTTATTAATAATATGGAGCATAAATATATATACGGACTAATAAATGTAAATATTGATGTAATATGAAATGCAGTGGAATTAAAATCAAAAAGGTTTTCTCCAAAAAATACTCTGATTAATGGAAATACAAAAAGCAAACATATTACACCAATAAAATATTTTTTCCAACATTTTATTTTATTTTCATTATATTTAATTTTTTCCTCGGATATTTCTTCAACAACAGGACTTATTATTTTATTATCGACAGATGAAAGTAAAGACCTTTTCATCAATACTTCGTACACTGACATATATAATTGATTTAATAAGTCATTATTTTCAATTACTGTTTCATAAGTGAAATGAATATTTTTAGGAAGTAATAACGATGAACATTCAAAAGCTTTTTTTGAGTTTTTAAGCAACTTATAATTAATAAAATATATTTCTAAAAACTTCAAAGAATCGTGTTTGTATTCTTTCATTTCCTTATCTTTTAATAACAACATTCCTATTAAAACGCCAAAGAATAAAACTAACAAACCATAAATGATTAAGTCTAAATAATTAAACGTATATACAAACATTAAAACAATCGATATAACGCATGCAATAATTTCTGTTTTCAGATAAAAAACTTTATTTTTCATTTGACTCTCCTTTCGTTATTTTACAATTAAAAGTTCTGTTAACATTGCTTATTCCAATATGGATAATTGTTTTTAGTAATACTTCTTTTACATACACAGGATAGACAATATTACTTTCATTCCTAAATGAATATGAGAAATTCACCTTGAAATTTACTGAAGAAAAATATTTATTCATATCATTAATATATTCTTCATAATTAATGAACACATCGTCATACTCAATAAAATATTTGATATTATTCTTTACGCTTTTCTTAAATTCACAATCGATATTCTCAATTGTATTTTCCGATATGGAATAATTAATCCGTGTTAGACTTGTTGATATTGCGGTTAGAATTCCTAAACTAAGCAAAACTATTTTGTTCATTTTGACACTCCAAATTCTAAATAGAACAAATCGTTGTTTTTTTCACTAAAAATAACATCTTTTAGATAAACTAAATATGGAATATCAATTTGAACATCAATAAATTTAGAATAATAAAAATGAATAAAGCTATCTACTAAATAATCATTACTATTAATCAGCATAGCTGTTTTAGACAATATATATTTGTCTTTGTCTTCATCATAATTAATTGACAATTCATAAAATTCATTTTCAGCTTCTAAAGAAGCGGATACATATTTTTTATCAATGTTATCTGAATAATACGAGTAAAAATCGATCAAATCAAATTTAATACCTTTAGGAAAATAAACTGCTTCATTCTCTTTAAATGCTATTGATTCACTATAAATCATTTCATTTTCATCATAGGCATACACTATTTCGAATGATGCTTGATCAATTGTTTTACTAATTTTTCCAGCACCTAAAATATTGATAGACTTACTAATATCAATATCATTTGAATAATAAACAACGTTTAATTTTTTATATCCTGTGTAATTTAACAAACCACTATCAATTAACAAACTGAAAGAAAATGATTTTTCACTTGTTTTAGGATATTCAACTATTAAATACTTTTCTATAGACACTGATAGAGATCCATATGAAGACAAACTTGTTACATCAACATTAAAATAATATCCGTTATTTACCACATTTAAATCAATATTAATACAATCTTTCTTTTCTTCAAGTTTATAGGAAGTTGCTAGTAAAGAACTTCCTATAACCATAAACTCAATGATTTTTTTATTCATTTTTCATTAAATCGATGAATCTATCTACCGCTAAATTCTTACTACGATAATATCCAGCGCGTGAATAAAAACCAACCCACCATTTTTTATCTATTGGAAATAAATAGTCACGGCATATTATTTTCGATAATTCTGAATCCATGCTTAAAAGAACACAATTAGTTGAGACCACTATTTTTCTCTCATCTCGTAATTTTATATTGTCACCTAATAATCTTCTTACGCTTTCTTCATCTCTTTTCATCGAATCCTTAAACATAACATCTGATACATTCTCTCCTTTTTTAGCTAATGAACGAATAGCGACAATATACATGTCTATATATTTCTTCATTAATTTCTTTTTTTCGGCATTTGTAATTTTTTCTTCCATTTTATTTCTCCTTAAATATATTTGATTTTTTTTAGACATTTTTTATACTTTTTTTAAAATAAAGCATTAAAAAACTGCAAAGAACATGATTCCTTGCAGTAAATACTGATTAAGTTAGTTTATTTCTTTAAACTTTCATAAACGGCAACGGCACAAGCAACGGTTGCACCAACCATTGGGTTGTTACCCATACCGATAAGACCCATCATTTCAACGTGAGCTGGAACTGAAGAAGAACCAGCAAATTGAGCATCAGCATGCATTCTACCCATGGAATCTGTTAATCCATAAGAAGATGGACCAGCGCCCATATTATCTGGGTGTAAAGTACGTCCGGTACCACCGCCTGAAGCGACAGAGAAATATTTTACTCCGTGATTCCAGCACCAGTTCTTATATTGACCAGCAACAAGATGTTGGAATCTTGTTGGGTTGGTGGAGTTACCAGTAATGGAAACACCGACATTTTCATATTTCATGATAGCGACACCTTCATTGGTTTCGTTAGCACCATAACATCTGATTTGAGCTCTTTCACCCTTTGAAAATGGAATTTCTTTAACAATGTTTAACTTTGAATGTACGAAATCATAGTCAGTTTGAACATATGTGAATCCATTAATTCTAGAAATGATATAAGCAGCATCTTTACCAAGACCATTTAAAATAACTTTTAAAGGAGTCTTTCTTGCTTTGTTAGCATTCTTGGCAATACCAATTGCGCCTTCAGCAGCAGCAAATGATTCATGTCCAGCTAAGAAGCAGAAACATGTTGTTTCTTCAGAAAGTAACATTGCGCCTAAATTACCATGGCCTAATCCAACCTCACGTGTTTCAGCAACAGAGCCAGGAACACAGAAAGCTTGTAAACCAACACCGATTAATTCAGCGGCTTCAGCAGCAGTTTTAACTTCTTTCTTTAAGCCGAGAGCAACACCTAAAGTGTAAGCCCAAACAGCATTATCGAAACAAATTGGTTGAACACCTCTTACGATAGCATCAACATCAATTCCTTTTGATAAACAAAGATCACGACACTCATCTAATGATTTAAATCCGTTTTCTTTCAAGCATTTATTAATGCCTTCTTCTCTACGATTGTAGTTTTCAAATGTTGCCATGATAATTAGTCCTTTCTTGGGTCAATTACTTTGACTGCTTCGTCGTAACGACCGTAATGACCTACAGCTTTTGTATAAGCTTCTTTTGGTTCAACCCCTTTACGGATTGCATTCATCATTTTGCCTAAATTTACAAATTCATAACCGATGATTTCACTGTTTTCATCTAAACCTAGATGTAAAACATATCCATCTGTCATTTCAAGATATCTTGGGCCTTTTGCCTTTGTACCAAACATAGTAGCAACTTGGGAACGAAGGTTCTTTCCTAAATCGTCAATTCCAGAACCAACTGGTAAACCATTCTCAGAGAAAGCAGTTTGTGAACGACCGTAAACTAATTGTTTGAAAATTTCTCTCATAGCAACGTTAATTGCATCACAAACTAAGTCTGTATTTAAGCCTTCAAGTAAAGTTTTACCTTGTAAAATCTCACATGCCATAGCAGCGGAGTGAGTCATACCTGAACAACCAATAGTTTCAACTAGAGCTTCTTCAATGATACCGTTCTTAACATTTAATGTTAATTTACAAGCACCTTGTTGAGGAGCACACCAGCCAATACCATGACTTAAACCAGAGATATCTTTAATCTCTTTAGCTAATACCCATTTTCCTTCTTCAGGAATTGGTGCTGGGCCATGATCACAGCCCTTTTTAACGACACACATGTCGTTAACTAATTCGGAATAATCCATATAGTTAAATTACCTCTTTCTATTAAGATGAATAATCCATCTTTAACGACTTTATTGTGTCAAAAAAACTGATAAAAAACAAGAGAAACAATATGCATATGTAAAAAAACATAAGAATATAATATTATCTTGAAACATATAATCAAAAATAATGGTAGAATAAAAAAGCATACGAAAAGTTGTTTGTTTCAGTTGTAAACAAACTTAACCTTTTATTTCAAGCGAGCAATCGCTTATATGCAAAAAGGAGGATGTCTAGGTAACTGGACATAATATTATGGAAAGCAATGAAAATAAAGACCTCGCCACAGAAAATGAAGTAAAAGATGTAAATGAAGAATTTAATCCAATACAACAAAGACAAGAGGAACAGGAACAAGATAAAGAAGAATTAATTCAACTTATTAAATCTAAACAAGTTGATAAGCTGCGTGAGTTCGTCAAGGACCATTCCCCCATTGATATAGCATTCTATATCAATGATTTTGAAGATGAAATTGATGTAGTATTCCTATTTAAAGTAATAAAAAGTGAATATTCCGCCGAGATTTTTTCCTATCTAGATCAGGATCAAAAGGAAAAAATTGTTTTAGCTTTTTCTAACAAAGAAATTCAACAACTAATCGATGAAATAGCAACTGATGATTTGGTTGACTTTGTCGAAGAATTACCTTCAAACCTAGTTAGTAAAGTCATTCAGAACGCTTCTCCTGATGATAGAAAAGAAATCAATTCATTTTTAAATTACAAAGAAGATACCGCTGGTTCGATCATGACAACTGAATATGTCGAACTAAAAGAAAATATCACATGTAAAACAGCACTTAAACGAATCAAAGAAGTTGGAAAAGATGCTGAAACAATTTACACTACTTTCATAATAGATTCATCTCGAAAATTGATTGGTGCCTTATATCTAGATGACTTAATTTTTGCTGATGAAAAAGCAACTGTTAACGAAATCATGAATGAAGATTATATATTTGTTGAAGCAGATCATGACCAAGAAGACATTGCGCGACTAATGAAAAAATACGATATTACAGTTATTCCAGTTGTGAATAAAGAAAATAGAATGCTTGGTATTATCACAGTTGATGATATCATGGATGTTATTGAACAAGAGCAAACAGAAGACTTACAAAAAATGGCTGCTGTTACTCCTACCGATGGTGATTATCTAAAAACAAGTTGCTTTAAATTAGCCAAAGCTAGAATCCCATGGCTTCTTTTTCTCATGCTTTCTGCAACTTTAACAGGATTGATACTTAATGTGTTTGAATCTGCTTTACAAGTCTTACCTGTATTAACATTGTTTATTCCAATGTTGATGGATACTGGCGGTAATGCTGGGGGTCAAACAACAACAATCGTAACTCGTGCCATTGCTTTAAATCAAGTTACGACAAGAGATTATTTTAGAGTATTATGGAAAGAATTTAGAATAGCATTGATTGCAGGTTTTTGTGTAGCTATAGTAAATTTTGGTTGGATATATATTGAATTACATTACGGTATATTCCAATTTAATCCAATTGATAATGCTAATAATTCTGATTGGTTAATAGCAATTCTTATCGCATTAACTTCTTATTCTGTTATTATTTTGTCTAAAACAATCGGTGCTTGCTTACCTATATTTGCTAAATTAGTGCATTTGGATCCAGCAATCATGGCTGGACCACTAGTTACAACTATTGTAGATGCTACTTCTCTGGCAATTTACTTGTTACTTTCAAAGATAATTCTTACCGGATTATAGAATGTAACCACATTCATGTTTAATGAAAATAACTTAATGTTAAACTTAATTAATAGAGGTAAATAAAATGAACTTTGTATTTGTTTCTCCACATTTTCCTGATAGTTATTATCGTTTTTGCCAAGGGCTTAAGAACGATGGCGTTACTGTACTTGGAATTGCGGACGTTCCGTATGAATATTTAAACGATGAAGTAAAAAAGAGTTTAACAGATTATTATTATGTTCACTCTCTTGAAAACTACCAAGAAAAAATAAAGGCATTAGGTTACTTTATATCTAAGTACGGAAAAATTGATTTTTTAGAATCAAATAATGAGTTTTGGCTTGAATCTGATGCTTGGTTAAGAACTGATTTCAATATATATACAGGACCAAAATCTGAAGATATTAAATACTTTAGATATAAATCAATGATGAAGGAAAAATATAAACTTGCTGGAGTAAAAACAGCTCGTTATCATCTAGTTACTACAAAAGAAGAATCATTGAATTTTATCAAAGAAGTCAATTACCCTGTTATTGTAAAACCTAATGATGGGGTTGGAGCATCTTGCACTTATAAAATACGTAATAATAGCGAACTTGATAATTTCTTCTCAACAAAAGACAATTCAATTAAATTTATTATGGAAGAATTCATAAAAGGCGAACTTATTTCTTTCGATGGAATATGCAATTCAAAAGGTGATGTTGTATTTCCTACTCATCATGTATTCCCTACTCCAATCATGGATATAGTTAATGAAGATCGCGATGTCTTTTATTACTCAAACAAAATTATTCCTAATGATTTATACAATCAAGGGCAAAAAGTTCTCCATGCTTTTGGAGCCAAATCGAGATTTTATCATTTAGAATTTTTTAGATTAACCGAGGATAAAGAAGGCTTAGGAAAGAAAGATGAACTTATTGGACTAGAAGTTAACATGAGAGCGCCAGGAGGCTATACTCCAGATATGATTGATTATGCATATTCTTGTGATATCTATCAAATATGGGCTGACGTTATGGCTTTCGACGAAAATAGACACATTCCAACACTCCCACGTCAATACTGTTGTTATGTAGCTCGAAGATTTAATAAAGAATACAAAAATTCAATTGATGATATTCTTCTTAAATATAAACAAATATGCTTCTATAAAGACAATCCCCACATTCTTTCTGATGCTTTAGGTGACTATTTCTTTATGTGCAAATTTACTGCAAAAGAAGAAATGGATAACTTTGTTAATTATATTTTAGAGAAATAATATAAATTATTTTATGTAAAAAGCCAATGAAATAACATTATGTAATATTCATTGGCTTTTAATATACTTAATTACTTCACTTCAACAAAAGTAATCTATTCTAATCCAGTTTCAGGATCGGCCGTGATGACTTTTTTGTAAACACAAACATATTTATCGGATTTTTCGCTCTTGTATTTTACCTTATAGAAAGTCTCACCATTTTCTATTATTTCTTCAATTTTATAAATGTTCTTATTTGTAGTTAATTCAAGTTCTCTTTCATTATTATCAATCTTTGTTTTTATCGAATACTTATCTATGATGTTATTTCCTTGAACATTAGTATCAATTATTTTGTATGAGAATATTTTTTCTCTTTCGTCATTCTCAATTTCTTCTTTTTCTTGAACATGAATAATTATTCCATCTTCACTTCGTAATGTAACTGAAAGTTTGGATTCTGTTTCTGTTTTACCATCATCCAACTCTGTTTCGATTTTCTTATGGGCAGATAAATCGTAATTTATCTCATCTTTAATAACTAATCCTTCAATCTTTGACACAGTTTTAGTTTCTTGTTCTTCTTCATCATCGAATTCTTCGGAATCATCTGACATATCATAATGACCATTATTATTTTTTGAGTTTTTATGATTGCTTATATTTTGCTTAAAATCATTATTTACTTCGTTAAAATATAGTAAAAATGATGTGCTTGAATCTAATAAACTGTAGTATTCAACCTTATAAAGATTAGTGTATTTATCATTGTTAGATTCTAGTACAGTAACCTTCATATTTGAATTGTCATTAAATACATTATCAAATTGTAACAAGAGCGACTGTATTGTTACTTTTTCATCTTGGTCGATAGGTGAAGATGTTGTTGATGAGGCTGAAGTCGTAACATCTGAATTTCTCATTTTTACATAACTTAAGTTAGAACTCATTCCTCCTTCAAAGTAAGAAAGCATATTTATCGATTGAGCAACAATTTCTTTCTTATCTAATGTTGTAATTGTTGATGAGTTATTAGTTCCAATATTACAACTTTGTAACGTACATGTCATGGCAATTAAACCAGCAAATTGAATAATTTTTTTCATATATTTATTTCTCCTTACTATCAATACGATTAAACAGTTTGTTTTATTGGTTATATTTTCAAATTATTATCTTTATCGTAGTATTTTTTATTGCTATCTTCATAAATAACGACAAACTGCCCCTTTATTGATCCATGTCGATAATTAACGACAATATTATTTTCAGAAGATACAACGTAATAATATTTTTGATTTCCTTCATTGTACTCGACATCATAAACATTCTTTTTCGATGATTTATTATATTTCTTTTCTATCTCAATCTCGCTTATTTCATTTCCGTTTTCATAAGTTACATATTTATATTTAAGTCCCTCTACATCGATTTCTCGAGATATTTCAATATAGTTTCCTTCTGAATATATAATTTTTATCTCGATTTCATTTTTATTCTTTTTAATATTTGTCTCGATTTCACCCTCTATTTTATACGCACCATTACCATATGACACTTCTCCATGAATCTCGGTTTCAACTTTATTGTTTCCTGATTCCTTACTCTTTTCATCCGCATCATCTTCATCATCATATTCAAGTTCGGAGTCATATAAGAAAACAATCGAATCATTAATAGTCATCTTATATTGATAATTATTAGAATAAGTGCCGCTAAAAGTACCTTGTTCAACAACAGAAGTAAAACCTTCTTCATATTTAAAATATGTATCTAAAGCTAGTTCTACCTTTTTATATTTACTAACTATATCCGCATAATCATTTTGAGTAATGCGATTCAATTTACGAATAATAGACGAAGAAGTAGAATTTACATTTCCAAGCGAGAGCCCTGTCACAATTTCATATGCAGCTTCATCTCTTGTTGATTCAAAATCACTTACAGCGACAATATTATCATCAGATGTATTATCTTGTGGATCGTTCCTAGTAAGATATTGAGTTACGCCAATACTTCTTCCAGCGATAATTAACGCTAAAGAAGCAAAAGCGATTCTTTTTTTATATTGGCTAATAAATGAAACTAATCTTGAAAAAAAATCAGTCTTTAATGAAGAGCTTTTATTGTACATAGATTTAATATCATCAGCGGTTGTTTTTATTTGATATTCATCAAATTTATTCTTAATATCTTTTTCAAATTTATTCTTCATATGCTAACTCCTTTCTAAGTTTTTTTATCGCTTCATTATATCGCCATGTTATAGTTCCTATCGGTTCATCAAGTAATATTGAAATTTCTTTATGTGTATATTCCTCAACTACTTTTAAATAGACCACATTGTATTCTTCTTTTGATAAAATGTTTATCATAATGTTTATTAAATCGTTTGAATACACTTTTTCTAGCAAATCATCCTTTGACTTAATGTTAACTTCACTAATCTCATCTAATTCATCGATTCTACTGTTCTTTTTTAACCAATTTAATGAGAGATTTTTAGATACAACCATCAAGTAATTTAACGGATTTTTATTCTCGTCTATTTCGGATATTTTATCCAAAAATTTGATAAATGTTTCTTGTAAAAGATCTTCGCTAATTTGATAATCTTTAACATAAGAAAAAATGTTGTAAAAAATTATTTTCTTCGTTGAATTATACAATTCATCAAAGTAATTAATTTTTCCTTCTTTAAGTTTACGAATAGCTTTCGAATAATTGATTTCAGTTGCTTTTTTCATTTGCATTATTAATACGATTTACTTTCTCTTTTTATTGGAAGTTTTTTATAATTGATTACAACATGAAAAAAGATGCGAGGTTTTACCCACGCACCTTTAATAAAATAAACGCTAAATATTATTTCTTAAGAGACTTAATCATCAATTCGTTAAGAAGTTTAACAAATGATGCCTTGTCATTAATTTCATAACCCTCGAGCATCATTGCTTCATCGTACATTATCGAAGCATATTTAGTAATTTCATCTTTATTTCCTTTTAAAGATTCAATTGCTTTAAATAACTCATGGTCTGGATTGATTTCCAAAACTTTGACAGCTTTTGCTTTATTTTCACTGTTTTCATAACCAGGTTGTTCTTCAAGAACGTGTTCCATATTAAGTGATAAACCGTCTTTTGTTGAAATGCAAACTGGAGAATCAACTAATTTTGTTGAGAAAGTTACTTCTTCGACTTTATCTTTCAATGCTTCTTTAATATCATCAATTATTTCTTTATTAGCTGCATTTAAGGATTCAATCTTATCTTTTTCATCTTTAGATATTACATCCTTGTTATCTTCACTGATAGATTTGAATTCTACTTTGTCATATTCTCTCATCATCATCATTGTGAATTCATCAATACTGCCAGTTAATAACAATACATCAATGCCATCTTTCTTATGTTTTTCAATTTGCGGAAGCATCTTGATGTATTCAAGAGATTTTCCCGAAGCAAAATAAATAAACTTTTGATCTTTTTTCATATTATCTTTATATTGCTTCAAAGTAATCTTCTTATCTGAATTCAATGTATCAAAGACTAACAAATCTTGTAAAAGATCTTTCTTTGCTCCATAAGAAGAGTAAATACCATACTTTAAATGATCACCGAATTGCTTATAGAACTCGAGATACTTATCGAAATCATTTTCTTTAATTTCCTTCAGTTTAGCAACGACTTTATTTTCAATATTGGTAGATATTTTCTTAAGGGTTGGATTGTCTTGTAATATTTCACGAGAAATATTTAGAGAAAAGTCATCAGAATCAACTAATCCTTTAATAAACTTCAGATAATCTGGAACTAATTCTTTGCACTTATCTTTAATAAATATACCTTTAGCATATAAGTCTAAACCTTTTTCATAGTTTTCAGAATAGAGATTATATGGCGCATGAGAAGGAATAAATATTAATGCGTTATATGAAATTAATCCATCAACGCTGATGAAAAGCGAGGTGAATGGATTTTCATAATCATCAAACTTACTCTTATAAAATTCATTCAAATCTTGATCTGTAACTTCACTCTTGTTTTTCTTCCATAATGGAATCATCGAATTTAGAATCTTATTTTCAGTAACATCTTCGTATTTTCCTTCTATTGCTTTTCCGTCTTTATCTAAGACAGGTTTAGAAGTTGTAACATCCATATGAATTGGATAACGAATATAGTCAGAATATTTCTTAATTAAATTCTCGATTATATATGTTTCGAGATATTTATCATAATCAATATCATCTTTATTTTTCTTCAAATATAAAGTTATTTCAGTTCCACCATCAACTTTGTCGCAATCTTCAACAGTATAGGTATCTACACCATCGGAAGTAAACAAGTATCCTTTGTCCTCTGCTGATTTAGTCACAACCTCAATTTTAGAAGCGACCATAAAGGCTGAATAGAATCCCACACCAAATTGTCCGATAATATTTAAATCTTTACTATCTTTTGCAGTCTTAAACTTGCTCAAAAAATCTTTACTACCAGATTTTGCAATCGTACCTAAATCACTGATAAGGGTGTCTTTAGACATACCTATACCATTATCTTTAATAGTAATAGTTCTATTTTTCTTATCTAAAACTATATCAATCCTATAATCTCTGTTCTCCAATTTTCCATTGCTATTTAATGCTTGATACTTATATTTATCAATAGCATCAGATGCGTTTGAAATAAGTTCTCTCAAGAATATTTCATTATTAGAGTAAATAGAATTTATCATCAAGTTAAGTAACTCTTTGCTCTCAGCTTGAAATTGTTTTGTTTCTTTCATTTTTCTCCTCCAAATATATAATGTAGCAACGCTACTAACTTTTATTATAGTCAAAATATTAGCACTGTCAACATTTGAGTGCTAATATTTTATAAAAATTTATTTAGAATACGAAATTAATTTACAAAGCAATTCATTTTGTTTATTTTCTAAAGTTGAATCGACTAAGAAAAGAACTCCTATAGATAGAATAAACAAATTAATTAAATATTTAGATGACGCCATTTTGCCTAAAGATGCCAAAGCAAAACATAACGAATCCGCTCCTCTATTTTGCATTTTCATTTCTTTTACAGCTTTCTTTTCATATATTTTTTTATCTATTTTTTCAATATTAAGAATAGACGATAAAGATGAATAGATTAAATATGATTTATCGCAATAAAAATAATATGATAAACGTTCAATATATGATGAAAACATATCATCATATGAAGAAAATAAATTTACTGTTTTATCTTTTAACTCTGTTTGACATATTTCACAAAGATTTTTATAAGCTAAAATAACAAGATTTTCTTGATCTTCAAACGAACTCTTTTTAAATACTTCTAAATACTTTTCAATTTGTTTTTCCATTATTTAATAAACCAACACAATCCCGTACATCCTGGACCTGTATGGGTCCCTACTGTTGGTCCTATAGATATAGTACGAGCTACTTTTATTTTAGTACATTTTTCAACATGTTCAAGAAGCAATTGTGCTTTTTTACTCTCATAAGTATATCCAATATAACAAGGTAACGAATAATCAATATCTTGCTCATTTGCTAATGCACATATTTTCTTCATGGCATTTGGCAATCCTCTTTCCTTACTAACAGTTTCTATAGCGCCATTTTCAACTTTGATTATTGGTTTAATTCCAAACAATCCCGCTAACGCCGCCGTAGTACCGGATATACGTCCTCCCTTTTTTAGATATGTTAAATCTTGAATAAAAGCTCTCATTTTTATTCGAGAAACTAAATACATCATTCTTTGATAAACCTCTTCTAGAGTCATCTTTTGTTCTTTAACCATTTTATACGCTTCAATGCATAGTGCTGCAAGAGGATAAGTAACATTTTCCGAATCAACGATCTTTATCATATTATTTACTTTCTCACCTATTTCTTCTGCCAATTGCGTTCTCGCTAAAATGGCAGAAGAAAATGTTCCTGACATTTTTGATGCCATGAATATAGCAATTATCTCATTTCCATTTTCGATTTCTTTCTTAAAAGATTTGTATATCTCTATTAATGGGGCCTGACTAGTTTTTGGAAGTTCATTTGCTTCCTTCTGTTTCTTGTAAAATTCTTCATTGGATAGATTGATAAACGGAAGATATTCTTTTCCATCTATATATACTGGAATAGGCATGATTATGACCGAAGAATCTAAATCTTCAGACGTCAAATCCGCACAAGTATCAATCATTAATTTTATCGACATTTTTTTCTCCTTTTCATCTATGATTAATGATATAGAAAGATATGCTCTATTAACATCTACGACATATCTACCATCAGTAGAAAAATAACAAATGTATAGTAAAAACTGATAAACACTAGTTTTTTTTAACTAATTTCAATTTTCCTCTTAACTAGAGCTAGATTATTGCAAATAAGTTGCAATGAAAATTTCAGAAAAAATTCAGTTTTTTTACAAAAAAACAATTCACGAGTAGTATAATTATGATATACTTTAAAAGTTGTGAAGGAGTTTTCATATGAAAAAAATAAGAAACGTCGCTATAATCGCCCACGTTGACCATGGCAAAACAAGTTTAGTTGGTCAATTATTGAAGAATAGCGGTACATTTAGAGATAACCAAAACGTAAGTATTAATGTCATGGATTCTAATTCGTTAGAAAAAGAAAGAGGCATTACTATTCTCTCAAAAACCACAGCTTTAAATTACAAGGATTATAGAATTAATATTCTCGATACTCCTGGACATGCTGACTTTGCTGGTGAAGTTGAAAGAATTATGAATATGGTCGATGGTGTTATTTTAATCGTCGACGCTTTTGAAGGTACCATGCCACAAACAAGATTCGTTTTAAAGAAAGCTCTTGAAGCTCATTTAAAGCCTATTGTTGTTATCAATAAAGTTGATAGACCAAATGCTAATATTTCTAAAACACTTGATGAAGTACTTAATTTATTTATTGAGTTAGGTGCTGATGATTCACTTTTAGACTTCAAGGTTGTTTATGCCTCTGCATTAAGGGGAACTTCCTCTTATTCTGCTGATTTATCAACACAAGAGGAAACAATGGATCCAATCTTTGAAACAATTATCAAAGAAATCCCTGCTCCAAAAACTGATATTGAATCTCCATTCCAATTCCAACCATCTTTATTGGACTACAATGAATACGTTGGTAAAATTGGTATTGGTCGTATTGATAGAGGAACTATTAAATTAGGTGATACAGTCTCCTGTATTCGTCTTGATGGTTCTGTTAAATCATTTAAAGTCACAAAAATTTATGGTTTCTTAGGCTTACAAAGAATTGAAATTAATGAAGCTAGTGCTGGCGATATCGTCGGTATCGGTGGACTTCCTGATATTAATGTTGGTGAAACAGTATGTGATCCTTCCAAACTTGAGGCTTTACCATTATTAAGAATTGATGAGCCAACATTACAAATGACATTTATGGCTAACCATTCTCCTTTCTCAGGTAGAGACGGCAAGTTATTATCTGGTAAAAAAATCGAAGAAAGATTATTTAGAGAAACTCAAAGAGATGTTTCTTTAAGATATAAAGCTGTTCCAAACTCTGAAGCTTTCGTTGTAACTGGTAGAGGTGAATTACATCTATCGGTCTTAATTGAAAACATGAGACGTGAAGGTTTCGAACTTCAAGTTTCAAAACCAGAAGTTATTGAAAAAGTAATTGATGGAGTCAAATGTGAACCTTATGAAGATTTACAAATCGATGTTCCAGATCAATATGTTGGTGCAGTCATGGATATGCTTGGACGTCGTTCAGCTGATATGCAAAACATGGAATCAAATAACGGATTAACTCGATTAGTATATATTATTCCTTCCAGAGGTTTATTAAGTTTTAATACTGCCTTTATGATTATGACATCAGGATATGGTGTTGCAAACCATTCATTTAGAGAGTTTAGACCTATGGCTGCTGCTGGAATTGGTCAAAGACAAGTCGGTGTTTTAATTGCTTCCGATTCTGGTCCATCTACCGCATATGCTATTAAATCAGCTGAAGATAGAGGAACAATGTTCATTACTCCAGGTGTTGATATTTATGAAGGTATGATTGTTGGTGAAAATAAATATAGCCAAGATTTAGTTGTTTCCGTAACAAGAACAAAGAATTTAACAAACCAAAGATCTTCAAATAAGGATATTACGGTAGTTTTAAAAGCGCCTCGTAAAATGTCGTTAGAAGAATGCTTAGATTATATCAATCCAGATGAACTTGTTGAAATTACACCGTGTAATCTTAGAATGAGAAAAAGAATTCTCGAAACCGCTACTCGTAAGAAATACGAAGCACATCATACTGAAGAATAATTTTTACAAACATATTGTTTCATGTTAAACTATATGTAGATATTTCATTTTTTAGTTAACAGGAGAAGCACAAATGAAGAAACACTTTATTGGAATTGATTTCGGTACATCAAACACTCTTATTTGGACCGATACTTCAGATAGTATTGTTTTTAATGAGCCTTCCGTACTAACTTGGAAAAAAGATAATCATCAAGTTGATGAGATTGGATACCTTGCTCATAAAGTCTTGGGCAAAGTTCCTCAATCTTTAGAACTAATTAAGCCAATTAAAGATGGTGTTATTTCTGATATAGATGCTGCTACTGTCTATTTAAGTGGAGCTTTCAAAAATTTAAAACTTAAAAAATTACTTAAAAAAAGTATTATTATTTTTTCCGCTCCTTCTGAATTAACTAATGTTGAAAGTAACGCATTTAAAGAAGTTGCATCAAAACTTGGTGCCAGTAAAGTCTTTATCGAAGATTCCGCTCGTTTATCCGCACTAGGTTCAGGTGTTGATTTATATTCAACTCGTGGAAATATGATCGTGAATATTGGCGGTGCTAAAACTAACATTGCTTGTGTTGCTCTTGGAAAAACAGTTATTACAAATTCAACAACTTTTGCTGGAAACGCAACCGATGAAGCAATATCTAGATTTATTCGTACCAAGCATCACTTATTAATTGGTGATAAGACTGCTGAATACATTAAAATGAAAATTGGTACCTTACTCGATAATTCTGATAATAACTTATTAGAAGTGTCTGGTAAAGATGCTATTACAGGTATTCCTAACACTATAGTAATATCAACAAATGACATTAAAGATGTAATTGTTAAAATATACAAAGAAATTGCAAATGTTGTAATTGATACTTTAGAGATTACGCCTCCAGAAATTTCTTCAGATATAATTCATACTGGTCTTACCTTGACCGGCGGTGGTTGTCTCTTAAATGGTGCAAGAGAATTCTTCCAAAAAGAACTTTCAATTCCAGTCCATATAACTCCTACCCCTCTTGAATCATCAATTCAAGGAATAAAAATTATAGCTAAAGATATTGCTAATAATAACAAATAATATATAGGCTTCACTCAAGAAGCCTTTTTTCTTGACAATAATAGCGAAAAACACTATGTTTTAAATAGATGCAACCAATAGTTGCGGAGATTCAAACTAGATTTGGTAGTGTAGCACGTTCGGTTGCGGGTACAATTTTCTTGTAAAAAGGAGGCAATTAATATGAATATTTAAATTGCAAACAGGCTTATAGAATTAAGGAAGAAAAAAGGATTATCACAAGAAGATCTTGCCGCATCTTTAGGTATATCACGTCAATCTGTATCTAAATGGGAGCGAGCAGAGTCATCGCCAGACACAGACAATCTCATTTGTCTAGCTAAGATATATGGTGTATCTCTTGACGATTTATTGAAAACAGATCAATCGATTGATGATATTATTAAAGATCAAGAGGCCAGTAATGAGGATTCTTCTACCACCAAAGAAGATAAAAAAACATCAGGAATCCATATAAATAATAAAGGAATTCATATCTTTGATGAATAAGATGATACGAATGTTCGAATTGATCATTCCGGGGTTCACATTAACACCAAAGAAGATATTGAAAACAAAATTAAATTATGCGGAGATTTAAATATTCACAAAAGAAAACAAATAAAAAGCATACTCGATAGTCTACTTTGGCTAACTACCATTGTATGTTACATCTCATTTGGTGCTGTATTTAATATGTGGGGTAACTTATGGTACATTTTCTTTTTGCCACTTTCATTCTCCTCATTTGTTGATATTATTTTGAAAAAAGATTTCAATTCATTTGTATATCCTATATTTATTACTGGATTGTATTTACTCTTGTGTCTTGAATATGGATTTGCTTGGCATCCATATTGGATATTATTTTTAACAATTCCTGCTTATTACATATTTGCTGATTTACTTAATCGTATATTTAACTTTGGCAAATATAACAAATACTACGATATCTACAAAGATCTAGATTGCATCGATGATAAAATCAAAGATGAAATAAAGAAAGACGTTAAAGGAAACTCCAATATAGATATCGATTTTACTGATAAAGAATAACAAAAATGCGAGGCATAACACCTCGCATTTTTTTATTTTAATCTAATTTTCGACTCAAATACATATTTAGGATTATAACAAGATAAATCTAGTCTTCTTGCATTAAGCAACATTTTTTTATTTTTGACATTGCCATACTTCTTATCCCCAATAATCGGACAATCAATCGAAGCAAATGCTATTCTAATCTGATTCTTTCTTCCGGTTAAAATATCAATACCAACAAAAGCTTCATCACCATATCTTTTAATAACACGATATTTTGTTATGCATTTTTTGGCATATTTATCTTTTGAATCTGATACAAAGACATTACCTTTCAAATCTTGGTGAAGGTAATTAATAATTGTATCCTCATCTTTTAAAGTTGAAGGAGAAACTAGTGCTTCATAATATCGTTTAGCCGTTCCTTCTTCAAAACATTTTTGAAGATCATATTTTACATTGATATTTTTAGCAAATGCAATTACACCTGATGTATCCTTATCTAAACGATGAATAATGAATATTTTGCTATTCTTTCCCCATCTTTCTTTGCAATATGTCGAAACAAAATGATATAAGGTTTTTTCTTTTTCTTTTTCAGTAGAAATAGTTAATAAATTAAAATCCTTATCAACTACAATAATGCTTCTATCCTCATAAAGGATATCAAATA
Source organism: Bacillota bacterium (assembly GCA_023398335.1). Lineage (GTDB taxonomy): Bacteria > Bacillota_I > Bacilli_A > RFN20 > CAG-288 > HGM10890. The sequence continues at coordinate 19,167 of JAEWSJ010000011.1, forward strand.
CAGGTGGCTTCATAAATAATTAATTACGACCCGATTCATTAACAAGTTTTAAGCAATAATTTACAATTTCATCTCTACTATAGTCTTTAGCTAATCGATAATTCCAGTTAGCAGAAGAGCTACCAGGAAGATTAATACGATATTCTTTACTCTCTTTTAAGATATCTTGCATTCTTAGAATTACTATTTTAGCTTTACAACACATGATTTTTTCCATCATTTTATCGTATATGTCGTCAATGTTAGAAACATCCAAATTTTTCATCATATATTGATGTAATTTAGTACTGGTATCGATGTAATTTTTCAAAGTATCGTTATCATGAGTACCAATATAAGCAACGCAATTTTCAACGCAGTTTTCAGGTAAATATTGATCTTTTGGATCCATGGAATCAAAACCGAATTGATAAATTGATAATCCTGGCCACTTTGATTCTTCTTTAAGTTTTAAGACTTCTGGAGTTAAAAAGCCAAGATCTTCTGCAATTATTTCCATTCCGTTAGCAGCGGAATTAATTGCATCAACAAGTTTTATTCCCGGACCTTTAATCCATTTTCCGTTAATTGCTGTTTTTTCGTCTGAAGGAACAGCCCAGTATGCTTCCATACCTCTAAAGTGATCAATACGAAGAACATCATATAACTTACTACAAGTTTTAGTACGGAATTTCCACCACTTAAATTCGTTCTTTTCCATTGCGGAATATTTATATAAAGGATTTCCCCACAATTGACCAGTTTTTGAAAAATAATCCGGTGGAACTCCAGATACAAGAGTTGGTCTTCTATCTCTATCTAACTCAAACTCTCCATAATTTGACCATACATCAGCAGAATCCAAAGCAACATAAATAGGTATATCACCTATTATTTTTATTCCGTTTTTATTCGCATATTTTTTTACACGTTTATATTGAGAAAAGACAATAAATTGTAACCATTTCCAATAATTCAATTCATTCTTGTGTTTAGAATTAATATTATCAATTATTTCAGGCTTTCTTAATCTATAATTATCTGGCCATTCTTCAAAACTATTCCCATTGAAAAAGTTTTTTATAACCATAAATAAAGCATAATCGTCTAACCATTTCTTATTTGATTTAACAAACGAAATATATTTTTTATTATTTTCATCGAAACCTACATTAAAAGCCTTACGTAATATATCAAATTTCTTTTCATATATTTCGCCATAATCAATATTTCTAGAATAACGATGATTTAAATCACCACATTGATCTTTTGTTAAAAAGCCGTCTTTTACTAACAAATCTAAATCAATGAAGTAAGGGTTAATAGCAAAAGCAGAAAACGATTGATAAGGAGAGTCCCCAAAACTAGTTGGATTTATCGGTAATAATTGCCAATATTTCATCTTTGTTTCTTTTAAAAATTTAATAAATTTAATCGCTTCTTTACCAAATGTACCAATACCATATTTTGAAGGTAATGAGAAAATTGGTAATAATATTCCAGTTCCTTTTTCCATATATAAACCCTTTCTAGTCATATATTTAACATAATTAATCTAACATTGACTCATCGAATAAACAATGAAAATAAACAAAACAAATTAAACCAAATAATATAATCATATTTTCAATCATAATAATAATACAAAATAAAAACTGTTTAATATAAAGCGCTATCATAGCAAATTAAACAGTTTTATAAACAAATTACTTGGAAATCAAGTTTTTAATCTTATCTCTTAAATTACCAGCTGTAAACCCAAAGTGATTAACAACATCTTTGCCTGGAGCGGAATCTCCAAACGTTTCCATGCCCATAACATTTTTCGCGTATTTATACCATCCCATTGGAGAAAGCATTTCAACAGCGATACGTTTATCATATGAAACACCGAAAATTTCTTCTTGTTTCTTTGAATCAAGTTTATCGAAATTGAACATTGATGGTAAAGAAACAACACGTGTATCAATTCCGTCTTCCAACAATAACTTTTGAGCATCTAACGCTAAATTAACTTCACTACCAGATGCAATTATTGTGAAATCATTCTTTTCTTTTTCTTTTGAAACAACATAGCCACCTTGTTTGACGCCTTCATAAGAAGTATTGTAAACAGGTTTAACATTTTGACGAGTAAAGACCATACATGTTGGTGTTTCTGTCGATTTGAGAGCAAGTTTCCATGCTGCAAATGTTTCCATTGCATCACAAGGTCTAATTACATTAACATTAGGAATTGAACGAAGCATAGCAAGATGTTCAATAGGTTGATGAGTTGGACCATCTTCTCCTAAGGCAATAGTGTCATGTGTAAAGACATAAATTGCTGGAAGTTTAGATAAAGCTGCAAGTCTTATAGCTGGCTTTAAATAATCTGAAAATACTAAGAAACAACCAGTATAAGTTCTTAAACCACCATGTAACAAAATACCATTTTGTATACAAGCCATTCCGAATTCTCTAATACCAAAGTTCATATTTCTACCAGCTCTATTCTCTACAGAATAAACTGGCTCATCTTTAATTTTAGTTAGTGTTGAACCTGCAACATCAGCAGAACCACCAACGAGATTCTTTACTTCAGAAGCAAATAAATTTAATGCTCTGCCGGAAGTTTTTCTTGTTGCTTCAGGATCTTTAAATTCCAAAATGGATAAATCTTTAAGAAGCAATGATGAAACATCGTTCTTATCTACAGTTTCTAAATATTTACCTTCATTTGGATACTCAACTTTATAGTTTAAGAACATCTTTTGATATTCATTAAAGGCGTTCATTCCTCTGAAGCAAATAGAATTTTTGAAAGTTAAATATACTTCATCTGGTATTTCAAATGGAGCGTAATCATAATGATAGAAATTTTTTGTTGCTTCTCCATCTTCGAAACCTAATGGCGAACCATGAACTGCACAAGTACCTTGTTTTGGAGCGCCATATCCAATAATTGTATCAACAATAATTATTGTTGGTTTGTCTTTTGATTGTTTAGCCTCAATTATGGCTTTATCAATTAATTCAACACTATTTCCATCTTTGACTCTAATAACGTTCCATCCAGAAGAAATAAATCTACCAGCAGTGTCTTCAATTGAAGAATCTGATAATGGTCCATCTAAAGTAACTTCGTTATGATCATAGAATAAAATTAATTTATTTAAATGCTCTGCTCCAGCGAAAGAAATACTTTCTTGTGAAACACCTTCTTCTAAGCACCCATCACCACATAAGCAATATGTGTAGTGATTAAATAACTTTTCACCTTCTGGATAAGAAGCTTGAAGCATTGTTTCCGCTACAGCTAAACCAACTGCTTGTCCTATACCTTGACCCAAAGGACCTGCAGAAGCATCAACACCTGATGTTCTACCGTATTCTGGATGTCCCGGACACTTAGAGCCTAATTGTCTAAAAGACTTCAAATCTTCCATTGTTACATTGTAACCAGATAAATGTAACATTGAATATAAAAGCATTGATGCATGACCCGCTGAAAGAACGAATCTATCTCTATTAATCCAATTTGGATGAGATGGATCACTATTCAAATGTCTAGTAAATAATGTGTAAACAATCGGGGCTGAAGATAAAGCCATACCTGGATGGCCACTATTAGCTTTGTTAATTCCATCAATAGACAAAGAACGAATTGCAGCAATACATAAATCATCGTATTTCATGTTGTTTTCTCCTTATAGTAAAATTAGCTTTCTACGTTTAAATGTAGATTCATAATAAATGAGTGATTAGTCCGTCTATTACGCAAACCCCATAGCTTATTTCGGTTGATTTTTTGTTTAGATATTCCAATTAAACAAAAAAATACGCCCAGAAGGCATTCCATATTCCCTTTTTACAAAGGCTGGTAGCATAACCGATAACATTAGGATTCTTTTATAAATAAAAGTATTCAACACCGTCATCGATAACCTGCTCCATTATCACATCATGTCGGAAACGCACATTACCTTCTAGGCACCTATAGTGTAGCAAATATTGAAAGTGTTTTCAATTCATATCAATTTCATATTTATAGCTAAATATACCCGTTCCATCCCGAGTGAAAATTCTTTTTTAAAAATATGTGTTAACCCATTGACTTATGCATATATTTTTATTATTATCATTAATGCATGTGTTGCCTTTTTAGTTAAGTGGTATAACGGGTCCATGGTAAGGACCAATCGCTAGTTCGATTCTGGCAAGAGGCACCATTTAGGAAAGTGAGACATTCTGTTAACACGGAATGTCTTTTTTTAATAAAAAATAAGTATTCATCGAATATTAAAGACAAAATATAGGCATCAAAAAATGAGACAATGTCTCGTTTTTATGCTAGAATGTAAAAGAGGTAAAATAATGCGTGCAACTGATATTGGAGCCATAAGGAAATATTGTTTAGAAAATCAAGGAGGAATCTTTGATACCGGTTATCTACTGGAGCATAGCTTTAAGTTCATTAATAAGGATAGTTTTAGAAAATTTGTCTCTAGGCTTGTTAATGAAGGAATAATCAGTCAAATTTCTAAAGGCATTTATTACATTGGTAATCTCGATACTATTGATTTAGATACATTGATTATAAATCATTATGTTTCAAATAACGGCGGAATAATTGTTGGTCTTGCCCTTCTTAACAAATTAAATTTAACAAGTAAAAAGCCCATAAAGACTGATATTTTTTCTCGACTGACAACAAGCAATAAGAATATAGCAAATTGTTCGGTTAAGATTATATATAGTTATTTATTTGCTGGGACGGTCTCATATTTTGAATCTTTGGATTTACTTATGAATTATAAGAATATTGATATTTATGAAGAGATGGATTTTGCTAATGAATTAAGCAAGCGATTGATTGTTTATAGTGACCGAAATCTGCAACTCATCGACATGAAAGATAAAGATAAATATCCGCGTTATATTTATTTAGAACTTGCTAAACAGCTTAACAAATTCCATATATCTAATAGGGTGATGAAATGGTATGAAGCAAAAGACGTATCTTCCTTTAAGAAAGAGTAAGCAGGGATTTTTAACTTTTATCAAACATGATTATTCAAGACTTAGATGCTCAATCGGCTTATTCGGACAGCAATTGATAACTAATGAAGAAGATATTATTGAATATGCAGAAGCTTTAAGGATTGAAAAACTCTATGAAGGCTTTTTGTGTACACTGACTGATCTTGAAGAAAATGCAATCAGATTTTTTCGTTATCACAACTCAGATGAACTATTGCCAAAAGAGTATTGGGCATCACTTGATTCCGCCTATGAAAAGTGGTCTCGAGTTTTCGCCGATAAAAACATTAAAACGTTTGCAGGGATTGACTCAACAACATTAGGCAAGTTAATGAAAAGAATACGAACATCATCGATGAAAAATTCAACTGAGACTGCAGAAATATTAGGTATTAATCGTGTCACCTTACATCAGTACGAACAGGGCTTACGATTACCCCAGATAATAACGCTATACAGATTTTGTGTTTTGTTCCGTATCTCGATGGATGCTTTGATAGAAAATTCACTAAAAGAATAGGTTGCTTCGATTGTTAAAACGCATAGCGGTGTGATAAAATACTTTAGTAGTTATTTTAGCTATAGAGGTGTTTTATGCTCATTACTTATGATGAATTTTGCCAAAAACTTTTAAATACTATTCAATCAGGCGATGATTTTTATCTCGAACTTGTGAAGACGGTTATTGATAATCCTGCGCGTTATTGTGGCCTTTTTAGATTATCCAACGCAAAAACAAAACTAATTCAAAACGTTACGCAAAGCAAAGAGATTAAATTTGGTGACCTAATCGAAGAAATTTCCACTGAGTATATATCAAAATTAGGTTATACAAATTTTGATAAGAATCTCGGAGCAGATGCTAATGGAGATGTTCTTAATGTGGATCAATATTTTACTGATGGCAAAACTATTTTCATGGCAGAAATGAAAATTCGAGATGACCACGACAGCACAAAAAAACGAGGCCAATATTCTAATTTTGAGAAAAAGATTCGATTGATAAAATCCAGACATCCAAATCAACACATCGATGCTTCTATGT
>JAEWSJ010000017.1 GCA_023398335.1 Bacillota bacterium
ATTTTCAAGTAGTAACATAATGTACGTACGAATTTTTCAAGTTAAAAAAGCCAGATACGAAGCCAATTTTCGGCATTACATCTAGCTTTTTTTGATTTTTTGGCTTTTATTCTCTGGCAAACATGGGATATATCACAAGTTTGGTTTTAATTCCATTCTTGTTCCACATGAGCATATCAACGGAGTATATCCATAGACATTTAATAAAGCATTTTCCCATTTTAAAAGAGATGACATCTTATTAATTTCTTTTTTACAAAATAGTTTTCTTTTTTTAGGTTCTGATTTTGTTTTGTTTGAATAGAAACCATAATAACGAATTTGTTGAAAACCTTTATCAGGAATATGTATTAACAATTTCGATAGAAACGAATCGACAGATTCATTAATAAATTGTCGTCCGATTAGCTTTTCTTCATCTTCTTGTAAATCATCTTCATGCGGATCATAAAACCATTCAACAGTTTTAGCTTCTCTATTAAATTTAGTTATTCTATTTTCACTAAGTGGAGGATGAGAGGCATATCTCGCAACATAGTTTGTTAATTCTTTCATTCCTGTTAATGAACAGTTATTCATTTGTGGTCCGTATATATAAAATCCTTTGTCATATTTTTTCTTCATACGCTTTATTAATCTATATACCTCATTTTTTTCTGAGGAAAAATGTTGCGATATATAATCGTATGTGTTTTTACAAACAATATTTCTAAACATTATTCTTATACAGTCATAATGAAAATATGAATACTTGCCAATACTTCCATCTTTTCTAACGTATCTTTCAGGTACGAGTGCATGAATATGAGGGTGCCATTTTAAGTCTCTTCCAAAAGTGTGTATAAAGGATATCATTCCAATTTGTCTTCCTTCACGGATATATTTGCTGTTTGAATTATTATAAAGATATCTATAAATACATTCGTATGATGATTGAAAAAGAACATTAAGCAAATATCTATGTTTTCTAAAAAGGTCTCTCATATCTGGAGGTAATGTAAAGACAAATTGTCTATGTGGAATATCAAGCAATTTCTTAGAAACTTCAACGCTTCTTTCATCACTATATTTTTTTCCACATGAAGAACAAAATCTTGATTTGCAAGTAAAAGATTGAACGTGAAATTCTCCACATTTTGGACATTCGTAATATGCAAACCCTTTTGTAAAGGTTCCACAATCAATTGAATCTTCAACCGCTTTAACTACTCCTTCTCTTGTAAGCTTCTTAGCGTATTTAATTTTAAAATCTTTCCAACACGCCATTAAAATATCCTGGATTTTAATTTTTCCACTATACCTATTAGCTAATCTAATGTTATTAATTTTTCTAACTTCATTAACGTAAGTCTTATAACCAGCAAAACGAGCTTTATCTAATTGTTGCTTGTATTGTGACTGTTGATAAAAAGTGCCTTTCTTAAAATCTGAGTTAGGGAACATATGAAAATAATCTATCAAAAACCAACTCAAAATTAAAGCGTGAGTTTGTTTGACTCACGCTAATGTGAAATTTATTTCACTTTTGTTCTTGCATTTATCGAAATAAATCAAATTAATCTTCAAAGTCTAATAAGAATCCATATCTAGTTTCATTATCTTTGTTATGTGAGTAGTAATGGAATTTTATTCCATTAACATCATAATTAATATTAGGTAAATCTTTCTCATTTTCAATTATTATCAATTGGCTTTGATTCATTGAGTTGACAAAGTATCGGTATATACCTTTTCTGATATTAGCTTCTTTATATTCATCTTTGCCAACATCTAATCCTAAAAGTGGAGTATCAATTACATAGAAGAAGGGTTTAATTATTGCCTTATCATATAAATATTTTCTAAAGGCAAGTACAAGTATAGTATTATAAAAAGCAGTTAGTCCCTTTCCATTAGCACTTTTCGTATTTCCATTTATTTCAATATCAAATGATTTTAATGAAAAATGTGCTGTTTCATATTTTGGCAAATTACAACTTTTCAGTATATCTCTAATGATAGCAGTAATATCTTGCTCAAATGAAGATGGGAATAGTTCATGTGGCTTATAAACTGTCTTATGTTCTATTTTTTTATCGAGATTTGTTAAATCGTTATTCCAAGTATCAGTCATTAAACGCATAGAATTTAATTCTGAAGTCAACCTAATATATTGCTGAAAAGTATTAAGTTTGTATTTGAGATCTTGTTCTTGCTTTTTAAGGGAATCATTCACTTCATGACTGAGCTGTTTGTATTCTTCTTTTAATTCAGTAATCTTAGCCAGTGTCTGCTCTTTTTCAAATAAAACATCGTTTTTGGAATCTTTCAGATCATTTAATTGGTTTTTAATTCTTATTATTTCACTACTAATTGAATCTATGTTTGTCTTTGGTATTTCTTCATGAAAATGATTATTACAAAATGGACAAATACTATTTTCTTGGCTGTTTTGAACAATAGATGTACTTTCAACGATAAATGATAACCGCTTAATATCTGATAAGTACTGAGATTCAAGAGAATTATATCTATTTAGAATTATATCGCAATCAGTAATAGATTCATTCATTTCATTAATTGAATTAAGTATTTGTTTTCCATTTGTGATGGATTGTTCAATTTTATTTTGGATTATAGATAATTCATTTGACAAGTTATCTATAGTTTCGGTTGGATTTATGCTGTCTGATAAGATACAAGGATTATTTTTGATTTCGTCAACTCTGCTTTGAATCTCGGTAATTTTAGCGTTTATATAATCTTTAACTGCCGTTTTCTTAGCTCTTTTAATGGTGTCTTTTTCATCAGGATCATAGTTTGAAAAATCTTGTTCATATAAAAGATAGAGTAAATGTGATAAAAAGTATGTTCTATTAGTAGTTTCTTTAGGAAGAATAATAGATAAATCACGTTCAGTGTCTTTTTCATAAATCATTAACATATGAATAAAAGATCTAAGTGTAAAACGTTTCATTTCACAATTTTTATTATACGGCACTTTGAATGGTTCGTTGATTCCAAGCAATTTTAAAAATACATTATTTATAGGTGATTCTGAGTCTAAATCTATGAAATATGTGCCACTTTTTACTGATGGCAAATCACTATCAACGATTATTTTATCGCTATTTAAATTTCTTGAAAAAACAATTGAGTTTTCATCATAAGATATAATCATTTCAAAATGCGTATAACCTGTATTAGCTTTTATATCAAGATTTTTTGATCCAAAAATATAATTTATAATCTTAAAAATATAAGTTTTACCAGTATTAGAAGCTCCGTAAATTATGGATAATTTAGGTGAAAATTCAATCATTGAGTCCCGTTTGTTTTTTCCTTTTGCTATTATCTGCTTGATAAATATATTGTTCATAGTTTCTTATTCCTCACTTTCTCTTATGATTGAGAATCATCCCAATAATTTTAGTATCACTAAAACCTTTAGTTGCTGAGAGTACTATTTCAGCACTTTTTTTGTATTCATGACTATATGTTGAAGTAGTAGATGAAATTACAGATAACCCGTTTTGATTTATTTTATAGGATAATCCATTTGTACTAGATACCAATTTAACAAGACTGTTTCTAACTAGATACGTAATAGCCTCGCTTATAATATTGCGTCTTGATGACAATTCACTTAAAAAATAGGGGTTCTCACCATGCAAATTATGATCAGTTAGATTAAATGAACTACCATAAGTAATTATCAAGTCTAGAGCAGAAATGGTATCAATAGTTTTTGGCTCATCAGTTAGTGATAGTAGAATGAGAATTCTTAGAGCTAATTCATATTTTAAGTTATATATGCTATTCATTTTCCACCTCAACCCAAGAATGAATTTTGCCTTCATTTACTAGAATATGGCAAATTCCTTTTCTTTCTTCTGATGTTATAAAGCCTTTGATGTTTAAAATTATGGAGCTATTAAGACTTGCTTTAATTGCCATATTTAGAACATTGTTGATTCTATGATAGCCATCTTTAACATCTAAATCATAATATGTCTCTTCAACAGCTGACCATATTTCATTTTCAAGCATTTTGAAATGTTCATCGCCATCTTCAAAAATATCTCTGACTGAACGTTTAACTGCTTCAGCACTTAAATAGCTTTTACGTTGCCTTTTAAAATGAGCGAATAGTTCTTTACTTTCTTGAAGTTCCTTTATGGTAGTGATTTCTTTATCTAATATTTGACTGTAGGCTTTCAATAGTTCTTTTACATATGGAAGTTCTTCATTTTCTGAAGAAATATCAGCAATTGTAAATGGTAATTTAATACAATGACTTTCAATGTACATACAGTTATCTTTTATATATGCATCTTTGAACGCATCTTTATCTAAGGTTTTAACTAATATTTTTTGAAGCGGAGGATAAGTCTCTTTATTGCCATTGGAGATGTCTTTTATGATTTTGGCAAGTAAATCCGCCAAAGTCGAAACTATATCTTCTTCACCATCTTCAATTTCAATTTCAAATCTAAATTCTCGTATTTTATCCTTGAAGTCTTCAAAATCATCACATCTTTCAATGAAGAAATCGCTTAGCTTATCTTTATCATACAAATTATATAGTTCAGAAGCACATGTTCTCGACATATTAGTAGCACCATTACAAATGCTTCTTAGTGTTTCATCATTATCATAGTACTTTTCAATTGGGCTAAATTCAATGTCCTTTGACAGTTCATTTTTATATGGGTCTCTAATGAAACTATCAAAAATGGCACGGAAATAACCAGCGTTACTTGATTCACTTTTCAATCTAGATATCATTTTAAAATAATCACAAAAATTCATATTTTTACCGCCATATCCTGATATTCGTCCAGTTTTATTCTGGGAGATTTTTGAGCTTAATTTATAATTGGGTTGTAGAAAAAAGAGCTCGTTTATACAACAAATAATACTCTAAAACTACATTTTTTACAATGATTATATGTTTTTTTGTAGAGTCAAACGAAAGGAGAACAAATGGTAACTATTAAGAATGGTGAAGGTAAGACTGTATGTAAAGTCGATGCCACTACAAAAGTGATTGAGATAGTAAAGAAATGCTATAAGACAATTATTATTTTTTTACCTGATGATACTTACAAAGTTGAAAATGTGAAGGTTAACTAACCTACAAAGAACCGCAAGACGGGCAATTATGAATCGATTGATTCAAGATAGGCTCGTCTTTTTATATGAATTCACCCCCCTCAAAAGGGCGGCCTATCTTCCCAATACAAGTGAGGGGAGAAATGCATATGAAATGAAGAAAGTTAAATATCAGGTATCAATTAAATCCTTTATCTGGGTCGAAGTTAATTCTGCTGAAGATGAAAAGCTAATCAAAGACTTAAATAATGAGTTTGATAAGGCTAAAAAGCAAGATCGAACGTATAAGAAAAATACGATATCAACTGACAAATTATTTGATGAGTTTCTGTATGAAATTTCTGACTCTAGTCCATCGATACTAGAAAAACTAATTCAAAAGGAACGAAAACTAGAAGTTCGTAAAGCAGTTAATGTTATTCCTAAAAGACAAAAAGAGGTTATCATGGAACATTTCTATGAAAATAAGTCATTACGTAAGATTGCTCGTGAAAAGAAACTAAATGATAAGACAGTTAGAGAAAGTTATCATTCAGCCATATCTAATTTACGAAAGCGGATCAAAAAATGATTAGTCCCCCCTTAAATGGAGTTATTAACTTCCCAGTACTAGTGAAAGGAGGTGATGTATATGGAAGTTGGTATTGCAGTAACAATTGTAGGATTATGTGCTTCGCTATCAAGTATTGTGTTTGCTTTCTTAGCGTTTAAAAGAAGTGAGAAACAAGAACATAAGGTTGAAGGTAAAAGTGAAGGCTTAATTCTATCTGATATTGGTTACATCAAAGCTTGCGTAGATCGGATGGAAAAGAATCTAAACACAGTAGATGAACGATATCGAAATGTTGTAGAACGACTAGCTAAGGTCGAAGAAAGCTTAGCCAATGCTCAAAAAAGAGTAGATGAAATCATAGTTCAAAAAGGAGGATAAAAATATGGACTACATGAGCGTACCTATTATAGTTGTATGTTGCTATTTAATAGGTGAAATTTACAAAGCGATATTTGTAAAGAAACAAGAAGCATACAAACTAATTCCTATTATTCTTTCTATCCTAGGAGGATTAATTGGAATACTTATATATTTCACAAATCCTGAAATGATCTTTAATGCTAATAATGCTTGGATTGCTCTAGGTATTGGAATTGTGAGTGGAGCATCATCAACAGGTGCTAACCAAATAGTTAAACAATTATTTGTTAAAAAGGAGGTGAAATAAACATGTTTCGAAGGACAAAAGGAGACTACAATCCGAAGATTGATTATAAGTCAATCTATTTCTTAAATCCATTATTAGATAGTAAGAAAAACTATTATGAGACTGTTAATATTTTCAAAAAGAGAGCGAACTGTGTCTCTGAGCAAGGCAAGTGGTTTACTAAGTTAAATAATGCTTTTACTTACTTATTAGATCATGAACTCATGAGTAAGGGAACTTTTGAATATTTGGCTCGGCAGTTTGAAACCACAATTGACTATAAAATTACAAGCGACATCATTTCCCAACACTTAGAGATCAGCAATGATGATGTAGCTTATGAAGCAACATGGTTACTACAAAAGATTACGTATAAAAAGCCCCTAAACGAATATTCGGATATTATGGCTGTAATCATGTTTAATGCGTTATTAAAAACTCAGGGATATATTCCAATTATTTTTCTTAATGATTACTTTGGCTTTATCAAGCGAATGATTGAGTCTAATATTACTGTTCATTCATTAAAGAATTTGTTGTCAATATATACGGACTTATCATTCAAGTACGACAAGAAGTATGAAGAACTTTCAAAACAAGAAATTATTACTCTAATTGTGAATAATAGAAACGAATTGTCCCATCTTTATGGCGTAAAAGCTATTTGGTTATATGGATCTTTTGTAAGAGATGAAGCAAATGAATATAGCGATATTGACTTATATGTTGATTTGGAAGATGGAAAAACTGAAGAGACTTTGGTAGGATTGAAAACTTATCTAGAGTCTCTGCTTGGAAGAAGTGTAGATATGGCACTTGAAAGTAAAGTTAACAAAAGTTTAGAAAGCAATGGTTTAAAAGAAAGAGAGGTAATATTTGATGATCGTTAATAATGACCTGGAAATAAAGTATTTCTACCGATTCATCGAGTTTATTTCCAAAATGCTCGATATTGATCTACCACATGAACGCTTTAAATTGATTACTTTAGATAATTATAAAGCAGAATCAAAAGATGAACTCCATGTAAAATGTTTTGCTGAGGCATATTTATATTTAATTAATAACAAAAACCAAAGCCTAACAACACTGGTAATACAAAAAACGTACTATCTTTTATCAGGTGTTATGCTTGAAGAAAAAATATGCAAAGAGATTCTAGAAATCTTTTATCAACACTATGATGAATCTTCACATTATCTGGCAGCTTTAATCCATTTCGCTGTTTTGAATAGTGTAAAAGAAAGAAACATCGAGTTTGCATTTATGATGTCGAACTTGATGATGCTTAAAAAGCAAAGATATCCGTTTATACCCTATGAGTTTATGTTCGATGCTTATTTTAAGGCTATTAAAGAAAAAAACATCAACAAACTGATGTATATATTTGCAGAAATTGAGGTTAGTTCAAAGCCGCATTATAGCCCTAAGGAACTGAAACAAAATGAAATTATCGAAAAGATTAAAGAATGTAAAGCGATACTTAAAGGAAGATATAATGTCAAAAGACTATATTTGTATGGATCTTACGCCAAGCAAAAGACATCTTTAACAAGCGATTTGGATTTTTTGGTTATTTTCGACAAAGAACTATTGAATTTCGAAAGAGCAAGAAATAATGAAGAATTAACCATTTATCTTAGTAAAATGTTTGAAATTACAGTTGATCTATTGGACTTTACTCACGCAATGGATAATTTAGATATTATCGAAATGGAAAATATAATTACTTTAATATGAAAAGGAGAAAATTAAAATGATAAAAGTATTTAGTAATAAAACGAATTCACCAAAAATCAAGGTGGAATCAAAATTTGTTGTCAGCAAGACAACTGTAAAAAAAGATGATTTATTGACGGGATTAACAAAAAATGATTTGTTATTCGTCAAACTAACTTTTAGTGGTCTAGAAAGCCCACAAATAATTAATTCAGTAAAATTACGTATGATGTGCAGTAATGCTTATGCCAATATAGGAGTGAAGGTGATTAAGTGTAATGATACCAGTATCAGTGATTCTAATATTAAAACATTAGCTAATTCTATTACTGGTAATGAAGAAGCGTTAGAAAAGACAATTATTTATGGTTCTGGACATTCACTAAATAAACCAGGTAATCAAACATATATGCTAGACATTACCAATGTTATAAAAAAAGTATCTTCGATAAATCCGACTATAATGATGGCAATCAGTTTTCCTTTTGGAACTACTGGAGACTTTGGTGTCTATTCACCACAAAAATTAGCTGAAGGTAACGAGATATGTATTTCTACCATGTCCGAGATAGTTGGATTGAATAATATGTACAAATATGATGAACATGACTTTGGAAGATGCGGTAAAGTGAGTGTCAATCTTGCAACTGGCAAACCGATTTATACTTTGAATCTTCTTTCTAGTGTTGGTAAAAAGATGCCGATTAGCTTCTCTGTTTGTCAAAATACTGATAAAGGTACAACACCTTATTTTGGTAATAAAGTCATACCTAATTTCCAGTACGGAATTTATAAGCATGATGATTGTTATGTCATTGAAGATGCTACTGGATTTAAAAATTACTATTCCAAAATTGAGTATAAAGCTGAAAATAAAGCAGATTTAACAGATAACTACGGCATCAAGCATTTAGAAAATTCTGGAGATATTTATTTGTCTTATCTCGATAATTCCTACATTTTTGTTGTAGAGTCAGAAAACTTGACGAGTGTTAAATTATACGACAAGGGTGATACCCGTATTGACTTTGAAATTGTCTCTGGAATTTGTAGAATTTTGATGGTAGAAACAGCTCTTGGATATAAACTGACATATACTTGGAGTAACTCTAAATTAGAAAAGATTTCTAATACAGACGGAGAAGAAACGCTCGTTTGTTATTCAAGTGGTGGGCATATTCAAAAAGTATCATTCCCAGATAATGAAAGAGCGATTGAGTTTACTGAAAATACTGTCAATCAAACATTAAATATTAGAACTTATTACTATAAAAAGAAAGGTTCAGGTTCAGCAACTCAAACAACGACAGAAACAATTTGTGAAACAAAATTATATTTCAGTTCTAATTGGTTAATCAAAGTAGAAGATGTTGCAACTGGGCAAAATTTGAAAGTATTGCATGATACAATAGGAAGAGTTTTATCTGTTGGAATTTATAGTGCAAGTGGAAGCGAAAAAGAATATTTGACAACTTACCAATACAACACTAAATTCACTAAAGTAAGCAATTTGGAGGGGGATGCAATCCATTATTCCTTTGATAATTATGGCAGAGTTAAAACCATAATGGATGATAAAGCCCAAACAGTTACTTACAATTATGATGAATTCGAAAACGGTGAAAGTCTTAGATTAATCGGTCAGTCAAAAACTCAAAATAATGCTAGAAATTTACTAGAAAATCATAGTTTCGAAGATGAAAACATTTTCTCATCAAAACTTATGTCTTGGAAAATACTAGGGAGCACTGGATCAAAAGGCGAGATTATTAGAGATGGTGTTTTTGGTGAAAAATGTTTGAAATTATGTGCTGTAAGTAGTGATAAAGCATCAATATATCAAAATGTAGTCAATCCTCAAGCAGGAACATATGTTCTTAAAGGATTTATTAAACATCCTAACATTAGTTCTTTTTCTAAGGATGATGTGACTGTTGGTATTAGTGGAACATACACAGTAGAAGAAGAAGTTATTGTAAGAGTGAATTCGAACACTACAAGAACTGAAATGCGACCAGTAACTAGATCTTTCACATCTTTAGCCGTACTTGATTTCAGTAAATCGTCTTGGTATTCTTTTGTGACTCCGAAAGTAACTATTCCAACAAGTGCTTCTGATATTACAATGACTGTTGAACTAAATGTTAATCACAAGTCTACAACTATTTATTTAGATGATTTACAACTTACAGATTCCGAATACTTCACTCGCTTCAATTTAATTGAAAATGGGTATATGGAATTTGAAAGCAACAGCCGTCCTTATGGTTGGACCTTTGATAATTTTGAAACTGAGGATAAAATTGTAAAAATTACCTCCGATCCAACCCATCCTTCATTGCTTGGAGATAATGTCATGCGAATTGCTCCTGGTAACATCAATAAAACAGATTATTCATATAATTATAAAGTAAAAAAGATGTATAAGGAAATCTCTCTTAAAGGACTAGCTGGAGAGCAGTTAATCTTTAGTGTATTTGGTAAAGGGTGTGTAACAGAGAATGTAATCTTCAGAGCTTTTATTAAATTTGTTTATGAAAATAAAGGCGAAGTTTATTCCCAGTTTGACTTTGAAAAGCACTTTGACAATTGGCAAATGCTAACTAGAGCCATAACAGCTGAAGACAATTTCAGCAAAGTAATCGTCGGAGTTGAGTATGATGGTGGAGCTGAGGTAATGCTTGATTGTTTCCAATTATATAAAGACTCTTTTGGTAAGTATTACAATTATGATGCCAAAGGAAATATCACTGAAGTAATCGATGGAAATGGTACTTCATCTAGAGTAACTTATGATTCCAATAACAAAGTAGATGAAATTTACTCATCAGATGGAAGTTATTTTAAATACAAATATGATACAAAGGGTAGGTTATACAACGTAACTGATTTAAACAAAAATAGAATCGACATCACATATGATGACGATGATCGTGTGATTAAGACAACGATTACAGCTAATGACGGAGAAAAAATCGAGAATACGACTGCGTATAATGATGTAATAAATAAAGAAACATCCACTGATGAGTTCGGAAACATCTTTTCAACTTCGATGGACTATTTGAACCGTGTTACCTCACAAATTGATGCCAATGGTTTAGAGACAGAGTTTGCTTATAATCATAAATCAGAGTTAGAAGAAATGTATGCAATTGTAGAGAGTGTAACGAATAAAAATAGTTTTGCTTATGATGCACAAGGAAACACCAAAACCATTCAGTCAAGTAATGGCACACTTTATGATTTGACTTACGATACGTTTGGAAGATTACTTTCCGTTAAATGTAATGGCTCTTACTTGGAGAAGTATCAGTACGATAGCTTAGTGAACGGTTATCGAAAGGGACAATTAGTCAAGAAAATGATAGGTTCTAACGGAGATTATTACGAGTTTAAATATGATGATTTAGGACAAGTAAGTGAAGTGAAACTAAATGGAGCATCTATAGTAACCTATAGCTATGATGAAAACGGCAATGTTTACGAGTTGTATGATGTAAAATCCAAGATCTCTTCCTATTTTACTTATGATCTTCAAGGTAACTTACTTAAGAAAAAAACAAGTGATAATAATGATATATTTTATACTTATGATAATTTAGGAAATGTCCAAAAAGTAACGTATAATATCAATAACTCAATTAGAAGCATCGACTATGAATATGACTATGAGTTTAATGAATATACCAAAGAAGGCTACTTTAACCGCTTATCCAATATGTACGGTGATGAATTAGTTATCAGTGGTCATGGAACAAAAGGACAGTTTGGTGCAAAACCGTTGTTTAACACGTGTTCATTTAAAGAAGATATGGATATGAATATGTATGTCCTTGAATTTGCTGATAAATATGATTTTGTCAATTATGAAACCAAGACATTTAATAAAAATAGAACAAGTGGTGTTGTTAATGGTAAGGTATACTCTTATGATAGTTGGAATTCAAGATTTGCTAACAACAAAACTTTCTATGCTTTCATAAAACCTACCGGAAGTTATGCCAAAGAGAATTTGTTTACTTTTGGATTTTGTGATGATTTTGAAAGCGGCTCAAGCAATATCCAATTGTATTCTAATTTATGTATCAATGCTGGTGGGAAAATTGCCTATTATTCCGAAGGTGGTAACGAGACAATTGTATCTAGTAGCCAAGTGAAATTAAATGAGTGGAATTTAGTTGGTATTAAGATGTTTAAAGAAAATGGAAAGAATAAGATTCTTTTAATTTTAAATGAACAAGTTTCAACTTCATTCGAAATTAATGAAAAAATCAATTCTATTAATTACTTACTAGTTGGATATCAAAATAAACTTATGCCTGCAGTGGCTGCAACTTCCTCTAGTAAGAATACAACGACCTCTAATTTAGCAATGCCGTTTAAGTTGTGCATGATGTCATTTGGAGCTTATGACTACAAAGCAGAAGACTTTAATGCAATCTATAAAGAAGGCATAAAGTATCTATTCAAACAACCATTAGTAAAATCCAATGGTACAATCTATTACGATGAAAAAACATACAAAGATTTCGATGTAGTGACCTTAAACGGTTCGTTGGAGTCATCTAAAGGATTAAAGCCGATAAAGCTAGCTACCATAGATAAATCTTATCGTTTTGATAAGACTAGAATCTTTAAGTATGATGAAGAATCAAATAAACATGTTTTTGGTAGTTATAAAGGAATTGTCAATTTAAATCCTGGCAATAACTCAACTCTTGCATATCAACTACCTTTAACAACAAGTGGTACTATCTCTTTAAGATTCAAAACAGAACCAATAAGTGAAATAAGATACCTAATGAGTATCAAAGGTACATCCGAAATAATTGGTCTATATTTAGATACATCTAACAAACTATTACTTTCCATCAATGGTACAAACCTTACTTCAACAAGTACTAAGGTAATCAATGATAATAAGTGGCATCAAGTAGTGTTACGATACCAAAACAGTAAGTTACAAGTATACTTGGATAATATGGCAAGCCCACTTTATGTTGGAACAAATACCATCAATCTTTCGAATACTGCCATCTACTTAGGAAACGACAGCACAGGAACAAAAGCTTTAAATGGCTGTCTAGAGATGTTTGCATGGAGCAATCAATTTGTAACAGACGCTGTAGTAACAAATCTATTTACTAAGGGTAGTACCATCATTGTTAGAAACAAACAAGATACACTTGGAAGAGTTACTCAAAACCAAATCTTAATCGAAGGCAAAGAGTTATTAACAAAGTTTGACTACAATAAAACAAGAGTTTCTAAACAAACTTTACATAATCAAGATAGTATTACCTATTCTTATGACAATATGAATAATGTTACTTCTAAGATTACTTTAGAAAACGGAGGCGAGTCACAAGTCCAATATACATATGACCAACTTGGAAGACTGAAGAGTGAAATCAAAGAAAATGGTGAAGTAGAAAGATTTACTTATTATCCAAATGGAAATATTGATTATCGAGAAGTAGTTAGAAACAATGTAACAGTTATCAAGGAAGAATATCAGTACGACACGGTTATTAAGGATAGATTACTAAGAATCAAAGATTTAATCTCTAATAACATCGTTCAAGACATAACTTATGACAGCGGATTTGTATTCAATCCAAAACAAATGATGATCAATGGTGTATCAAAAACGTTAACCTGGCAAGGAAGAAGACTGACTGGTATTACAGGTAGCACATATGAGTATAATGGGGAAGGTGCGAGAACTAAGAAAGTAACACCAAATGAAACAACTACCTTTGAATTAGAAGGAAGCCATATTATCAGTATGAATAAGGTAACATCTGCTGAGAGTGTTAGACTTGATTTTGTCTATGATGCAAGTGCTACTTTAATAGGAGTTAATACCCAAGAAGGACATTACTTCTATGTACGAGATATTACTGGAAATGTTCTTGGTTTAATTGACCAAACGGGTGATTTTATAGTAAAATATAGATACGATGCTTGGGGAAAATTACTTGAGAAGAAGATATGTAAGTCATGTATCGCATCAAGACATAATCCTTTTGTTTACAAAGGATACTTCTTAGATGAAGAAACAGGATTCTACTATTTGAAATCCAGGTATTATGATCCAAATATTAGAAGGTTTATTAGTATTGACAGTCCTCAATACATAGATGAAGAAGATCTATCTGGGTTAAACCTATATGCTTATTGTGGAAATAATCCTTTGATGAATGTAGATCCTAGCGGAAATTCATGGACTAGTTTTTGGAAGAGTACTTTTGGAAAGGTTTTAGGTACTGTATTAGTGGTCGCAGCTGTTGTAGTTCTTAGTGTTGCTACTGCAGGTGTTGGGGCAGCAGTAACTACAGCACTTGGAAGCGGATTTATGGCTGCAGTTGCTGGCGGCGCAGTAGGTGGCGCCATTTCTGGAACAATATTTGGAGCTGGTATATCAATGGTTTCACAAGGAATATCAAATGGATATGCTAACATTGATTATGCGAAAGTAGGAGTGGATGCTTTAATTGGAGGTGTATCTGGAGCAGTTTTAGGTGGCTTGTCTGGCGGATTCAAATATGTAAGAGCCGCTCGTTATTTAAAGAGTAACGGTTGCAATAAAGAACAAATTAGCCAAGTAATGAAGTCTTTTAAGGGAACGCCAAGATTAAAAAATGTGTCAACTGGGACTACCGCAAATAGATATTGGGGAGGAACAGCAAAAGAAATTGGGCATTGGCTTACATCAAAAACATATTCAAATCCCATTCAAGCTTTAGCCTTGAATCCTAGTTGGGGAAATACAGCCACTAATGTAAGTACTATTGTTTTCAATCAAAACACTACTATATTAGTTGGTAAGGCAGCTGCTCAAGGGTTCTTATCTGGCAGTGGTATTCAATGGTATGTTGCCAATCTTGCATGGCTAGGACTAATATAATTGAATACTTATAGTAGAGAAGAAATATTAAATGAAAGGAGAATATATAGTTTATATTACTATATTAAAGCATTTATGAAAAACTATTTAGCATTATCTATCTGGGGGGATGGACCTGGAAGGCCTTATGACAATATCTATTTTCTAATGAATGTAGAACTTAGTGGTAATATACTTCGTTTAAGTTTTATTGATGGCGAAGAATGCACGATTTTTGATCCGAAGGATATTAAGGTGACGGAATGTGAGTTATCAGTAAGGGATGCTTCGGAAGTAAATTGGAGGTTTTATGAATATGGCAAACCCAAAAGCTCTGATACTATAATAAATATATCATATAAAAAATTAAATGATAATGAAATACAAGTACTTGCAATAGGTTCTTTTAAGAGAGAAGAAAAGATATTAATAAATGGTTTGGCGTTTCATTCTTATGGTAAGTTAGACAAAAATATTATTGCTTTAGATTGATTGTTATAAAGACTGCACGAAAAATAGTTTTAGATTAACATCTAACGACAATAAAGCTGCAGTTTTTTTCGTATGATGAAACTGAGGGGAAATAATAATCTTCTTAGTTTTTATTTTTAATACATTGTTGTACAATGATAATGAAGCAAAGGTTAACCTTTGAGACGAAAATTCGATCTCGTAAAAACTCTTACAGCTAGACTGTTTACTTGAGATCCTTTGCTTCACTTTTAATAAATACTAGCTAAGAGATTATTGATGAACTCTTAGCTTTTTTGTTACTTAGGCATAAGTGATAAAAGGTTTTGGAAATAAGGACGTGTGGGTTTTTGAGAACTTAATGTATCTCGTACTAAAAAATGTCCAACTTCTATTTTAATTTTAGAACTTGATTCATCTAATTGTTGAAGAGAAATCTATCACGTATCAATCACGAAAGTAAGTAGGAAATTAAGATTAGAAGAAAACTGTATTTCATCAAAGAAAGGAAGTAATAAAATGAAACATGAAAAGTATAAGGGAGATGCTTTACTTCAAAAGGAATTTACAGTTGATTTCTTACAACATAAAACCAAAAAGAATGAGGGAGAGGAGAGTTCGGGTTGAAATGGAAAGAAGGAAGAAAATAGGTAGGTCTTATAGCGGTAATAATATATATGCTAGTAAGTTAATCTGTGGTGATTGTGGCTAAGTCTATGGTAGAAAATTATAGCACTCCACAGATAAATATCGTAAGATTATATGGCAGTGTAACAAGAAGTTTAAAACAGCTGAAAAATGTAAAACTCCGCATTTGGATGAAGAAGTAATAAAAGAGGTATTCATCAAAGCCTATAACCAAATAGCAGTAAATAAAGATAGGGTTATTGAAGGATATAAATTAATGATTTCTGCATTAATACTTATGTAGCTTTTTTATAATCGTCCTTGACTTAGGGTACATATCAAACTTTCGGCATTACATCTAGCTTTTTTTGATATTTTAGCTTTTATTCTCAGGCAAACACGGGGTATATCACTACTTAATTGAATATATACTTGTTCACTTCCTTTTGTTGCTGCAAAATCTATTTTAGTGGAATATAGTTTACTTGCGTGAAGAGTATAGCCTCTACGTAATAATTCGATACAAACAATATTTTCATATAGTCTTCCATAATCAAGGTTTTCCGACCCTTATAACGCGTATCTAAAACCAGAGACACATAGGTAATATTAATAAGATGTTGCTAAATCAGAACTAAGTAAAAAAACATTTGAACCGGTTAAATAAATATCAAACTTTTGTTTTGAATGTAAACTGTTAATAACTAGTTCAAACTTATTGCACGTTTGGACTTCATCTATGTACAAGTAATTATTTGCTCCAGCAACATATTTACTTTCAATATATTTGTTTAGCGTCTGATATTCCTTAAGTTTTTCATTGGCTAAGTCTGTAAAATCTATATAAGTAATATTCTTTATATTTTTGCTTTGAAGATAATCAATATAAGATAACATCATTTGAGATTTTCCTGAACGTCTGATCCCGGTTGTTATTTTTATATCCGGTGTATCTTTTAGTTTAATTAATTTTAATTGAAAAACATCATTTTGAGATATATAATAACTACAAGTTAACAGGAGGATAAATTTAATGTTTTCAAAAAAAATTGCTTTAGCAGTTTTGAACGAAGGTTTAAAAACTGGAGCGGATTTTGCTGAATTGTATATTCAGGATAAACTCTCGAATATTATTTCTTTATCACATAAAAAGGTTGATTCTATTTCTTCTCACCTCATCTATGGAGCGGGTGTGAGACTCATGAAAGGTAATTCGTATGTATATGGATATACATCGGATTTATCTGAAAAGTCTTTATTAGATTTAGCTTCACGTCTTTCGGCGTCATATAGCGATAAAAGATTAATAACGGTTGAATCTTTATCATTGGTAAAAAATCCACGTAAGCACAAAGTAAAAAAAGCTCATAATACTTTAGATATTAAGAGCAAAATAGATTATTTAAAAGAAGGTGAAAAAGTAATCTATGATTATTCACCACTTATTGTCGATGCAGGATGTAATTTATTGGAAAATGATGAACATGTTGAAATCTTTAATTCTAAAGGTAAGGTCGTTGTTGATGATAGAGTACGTACACGTGTGATGATTAGTTCTGTCGCTGCCTCAGAAGGTAAATACGAAACAGCATATGAAGCTCCGGGAGCCTCAGTTGGATTGGAGTTACTTGATACTGTCGATATAAAATCTTTAGCTAAATCATGTGCCAAAGACGCGGTCGATTTACTTGATGCTCCTGAGTGTCCATCTGGGAAAATGCCGGTAATTATTGGTAATAGTTTCGGTGGTGTTTTGTTCCACGAAGCATGTGGTCATCCACTTGAAGGTGTCGCTATTGCCCATAATTCTTCAGTGTTTAATGGAAAGAAAGGCCAACAAATTGCTTCTAAAATAGTTACCGCAATTGATGATGGTACTATTGAGAACGGATGGGGCTCTTCTAATTTTGATGACGAAGGAAATAAAACAACCAAGAATGTTTTAATTAAAGATGGTATCTTAATTAACTATATGGTTGATGATTATAATGGAAGAAGATTAGATATGCCGACTACCGGTTCTTGTCGAAGAGAATCTTATAAATACGTTCCTACAACAAGAATGACAAACACTTTTATTGCTAATGGTAAATCCAACCCAGAAGACATTATTAAAGCAACTAAATTTGGGCTTTATTGTGTCTCATTTAAGGGTGGATCAGTCGATCCAACCACAGATAAATTCAATTTTACTGCGTCAAAAGCTTATATCATTAAAGATGGTAAGATTGATCATTTAGTTAAAGCCGCATCTTTAGTAGGCTATGGTTACGAAATCTTACCAAAGATTGATATGGTTGGTAATGATTGTTCCCGTGGACAAGGTAATTGTGGTGCTTCTTCTGGAAGTGTTCCAGCGGATGTTGGTCAACCGACTATAAGAGTATCCGAAATGACTGTCGGTGGAAGAGGAGAAAGATTATAATGGCAAGTTTTAAAAAATTCTTCGCAGAAGCAGAAGCAAAAGGAGTTGCTCCTTTTGAATTAAGATATACAAAAAGTACTGAATTATCCCTTGAGGTTTATCAGGATGATTTAGAGCAAAACACTATCGCTAGTAACTCTACCCTTATTGGTAGAGGCATGGTTGGTGGAAAGGTTGGAGTCTTCGAATCCGATAAAGTAGATTCAAAGATTGCCTCGTTGATGATTGATTCCATTAAAGCTAATGCCTTATTCGGTGGCGATTACGATGAAAGTTTCTTTATATCTAAAGGACTAAAGTATAAGAAGATAAAAAACAAGGACGAATCATTAGCGCTTGTTCCAAGTGAAAAGTTAATTGGAATGTGCAAAGACATTTCAAAGAAAATTAGAACTCTTGAGCCACGTATTACTGTATGTAATGTTAATCTTTCGCTTAACAGTTCTGAAAGTGTTCTTGAAAATTCTAGAGGTTTAAAACTTAAATCTAAAGGGAATTATCTCGTTATTTACGCCTCAACAAAAATCGAGGTTGGAACGGAAGTTCAATCTGGCTTTAACTACGCAATAGTTTCTTCTTTAGATGAATTTAATGTTGATTCTTTCGTTAAAGAATCAATTAAGAAGATTGTTGATTCTCTCGGTGGTGGAGAAGTGAAATCTGGTAAATATAATGTTATTTACTCACAAGATTGCGCTGCCTCTTTATTAAGATTTATGCTTAGTAACGTTTCCGCGTATAATGTAATCAATCATCTTTCTTTACTTGAAGGAAAGAAAGGACAACAAGTTTTATCTAAAAAAATGACACTTATTGAAAATCCTTATGCAGGAAGGCTTACAGATCAATCCTTTGATGATGAAGGAATACCTGCAAAGAAGAAAGTTATCTTCTCTAAAGGTGTGTTAAATGATTTTGTCTATGATTTAGATAGCGCTAAGAAGATGAATACTGAGTCTAGTGGCAATGCTGCTCTTCGAGGTGGAAAAGTTGTGCCTTCTATTTCGTATTTTGAAGTTAAAAAAGGTAAGAAATCCTTTGATGAAATAGTTAAATCGCTCAAGAAGGGAATATACGTTACTTCTTTATCTGGCTTAGGTACTGGTCTTAATCCACAATCAGGAAGTTATTCCTTACAAGCGGAAGGTTTCTTAATTGAAGATGGTAAGATTGTTTCTCCAATTCCACTTATGACAGTAGCGGGAAATATTTTAGAAGATTTCGGTAAAGTAATGGAAGTTGGGAATGATTCGAAGTTTACATTAAATATGTGTTCAGTTCCTTCAATCCTTATTAAATCCTTGTCGGTTTCTGGCAAATAATAATCGTCTATTAATGTTAATCCTAAGATATTAGAGTATCTTAGGATTTTTTAATCTAATAATATTAAGTTTTTATAAGCGATAAATCAAAAAAGATACGTTTAAATGTTTCTTTATCATTCGTTTTCTAGTAGAATTATGTTATTAGAATAAAGTTATTTTTGAGGGGAGAGAGAGTAAATGGCTAAAATAAAAATAATTACTGATTCAACGTCTGATTTAACCCCAACTTTATATAAAAAATTGGGCTGTGATATTGCTAGATTAAAAGTTAATTTTGGCTTAGAGTCTTATGTTGATGGAAAAGATATTGATATTGATAAACTCTATCAACTTGTTGAAGAAAAGCAAGTTCTTCCAAAAACATCGGCTTGTTCGGTTGGCGAAATAATTGAATTATTTGAAAAGAATATCAAGGAAGGATATGAAATAATTTTCGTTGGTATTTCTTCTTTATTTTCTTCCAATGTAAATAACGCTCGTATTGCTGCATCATCAATTGAAAACAGCGATAAGAAAATAAGAGTTGTTGATTCTATGTCACTTTCTTCAGGTATCGGATTATTATTATTTAAAATCCACGAAGATATCAATGCGGATTTATCGCTTGAAGAAGTATATCAAAATGCTTTAAAGATTATTCCAAATATCAATGCTGAATTTGTTGTTGATACGATGGAATTCTTGTTTAAAGGTGGAAGATGTAGTGGCTTATCATATTTCTTTGGTAAGGCTTTTAAAATCCATCCAGTAATCCGCGTTGAAAATGGAGGAATGGTGGTTCATAAACTTCCTCGCGGTCGTATAGAAAAGGGCGTGGATGTTCAAATCAATGAGTTTAAAGAACAATTAGAGAAAAACAACGTAGATTTATCTAATATCTTTATCACCCACTCTAAAGGGGGAGACTCAATTCAATATATGTTTGATGAGGTATCAAAATTAGTTGACCCTTCTATTATTTCTATTACTGAAGCCGGCTGCATTGTTTCTTCTCACTGTGGAAAAGGAACAATCGGATTATTGTATATTACAAAAGAGAAGGTAATTAAATAAATCTTATGATAAGCTTTAATAATGTTAAAAATAGATATGATGATTTTTTAGTTAAAGCTAAAAAAGCAATAAGAAACTTCTATATAGATTTTCCGACTATAGTACGTAACAAATGGGATGAAATTAAAGTTAAAGATTTGTTCCAGTGTTTTGTCGTGCTTTTAGTCGTGGCAGTTGGATGCTTTTTTTATTCGTTAGTTACCCACCAATTTACCATTCCTCTCGGCGGAGACTTTACAATTCAAGGAATGACCTTTATTTATAATGGCTATGATGATTGGCATACTTTCTTTGAGGCCGGAGTTTTTCCACAATGGGATACTTCTGGATTTTTAGGTGTATCTAATATTGCGGCTAACTCGTTCTATTATTTATTTGATCCGTTCTTTTTAATTCTTATTGTTTTCCCGCGGGCATGGTTAAGTCAACTTCAGTCAATAATGATGATTACTAAAATCATTTTAGCTGGTATTTTCTTTTACATGTATTTGGATGAATTTAAGATTTCTTCTTCTGTTAAAAAGATGGGTGCGGTCGCGTATGCTTTCTCTGGATGGATGATGTATTATTTATGGTTCTTCCATTTTCAAGAAATTGCAACAGTCTTTCCATTGATGCTTTTAGGAGTGGAGAAGATAATTAAAAAAAGAGATCCACGAATGATGATTTTCTCGTTAGCGTTTATGGCTACGATTAATTACTTTATGTTTTACTCGTTAATAGTACTTTGTTTCCTTTATGCTTTATATCGTTTTATGCAAACTGCAAAAAATAGAAATCACGATGAAAACTGGAGTGTTATTGGCTGTGGATTTGTCTCGTTCTTTACTGGTGTATTACTATCAGGCTTTATTTTAATTCCGTGCATTATCGCTGACTTAAATATGCCACGTGCAACTTCGTCAACATATCTAGCTGATTTATTGGCGACTGAGGGCATACTTGCTAAATTAAAGTACATGTTTACATGGACTGAATCGACGAAGTATAAAGTTTATTATCCTTTTACGTCTTTGTTATTTATGAATGATAACTGTTTCAGTCAAGCGTTATTTTCAACTTCAGGATATGATAACGTTGGCTCAAGTATTTATATTTTCATGCCGTTAGTTATGATGATTATTCCTTCTTTTGTCGATGTGTTTAAGAAGAAACAATGGAGTCAAATTATCGCCTTTGCTTTAGTAGCGTTTATGGTTTTAACTCCATTTACATATTACATATTAAGTGCGTTTGTTCAAGCTTATGGTAGATGGGAAATCTTTGTTGTTGCCATGCTTATTTTGTTTGTATGTTTGCATTTTGATGATGCGGTCAAATTACCTCGTTATGTATTAGATATCTCGGCGGTTATAGTTATTGGTTTATCGGCATTAGTGGCATATATAGCTCTTAAGGTAGTTGCTGATTATTCTAGTTTAAAAGAACTAAGTAAAACTGCTAAATATATCATTCCATGTCAATTGGTGTGGGATGTAGCTATCTATGTGGCGATGAGATTAAGATTTCAAAAGAAGTCATTTAAGAAAGATATGATCTACGTTGTTGGTCTTGAAGCAATTATTATGGCTAATGTTACTATTCAAGCGCAAATAACATCAAATTATAGTAGTTTATTTATTGCGCACGAAGGAGCGCAAGAACAAACTAGATTGATTGAAGAACTTAATAATTACGATAAATCGTTCTATCGTATCTTTAATTCTAAAGCTAGCAGATCCGATAATAATTTAGCGATGTATGAAGACTATAACGGAATATCCACTTTCCATTCGGTGTATAACTTTGATACAAGAGATTTGGTTGATTGGTCTAGAATATCTTATTCTTATGGTAACTGGTCAATGGGAGTCCATGAAAAAAGATACAATCTTGATTCAATGTTAGGAGTTAAATATTATCTTTTAGAAAAAGGTGATGTAAATATTCCTTACGGATATGTTGATGTTACAAGTTTAACTGATTGTCCGGAGAAATTAAAAAATCTTTTATATCCAACAAATCCTAAAGCGGCATATTCGCTTTATTACAATACTAATTTTATCGATACTTTCTTCGCCTATTCAAATTACGTTTCATCGGATTCTTTTTCCTATGGAAATTATGAAAACAACAATGAAATAAATTATTTGAAGAAAGCGATAATTGATAAAGAGTACTACGAAAAGAATCAAAGTGACTTTTCCAATTTTTCAAGAGACATATACGAGAAGATGGATAAATATGAACCTAAGCAATATGAAGTTACATATTATCGTTCTAACTGGGATAGCACAGATGTTCAGAATGGTGGGTATCGTATTTATGATCCAAATATGTCAAATGCGGAATATTTAAAACAAAATCCAACGACTGATACCTCGATAAATTACAACACACCAGAGTACTTCTTTATTTATCCAGGTGATACCATTGCAAAATATGGTGAAGATGTAACATATCATAATGGTGCAGCTACAGAAGCGTTAAATAATGTTGTTGGTAAGGTCCAAACTGGATTAACATATTATTCTAAGATCGCTGTTGATTTTACTACTCCTTTTTTAGGAGATGCATTAATAAGAAACGGTGCATACTTATCAATAATGTCAAAGTTCGGTTACAATATCGATTGGTATTTATACGATGAAAATTATAAAGTAATTACTCACGATATGCATATGTGGAATGGTTACTCTAAAACATACGACTGGAAATACGCTCGCGGTTTCTATGTTGATAGACCGGTTAAAAAGATTGTTGGTGTATTGAAAGATAACCTTGCTAATACGACAGAAATTATTAGCAAACCATATTTTGAATATGAATATAACACGGAATATCAAAACGATATTGATATGTTAAAAGATAATGCTAAAGATATAAAAATTACTTCTCGTACTACAGATAAAATTAATTTTAAAACATCATTTGATGATTCAAAGATAATTGTTGCTAACATTCCTTATGAATCAGGATGGAGTTTAAGACGCGAGTATGTAAATAACGAGAACAACGTTGTTGAAAGCGATGTAAAACTATTTAAAGCTCAGGGTGGATTGCTTGGCTTTATAGGCGACAAAGGAGAATATAATTACGTTTTATCGTATGAAACTCCAGGACTTAAAATAGGCTCAGTATTGACTTATACTGGAGCGGAGATTGCTGCCATTTTATTTACAATTTACTTTATCAATGCAAAGTATGATAAAATGTATCGGAACTTTTATAAGAAGTATTCAACTAAGGATTTGTAGCAAGTTATTTAATTAACGAACAACAAATTTAATTGAAAACTAAAAAGGAGATATTTTTATGGATTATATGATAGATAGATTAAATGTAATGGAAGACAGACTTCATCAAATTGATGAGAAGTTATCTGATCCTTCAACATCGTTTCATGATTCGAAAGAATTAAATAAAGAAAGATCTGGTTTAGATGAACCAGTAAGACTCTATAAAGAGTATAAGAAAGTTCTAGCTGATTTAGACGATGCAAAAGTTATGGCAGATGAAGATGATGAAGAAATGGCTGCTATGGGTAAAGATGAAGTAGTAAGATTAGAAGACGAAAAAGAAAAATTATATAAGAAAATTCAAGTTTCCTTATTACCATCTGATGAAAATGATGGTAAAAATATCGTTATGGAAATTCGTGGCGCTGTCGGAGGAGATGAAGCGGATTTATTTGCGGGTGATTTATACCGTATGTATTTAAAATACGCTGATAGAAAAGGTTGGAAAGTACAACTTATTGATGAAAACCCAACATCTTTAGGTGGATATTCTTTAGTTTCCTTTATGATTAAAGGGAAAGGTGTTTATTCACGTCTTAAGTTTGAATCTGGCTCACACCGTGTTCAAAGAGTTCCTCGTACGGAAACATCAGGTCGTTTACATACATCAACCGCAACAGTTCTAGTTATGCCTGAAGTTGAAACAGTTGATGTTACGATAAACCCAACAGATTTACAAATTGATACTTACCGTTCTCAAGGTGCTGGTGGTCAAAACGTTAACAAGACTGAATCTGCGGTTAGAATTACTCATGTTCCATCTGGAATTGTTGTTACTTGCCAGGTAGAACGTAGTCAAATTCAAAACAGAGAAATTGCTATGCAACTTCTTCGTACAAGATTAAAAGCAAAAGTTGACGAAGAACAAAATGAAAAAATTGGTGCTGAAAGAAGATTAAAAGTAGGTACTGGTGAACGTTCTGAAAAGATTAGAACTTATAACTATCCACAAAACAGAGTTACAGATCATCGTATTGGTTTTACTACCAATAATCTTGATCGTGTTTTGGAAGGTGACCTTGACGCTATTCTCGATGCGTTAAATGAAGAAAATCAAAAAGATTTAATCTTGGAAGCAGGAAAAAAATCTGATTAATTATGACGTCAACTGATTTTTATAATACTTTAAGAAAGCACGGCGTTCCGCTTTGTGAGATTAAAGACTTATTTACGTGCCATTTTGATATGGATTTTACAAAGATTGAAGCATCTTTATCTTCTTTTATAATGCCGAAAGGAGCAGAGGATGAACTCCAACTTATTATCGATAATTATCCGATTGCATACTTAATTGGATTTGTTGAGTTTTGTGGTCTAAAAATTAAAGTGAATGAGGATGTTTTGATTCCTCGCCCTGAGACGGAAGAATTAATCGAAATAGTATGTCGTGAAAATAAGGAAGAAGATATTCATTCAATTCTAGACCTATGTTCTGGAAGTGGATGTATTTCACTTTCTTTAAAGAGCAAGTACAAGAGCGCTGCGGTATACGGAGTGGACATTTCTTCATGGGCGTTAGATGTTTCAAGAAATAATGCTAAAGATAACATGCTGAGTGTTACTTATTTTGAATCTGATTATTTAAACGAAGTAATAAAAAGAGAAATGAAATTTGATCTTGTTGTATGTAATCCGCCGTATATCCCAGTCCATGAAAAGCTTGATATAAGTTTAGATTATGAGCCTTCAATCGCATTATATTCAGGAAATGACGGAATGGATTCGTATCGTTCGATCTTTGCAGAATTAAGTAAATGCTTGACTGAAAATGGTAAAGCTTATTTTGAAATAGAAGATGTTAATTCAAAGCAAATAATTGAATTAGCTAATAAATTACTTCCTGGATATAAAGCTGACGCAATTAAAGATATGCAAAATAAGAATAGGTTTATTAAAATATCTAAATAGAATTATTCATTATCTTGACAAGATTTTGCTTAAGTGCAATCCTCGAGTTAGGAATTAATGAAGCAATTTTATCAGGAAACGTAAATTTTGTTAGAAAATTTAATTTGGAAAAATATAAACCTATAATTCCAGCTCCTGTTATTCCACTTTATTAAAGGGGATTGGGCAAACGATGAATATTGAAAAATTAATTATTTCAAAATTTCCATTAAATATGAAAATTGAGTCCCCTATAAAAACCTATAAAATTAATTCAAAAAGATATATCTTATTTTTAGATGAAAATGTTGATAAGACAAACATTGAAGATGTTTTAAAAAGGGTCAAAGAAAACACAAACAATAAAAATTTTCCTATTTGGAAAACATTAATTGTTGTAGGAAAAACTAAAGATGTTTTTTTAAAAAAAGATTTATTTTACTTTGATTCAATTAGTACATTTGTTGTTTTTTACCTTTATAATGATTCATGGTTTCTTCCTCTAGGGTGCAATTATAGAAAATATGTAAGAAAAATAAATAAAATAGTAGAAGCAAATAATCTTTAATAACAAACACGTAGGTTTATCACATAAGTGGTAGACCTTTTTGTGAATTCAAATTAAGCATTCCAGATGTCAGAGTAATACAAAATAAGATTTTGCTACTTATTCTGTTTATTGCTTGAATTGTTTTAAATGTGTTTGATAACAGAATAATATTAGTAAATTGATATAACTATAAAGAAAACTTATTTTCTTAAAAAGCCGCTATATTACTATGTAAAATACCTATTTAATGTGAATGGAAGTATTAAAAATGTAACAATGAAACCTATTGGGAAAATGAAATTATTAAATGCAATATATTCTACTCCTTTTACACTATTTAATGGATTATTTATAAATGTAAGTGTATTAAAAAATTCATACTGGTGAGGTTAGATAAAAATGAAATTATTAAAGCGGATGTTTTCAATAACGTCACCTTCGAAAAAATCCACTAATGGATTAGTGCTTTTATGTTTTATAAGCGTTTGCTTTATTCACTTATTTTTTTAATAGATAATTTGGGAATATTAGAACTTTTTGCAAAAATATTAAGGACGATTTCTACTATATTCACTATAATGTTAGTATTATTATCAGTATTAAGACTAATTGATATTGCTGATTATATCGATAAAAGCAAAACTAAAAATGGTGAATTTAACTTTAAATATAATCCAATAAATTATAAAGTGAAAGATATAATTCTTTGGGCGAACAAATCGCAAGAGTATGACACTTTATATGTTAAGAGGAAAAATTAAACAATCATTATAGAAGTGAGTTATGAAGCTTAAGGTAAGAATAGATATTTTGTAAATAAAAAAAATATATTATGACTATTTTGTTAAAGATATTAAAGAATTTATGAAAAATGTAAATAATGAACGCACAATAGATGGCAATTTAATTTACGTATATGCTATTACGGAATTTAATGATTCAAAATTATTTGCAACCGTATTATCTAAATTGAATATATGATAAGAATGAAATTAATTGAACTATTTTCAATTAACATATTTTAAGTTTTTCTTGTAAACTTGACCCACCTATGCTAATATACTTTTGCGACTTAGGCGCGGTGAGGAAAAATCCTCAATTTATCACTGGGTTTAAGTTAAGAACATTATAGGAGGAAATACTATGGCATTAGCTAAAGAACAAATTAACGCTATCGTTAAAGAGTTTGGTAAAGATGAAAAAGATACCGGTTCTGCAAAAGTTCAAGTTGCACTTTTATCTGAACGTATCAAAGAATTAACCGAACACTTAAAAGCTAACAAGCATGACTATGCATCTAAACGTGCATTGTTCATCTTAGTAGGTCAAAGACATGGTCTTCTCAGTTATATCGATTCGAATAACCACGAAGAATATCTTGAACTTATTAATAAGCTTGGAATTCGTAAGTAAAACATTAAAGTTTGGCTTTGTCCAAACTTTTTTATTGGCTATTTATGGTTGTAGATAGAGCAAATAACATTTAAAATACTATTGTATGAAATTACTTTGTATCGGAGGTGGCGTGGCCTCAGTTTTCTGCGCAATAAAGACTAAACTTGAGCATCCAACCTACGATGTTACTATTTTAGAATCCGATAAAAGAATTTTAAAAAGAATTTTAGTTAGTGGAAACGGAAGATCAAATTTCTTTAACTCGAGTTTTATCTCTAATGTAAACTCTTCTTGTTTCTCTTCTTCGAAATATAACTGTTTCTTTTCCTTAAAAGATGCCTTAAATCTCTTGGCCTTTCTTAACAAAGAATTACATTTTAAATTCTTCACTGATGCCAGCAACAGAATGTATCCGTTCGCAAATACTTCAGAGTCTTTATACAATGTGTTAATTAATAAAATTAAACAACTAAATATAGATGTAATAACTGAATGTAAAGTAACTAAAATAGATTATTCTAAACACCTTATAAAAACTTCAACAAAAGATTATTCATTTGATAAATTATATCTTGGTATTGGTGGAATCTCATATGATCGAAATAAAAAAGATTATAATGATTTACTCTCTTCATTAGATTTAAAGCTAGATAAACAAAGTCCAGCTCTTTGTCCATTGGTTGTCAAAGAAAAAATTCCTTCTTTTCTTGTTGGAACAAGAATAAAAGGAACTGTTTCTTTGTTGAAAGATAATAAAGAAATTTATCAAGAAGAAGGTGAATTATTATTTAAGAAAGATGGCTTATCTGGAATACTAATATTTAATTGCTCTTTCTTTATTGATGATGAACATAACAACAGATACACTATTCGATTTAATCCATTTATTCACGATAATGAAGATATAATGTTTAACTCAATAAACGTTGATGAGTTAAACGGATTACTTTCTTCAAATGTGATTAAATATCTGATTAATGATAATAAGAATATGATGATAAAAAAAGAAATATCGTATGAATATATTCTTCAAAAATTCGCTTTTAACGTTGCAAAAAAATACGATTATAAAGACTCACAAATTACTTTAGGTGGAATATCTTTAGATGAAATAAACAGCAATTTCTCATTGAAAAAATACCCGCTTATTTACGTCGGTGGCGAAGAAATATCTCTACATGGAATATGCGGCGGTTTTAATATTGGTTTAGCCATGCTGGAAGGTTTAAAAGTAAGTATCGACGAATAGCTTTTGATGCTATAATTATATTACTTAAGGAGGGAAAAATATGGATGCTTATCAAATATATCAAAACTTCATCGAACTTTTTTCTTCCTCTGACGAAGAACGCTATGAAGCCTTATTATTCAAAAAAGAATGGATTTTAGATAAATTCTATGTTCCATATACTTTTGATTATGCAAATGGCAAAGCAGGAAGAGAAATTGAATGCTTAATTCATTTTATGCTTCCTTTTAGACAACTGACTACTTTATCAGTAGAAACAAAAGAATCTATTAATGCCGTAAAAAAATTCAACGATAAGTATAGAAGACTAAAAATTTATCATAAACTTCCTAGACGTTATCATAAAGATACTTTCTTCGTTGAGATTGATTTTAAGAAACTAGATCGTGATGATTATAAAGTCTTAGTTGCGTCTTTCTTTCCTTGCTTAGAATTAAGTGAGTTTAAAGATAAATATCCGTTGAATGATTTACGTACGATATTTAAATACGCTATCGAAGGTTATGATGATTCATCCTTATTACTTCTTGATAAGAAATATCTAAGTAATGACGCTTATAAAGTTGATGGATTTACAAAAATATATATCTATGACGATATCAGTGATAGCAACGAAAGAAAACTAAGACAAATTGCTAAATATTTAAATTTAAAAGTAGTGGAGGTTCACGGTGGTGAAAACAGTTTCACAAAATGACAAAAATAATCTGGATAAATTAATTACAATAGTGTTGACTAATTATTCAAAAAACTTTTCAATACCAGTAACAAATATAACTCCACATGTAAAGAATAGTTTATTTTCTATTGCTTTTATGTTTTATTCTTATCTAACAAAAGATATGACTGAAGAAGAAAAACTTAATCTTCCTAACTCAATTCTTTTTGAAGCAACTTCATTTACCTTAAAATGCCATCTTTCTCAATCTGAGAATAGATATCGTGATTATACAACTGTTTCTCAATCAACAAACGCTGACTTATTTTGCGTTTTTGAAACAAGTTTAGATTTCTTAGTAGAGGTTTGTAAGCCTTTATCTAAATCTAATCCTTTACAAACACTACTACCTGATTTGTTTTTAAAATTTTTTTCTCAAGCATATGGAATCTTCCGTATGTTATCACTTAATCTTCCTTCAGAAGCATATTCTATTTGGCGTACTTTACACGAAGCCGAATGTGTAATTAAACTACTTAATGAAGGTGGTGTTGATTTACAAAACGTTTATTTACGTCACCTGGTCTACAATAATGCCTTTAGACATGCGATTCAAGATAAAGACGAAACAGATAAGATATTTGCTGAACTAAAGAGTAATATGGCTGCTCATAATCTCAAAAGTAAAGATATGAAAAAGTACATTGAGTATGGATGGCTTTATTCTTGTAAAGATTATCATGAAGATGATGTATCTTATAAACTTAATTTTAGAGATGGATTACAAAAAGCCGCTTCTTTAGGTGAATATAACCAGTGGTACGAAACCGCGAGCGAACTAATCCATTCTTCTCCAATATTCTTTTATTCTAACAACGCTTTCTTTATGGATTTAACAAGCTTAAATCTTGGAGATTCTTTATTAAGAGTAATTGAGCAATTTGAATTATTCTGTAAGAAGATGAATTTACCTCTTGATACAACATTTCCAATTAAGAAACCTATATTCTATTCGCTTCAAAAAGAAGTGAAAGCTTTTGATGAAATGTTCAATGAAAAATATAAGGATTTCTTAATAGATGAAGATGAGGAAGATAACGATGAGCGAGAAGACATATAAAGTAAAAGCTTTTGCCTTAGATGATAATGGTAAAGGTATTGTAAGAATAGATTCAAAAACACTTTTTGTTAATAACTTACTTGAGGACGAAGAAGGCGAAATTACAACGATTTTTAAGTTTGGAAAATTAATTGAAGCTAAACTTGTAAAACGCCTTACTGCTTCTCCTTTTAGAGTACAACCAAAATGTAAATACTACGCTTCTTGTGGTGGATGTAATTTAATGCATCTAAAATATGAAGAGCAACTAAAATATAAATCTCTTAAAGTTCAGAATT
Organism: Bacillota bacterium; assembly: GCA_023398335.1. Taxonomy (GTDB): domain Bacteria; phylum Bacillota_I; class Bacilli_A; order RFN20; family CAG-288; genus HGM10890. Next base: position 31,221 of record JAEWSJ010000017.1, read on the forward strand.
TGCTGCATAAATTCGGACATATTGATTTTAATGTTGATGATACAGTTGGGATGAAAGAACCTTATCATTTTAGAAATAAAATCCAAGTGCCTTTAAGATTAGGGAAAAACCAAAAAGTTATTTCTGGGTTCTACAAAGAAAACACTCATGAAGTAGTTGCCCAAGATGAATGCTTAATTGAAAATGAAAAAGCTAGAAAAGTCTTGTTTATTATTAAATCATTAATGGATAAATATCATATTCTTCCATATGATGAAGATAAACAAAGTGGTCTAATTCGACACATTATTATTAAGACTAGTTTGCATTATGACGAAATTATGGTCGTCTTAGTTACTTCCACTGATGAATTCAAAGGAAGAACAAATCTCGCCAAAGAAATAGTAAAAGAATATCCATCCATTAAAACAGTAGTTCAAAATATTAATCCACGAAAGACCAATGTTATTTTAGGAGAAAAAGAAAGAGTGCTCTATGGAAGTGGGAAGATCAAAGATTCTATTTTTGGAATAGATTTTTTAATCTCTTCAAAATCCTTTTATCAAACTAATCCAATTCAAGTTGAAAAATTATATGGCTTAGCTCTAGAGTATGCCGGGTTAAAAGAAACTGATGTAGTTTTAGATGCCTATTCCGGCACTGGAACAATCGGTTTATGCGCTTCAACAAAATGCAAAGAAGTGACATGTGTTGAACTTGTTGAAGATGCAGTAAAAGACGGGATAATGAACGCTAAGATAAATAATATAAATAATGCTACATTTATTAACGAAGATTGTACTAAATATATTTTAGAGAATTATGATAAAAAACATTTTGATGTTATTTTTATGGATCCTCCAAGAAAAGGTTCGACTCCAGAATTCTTAGATGCGGTTAAAAAAATAAAACCAAATAAAGTAGTATATGTTTCATGTGACCCTGTTACTTTATCACGTGACCTATCTTTACTAACAGATACATATGAAGTTACTAGAGTAACTCCAGTGGATATGTTTCCACATACAACACACGTGGAGTCCATAGTATTGCTTGAATTGAAGAAATAGTGCGTTGAAGTACGGTTGAAGTACGTTTGAGATACGGTTCATATGTTGTTGATAACTGATATTAAATTCCACGCAAAACTTTATTATTTTTAATAATTTCGTGGTTTTTTGCTTGTTAAGCATTTATTCCAGTAATTAATCAAATTTTACGGTCTGGGGAAACATATTGATGTTTTAAACTATTATAACTTTATAATTTAATGTGTCTTTAAACTGCTCTAGTTTTGCTGTACCCTCATACACAGCGTCCATCTTAATCAACTGTGTTCGATAATCAACATAATAACCATGATCGTGTTTTTCGTTACCATGTAGGCAAATAACAATGTTATTTTTATCTACAGCGATGAGTTTAGCAATAAAAGTATTTAAGACCTCGGCAGTTAATTCAGATACTCCATTTTTGTATCCTTTTATGAATTCATTAATTTTCACCAACCTCAAGTTATTAGAAAAGTCATCCAGGCACTTTGTTTCTAGCACCTTAATCTTTTTAATCATCGCTTGAAGTTCGAGACTCGTCGCTTTGTATTTTTCCTCAAGGATATTTTTCTCGTAATCGTTGTTCTTTAACTTCATATCAATTATTTTTGATAGTTCATCCTCAAGAGATTCTTTGTGTAGCTTAGCGTTCTCTAGTTCAAGTTCAACTTCGTTAAATTTCACATTTTGATTAATTGTTTCTTTGATTGTATCTAGAAGCTCGTTTTTAGATAAAAAGATATTGTTAATAACATCAAGACATGCTTGCTGGATTAAATCATCCTTGATAGCTTTAGCATCACATTTATCTCGTCCTTGGATATAATTACCACAAAGCCTGACAATGCACTGTGATTCGTATCCATAATTCCAATAATGTCTTTTTAAGGTTTTGCCACATTTAACACAAATAATCATGTGGGTTAAAGGATACTTATTGTTGTACTTTGCGACATTTTTATCATCACCGATTCTTTGAGCTGCTCTTTCAGCCCTTAATCTTTGTGCCATATCAAAAGTTTTACGATCAACTATTGCTTCATGGTTATTTTGAATTAAGTATTTTTGAATCCTATCTTTGTTTTCAATTCTTTTATGACTTAAATAGTCAACAGTATAAGTTTTCTGCTGAAGTAAATCACCAACATATTTTTCATTTTCTAGAATTGAATATAGAGAGCTGTTAGTCCATTTTTCTTTACCTGCTCCAGTTTTAACACCCATATTCATCAGTGTTCGACAAATAACACTAGGACCAACACCTTCAACATACATTTCAAAAATCATTTTAACGATTTTTGCCTCTTCAGGAACGATTATTAGTGTATTGGTAGTTTTATCCAAGTCATAACCTAAAAACCTCTTACAGTTGATTATAGGCACACCTTCACGCATTCTCTTACGAACATTCCATGTTACGTTTTCACTGATGTTTCTTGCTTCTTCTTGAGCAATAGAAGAGAAGATAGTTAAAAAGAGTTCTACCTTTGGATCAAAAGTCCAGAGATTCTCCTTTTCAAAATATACTTCGACACCAATTTCCTTTAACTCTCTAACTGTTTTTAAAGTAAGTTCGGTGTTTCGAGCAAAACGAGATATTGACTTTGTAATTATTAAGTCGATTTCTTGCTTAAATGCCATCTCAATCATTTTATTAAACTCATCTCGCTTTTTAATTGATGTTCCTGATATTCCTTCATCAGCAAAGACATTCATAAATTCCCAGTCAGGATTTTTATTTATGCGTTTGGTATATTCGTCAACCTGCGCTTCATAACTCGTTTTTTGTTCTTCATTATCTGTAGAAACTCTGGCATAAGCACATACTTTTCTTTTTTGTTTTTCAATATCGTTAAAGGAATGTTCCTCATAACGAATTGTCGGTTTTATTACTTTAACATTTGTTGTTTTATCCATTCTTTTATCATCCTTTCTTACATTCATATACATCACTCTAAAACATCTAAAAAGCAACTAAATAAGGGTTGTTTTAGATGCTTTATGACATATATAAAATTCTTAGTTTTGAAACTAAATCTACAAACTCAAAGCCATCAATCAATTGAGCTTTAAGTAGTTCTAAAAGAACAGCTTTTGTATATTGAAATTTTTGTTTATCACTCATTTCCATTGAATGGCCTCCTAAAGTTGAGCCAAACCATAATGATGCAGAATATAAACGATTATTGGATTACAAAAAGGAATCGCAATTATTACGACTTTATCAATTCATTGTTAGTTTAGCAGATTCTAAAATGTTTGTAATTAGTCCAACGGAGTACAAATGCATTTTCTTTAAAATTACTCCGTTGGACTAACGACAGAACGAATTCAAAAGGGTATACTGGGATTGCGTATGAAAGATGACGCTTTGAAAACTGAGATAACTTTTGGATCGGTAGCCCAAAATGATCGCAGATAACTCCATGTAGAGAAAAAGGAACAATGTATTCAACTCTTAGTTATTTGCCACAAGGGTAGAGAGAATCTCCGAGCGTGTTCGCTTGCCACTAAGTTGGGATATAAAGTATAGTGCCCCTTATTACAGGCAATGTTACATTCTCCAGTTCGATTCTAAACATTAGTTATAAAACTTGACAGGAAAAGCATGGCGTTCAGATAGGACGCTATAAAAATTACCTATTTTCCTGTAATTTTGTCATACCATAAAATAATTAATGTATGCAATAACTCAGTTAATGTCGTCAATAACCCTAGTTAATGTATGCAATAATACACAAAATAAAAATAAAAATAAAAAAGAAAATAAAAGAGATAAATAAGATAAATTAGATAAAAAGGAATCACATTCTGGATTCCAGTGGCATAACTTAGAAACAAAGTTTTATAAAAAACAAAGAAGCATAGAATGTAATTAACGAATACTATCGGAATTTTACGATTTTTATGGTAGAATTTAGGAGTATTTACTTCTGATAATAAAAAATTATTAGAAGAATAGAGGTGATTAATTAATGGACGATAAAATGACGGAGGCTGAAGTAAGACTAGTATTTGTAGATCCAGCATTAAAAGATGCTGGATGGGATTCTAGAACGCAAATAAAAGCTGAGTACCCAATTACCGATGGTAAAGTAATAGTTAGAGGTAACAAAGCGTATAGGGCACCTAAAAAGTTTGCCGATTATGTTTTGTTTTATAAAGACAACCTTCCTTTAGCAATTATCGAAACTAAGGATAACAAGCATATCTTTGGAGATGGTCTTTTTCAAGCTCAAGAGTATGCTAAGAAAATGGATGTTAGGTTCGTTTATACCTCGAATGGCAATGGATTTTTAGAATATGATATGTCAACAGGTGAACAACGTACGTTAGGCCTTAATGAATTCCCAACTCCTGAAGTTCTTTATAATCGATTTATTAATAATTTAAGCGCAAAAGAGAACATCGAAAAAGTTATTAATACCCCTTATTATTTTGGAGAAGGCTCTTTAACTCCTAGATACTATCAAAGGGTTGCGATTAATAGAACAGTTGAAAAGATAGCTGAAGGGCAAGATAGATTGCTTTTAGTCATGGCAACCGGAACAGGAAAGACCTATGTTGCTTTCCAAATCATCTGGCGTTTGATGAAAGCTGGTTTAAAAAAGAAAGTATTATATCTAGCCGATAGGAATATATTAATTGACCAAACTATTATAGGCGATTTCAAGCCATTCAAAGGCAAGATGCATAAAATAACTAAAAAGGAGATGAATACTTCATATGAGGTTTATCTCTCGCTTTATCAACAATTATCTGAAAATGATTGTGAGGATTCACTTGCTATTCTTAAAGAATCGTTTCCTGCTGATTTTTTCGATTTAATTGTTGTTGATGAATGCCACAGGGGCAGTGCACGCGAAGATTCTAAATGGAGAGAAGTTCTTGATTATTTTGAAACAGCAACCAAGTTAGGTATGACTGCCACTCCAAAGGAAACTAAAGAAATCTCGAATATTGATTATTTTGGGGAACCAATATACACATATTCTTTGAAAGATGGTATTGAAGATGGGTTCCTTGCACCATATAAAGTTGTTAGATATGCATTTGATTCTGATGTCTACGGGTATCGTCCTGAAAGAGGCAAAACTGATATAGAAGGTAATCTCGTTGAAGATAGAGAGTATGGCGTAAAGGACTACGACCGCACTTTAGTAATAGACGAGAGAACCAAATTAGTGGCGGAAAAAATTACTGAATATCTTAAAAACCATGATAGGTATTCTAAAACGATAATCTTCTGTGTTGATATAGATCACGCAGAGAGAATGGCCCAAGCTCTTAGGGATTTGAATAGTGATTTATGTGCAATAGATCATCGTTATATCATGAGAATTACTGGCGATAACGAAGAAGGAAAGAAGCAATTAGACTATTTCATTGACAACGATAGTCCTTATCCAACAATCGTAACTACTAGTAAATTAATGACGACCGGCGTAAATTGTCAAACTTGTAAAATTATTGTTTTAGACAACATCTTCGGTGAGAACGGTATGACCGAGTTTAAGCAAATAATAGGCAGAGGGACACGAATAAAAGAAGATTACAATAAAATGTTTTTTACTATTCTTGATTTTAGAAATGCAACCAGATTATTTGCAGATCCTCACTTCAATGGACCAGACCTTCAAGATGATGACTATGGAGATAACGATTCAAAAGATCCAAAAGAGCCTACTGAAAGAGAACCTAAGGAACCTAAAGAAGGAATTAAAAAAATCAGGATCAAAGACGTTGATGTTGAAGTTCTATCAGAAAGAGTTCAATACTACGATAAGGACGGAAAGCTTATTACTGAAAGTTTAAGAGATTATACTAGGAGAAACATTCTTAGTGAATATGCTACATTAGATGACTTTTTAGGAAAATGGACTAGTGATGAGAGAAAGTCAGCAATTATAGATGAACTTAAGGCTAATGGCGTTTTGATAGATGCATTAAGAGAAATGTATCCAGCAAATGTTGATGACTTTGATTTAATATGTGACATCGCTTATGGAATTAAGCCTCTAACGAAAGCGGAAAGGGCCAATAGAAGCAAAGTTCATGATGTGTTGAATAAATATTCAGATGTATGTAAAAACGTCTTAGAAACACTTCTAGACAAATATTCAAGCGATGCTATAGATGACTTAGAAGATACAAAAGTATTAAAATTGAAAGAATTTGAAGAACTTGGGAGTCCGATGAAAATTACAAAACTATTCGGAGGAAAAGAAGCTTACATAAATGCAGTTAGAGAAGTTCAATCTGCGTTATATGCCTAGGAGGATTGTTAATGGCAACTACAAATAATTTAGTTAAAAGAATTCAAGATATAATGAGAAATGATGCAGGTGTGGATGGTGATGCACAAAGAATTAGCCAGATGACCTGGATTTTCTTTTTAAAAGTATATGATGCAAAGGAAGAAGAATGGGAATTTTATGATTCACATTATAAAAGCTTGATACCCGATTCATTACGTTGGAATGCGTGGGCTAATGATATTAAGTTAACAGGGGACGAACTTTTGAACTTAGTAAATAATGAACTGTTTCCAGCCTTAAAGAACTTAGAAATTAATGAACAAACACCATTGAAGCAAAGAATAGTCAAATATGTTTTTGAAGATTCGCAAAACTATATGAAAGATGGGATTTTACTGCGACAAGTTATTGACGTAATTAATGAAGTTGATTTTTCGGAATATAAAGAACGCCATGAATTCGGGCTCATTTACGAGACGATTCTTAAAAGTCTACAAAGCGCAGGCAATGCTGGAGAATTCTATACTCCTAGAGCTGTCACTGACTTTATGGTTGAAATGATTGATCCGAAACTCGGTGAGCAAGTTGCAGATTTTGCTTGTGGTACAGGAGGTTTTTTGACATCAACCCTTAAGCATTTAGAAAAGTCAAAAGTATCAACTGAAGATATAGAAAAATATAATAACTCAATCTATGGAATTGAAAAGAAACCAATGCCTTATTTGTTGTGTATCACTAACATGTTATTGCATGATGTTGATGAGCCAAGAATTTATCATGATAACTCATTAGAAAAAGACGTGCGTTCATACAAAGAAGAAGATAGATTTGATGTAATTTTAATGAATCCACCATACGGTGGCAGTGAGAAAGATGCGGTTAAAAACAACTTTCCGGCCGATTTAAGAAGTAGTGAAACTGCGGATCTTTTCATTGATGTTATTATGTATCGTCTTAAAAAGAATGGACGAGCTGCAGTTATTATTCCAGATGGTTTTCTTTTTGGGCAAGACAACGCCAAGGTAGCTATCAAAACAAAACTGATAAAAGAATTTAATCTCCATACAATCATAAGAATGCCTAAGAGTGTTTTTGCACCTTACACTTCAATTACAACAAATATTTTATTCTTTGATAAAACTAAACAAACAGAAAATGTTTGGGTTTATCGTATGGATATGCCAGATGGTTATAAGAACTTTTCAAAGACAAAACCAATTGAACTTAAGCACTTTGATCCTGTAGTTTCATGGTGGAATAAAAGGGAAGAAGTTGTTATTGATAATTTCCCAAAAAGCAAATGTTATTCTGTGAAAGATATCCAAGATAACAATTATAATTTAGACCTTTGTGGTTATCCTCATATCGAAGAAGAAATTCTTGAACCAAAGGAATTAATTAAGCAATATAAGATTAAAAAAGAAGAACTAAATGAAAAAATTGATGGTGTTTTAACGGAGATTTTGAGGATTTTAGATGAAAACTAACATGAAAGCCGAAGATTTAAGAAAATCAATTTATCAAAGAGCTATACAAGGCAAGTTAGTTCCTCAGGATCCAAATGATGAGCCTGCTTCTGTTCTTTTAGAGCGCATAAAAGCTGAAAAAGATCAACTTATAAAAGCGGGTAAAATCAAACGCGACAAGAACGAGTCCTACATTTTTAAAGGTGATGATAATCGTTATTATGAGAAGATCGGTAAAGAAGTTAAAGATATTACCGATGATTTACCTTTTGGAATACCTGAAAGTTGGATGTGGGTAAGGTTGCCAGAGTTGGTAAACTATAAACTGGGAAAGACACCTGATAGGAATAATCAAACTTATTGGGGTAAAGATATTCCATGGGTTTCCATAGCAGATATGAAGGAAAAAGAAACCATTACAACGACTAAAGAAAATATTAGCGAAAAGGCTTTTGCTGATGTATTTTCTGGAAACATAAGCCCAAACGGAACGCTTTTAATGAGTTTTAAACTTACTGTTGGGCGTGTATCAATTTTGGGTATGGATGCCGAGCACAATGAAGCGATAATATCTATTTTTCCATATTTGGATCCGAGCAACATTACGAGAGACTATCTTTTTTATGCTCTAGGTGAACTTGTTAATTACTGTGAGAAAACTGATGCTATTAAAGGAGCGACGCTTAATAAGGAAAAAATGAATAAAATGTTTATCCCTATTCCTCCATTACAAGAACAAATACGAGTTATTAACAGAATACGAGTAGTTGAACCATATATCAACAAGTATGATTTATTTGAAACAGAATTGACATCATTAGAAAACAACTTCCCAGAACAACTTAAAAAGTCAATTTTACAATATGCTATCCAAGGAAAACTAGTTCCTCAAGATCCCAACGATGAACCCGCTTCAGTTCTATTAGAACGCATAAAAACTGAGAAGGAACAACTCATCAAAGAAGGTAAAATCAAACGAGATAAGAACGAATCAGTCATTTATCAAGGTGATGATAAAAATTATTATGAGAAGATAGGTAAAGAAGTTAAAGACATTACTGA
>JAEWSJ010000024.1 GCA_023398335.1 Bacillota bacterium
GATCCAGACGACCTATTTGATTATGAGAGGTTCTATGAAGTAATAGACTTCAAATGTTCAAACTGTGGATACGAAGAAGAACAAGATGCAGATATAGTTTTAGAATGCTTTGAAATGGATGGAAGTAAAGGATACCCAGTATCTTATTGTCCGAAATGTGATAAACCTACATTCATACCTAAAGAAATATGCGAAGATAAAAAATAAATAGTCAAATAATATATAATTACGTTTCGTTTTTTTAAAAATCTCAAAAATACAATTTCCTAAGCAAAAAAATAAAGTCTTTTTACTTAATAGTTTTCGACATTTCTTCCATTTGTTCTTTTGTCATACCAGCCATTTGTTTTTTCATGAATGGTGACATTTGATTAATGGATTTCTTCATTTGATCAAACGAATTTAAAACTTTATTAACATCAGCGTTTGTAAGGCCACAACCCTCAGCAATTCTTACTTTACGAGAATTCTTAATAATCTCCGGATGTTTTCTTTCTTCTAACGTCATCGAAGAAATAACAACTTCCATCTTTTTTTGTGCATCTTCTCCACGTTTTAAATCACTTTCACTAACCTTAGGAACACCTGGTAACATTTTCATTAGTTTACCAAGAGGTCCAAGTTTCTTGATTTGATGCATCATAGCTACCATATCATCAAGCCCAAATTTTCCAGACATGATTTTCTTCGTGGTTTTCATAGTGGCGTCTTGATCAACGTTTTCAGTAACTTTTTCAACGAACGAAACAATGTCTCCCATACCTAAGATACGGTCAGCCATTCTATCCGGATGGAAAGCTTCTAAGTCATCAATTTTTTCACCAACACCTGCAAACTTAATTGGAACACCAGTTAATTTCTTAATGGATAAAGCACTACCACCTCTTGAATCACCATCAAGTTTAGACATGATGAGACCGGTTAATTTAAGGGTTTCATTAAAGGCTTTAGCCACATTAATTGCGTCTTGTCCCGACATGGCATCCACAAGTAAAAGTGTCTCAGTAACAGGAACATTTGAAGTAATATCAACAAGTTCTTGCATCAGTTCTTCATTTATTTGTAAACGACCAGCAGTATCGATAATTACGACATCATACTTCTCATTTTTAGCTTTTTCATAAGCTACTTTTGCAATTTGTGGAGGTAAAGTTCCTGTTCGATCAATATAAACATCAACTTGTAATTTATCACCTAATGTTTTTAACTGATCAATAGCGGCAGGACGATAAATATCTCCCGCAACTAACAAGACTTTTTTATTCATCTTGTTTTTGAGTAAGTTTGCTAATTTAGCAGCGGAGGTAGTCTTACCTGTACCTTGAAGACCAACAAGCATAAATACTGTTGGTTTATTCATTTCAAAATGTAATTCAGAATCAGTTGAACCTAATAATTCTACCAATTCATCATGAACAATTTTAACAACCATATCTCCTGGAGATAGTTTTGTTAATACTTTTTGACCAATAGCTTTTTCTTTTACTTCATTGACAAATTCACGAACAACTTTATAATTAACATCAGCTTCTAAAAGAGCAACACGCACTTCACGAAGCATATCGTCCATATTGGATTCAGATAATTTTGCTTGCCCTTTAATTTTTTTAAATATTCCCTGGAGTTTATCTCCTAATGATTCAAATGCCATTGTCAATCTCCTTTTTAATCTCTTCTATTTTCTTATATAAATTATCATCTTTATATTCTTCTTGTATAGTAGATAATTCCATTTTCATTTTTCGTATAAATTCCGCAAAATGTAATTTCTGCTCAAAATTATCCAGTTCTTCCTCAGCTTGTTTAATAGAAAGATGAATCGCATTACGCGAAACCTTTTGATTCTCCGCAATTTCGCTTAAAGAAAAATCAGAAAAATAATAATCCTTCATGTTTGAATACTGTTTAGGTGTTAAGCACTTACCATATATAAGTAATAACTCGCAGTATTTATTTATATTATCAATATTACTCATCTTGTTACCCATCCTATAAGCATCGCAAATACTAAATATAACGATAATAATCCCGTAAACATTTTATGAAACATCTCATACTTATAGAAATGCTTTCTGTCTCCTGGAAGCATCATAATAGCAAACACAAAAGCAATGATAATGTCGATGATTAATTCAATTAAATACTTATTCGCAATAAATTGAATTAAAATGATCTCCAGTCCTATTTGCAAACAAAATACCACGAGAATAATTGTAAAAAAACTCATCAGTTTTCATCTCCAATTAACAAGCCATATAAATATGCATCAAGGTCAAATTCTTTTAAATCATCCATTCCTTCCCCAAGACCGATGAAGCGCACTGGAACACCTAATAAATCACGTATTGCTAAGATAATACCACCTTTTGAAGTACCATCCATTTTAGTAATAACAATGCCGGTTAAAGAAGTAACTTTCTTAAAGACTTTCGCCTGTTCAACTCCATTTTGTCCAGTGTTAGCATCAACGATTAAAAACACTTCGTGTGGAGCATCTTCAATAACTTTTTTCATAACACGTTTCATCTTTGATAACTCTGCCATAAGATTGGTTTTATTCTGCAATCTTCCCGCCGTATCAACGATGATTAAATCGTATTCTTCTTTTTTGCCTTTGACTAATCCGTCATAGCAAAGAGAAGAAGGATCAGAGCCATCTTCACCCGTAACAATATCAATATTTAAACGTTCAGCCCAAACTTTAAGTTGTTCAACTGCTCCAGCTCTAAAAGTATCAGCAGCAACAAGAAGGACTTTCTTTCCCATCTTTTTATATCTATTGGCAAGTTTAGCAATTGTGGTAGTCTTCCCAACTCCATTAACACCAACCACTAATAATACTGTTGGTCCTTTATCATCAAATTGAATATCAGGAGACACATGTTCACCTTTTTCTTGATATCCATCAAACATTTTTTCCACTAATAATTCATTGATTGATTTTGGATCATCAATCTTATTTATCTTCGCTTCTTTTTTAGCTTCATCGATTAATCTAAGAGATAAATCAACACCAACATCAGCTTCAATAAGTATTTCTTCAAGCGAATCAAAATACTCCTCGTTCACTTTATGAAACATCGAAGTAAGTGACTTCAACTTATACATAAAGCCACGATTTGATTTCTTCATTCCTCTTACATATGTTTCTTTTAATTCTTCTTTATCTTCCACTTGTTTTTCAACTTCATCTTCTTCAATATTTTGAGAAGTCTCTAAAACTTCTTCTTTATCCGAAGTATTAATTTCTACTTCCTTATTCTCTATAACAACTTCATCTTCTTTTTTTAAAGAGAACTTATCTTTTAAATATTTAAATAATCCCATCTCAATTTACTCTTTTCTCAATTGCATTCTTAGCTGCAGCTTGTTCGGCTTTCTTTTTTGAAGAACCAGAACCAAGACCTAAAGTAACCCCATCACACGTGACGGCAATTTCAAATAATTTATCTTGCGCAGTACCAGATTCATTAATAATAACATATTTAATCTCAGATTTTGTTTCCGCCTGAATTAACTCTTGAAACCTTGATTTATAATCGAATGTTTCGTAATCTTCATAATTTTCTATCGCGTCATTAAAGAAAGATCTGACTAATCCTTTTACTTTGATAAAGTCATTCTCATTATCTAGATAGAAAGCCCCGATGAAAGACTCAAAACAATCTTCTAAAATCTTCGCTGCAACTGCGTTTTTAGCTTCGCCTTTTGACACTTTTATATAATCTTCAAAATGCATTTTTTTCGCAAAAGAAGTTAAGGTTGCTCCTCTAACTAAAGACGAACGACACTTAGATAATTCCCCTGAACGTTTTGAAGGAAAACGATGGAAAATAAAATCCGCAATAATTAAATCTAAAACTCCATCTCCAATAAACTCAAGTCGATCATAATCATCGATACAAGACTTGTGATTTTCGTTTTTAAATGAAGCATGCGTAAAAGCTTGTTCATAAAGTGAATCATTATGAACAACGATATTTAAATCTTTTAATAATATATGAAAGTCTTTTACCATACTTACGCCTTAAACTCTTCTCTTATTTTTTCAACAATTTGAACTTTTGCCATTCTATAAGCTAAATCCAAAGCATAGAAGAATGCATAAGTATTTGAATTACCATGAGCTTTAACTACAACCGCATTGATTCCGAGTAATATAGCACCACCGGTTTTACGATAGTTCATCGTTTCTTTCATCTCATCAAAGCCTTTTTTCGATAACAAATATCCAATCTTACAAAAGATATTTCTTTTAAAAGACTTTTTAATCATCGCATTCATCATTGAAGCACAGCCTTCGGTTGATTTTAAGAATATATTACCTGGATAACCTGAAGTTACAACTACATCGCAGTCACCATTAAGAGCTTCTCTCGCTTCGATATTTCCTCTGAAATTCACTGATTTTTCTTCTTTTAGTAACTTATATGCTTCTTTAATCTCGTCAGTTCCCTTACCTTCTTCAACGCCATTACAAAGAGTATATACCCGTGGGGATTCTTCGTTTAAGATGTATTTAGCGTAAATCGAGCCCAATTTAGCAAAACCTAAAAGTTCTTCTCCAGTATTGATATTTGAAGCCCCAATATCAAGAATAGCAACTTGCTTATTCTTTATTGCAGTAAAAAACGGAGCACAAAAGCCTGCTCTTTTTACATTCTCAACATTTTTAAGATACAAAGTAGACGCAGTTATAAGACCCGCTGATGAACCCGCACTTACAACACCATCTAAACTATTATCTTTAGTGTAATTAACCGCCTTAATTAAAGATGAATTCTTCATTCTTAAAACTTGCATTGCACCACATTCCATTGGAACAACATCTGGACAATCTACAATGACAATACGTTCTTTATTCTCTAGAGTAGATAATTCTTCCTTGCGTCCGAAACAATATATATTAACATCCTTATATGTATTAATGAATTGAAGACAAGCTTTTGCTAATTCTTCAGGACCTAAATCCGATCCCATCATATCTATAGCTAAATTGATCATAAGTATTTCCTTTCAACTAAAAACTACATATATTTTAACATGTTTAACAATATTTTTGTATATAAGAAAAGACCGATATTTAACCGGTCTTATACACTAATAATTAGAAAACAAAGTTCCCATTTCTGAAAACAGGAATAACATTTCCTTCATAATCAATTCCATCGATATTTAAATCTTTGGTCCCAACCATAAAGTCAACATGTCTTAAGGATTGGTTCGCACCAACTTCTTTAAGTTGTTCTTCAGATAAATTGTCAGCGTTCTTAAGGTTTTCATTGAATGATTGACCTAAAGCTAAGTGACATGAAGCATTCTCATCAAATAAAGTTTCTTGGTAAATAATACCTTGCTTTGAAATTGGTGAATCATATGGAATGAGAGCGACTTCGCCAAGAGAAGAAGAACCTTCATCAAAATTGATGATTTCTTCTAATTGTTGTTTACCCTCTTCAGCATCAAATGCAACAGCCTTACCATTCTTAAATTCAATCCAGAATTTATCAACTATAACGCCATTTGTTGATAATGGACGAGCAGAATAAACGCGGCCATTGATATTATGATTATCAGGCATAGTGAAGATTTCTTGAGTTGGAAGATTTGGAACAAATGGCAAACCATTTCTAGTTTGAATCGCACGTGCAGAACACCAAATATGGTTCTTAGCTAAACCAACGGTAAAGTCAGTGCCAAGTTTGTTGGTGTAATGTAGTTCTTTAAAGTTATAGTTATTTAACTTCTCAGAACGGGATTGCAATAAACTAATGTGTTTTTCCCAGTTTTCAATCGGACTAGTTTTTTCATCGATATAACAAGCTTCATAAATAGCATCCCATAATTTTACAACTGCTTGAGTAGGTGATAATTTTGGAAATATTCTTTTAGCCCAGCCCTTTGTTGGAACAGCGGCAATACACCAAGCTAATTCGTTATTGTGATATGGCTTCTTAAGTGGTTGAAAAGCATTTACAACTGCTTTATTTCTTCTCTTAAGTTTATCGGAATTAACTGATTTAAAGGCAGAAGGATCTTCTCCGATAAGATTAATCATCGCATAGGATTTATCTGTTCTTTCAATTTCTTTAGCCTTTTCCCATTCTTGAATTTCATCAAGTCTAGATAAAGACATATGCATTAAATTTTGTTTATCAAGTTGCGAATCTTTCCAGTCAACTTTAACACTGCGGCATTTATTGTTATATAACTCTAAAGATAAATATCTTACAAATTGATATGCTTCAACAGGAGCCTTAATAACTACATCTTGTTTTGAGTTTGCACCAATACCAACAGTAGCGATTAAATCGGCGTATTTTTTCATCATTTTAGCTTTTTTCATTTTTATTTCTCTTTTCTCAAAAGTAATTATACATATACACATTAATAAATTTCAACAATTTTAAATTTTTTTATAAAAAAGATAAATGCATACCAAAACTATGTATAATAATTCTAGAAACGGAGACTAACCAAATGGAAGACTTATACTATAGATGTCCAACGGGTATTTACTTAATAGAAAACGGGTTGGATAAATCTGGAGAAATAATAAAAAAAGAAGGCTTTTCAAAAGTCTTTATTATCTATGGTGGCGAATCGATAAAACGCAATGGATATTATTCTCGCTTAATTGATTCACTAGATAAAAATAACATTCTACATGAAGAAAAAGGTGGGGTTGAACCTAATCCTGATATCGAGTTTGTTTATACTGTCATGCCAAGAATAAAAGAATTTAAGCCGGATTTAATTCTCGCAATTGGTGGTGGAAGTGTTATCGACACAGCAAAAAGTATTATTCACGCCTATTATTACACCGGTGATCCATTAGATTTTAATAAAAAAATAGCAAAATCCACTAAAGTATTGCCTTTAGGAGTAATTTTGACTCTTTCCGCTTCTGGATCTGAAATGTCTTCTTCATGTGTAATTTCTTCACGTAAAGAAAATTTTAAGAGCGGATTTAATGATATAACGAACTTTCCAACTTTTTCTATTTTAGATCCTTCTCTTACCTCTACCGTTCCTCATTATCAAATCGCTTGTGGAATAGTGGATATTATTTCACACTCATTTGAACGATACTTCTCTTCTTCTAGCAAATATGAATTATCTGATTACTTTGCCTTAAGTGTTATAAAACAAATGGTGGAGTTATCAAAAGATGTCCTTTCTTCCACTCCTTCCTTTGACGCTTTTAGAGCGATGATGCTCTGTGGAACAGCTTCGCATAATGGCTATACTTCTTTCATTAAGAAGTACAACATGAGGTGCCATTTTGTTGAGCATCAAATGAGCGCTCAAAAAGCTGAACTTTCTCATGGTTTAGGATTAAGATTTCTCTTAGCAAATTTCATGGAAGTTAACAAAGATAAACTAGAAAATAAAATAGTAAATTTTGGAAAATACGTCTTCGATCTTGCTTCTCCTACCGCGGAAGAGACAATTGAGAAATTTGAAAACTATCTAAGATCGCTAGAACTTCCTAATAATATGGAAGAAGTTGGTTTTACAATCGAAGAAAAAAACGCATTTATCAAGCAATTAGTAATATAACGTGATATATCAATATGATATAATGCTATTAACACGGAAGGAAATTAATTAAAAATGGAAAATAAAAATAAAGAACCATTATACAGTTCAAAAAAAGAAACAGAAGAAAAGATTTCTATCGATGATGTTGTTAATGAAGTAACTAATAAAAACACATCTAAAAAAATTGAAATTAAGACTCATAAAAAATTCTTAGATATCAATATGTCTTGGGTCATGCTTATAGTTATGGCTGGTGTTACTTTCGGTATCGGCTATGCCCACCAAAAGAGTTTAGTCTCGTCAACGATGAATTCATATTTATATGTTTTCTTATTTGTATTTATCTCATTCTTAGTCGCCTTAATTTCCTATAATTTAGGAAAAATTATCTTCGCTTATTTCTGCAATTATGTTCCAGCTTCAATCGATTTCTTAGGATTAAGAATAATTCTTGGAGATAAAGAAAAAAATATCAAAACAAAATACGTCTATAAGATCACTAATCTATTCGAACTTCATTTAAGTATGAGACCAAAAAATGAAAAAGCCAAACCTACTATTATGTTTCTAGGCGGAACGTTCTTCTTTGCCTTTGTTGCAATAATAGTCGTTCTCATTGCTCTCAGTCTTGTTGGTAACATTAGAACATCATTATTGTTTGGTGTTGCACTTGGTTCCTTAGTTGTCTTTTATGAAATCGTTCCTGTTAAGCTTGATAACTTAAACGATATGTTCCTTCTTGTTAACACAAGAAAAGAAGATGATATCAAAGCATATAATAATCAACTTATTAATGCTTATAATGATTTATCCTTCCAAATGCCTGTTAAAATTACCTTTGATTCTTATGAAAACAGCAGAATGAAACCTGCCACCTTAGTTCCAGCTTTACACTTAGCAATCTACAATAGAGATTATAAAGACGCTAATAAAATTATTTCATCTTTAGAAGATGCGACTGATTATATTAATGATAAAGTAATCTGTGAGATCCAATCCGAACATTTATTCCTAGCACTTATTCAAGGTCAAACAAAACAAGCTGATAAATTAGTAGTTCAATATAACCACTTACTTAGAAATACTTCTAACTATTTCAAATCATCCTCCGCATTAAGAACTGATATTCTTATTTCTGGTTTGCTTGACAACAGTTTGGAAGAAGTAAAATTATCTATTAATGCTTTCAATAAAACAATTGAAAAATTCTATTCTCCTTCAACCAAAGAAAGAATTGATAAAGATATTGCACTTGCTAATGAAGGCATATCAAAAATTGATAAAGTTCATCCAGCTTGGAATATTGAATCAATCAAAGCTCCTAAGTAAAAAAATAAAGCCGTTTCTACTAATTTGTAGAAACGACTTTTTGTTTGCTAAATATTATCTAATACTCCATCGACATCTTCTTTTAATGGAATTGCTCCTTTATAGACACAAGCACATCCCGCTGCCACCGCATAACGCAAGGCTTCTTCATCACTTACATCTTGAGATTTTTTGTAAATAAACGCTCCTAAAGTAGTATCCCCTGCCGCCACAGTGGATCTAACAGTAATGTTATTCTTAATAGTTTCTTGATATATCGAATCATTTTGCGTGACTAACAACGCCCCGTTTTTACCTAAAGATAGCAAAACATAATGAATATTGTAATCTTTGCATATTTTACGAGCTTCAGATTTAAAATCTTCAAGCGAAGATATCTTCTTTCCAATCAACTCACAAAATTCACTTTCATTCGGTTTAATTAAATACGGAGCTGATAAAACTCCTTCTTTTAATGCTTCACCTGAAGCATCTAAATAACATTTAACTCCATTCTTAGATACTAGTTCAATAATTTTCTTATAAATATCATTATGAAGTTGGCCGACTGAACCTGATAAAACAAGAATATCATCTTCTTGAATTTTACCTAGTTTCTTAGCTAATAAATCAACATCTTTTTTAGCTAAAAAAGGTCCGTCTAAATTAAACGCTGTTTCTTTATTGCCGTTAATCTTAACATTTATTCTTGTGTTTCCGTCAATTTGAATTAATCCATTGCCTATATCATTATCATCTAAAAAGTCAGATATAATCTTTCCAGCAAACCCACCTTTAAAACCCAAAGCGTAAGATTTTTCACCCACATTCAAAAGGAAACGAGAAACATTGATTCCCTTTCCTCCGACTGAATAAGAAGCATTGCTTCCTTTATTGATTTCACCTACTCGAATCGAATTACAAATAAACTGATAATCCAAAGCTGGTGATAATGTTAATGTATAGATCATTTTGTCCTCCAAGAATTAAAAACTGACTAAACAAAGTATATCATTGAAAAGGAATTTTTTGAATTTTTTACTATTGTTTTTTATCAATATAACAACTCAAAATATAAGTTGTGACGCATTCAGAGATAAATTTTCGCAATTTAATCTAAATCTATTGACAAAGAGAGTAAAAATTTGTAAACTTTACAAGGATGGGCGTTTAGCTCAGCTGGGAGAGCATCTGTTTGACGTACAGAAGGTCATAGGTTCGATCCCTATAGCGCCCACCATCTTATTTAGATTATTGGAGAGCATTCTCCTTTTTTTATCACTACATGGAGCAATACCCAAGCGGTTTAAGGGACTGGTCTTGAAAACCAGCAGAGGTCCTAGAGGCCTGCAAGAGTTCGAATCTCTTTTGCTCCGCCATATTGAATGCATAGGTTTGATACAACGTCAAGCCTTTTTTATTTGGCGGCGGAAAGGTTTTTCATGGATTTTTTCATTACAAATATGGACAAAAGAACTAATAGGTGATAAAACCTGTCTTTCGACGATCACTTCAAAAAATGGTGCTAAATCGTAAAATTCATTATTTTTTTGATGTTCTTATCAGTAAGAACATAGTTATCAAGGTTTAAACCTAATCTTGTATTTATTACTTCTATCTTATCCTTAGATGATATGTTTATATATTGATTATTAACCTTAATTACATTCAAATTTCTTACAAACTCTATTATTTGATTAGGGTGTATTTCATCATTAAATTTCTTTAATTGAAGAATTCTTAAGGCAAATATAGATAGGTAACAAATTAAAAAGTGACCATAAATAGATTCCTTTTTTCGTAGATAAACTGGTCGTGCTTCTAGACTTGTTTTAAGTAATCTAAATGTTTCTTCTATTCTCCACAAACGATGATATACCAAATATATTTCCTGCGGTTTCATCTTTAATTCTGATGAAATTATCATATTGTAACCAGCCAGTCTCAAATCCATATCAATCTTTTCTTGGTTTAAAGACACTACAATATTTTCATCTACAAGTTCTCCTTTATCATCAAGCTTCTTAAAACTTATATATTTTCCAGATTCTCCATACTCATTCTTTTTTGCTCTTGAAGAACTTAAGCATTTAGCTTTTTCAATGAGTTTATTTATCTCTAGTATTTGTTTCTTTGCTAAGGAAGGGTTATAAGTAATTACTCTTATTTGCTTTAATTTAGTAGAGCATGTTTTTCCACTGTCATTAACATACTTATAGGGAAATTCATCAATACAATATTTAAACTTGTATGCAATATTCCCATTTACATCTCGCACTTCTTTATAGTCGTTATCAAGAAGAACCCAATTCTTTTCTTTATCTTCTAACATCTTAACTGACTGAGAAAAGATATACCCATCATTATTTCTTAACGCTGAAATGATATTTTTTGAGCAATTTAAGCCCTTATCCGCGACTTGAATGGTTCTTCCAGTAATATTGTATTTGTTTTTCATCGATTGAATCACTTCTCTAATGATTGGCTTTTCACTTTCATTACCTGGATACATTTTCATAGTTAATGGTATTTGATCTTCATCTAGAAGTAAGCCCATACCGATAATTGGTTCTTTTCTATTTTCTTTACTTGGACCTTTTTGTTTGTCTTCAAAGGAAGAATCAATTTCAAAATAATAATTGGTACAGTCAAAATAAACTTTTGAAGTTTTTCTTCTATATTTCTTATCGTAGAGATTATTCATGACTTCAATTATTCTTTCATATTCATCTCCGATAACTTCTAATCCATCATAGATGTTATCTAAAGATAGAGAAGATTTTTCATACATAGTAGGGATAACTTCTTCAAAGGTTTTTAATTTAGAACACGGATTAACAACTCTTGCACAAGTCAGTGTTTGAATCAGTTCATTGAAATCATAATTAGATTGATTTACTTTTCCCATGATATTGAAATATTGGTCAACTTTTAAAGTATTGAAAACAGATTTAATCAAAAAGTAACCAATATTCTTTGTTGGGTTATCTTCTATCTTTTTGATTTTTAATGTTTTCTTTTCTTGATTAAGTTTATCAACTTCTTTTTTGTAATAAGAGATAGGATCAGTAATTCCACTTTCTTTCAGTTCGTTAACATATCCGATAACCTTGTACATTTTGTGAGAAGTTTGCTTTTTTTCTTTGTTATAAAAGCTTTCGTAAATTTGTAAATAATCACCACGATCAACTCCATCTTTTCTAATAAAAGATTTAACACGTTTTAAGAAATAAGCCATAAAAACCCTCCAAGTATCATGTACACCATTATACACCATTAATTATACAATATAAAAATAAATAAAACAATATAAAAACAAAAAAACATATTACATAGTAATATGAATTCACAATATTATTATTTATATCAATTTTTGCGTCGAAAAAATATGGTGTTAAATCCTAAAAACGGGAACTTCGTTATAACTAGTCTTAAAACTAAATTCTTCTTGTCCCATAAATTTACCTCTCTTTATAGATATTATACATTTGTTTAATATTAAAATCTATCTTGCTGAATATTTGTAACATCGAGCTTTA
>JAEWSJ010000029.1 GCA_023398335.1 Bacillota bacterium
CACACTTATACAGCGCTCCACTACCATTTTTTAGGAGCGAAACTCTTTTAAGTGTTAACGAACCAACACGAACCGAATCAGGCACATCCGAATTTTTCTGAACACCCCTATTTTTTGACTGATTTCAGGTAAATTCGACCCTGCTTTTAGTCATTTGAGTGGAAATTTAGGGGTAATTTTGCCATTTTAGTGGCTTTTTCCACTCAGCCCTCATTTGGTGTAATCTCAATAAGTGCGATAATATCGGGCTTTTTTGAAATTGCGTTTTTGGCGAGCCGAGACTCTTTTGAGTCCTTTGCGTCTACCAATTTCACCACTCGGGCAACACGCTTAAATATAGTAGCAAAAAATGAATATTTTAACAAGATACTATATAAAAAATAAGTAAATAATTATGATTTTAGAAATAATATTTCGTTCAAAAAGAAAATATTGTTGTGGCGTGGTATCACCTAATTTGTTATTATATATACGAGTTGTCATGGAGGAGTTAGGTAGCGATCATGGGAGAAAAGCAAACCAGGGTAAATCTTTACACTGAACTAAGAAACCAAATCGATAGAATGGATACTTATTCTTTTGATGACAAAGATCGTGACAAGAAATATTCTTCTTCTTCAATTCCGATTATTCATGAAGAAGCTATGACAAATTCTGAGATTAAAACCGAGCATATAAAAAAGAATACTTTGTCTATTTCAATTGATGAACTTATCAAACAACATGATGAATATACTTCATCGTTTGAAAAGAAAGAACTCAATAAGAAGTATAAAGAAGTAAAAAGAAGAAAAAAATCTTCTTCAAAAAAAACAACGACTTTTTTAACTAGTGCGTGGTTCTTTATTTTGTGCGGAGTTACGTTAATTGGTGTTATTATATTGTGTTTGTACATTGGAGGTATATTATGAGTTTAGTTGTTGCTATTGATGGTCCAGCTGCTTCAGGAAAGTCTACTGTCGCTAAAGAATTAGCTAAAAGATTAGGCCTTGTACATATTGATACCGGAGCAATGTATCGTGCTATTACATATTTAGTTTTAAAAAAAGGACTTGATCCAGAGAATGAAGAAGAATCATGTTCAGTCTTAGGCGATGTTAATTTAGAACTTACCATCGATGGTAAGGTTTTTATCAACGGTGACGATGTTACAAAAATAATTAGAGAAGCAGACGTTACTAATAACGTTTCATATATTGCTTCTTATAAGAAGATAAGATTGCATTTAGTTGAACTTCAAAGAAAAATGTCAAAGAATCTATCTGTCGTTATGGATGGAAGAGATATCGGAACTTATGTTTTACCTCATGCCGATGTAAAAATATTTCAAATAGCTTCTGTTGAGGCAAGAGCTCAAAGAAGATATGAAGAAAATATCGCTAAAGGTGATAAGTGTGAATTAAAAGAGATTGAAGATGTAATTAGAAAGAGAGACTATATTGACTCTCATCGCGATTTTGCACCTTTAACTCAAGCGGAAGACAGCGTGATTTTAGATACTTCTAATCTTACAATTAAAGAAGCAGTTAAAGCATGCGAAAAAATTATTAAAGATAAATTATTAAAAGATGGTAAAAAAGACTTGCTTCGTCAAGAGATATTTATCAAGGAACTCGGAGATGTAGAATGATAAGAGGAAAAGTAGCCCTTGTTGGTGCTCCTTCCACAGGAAAATCAACAGTATTTAATAGACTTATTCGTGAGAGAAAGTCTATTGTATCAGAAGAACATGGAATAACTAGAGACCGTTTATATTCAAAATGTGAATGGCAAGGTGATGAATTTATTCTTATTGATACCGGTGGTTTAGAAATTAAAGATGCTCCGTTTCAAAAAGAAATTAGAGCTCAAGTAGAATTAGCAGTTGATGAAGCTGATTTAATCGTTTTTTTAGTGGATGGTCAATTAGGCGTTCAACAAAACGATTTATACGTTGCTAAATTACTTTATAAAGTAAATAAAAAGATCATATTAGCATGTAACAAAATTGATGATATGGAAAAGAAAGATGATTCTTACGACTTCTATACCTTAGGTTTTGGTGAACCAGTTATTATTTCGGGTGCTCATGGTATTGGAATTGGTGATTTATTGGATCGCATTGTTGAAGAATTACCAAAAGAAAATGATATTGAAGATATTAAAGGTAAAATAACTTTTACTCTTATTGGAAGACCAAACGTTGGTAAATCAACATTAACTAACGCTATATTAGGAGAGGATAGAGTTATTACTTCACCTATTTCTGGTACTACTAGAGACGCAATTGATACTACATTTACTAGAGATGGTAAAGAATATGTTTGTATTGATACTGCCGGATTAAAAAAGCGTGGTAAGATTTATGAATCTATCGATAAATATGCTGCACTTCGTGCTTTGGATGCGGTAACTAGATCACAACTAGTTATTTTGGTTATGGATGGTTCTCAAGGTATTATTGATCAAGATAGACACGTAGTATCTTTAGCTATAGAAAATGATAAACCTGTAATCATCGTTGTAAATAAGTGGGACTTACATTCCCATGAACAAGATGCTCAAGTTAAGTTTGAAACAGAACTTCGTTCATATTTTAAATTCTTGGATTACTCTCCAGTAGTATTTACTTCTGCAGCATACAAGCCAAATTTAAGTATGTTATTTAGCGCGATTGATAAAGTATATGATGACTTTAATAAGAGAGTTTCTACATCAATTCTTAACGATGTTATTCTTGATGCGCAAATTATGAATCAAGCTCCTGACTTCAATGGAGGAAGAATAAAGATCAATTATATTTCTCAAGTTTCAACTTGTCCTCCAACATTTGTCTTGTTTGTTAATAATCCAAAATTTATGCATTTCTCATACGAGAGATATATTGATAATGTTTTAAGAAAAACGTTTGATTTAAAATACACTCCTATTAAGATTGTTTGCCGTAAGAAAGATAAAGGCGGTGGGAAACTATGATTGTAGCTGTTGTTGGTTTAGGTACTTGGGGAACTGCATTAGCTCAAGTCTTAGGTGATAACGGACATAAAGTTACTATTTATGGTCGAGATGAAGGTATGGTTAATGAAATCAATACTAATCATACTAACTCGAAATATTTTTCCAATGAAATAAAACTTAATCCATCAATTACAGCCTCTTCAAATCTTGAAGAAGCAATAAAAGATGCTAAAGTTATTGTGTTATCAGTTCCTTCAAAAAGTTATCGTTCAATCTTAGAAACTCTTAAAGATATAATTAAGAATAAAGTAATTATTGTATCAACAGCTAAAGGCTTTGATCCTTCTACTTATGAAAGACTTTCTTCTCTGATTCGTGAGATGATTCCTTTTTCAAAAAGAGAAGAAGTTGTTTCGTTAATCGGTCCTTCGCATGCGGAAGAAGTAATAAAAAGATTATTAACTTTAGTAACTGCAACTTCCATGGATGTTAAAGTAGCCAAAGTAGTTCAAGAATTATTCTCAAATAATTATTTTAGAGTATATACAAACACGGATGAAATTGGCAGCGAATATGGAGCAGCAATAAAGAATGTTATTGCCATTGCTTCTGGATGTTTATGTGGACTTGGATATGGCGATAATACACGAGCTGCTTTAATCACTAGAGGTCTGGCGGAAATGGCGCGTTTTGGTGTTATAAGAGGTGGAAGAAAAGAAACTTATCTCGGCTTAAATGGGATTGGCGACTTATTAGTTACTTGTGCCTCATGGAATTCAAGAAACTTCAACGCTGGATATGAAATTGGTAAGTGTGATTCAGCGAAAGAATTCTTAAAAAATAACAAAAAAACTGTTGAAGGAATAAAGACCGCTGAAGTAATCTACAAAGATTCGCTTGTTATGGGAATTGAAATGCCAATCGTGGAGTCGGTATATAATGTTTTATATCTAAATAAGAATCCTTCTGAAGAAATATTAAAAGTGATGAACAGGCCATTAAAAGAAGAATAAATTAATATAAAATACGTAAAATAGCGCTAAATAAAGCGCTTTTATAGATGGTTTTAAATTTTTTTTGACAAAAAAAAACAATAATGCTAGTATTTAATTAATGAAAAGGAGATTTAAACATGAATCTTGTTGAATTGTCTGCTAAAGTTGCTGAAGAAGCACGTTTGACAAAGTCCGATGCGGAAGAAGCTGTAAGAGCTGCTTTCTTAGCTATCGGAGAAGCTCTTAAAAATGGTGAAGAAGTCAAAATCGCTGGTTTTGGTTCTTTCGTTGTTAAGACAAGAGTAGCTCGCGAGGGATTAAATCCTTCAACCAAAGAGAAAATTGTTATCCCTGCGTCTAAAGTTGTCGGCTTCAAAGTTGCCAAACATTTAAAAGAAGACGTCAAGTAATCTTACTTTTAAGAAGAGGAGAAAATAGATTGTATTTCTCTTCTTTTTTTGTCGGATAAATCAAATTATGTATTATACTTAGTATATGAATATACTTGATGAAATTTTTTCGTATTTAACATCTAAGATTGGAAGCAAATCAGTTTATTTAGTTGGCGGCTCAACAAGAGATTTCTTGTTGAAACGTGATTTTACTGATTTTGATTTTGCAACAACTTTAACTCCAAAAGAGTTAAGGAGTATTTTTAATGATGCAGATTATCATTTTGCAAAGTATGGCATCACCAATATTAAATACAAGGGGTATCATATTACCTTGGCTACGATGCGTAAAGAAACAGCGTATGTTGATTCACGTCATCCGTCAGAAATATTATTTATCAAAGACATCAATGTTGATTATTTGAGAAGAGACTTTACTATTAATTCTATATATATGGATTCAGGTAAAAATATAATTGATCCAGCAAATGGACAAATTGATCTAAAAAATAAAACAATAAGAATGATAGGTGATATTAAAGAACGGATTGAGGAAGATCTGTTACGAATTTTACGAGCAATACGTTTTAAATATATTTTAGGCTTTTCAATCGAGCCGAAATTAAATACATATATAAATAATAATTTATCTTTATTAAAAAAGATAAATATAGATAAGATAACTATGGAGTTAAAAAAATGCAACCAAGAAGGTCGCATTTATATCGAAGAATTATTGAAAGAAGTATTCAGTAATTAAAGTTCAAATAAGACGTTTACAACTATACCTAGAACTGCTGCTACAACGATAAACACAATTGTGTTTATTTTCTTTTTACGTATAAATCTATAGCCGAGATATACCGCTAATAAACATAACGAGATAGTAAGAGAAATAAAGTTAAAATTAAATTCTACTAATGAAGTATATCCAAGAGACTTTAAGACAAGAACTACACCTGCACTGAAGATAAGTCCAACGACAACAGGCTTGATTCCAGAAATGAAATGCTTAACGTATTGATTATTTAAGAATTTTGTTAATACTGCAGCGATAATTAATATTACTATAAATGATGGAAGTACAACCCCGAGTGTAGCGAGAAAACTACCGAGGAAGCCACCGTTAAAAGAACCGACAAACGTTGCCATATTGATAGCAATAGGGCCTGGAGTTGATTCACAAATACCTATTAAATTATAGAATTCTCCTTCGCTAACCCAATTGTGTTTTAAAACTGCTTCTTTGACTAGCGGTATCATGGCGTAACCGCCACCAAAAGTAAATAATCCAATCTTGAAGAATTCAAGGAAGAGCCATAATAATTCCATTATTTTGTTTCCTCCTCATCCTTTGTTTCAACTGTTTCTTCTTTGTTTATTTTCTTTTCTTTTGCATCTTTAATCCCATTAACTAGCAAGCCAATTAACCCGCCAATTAAAATTAAGTATATTGAAGAAAAATTAAGATTAAATAGTTCAATACAGATCATTGCAGTTATAGTAGAGATAATCATTAATAGTGGAATTAATGTTTTCTTTTGCTTAATGAACATGTTTACACTGGCGGAAATAATCAAAATACCTACAGCACAATTAATTCCGGAGAAAGCGTAAGCAACATATTTATTTTCTAAGAATTTATTGATAAATAAAGATATGATATAAATAATTATAAATGAAGGAAGAACAACACCTATTGTAGCTATGATACTTCCCCATATTTTCTTTTGTCTATATCCTATATATGTAGCCATATTAATAGCAATAGGTCCAGGAGTAGATTCACTGATAGCAATAATTTCGAGAAGTTCGTCTTCGGTAAGCCATTTTTTCTTTTCGATAATTGTTTCTTTGATAAGTGGAATCATTGCGTAACCACCACCGAAAGTAAACAACGAAATTTTGAAAAATGTAAAGAATAAATCTATTAATAGTTTCATACGAGAAATTATAACTTATTGATATAATAAAATCATTACTTTTTGCTACTATTTTCATTAATTATTTTAATTTTATTGAAGGTAAGCAAAAATTAATGTTAAGATGGTTTAGCAGGTGAAATAAAATGGATTTATCAATTAAAGATTTAGATTGGCGTTCGTTGTTAATTAAGAATTATCGTTCGTATGGAATCAATGAAAATGATCTCGCTGTTTTATTATGCATTAACGATGCATTAAAAGAATTTCATATCTTGGTTACAGCGGATGACTTAGTAAGTTACATGACTTTAGAGAAAAAAGACATTGATGAATCGTTAGTAAAATTAGTGGATAAAAAACTTATTGAATATGTTAAAGAAGATAAAAAGATAATCACATCATTAACTCCTTTATTTAATCGTATTATTTCAGATTTGAAGAAAGATATTATTTTAGACAGCAAAGACACATCCAAAGCGCGAATTAAAGAATCAGTTGATTCTCTTTATTCATATTTTGAAAATGTTACAGGAAAGCCACTTTCCGGAAGAGATGTGGATAGAGTGGCATCATGGATTAAGTCCGGAGCAGATGAGAGAATGGTTCATGAAGCAGTAGAGAAACTAAAAGCTCAACGAAAAGTCGTGTCTATTGCTGCAGTAGATAAAATTATTTTGGCTCTACAAAAGAGTAAAGATATAAATTCAGAAGGATTTTCACCTCGTAAAGGTGAATGGAGAGAGGGATCAGAAGAAACTTTGAAGATTCTATCTCAATCATGGGTGCCACATGAATAAAAAAGAGATAATATCTTCTTTAAAATCTTTTTTAGATACAAAATATCAAAATACATCTTGTTTTCTTCATCATAATAATGAATTTCAACTACTTGTAGCTGTCGTTTTATCCGCTCAAGCTAAGGATGAAGTGGTAAATAAAGTTACCGCTGTTCTTTTTGATAAATATAAAACTATAGAAGAATTAGCTTACGCTAAATTTACTGATGTTTTAAAAATAATTAAAATTGTTGGATTAGGTCCTTCCAAAGCAAAAAATATTATTGAATTATCAAATCAGTTAATTACAAAATATAACTCCACTGTTCCTCATAGTAGAGAAGAACTAGTTTCTCTCTCTGGTGTTGGAAATAAAACGGCATCGGTAATTATGGCGGAATTATTTTCTTCTCCGTGTATTCCTGTTGATACGCATATTAAGAGAGTTGCGTATCGTATTTATTTAACAAAGAAAGATGAAGATCCATATAAGATTGAGTTGCTTCTTGAAAAAAACTATACTGGTAATGATCACATTAATTTTCATCGTCAAATAATTTTGTTTGGTCGCAATATTTGTCTTTCTTCTTCTCTTCGTCATTGTGAAGAGTGTCCGTTAAAATGTAGGGAAAGATTAAAAAAATTTCAAAATAGTTAAAAAAATCAAAATGATATGTAACCACTTTCATAATCTTTTTGCTTGCGAAGGACAAAATGTAGTGTATAATTATATATTGCTAGCCAAGAAAATACTAGCGAAAATGAAAGGAGATATACTTAATGAAAAAAGAAAAAAAGACTGTTAGTCAAAAGATTATCGATGTATTAAAAACATTAGTTGATGTTGCTCAAGACACAATTAACAATGTTCGTTAATAACATTAAAACAAATTAAAAATTATAGAAGATTTTTCCAGACGTAGACTGATGCAGAAGCGTCTTTTTTTTTGCAAAAATTTTCATTTTAAAAGCTGATAAACGATTATATTTATCAGCTTAATATTATTATTTAGTATCTTTAGTAGTATCTTCTTTTACCTGAGTATCTTTTTTTGAAGGAGTTTTAGTGCTGCTAATTAATAGTTCAGCATTTTTTTCAAGAGTCTTTTTGTCATCTTCGGTAAGTTCTTTATTGAAGTTTGTTTTTCTTTTAAGATCTAACATATACCAGAAGACTATAAGCAACTCTAGAACGATTCCAATAAGATAAAGCATCCACATATTTTGAACATAAGCATCAAGTGTTGTAACTAACGCCATAATTGTTGTCCAGGATAGAGCGGATACAATAAATAAATTAATTAATCTTTTTCCCCATAGATTATTAAATACAACTAATACTATGAAAGTAAGAGGTATGGCATAGATGAATGAAAGCCATGATCTATAAGACGATGGAGCAATCATTTCTGATAGTACAAACGCAACAACGGCAGCTAGCCAAACTAGTAAAGATGAGAGAATTGTAATAACTATTTTATTGTGGTAGATACTTCTTATTTTCTCTACTTTTGTTTTTTCTTTTAATAAATCTGAAACTTCAACATTGTATAAATCGGCAATAATTTTCAAAACGTAAATATCAGGAATACTTTCTCCCCTTTCCCATTTTGAAATAGCTTTATCCGAATAATTAATCTTATCCGCAAGTTGTTGTTGGGTTAGATGCGCTTCTTTTCTATATTTTACAAGGTTTGAAGCAACTATTGCCTTGATATCTTTGATCTGTTGCATAACACCTATAATATAGTTTAAAAGGCTGCTGTTGTCAATTATGGATTTTTGCTAGTTCTACTAATGGTAGAGTACTCTATTTTTAGAAAAACGAGTGATAAAAATTAGAGATACATTTGTTATCAAGATAGGTAGGTTCTACAAATGAATATTGGTAAACTTATCTTGTTCATAAAGAACTGTGTGAGGATAAAGATATGTACGAATATAAAATTGTAGTTGATTCATCTTGTAATTTAACAAAAGATTATATAAAGGATCCAGAAATAGGCTTTCAAATTGTTCCTTTAACTATTACAATAGATGGAAAAGATTACGTTGATGATGAAAATGTTAATCCACAAGATATATTAGATGCTTTAAGTAAAACAAAAGAAAAATCAACCACTAGTTGTCCTTCTCCTTATGCTTATTCAGAAGCATATAAGGATGCAAAGAATGTAATATGCATTACTATCTCCGGTAAACTCAGTGGCTCATTTAATAGTGCGTTCTTAGGCTCAATGGAAGAACTTAATGGCACAAAAGTTCATGTGGTAGATTCTAAGAGTACTGCGGGAATGATGTCTTTGTTAGTAGACAAAGCTTATGAATTATTCAAACAAAAATTACCATTTAATGAAATTGAAGAAAAGATTGATGAATACCAAAAAACTTTAAACCTGTTATTCATTTTAAATAAGTTTGATAATCTTGTTAAGAATGGACGTATGTCGAAGATTACCGCTTTCGTCGCTTCAACATTATCAATTAAGCCTTTGTGTATTGCTGAAGAAGGTGAAATTAAGATAAAAGATAAACTTAGAACTATGAGAGCTGCTATAGCTAAACTTGTAAATGATATTGGAGTTCTTTGTCCAGATCAAACAGGCAAAGTATGTAGTATTTGTTATGTTAATAATAAAGATGTCATTGATGAATTAAAAAAGATGATTGAAGAAAAATGTAACTTTAAGGAGATAAGGCTTGAACCTGCTCGTGGCTTATGTACTTATTACGCTTTAGAAGGTAGTATTTTAGTAAGCTTTTAGTTCGATTTGATTTTATGCTTTCTTTAAAGGTAAAATGTAAGTATAAGAATAGAAAAGAGATTATTATGGAATTTAATCCACAAGTGGCCGAGTTTATAACATACATTCAAAAAATATATAATCAAGGCGAGTTAGAACCATTTATCGATTTAGTTCAAACTCCAAATAGATTGCTTCTTTCGATTGCAATGAGTGAAAAAGTTCGTCCATCTGAATTATCAGAATCTCTTCGTGTTTCACGTCCTACTATTACTTCTAACTTAAAAGATTTAGAAGAAAAAGGACTTCTAACAAGAATGATTAATCCGGATAATAGAAGAGAAGTATATGTAACGTTAACTCGTGAAGGTCAATTGAAGTTTGAAAAAGAAATTGAAGTCTTAACTGGATTGTTTGCTGATTGGTTTAGAATTCTAGGTCCGGAAGAAACACAACACGTAATTAATATATTAAAGATATCTTGCGATATATCCTCAATTGGTGATATGTATAAGAAAGTAAAAATTTAGAAAAAAATGAAGTTATTAGGCGAATTAATAGGAAAAGATGTCAAACATTTGTTGTTCATAGATTATGAAGGAACACAGTTTGACCATGAAATTATAGCAATAGGAGCAGTATTAGTTGATGTGGATGAAAATGCTGCCCCATGTTCTGAGCCATCTAATTTTAAGTGCTACATAAAGCCAGCAAGTAAAGTAGGCTCAGTTATTACCACAATGACTGGTATCACGGAAGAATTTTTAAAAGAAAATGGTATTTCATTTGTTCAAGCGATGAAAGATTTATCTTTGTTTTTAGGTGAAAGAACAAATAATATCAAAGTTGTTACATATGGTAATCAAGACAAAAGAATGTTAACTAAGTCTTTTGAAATGTGGAATGATGGTTCATCATTCTTATTCTCTTTTGTTAATTACTTAAATAGAAATAATATTGATATTAGTCCTTTCTTTGCAAAATATATAAGAGGGAGCAAGAACAATTTAATTTCGCTTGTTCATTTAAGAGAGTTTTTCTCAATTCCTTCTTCAGGTAATTCTCATGATCCTTTAGTAGATTCCTTGGACTTATATAATGTCTATAAAGAGTTTAGTTCGAATAAAGATAAGATCTTATCTTCTTATTTATTGCTTTTAGAGAATTCGGATTTATTGGTAGAACCGGTGAGAAGAGCGATTGTAAGAGTAATTAAAGGAAATACATTATCAAAAGAAGAATTTGTAAAAATTCTTGAAGAATATTTCAAATGAATTATCCTAACGGAAAGAAATTTACCACCGCTGCTATTAAAGAAAACAAGCGTAAAATTACCGTAGATAATTTTGGTAACAGAGGCATGGGACTTGAGGGCGATATTAATTTATCAAATAATTTTTATAACGAAACAAAAAGAGCGTTGATATATAAAAGACCAACTCCGATTAAAGTCTTAAAAATGGATAAAGTTGATAAGTCAAAAATAACAGAGGGTTTTTTCTCTTCGAAATCTACTACTGATTATAACGGAGTTTATAAAGGTAGATATTTAGATTTTGAAGCGAAAGAAACAATATCTCGAACATCTTTTCCAATCGCTAATATTCGAACTCAACAAATAACACATTTAAAAAGTGTAATAGAACAAAAAGGAATTGCGTTCTTTATCATTAGAATGAAGGCGTATAACGAAACATACTTATTAGATGCTAAGCATATTATTACTTTTTGTGAAAATGCTGAAAGAAAGAGTATCCCTTATATTTTTATTAAAGATAATGGATGCTTAATAAAAGAATCATTTTCTCCTCGTATTATGTATTTAGATGCGGTAGATAAAGTGTTTTTTAATTAACTTGCTTTTATTATTTATAGATATATTACGAAAAACAAATCAGAATACTAAAACAACAGAAAAATAATAAAATAGATAAGATAGATTTTCCATCTTTTTTTAGACTAAACCGCAAGATATTTTGCTTTTGTTATCTAAGAAAATATATTATAATCCTATATGGAGATGGGATAGTATGGCATTAAAATTAAAACTTGATTCTAACAAAATATTGCATAAACAATTTGAAGGCTCAAAACCAGGCTACAATGCTTTACAGGTGGATACATTTCTTGATACTGTTATTCAAGATTATGAATCGATAGAATCTTATTCTTCTAGTTGTGAAAGCAAAATTGCTGAACTTTCTCAACTTAATAACATGCTTAATGAAAGATTAAGCAAAGTAGAAGCTGAAAATGCAGTCATTTCTGAAAAACTTCATAATATTTCAGACAATGATAATGCTTCTTTGTCTAACTTGGATTTACTTAAACGTATTTCTGCGCTTGAGCAGGCTTTATATAAAGCTGGAATAAATCCTAATTCAATTTAAATATAATCTTCGATCCGGATGATTGCTGGCGTCTTGTACGTTAGAGGAAAGTCCATGCTCGTACTTTCTGGAATGAAAGTAGTGTTTATGCCAAAGGAAAAAATAACTTTGGGCAGGGAGGAGTCCCTGACGGCGGAAACTCATCTAAACCTTCGGGCATGATGATATCTGTAACGCTCCACAGTGACGAATCTAGGAGAAATCCTAGGGTGAAACGTTGGAAAGCCCCTTAAACGAGAAACCTAAATTATGGTAAGGGAGATCTTCGAGAGAAATCAATAACTTAAGAAGGTAAGTATGCAAATACTTAGATAAATTGTCATCCACGACAAAACATGGCTTATAAGATCGATACTCATTATATTTTTGTTAAGAAAGGAAATCTATGAAACTTAATTTACCTAATAAATTAACATTGCTTCGTTTTATTTTAGCGCTAGTAATGATAATCTTGTTTAGTTTTCCTTATGCTAGTTGCGGCTGGACTCCAACTGTAATTCCAACCACAACATTTACGGTTATTGATTTAGTCTGTTGTATTATTTTTATTGTTGGCTCAATAACAGATACTTTAGATGGACAAATTGCTCGTAAAAGAAATTTGGTTACAAATTTTGGTAAATTCATGGATCCTTTAGCTGATAAATTCTTAGTTAATTCCGCATTGGTGTTATTAGCGTGCTATAAGCAAAGCTATCTTCCAGTTGTTATTGTCGTTCTTATGTTAGGTCGTGATTTAGCTGTTGATGGCATGAGATTTCTCGCTTCTACTAAGGGCGAAGTAATCGCTGCTAATATTTATGGCAAATTAAAAACTGTCGCTCAAATGATTGCAATTCCTTTTATTTTCTTAAATGGTTTTCCATTCAATTATTTCTGCGGTGAATATACATATATATTTACTATTGTATTTGCATCTATTGCGTTAGTGTTTTCTTTATTATCAGGCGTTATTTACATCTATCGTGGACGTAAATTTATAGTTGATTAAGAAAGATTAAAAATGGAAGAATTTGAGTTATTTAAATTATTAAAAGATAAAGGATATACTCTTTCATCGGCGGAATCACTTACCGGTGGTGAATTTGGTTATATTATTACTTCACATCCTGGCGCAAGTAATTACTTTAAAGGTTCATTAGTTACTTATGTTAATGAAATTAAAGAAAAATTAGGAGTTAAGAAAGAAACACTTGATGAATATGGTGCGGTCTCTACTTCTTGTGCTAAAGAAATGTGTGAAAAAGCTAATGAATTCTTTAAAACAGATGTCGCTATTTCCTTTACAGGAAATGCTGGTCCTTCTGCTTCGGAAGGAAAACCTGTTGGCTTAGTGTATATAGGAATATCTATACGAAATAAAACAGAAGTCTTTGAATTTCATTTTAAAGGAAATAGAGAAGAAATTCGGAATCAATGTATAGAAGAAGGAATAAATAAATTAATTAATGCATTAAAGATATAAAAAATATCAAGATAATGTATAAATAATATGGAGGAAATAATATGGCAAACAAAGAGAAATTAACTGATGCCGACTTAGAAGCGACTTTAAAAGACATTGAAAGAATGTTTGGCAAGGGCTCAATCATGAGATTGGGCGATCGACCATCTCTTGAAGAAGGCGCAATCCCATCAGGAAGTTTATTACTTGATAACGCCTTAGGAATTGGTGGTTATCCAAAAGGTAGAATAATAGAAATATTTGGACCAGAATCTTCTGGTAAAACAACTTTAGCATTGCAAGCAATTGCTGAAGTGCAAAAAATGGGAGGAAGAGCAGCATTTATTGATGCTGAACATGCTATCGATCCAGTTTATGCTAAAGCATTAGGGGTAGATATTGATGAACTTATTCTTTCTCAACCAGATTATGGTGAACAAGCATTGGAAATTGTCGATAAATTGGCGGAATCAAATGCGTTTGATTTAATCGTAGTCGATTCTGTTGCGGCTTTAGTTCCTAAAGCCGAACTTGAAGGCAATATGCTTGATAACTCCGTTGGTGTTCAAGCTCGACTTATGTCAAAAGCATTAAGAAAAATTGCTGGTCAACTTAATAAATCATTATGTTCAGTTATTTTCATTAATCAGCTTCGTGAAAAAGTAGGTGTATTATATGGCAATCCAGAAACAACTTCTGGTGGTCGTGCATTAAAATTCTACGCCTCAGTAAGAATTGATATTAGAAAAGCTGAAGCTATTAAGAACGGCGATGAAATTACTGGCAACTATGTAAATATTAAAGTAGTTAAGAATAAAGTTGCTCCACCATTTAGAGCAGCTAAAGTTCAAATAATGTATGGTAAGGGATTATCACATATTGACGAAATGGTTTCACTTGCAATCGCTTATGATTTAATTAATAAATCAGGTAGTTGGTTCTCCATTGGAGATGAAAAGATTGGTCAAGGTAAAGAAGCTGCAAAGAAATATCTTGAAGATCATCAAGATGTTGCAGAAAAGATGGAAGAAACAATTCGTAAAAATCTCAATGAAGGATTAGTTCCAGATTTGAAAAAAGCCGGAATGTAAAAAAACAGTGATTAAGGTTTTTCCTTAATCACTTTTTGAATGTTTGTTATAAAAGGTGGATGTTGTTTTTTAAGGCTTCATCAATATCTTCTTTACTCCAAGAAGATGATTGAACTTCACCAATATGGGCTTTTTCTAAATAGAACAAGCAGATTCTTGATTGACCGATGCCACCACCGATAGTATATGGTAAATTTTTATTGATAATGTCTTTCGTATATGGTGATTCAAGTTTAAAATATTCTTCTTTATATTCAAGTTGTTTTAGAATGGAATCTTCATCTACTCTTATACCCATTGAAGATAATTCAAGTCCAATATCTAGAACTTTATCATAGACCAAAATATCTCCATTAAGTTTCCAGTCATCATAGTCCGCCGCTCTTCCATCATGTGGCATGTGATCTTTTAGTGGCCAACCTATTTCATAGATGAAAACAGCTTTGTATTTTTTACAAATGTTGTATTCTCTTTCTTTTCTTGTAGAAGAAGGATATAGTTTCTCTAATTCAGCTGTGGAAATAAAATGAATTGTATCAGGAAGCTTCTTAGATAATACATTATATTTTGAATTTACTTTATCTTCGATTTTGTTTAATACTTTGAAAATTGTTCGTACTGTTTCAAATAAGTAGTTAAGATTTCTTTCGCTCTTATCGATTATTTTTTCCCAATCCCATTGATCGACATATACTGAATGAATGTTATCGAGAGTTTCGTCTCTACGAATGGCGTTCATATCGGTGTAAAGTCCTTCTTCTTTATCGAAGTTGTATTTCCTTAAAGCGTTTCTTTTCCATTTGGCAAGAGATTGTACTATTTCAACATCTTTATCAAGAGAAAGAATATCAAACGTTACTGGTCTTTCTATTCCGTTTAAATCATCATTTAACCCCGAGGCTTTATCTACGAAAAGTGGAGCGGAGACTCTGATTAAATTTAAAGCACTTGCTAGTTCATTTTCAAAATTATCTTTCACAAATTTTATAGCTTTTTCAGTATCAAGCAAAGAAAGCTTACTGGTGTAATTATCAATTGGTTTAATCATTTTATTTTCCTCTTTTTAATATAAGTAATAGTATAGAATAAAAAATATATAGAGTAAATTAAAAAAATGCTAATTATGTTGGCATATTTTCTTTAATGAAGAATGATGGATATACAAAATAATATAGAGGTATGTTGCTTCCTAAAGAAAATGTACTGAATATATTTCTTGGTTGTCGTCAATATTGTTTCTTTCACGAACAATAATGATATTTATCTCACAAAATGAGATGAGGCAGTATTATTGGCATAAGATTATCTAGATGTCTTTCACACATATTGGAAATAGTTTCGCAATTATAAACAATATTTTAATCAGAGATTGATACTTATATATTTTTTTATATTTGTCCTTGACTTAGGGTACATATCAATAACCTGGAAGATTTTTTCTATTGTTCAAACGTGTAAAATAAATAATGTAAATGTATCAAAATATATAGAGTATGTTCTTCAAAATATAAATTGGTCGTATTTACCGCTGACAGCGATGAACCAATTACTATTGCTGAACACGCAGTATTTCTAACAATTACCGACATTGCTAACAAACTAAAGATCTTTATTGAAGATAAAAG
>JAEWSJ010000033.1 GCA_023398335.1 Bacillota bacterium
TCCCCTGTGATATTCTTTACCCTTTTTACTTATATACCTATCTCTTCTTCGGTTATGTAGTCTTATTATTTTCTTATTAGGACTTCATAACCTTTTTTATTGAAGAAGAATATGCTAAAAAACTCAACCGCCATTTAATTCAAGTGATTCAATATATATTATTCTTTACAGAAGACGCTGATTGTAATTAATCTAGACGCCTTATGCGTGTTAATTTTTACTTGATATATAAAAAAACACAAAATAAAAACGTCACGTTGTAGTGACGCTTTTATTAAGCTTTAACTGCGTTAATTAATTCTTGAAGGAAGTCTTGGTAGTTCTTACCATTATCCATTTTGTCAATATATCTAAATAATGTTGCGGATTTACCTTGTAACGGATTTAAGAAGAACGGAAATTCTTCCGCAAAATCTTTAGTTTCTTCATCTTCTTTGAATCTATTACAGACTGATTTAAGAGTCGGACTATAACCAACGTACCTAGCATTTTGATAAGAATTATCAGGATCGAGCATGAAGTTAATAAACTTATATGCTAACTCCGTATTCTTACAAGTCTTAGGGACGACCATAGCGTCGAAGAACGCACTGGTTTTCTCTGGAATATAATATGCAAATTTGACTTCGTCTGAGGAAGAAGTAGATAGGTAATACTGATCGAAGAAATCACCTAACTGAGTAAGACCAATATCGATATTTCCGGCAGCAATTTGTTTCTTGATTGAATCGTCGCCCCATAAATCATAATTGGTAGCTTTCATCGTATCAACTAAGCCGTTGAAGTCAGAGACTTTATTGGTATTGACATCTTTGTTGTTGTTAAGTAGGTAGGCATTAGTTCCAAAGCGAGGAACGTTGTACATTGCCATTTTAACATCGGTACTGTTTTCGCCATAACTGGAACGATTTAGAATAGCATTCCATTGATTTTTTTCAATGTTTTCTTTTACATAGGCTTTTCTGGTGGAATATAACATTCCATATGCTCCCCAGAAATAAGGTATACAGTATTCTTCATTTCCTTCGAAGAAATCATTCTTTCTTAAGTTTGTTAGATCATCGTTGAAGATAGAGGAAGAATAATTATCTAAAGCGGTAAGATCAATTTTATTGATCATATTCTCTTTATACATTCTTTCAATCATGTAGTCACCAGGAATGGCGACATCGAAAGAAGTAGTGCCCATCTTAATCTTTTGATACATATCTTCGCTGGAACCGACTTCTTCCATAACTACTGAAACGTTGTATTTTTGTTCGAAATCAACTAATAAGGAAGAATCAATGTATTCACCCCAGTTTAATAAATATAGAGCGGATGTTGTGTTGTTAAGTAAAACAAAGGTAGAAAGAACAACAGCTGGTACAAGTAACAATAATAATTTTTTCATACTATTTTCTGGTTACCTTCTTCTTTTTATCTTTTTTGAATTGTGGAACTAAGACTGCAATAAGAATAATAAATGTGAGTAACGAATTATAGGCATAGGCAGCAGGAGTGAAGTTCTTTCTTCCTAAACGAACATAAATCCAGTTTGAGAAGTTTGTAACTCCATTTCCACTTGTAAAATAAGAAATAACGAAATCATCAATTGATAAGGTGAACGCTAATAAGGCTCCACTGATAATACCTGTTTCTATAGCAGGAATAATTACTTTCCATAAAGCTTTGAAAGGTGGAAGACCTAAATCTGTAGCGGCATCGTATAAATTAGGATCGAGTTCGTTTAATTTAGGTAAGACACTTAAGATAACATATGGCATGGTGAAGAAGACATGAGCGATAAGCATGGTCCAGTAACCGAAGATATCTGGGAATAATGGAAGTAAGAAACTACAAATAATCATTATTGAAATACCGGTAACAATATCCGCGTTAAGAACGGGAACATTATTAAGTAACAAGACTTTTTCTTTAATGTTTCGATTTAACGAATGAATACCGATAGCGGCAAAGGTTCCGCAGAAAGCACTGATACATGTTGCGCTTAAGGCAACTGCGAATGAAGTAATTATTGACATGTAGAGTGATTGATTTGTAAATATCTCTTTATACCAATCAAAGGTAAAACCAGTGAAGGTATTTCCAGTACGAGATGAATCGATTGAAAGAACAAAAATAATAATAATTGGTAAATATAGTAAGAAGATAATTATTCCTATATAGAACCATTTAAGTATGGAAGAGAAATAAGATTTAAATGTTTTCATATTAGATTAATGTTTCTCCTTCCTTATCAAATTTAGAAAGAAGAACAATAGAGCCCATGATAACTAAAATTACTACTAAGGACAACAAACCACCCATGTTATAGTTAAAGGCACGCTTGAAGTAATTTTCAATAATGTTACCAATCATGATGATCTTTCCTCCACCGAGTCTTTCGGTGATAGCGAATCCAGTCGATGCTGGTAAGAAAACCATAATGATTCCACTCATGATACCTTTACTAGACATTGGTAAAGTAACTTTTAAGAAAGTTTTTGTTCGTGAGACACCTAAATCGTAACTTGCCTCAACATAGGATTTATCTAGTTTTTCAAGAACGGTATAAGTTGGAAGAATCATAAAGGGTAAATACATTGTGACTGTTGCAAAGATAACAGCAAAATCTGTACCGATAAGATTGAAAGATAAACCTAATCCATTAATGATAGAAATTGGATAGAAAATCTTTTCCCAAGCGATAATACGAAGAAGTTGATTACTCCACATCGGTAAGATTAACACCATAATAAGCGCCATCTTATTTCTAAGGTGAGAAGTAGAAATGATATATGAAATTGGATAACCAATTAAAACACAAATAAGAGTAGAGATACCAGCAATCTTAATTGAATTCCAAAAAGCATTAAGATATACGGTATTAAATAAACGAGACCAGTTCTCAAGACTGAAAGTCATCGTTGTAAAATCAAGAGCGGAACTTTCAGTAAAAGAGAGAAGAACCATTGCTAGAAGTGGTAAGACTACTATAATAGCTAACCAGATTACATAGGGAATGGAAAGATATTTGAATTTACTCATTTTTTCTCTTCCTTTATCAAATGAATCTCATATGAATCAATCTTTAAACCAACTTTATCGCCGACATTAACATTGTTGTAATCGTGGACTAGAACAGTTGTTCCTTCGACATCAATCTTCATCTCAAAGTGAACACCAGTAAAGACACTGTTAAGGACTGTCCCAACTAAGTCTCCTTCTTCTGGATGATCTATACATAAATCAAAGTCTTCAGGTCTAATAAGAACGTTGACTTTTTCACCTTTTCTAAATGTTTCAGCATAACATTCAAATTTTCCACCTAAGAATGAGACAAGATTTCTTTTAACGTATTTACCAACGATAATATTATCTCCATCGTAGTTCGCTAAAAGATATTCTTTCTTTTCATCTAAGGATTCACAATAAATATTAGCAGCATCAACAACCATACCAATTTGATCACCGATCTTATAGTGTTGGTTAGTTTGAACATTGATAAGTTGTTTATTAACTTCAACCGAGAGAATAAATGTTTGCTTTTTTCTTGTGATTCCTTTGATAGTACCAATTATTTGAGCACTATCTAAAGTAACAATATCAAAGTCATTCTTTTCAACGATGCAATAGATTTGATCGCCTTCTTTGAAACTCTTCGCATCGCATTTAAAAATATGATTCAAGAAATTGACACTCTTGTTTCCAAGATATTTACCTTTTAAAATGTTGGATTGACCGATAAATTCAGCAACAAATCTATTTTTAGGAGTGTTGTAGATATTCTGAGGTGTTCCAATCTGTTGAATCTTTCCACCATTCATTACAACTATTGTATCTGACATGGTCATCGCTTCTTCTTGGTCATGGGTGACAAAGATAAAAGTAATGCCTAAGTTTTGTTGAATTTCTTTTAATTCATATCTCATTTGCTGACGAAGTTTTAAATCTAGCGCACTAAGAGGTTCATCAAGAAGTAAGATTTGAGGTTTATTAATTACTGCACGAGCAATCGCAACTCTCTGTTGCTGGCCACCGCTTAATTCGTTGATATCTCTTTTTTCAAAACCAACTAAATTAACTAATTTTATAGCTTTAGTTACTTCACGTTTTAATATTTCTTTTTTGAAGTTACGATTGTTAACTTGATTGATCATTTTCAAGAAAACATCTTTATCTTCTTGTTCTTTTCTAAATTCTTTATAGAACTTCTTATTCGAGATTTTACCAAAAATAAGATTAGACTTGATTTTGTTCTTTTTTATAAAAGAAAGGAAAACTTCGTTGGTAAGTTTATTATCCTTTTCTAAGTCTTTCATTTCTTCGATTAATTTAAGAGTTTTGGAATTTGATTCTAAGAAACTTATCGCACCTTTTTTTGCCGCATGAGGAGTTACGTATTCTTCCATCAATACCTCAGCGTCCGCAATAAAGTCTTCATCAAATTTATTATCTTCTAATAAATCGATTAATCCTAAATGATAAATTTTCGAATGGGAAGAGTTTTTAAGACCAAATTCAATATTATCGCTAACATTGAGTTTAGGAAAAAGAGCGTATTTTTGAAATACGGTATTAATAGGTCTATTATAGCTGGCCATGTTAACAATCGATTTACCATTGATTAATACATCTCCTGAATTTGGCTTAATGAAGCCTCCGATAATACGTAATGTTGTAGTTTTGCCACAACCAGATGCTCCGAGAAGCGTAACGAACTCTTGTTCGTTAATATAGAGATTTAAGTTCTCTAGGACTTGTTCGCCGTCATAACTTAAACAGATGTTTGTTAATTCAATGAGTTTTTTAGCCATTTATCCATTCCTTTTTTAAACTACCATATAATATAACTATTGAGTAATAAATGAAAGACTTTTTTTAACTAAATTTTGACATGTTTTTTTCATTGACTTTTGAGACTATTATCTATCGTTTTTTGACTCGATAATTACTACGCTTCCACCATCGATATTAACGCTTCCTTCATCTTCGATTAGTTCGTTTGAAATAGTAAGAGAATCATAAGGAGATAAGGAATATTCAGATAAAGGATACTTAAAACCATCTAGAGAAATAACAGTTTCTTCAAGAGCAAAAAAGGAATAATACTTGTATTCACTTTTGGTAATTTTGAAATATGAATCCTTTTTATATATTATTGAGTTTTCATCTTTTAAAATAATGTTTTTGTTACTTTTTACCAAATTTAGATTAGCAAGAAAATGTTCAATTCGTTTTCCTTGAATAGCACCAAGAATAATTATTGAAGAATAATCTTTAACTTCCATGTAAGCTTCATAGGTATCGGTGTTATCTTTGATTGGATTTAAAGTTTTAATTATAGAAGCAAAAGCTTTAACGTGCGTTAATTCTTCGGAAGAAATCGAATCAAAATCTCCAATAGCTAGGTCCATGTTTATATGGTTAGAAGCTAATTCATACGCACCTTTATCAACCCCAACGAGAAAATAATCTTCGAGATCAAGTGTTTTTAAGAGATTAACATTTTTAATAAAAATACACGCTTTGGATTTCATACGAATATGATAGCATGTTTTTCTAAAATGTAAATGAGAAGAAAATCGATAAGATAATAAACGATTTGACAAGAAGTGTTGTTTATCTTGCTGCGGGTGTATGTACTTACCTTAAGAAAGATAAATGGGCAGAGATTGCTTTAGTTGCTTCTTTCGTTTTATTGTTAATCTGCACCATCATTAGTTTATCAATCGTAGCTTTCTACTTTGGCTTAGTAGTAGGGTTCGTATTTGTTGGAGAAGTTTCATATTATATTATTAGTACAGTTTTAGAGAAAAAACTTAAAAAAGTAATATTAATTCTTTAAGTTATTACTTTTCTGTGTTAAGATATTTTTGTCGATAAAAGGGGAGCTTCTTCTTAGAGGCTGAGAGGTTAATTCATATTAACGA
Source organism: Bacillota bacterium (assembly GCA_023398335.1). Classification (GTDB taxonomy): domain Bacteria; phylum Bacillota_I; class Bacilli_A; order RFN20; family CAG-288; genus HGM10890. The sequence goes on from JAEWSJ010000033.1 coordinate 5,916, forward strand.
CCCTAAACCTGATCTAGGTAATGCTAGCGTAGGAAGATTAAGAATATATCATTTACCTTAATTAAATCCGCTATGTTATTGTCTAGCGGATTTTTTGTTTTTTCAAAGGAGGTAAATGAATGAAAAGTAAACAATCCGTTTTAAGAACAATGACTGAAGTAGCAATCTTTGCTTCTCTTGGTTATGTTCTCGATTTATTGGCTGGAGCGTATTCTAGTCCGATATTTCCAAATGGTGGTTCAATTGGAATCGCTCTTGTGTGTGTCTTTATTATTAGTTTTAGAAGAGGACCTGTGGCCGGTATTTGTACTGGCTTAATCATGGGACTTCTTGATGTTGCAGATGGATTTTACGCTATTGCTGATGAAGGATGGAAGGTTTTCCTTCAAGTTGGCTTAGATTACTGGTTAGCTTATCCTTTAGCAGGACTTGCAGGTTTCTTTAAAATATTATTTGATAAAAGTGAATCTAACAAGATGAAACTTACATGGCTTAGTGTTGGCTGTGTCGTCGGTGGACTCGCTAAGTACTTATCTCATTTCTTATCCGGAATTTTATTTTGGCCAGGAGATCCATGGAATGTAGGTTCTTCTTATTTATATTCGTTCTTATATAATGGCGCATATATGCTTCCATGCATCGTATTAAGTATCGCTATACTAATCGTATTAGAAATTAAATTACCAAAGGTATTTGATACTAGTAATGATTGCTTGTATCGTGGTCATAAGAAAGAAGAGGAAACCAAATAATGAAAAAATCAATCGTAACCTTATTAACTGGTTTATTTGTTTTTATTGCTAGTTTAGTCTTCTTAATTAATTCAATTTCATTTGAGGACTATGGTGAATATGGAAGAGACTTTTCTATTAATAAAGATTATATGGTGTTAGTTTTAGTTGGCGTAGCTTTAATTATTGTTGGTGCGGTTGTTCTTTATAATTACATTAAGAAAGATACAACTAATAACGATAAAGTATATACAACTGGAGTTGGCTTATGCGGAACTATTTCTTTCTTTTATGCGCTTACTGTTATTATTAAACATGGCGCTAAAGGAAATATAGCTGGAACATCAATTTACTGGTTATGGTTAGTAGTTAGTTTGTTAGTTGTTGCTTATGTTTTTGCTTTTAATTTAGATAAAAAACATAATTAATTAATTTTTATATTAGTATAAAGAAAGTAGTAAGTTTTATGCTTGCTACTTTTTTGATTTAATTCTATGTCCTTTTATATAGTGAAATGGTAGGTACTTTGCTTTTTGATGCACTATATATATTGTGTTTACAAAGGAGATAATTTGATATGTTAAATAAAATCAAAGAATTTACTATTAAACCATCTTTTATTTTTTCTATAGCAGGATTTCAATTGGTACTTACTATTTCTTATTTGGTTTTACAAACTTTATCAAAATTCGTTATTTGACCAATATGATTCTCGTTTATGCATCATTTGTGGGAAAAACTCTCTTAATGCTTTATTCTTATATGGTGTGGAAGAACAAAAACATAAATATTCAGAACATAGTTCTTAATTCATCAGTTCTAGTTACTTCGATTCTTTATTTTATTTTCATCTGATTAAAGGAAATAGAATACTGGATAAAACAGAGTAATATGTTTGGGTTTTACTCACGTGTAATATTTGTTTTCTTATTAGTTATCGGTATTATTCTGTCCTTCTCCAAACTGTTAATTGCTTTTTAAGAAAAGGAATCAGTAAGGGTTTAAAACATTGCCACTTATAGAAATACAAGTGGTTTTTCTTGAGCATCAAGATTGACATCGCTATATTATTAGTATATTGTATCATTAATGAAAGGGATTTATATGGCTTCTAGAAACACTACACAAAACCAATTAATAAAAGATGCGGTAAACAAATTACATATCCATCCAACTGCAGATGAAGTATACGATTACATTCATGAAAGTAATCCATCTATTAGTAGATGCACAGTATATCGAAACCTCAACAAGCTAGCTAATGAAAAACAAATTCTTAAGGTTGAAGTAATCAGTGGTGCAGATAGATATGATTATCGAGTGGATAAGCATCAGCATGCAAAATGTAAAATGTGTGGTAAAGTGTATGATATAGAGCTAGATGAACTTCCAAACATTATTCCACAAATAAAAGATACAAACGGTTTCGAAATCGAAACATACGATGTAATTTTTAAAGGAATATGTCCTTCTTGTCGACAAAATAAAAAAGGCGTTAACGAGTAATTGCTCGATAAAATATATAACGCAGAAAAGGAAAAAAATTGATTATGAGAAGTATTACAAAATTAGAGCTTCAATATGCTCACAGATTCTACGGATTTAAAGGCGAAGCACAATATTTACACGGACATACAGGAGTTTTAACAATTGAAGTTGAAGATTCTGTTAATGAAGGTGTTAATATGGTCTTTCCATGTAATGAAATCCAAAAAACAGCATGGGGATTATTAAAGAATTTTGATCACGCTTTGATTTTAAGAGAAGATGATCCACTTTTACCAGCTATTCTTAAAGTCTATGAAGAACAAGGAATTAGAAATGGTGCTCCGACAAATATAATGAAGGGACCAGCTTTTAAAACAGAACTTGCAACAGCATATCCAGAATGTAGATTAGTTGTTACCAAAGAAACCATGACTGTTGAAGGTATGATTAAGATTGTTTATGATTTATTGAAAGATAAGTTAAATATCGCTAAGATCACATTCACCAGTGGTGTTAATGCTGCTTCTGAAACATTTGAAGTAAAAGGTTCAGTTGAACGTTGCCCACTTTGCGGTATTGCCTTAGATGAAAATGGCGTCTGTCCAAAATGTGGCTATAGAAAAAAGTAATATTTAAATAAGAAAATATGAAAAAAGGTTACAGATTTAATTATTCTGCAGCCTTTTTAACATTTAGCAAATTATTAATTAATATTTATTTTAGTAACCAATCGAATGCGTAAATTATTTTGATTCCATTGTCATCTTTGATTGGTGCTTCATCCATAGTTAATATTATTTTAAGATAATTATTATTAAGTAATTTAAGATGTGTTATCTCTTTTTTATAGGTTTCTTCATTCTTCAGTGATAAACATACTTGAATAAATACAGTATCATCTTGGTTATTTGCTATAAAATCAATCTTGTTATCATCGCCTTGTCCAATATTGTTAAGAACATATGAAGTAACACTTTCTAACATCATAACATCGGTTATTTTATATCTTTGAACAACATCTTTTAATAAAATAGTGGAATAAATTCCACAAAATATGTTGTTGAATTATTAAGAGAAAAACTCATTATTAATGACAACAAAGAATATGTTGTAGAAACAGTTACATCAAATTGTTATTTAATATTATCTTAAATAAAAGCGGATTATGTTCTTGGCGTTAAGTATTTTAAAACAACTGAAGAGATGATAAATTACCAAAACGAATATAATATTAGCAAGTAGTTTAATCGGCTTTTGTATTTGATTAATGCATATAATTAATATCATCTTCTATTTTAATCGTGAAAAGATAAACATATTGCTATCCTTTATTCGGTCAACAGTTAAGTTTACTTGAAAACATAGCCATTTGTATTTATAATAATCATGTACTTTTACAAACTATTTTTTTGATGATAAAAGTAGGAGGAATACTAATGAGTATTGATAAAAAGACTAATTACGGTAAGATTGATATAAGTTTAGACGCTATCGCCTCCATTGCTGGTAATGCTGCAATGAATTGCTATGGTGTTGTTGATCTTGGATCTAAGAAATCATTGAAAGATGATCTCCGTGTCTTTTTAGGTACTGAAAAATATACTCAAGGTATTGTTGCGAAAAAAGACAAAGGTAAATATATTGTTAATATTTATATTATTGTTATTTATGGTGTCAAAGTTAATGAAGTAGTTTCTGAGGTTCAAAATCAAGTAAGGTATGTTCTTGAAAAAACTTTTGATTTGAAGTTCTCTTCAATCAATGTTTATGTTCAAGGAATTAAGAGAATATAGTTCATTAACTAAGCGAGGAAAACAAACATGTTAAAAATTGATGGTGTTATATTAAAACAAATGATTATCAGTGGTTCGAATAATCTTTATAATTCATACCCTGAAGTAGACGCTCTAAATGTCTTCCCAGTTCCAGATGGTGATACTGGTACAAACATGAATTTAACTATGACTTCTGGATTAAAAGAAGTTGCCAATAAGAATGATAAATCTGTCTATGAAATTGCTAAGGCTTTTTCTAGAGGGTTACTTATGGGCGCTAGAGGAAACTCCGGTGTTATATTATCTCAAATCTTCAGAGGATTTGCGCAAGGATTAAAAGATAAATCTGAAGTTGATGCATGTGAACTTGCGGATGCCTTTATGATGGGACGTGAAGTTGCCTATAAAGCAGTTATGAGACCTGTTGAAGGTACTATTCTCACTGTCGTTAGAGAATCAGCCACCGCTTTATTCGATAAAGTTGAAAGTAAAATGTCCATTACTGATGCGATGGATATATTGTATAAAGAAGCTTTAGCCTCATTAAAGAGAACACCAGATTTACTTCCTGTTTTAAAAGAAGTTGGTGTTGTTGATAGTGGTGGTGCTGGTTTCTGTAAAATTATCGAAGGTTTTGTCAAAGCCTTAAAGAATCAAATTGTAGAAAAGAATATGCCAGATGTTGTTGAACAAATTGAAACAACAAGTCCTTCCACAGATTCTCGTTCTGCGCAAGCAAAGCTTGAACACGAAGAATTCGGTTATTGTACAGAATTTATTCTTAGAATTCCAGATCAAAGTAATCTTGCGGGTAAGAAAGTATTTATTGAACCTAAATTCAAATCAGTTTTAAACGCACATGGTAATTCCGTTGTTGAAGTTAGAGATGAAGATTTAGTTAAAGTTCATATTCACACTATGTTCCCAGGAAATATTATCTCCTTCGCTCAACAATATGGTGAATTTGTCAAACTTAAGATTGAAAACATGTCTGAACAACATTCTGAACTCCTTGAAAAAGATGAAAATAAAGAAGAAGTAAAAGCCGAACCAAAAGAAATGCAAGAATATGGTCTAATCGCTTGTTGTGCTGGTGAAGGAATCGTTCAAATCTTTAAAGATCAAAGAGTTGATTATATTGTCTCAGGTGGACAAACCATGAATCCTTCAACTGAAGACTTTGTTAAGGCTATTAAAGAAGTTAATGCAAAGAATGTATTTATTTTCCCAAATAACTCTAATATTATTATGGCTGCTTCACAAGCTAGGGATGTTGTTGAAGGCGTTAACGTTGTTGTTATACCTTCAAAGACAATACCACAAGGAATTGTTGCTTCAATGATGTTTAATCCTGAAGTAGATGCTGCTAGTAATGAAGCAGAGATGAACGAAGCTCTTTCTTCAGTTAAAACTGGACAAGTTACATATGCAATTAAAGATACTTCAGTTGATGGAGTTGAAGTTAAAAAAGATCAATTCATGTCAATTGTTGAAAAGAAGATTGTTGCCTGTGGCCCTTCTAAAGTAAAAGCTGCGATGAAAGTTATTGAAGGCATGATGGATTCAATGTCGTCTATTATCACTGTTTTAGTTGGTGAAGATGTTAGTAAAGATGAAAAAGAAGCTCTCACTACATTAGTAACAGAGAAGTATTCTTCTTCCGTCGATATTGATATTAAAGATGGCTTACAACCAGTCTATAGTTTCATTATCAGCGTTGAATAATTAATATAAATTATAACTCCTAAGTGAATAAATATTCAGTTAGGAGTTTTTTAATGACTCATTTTAATCTGATATATTTGATATAGCATCTAAGCAATAATAATATACTTATGTAAATTGAAAGGAGGTATCTATTTCTTTTCGCATGATGAAACTAAGAATATTATTATTTCCTCTTAGTTTCATCATACTAAAAATATATCCTCACTTATTGCTAACCAATCAATACTTATCTTGACAGGGATTAGTTGTGCAACAATTATCATAAATAGTTATTTAAAAAAGAAAGAGATTAGAATTTATGGAGTAATCTCGAAAAATACATTTGTGATTTTAATTGCATTTGTAATGTTAAACCCAGCGATTGCTGCATGCATTAATGCTGGAGATATCAAATATTTGATCTATTCCGTGCTGGGGATGTTGCTCTATATCACTGTACTAATTAAGTATATAAGGCAAGGAATAATAAAGCGAAAAGATTATTTATTATACGGTATTCCAGCAATTGTAAATATTAGTTATATGATTACTATTTATTTTATTTAATAATAAATAAAAAATTGAAAGGAAATAAATATGGAAAAAGTATTATTAGTTAAAGGAGTTCTAGCCATAAGTATGCTGTTTTCGGTTAATATTCCAAGTAATAAAAATACAAACACCACTATAATCAAAAGAAAACTATTATGCCATTGGGGATGGGATAATTATGGGTACTCTCAAGTTATCATTAATAAACTGGGCTTGTTTAATCTTGGTGGGGTTTATGCTTTATATAATAAAAGCCAACACGTTCATCACTCATATTTTGTTGATGAATTTGGTAGAAATAGATGCGGATGTGGGGAGATAATGTAATGAAAAACAAATCCATATTATATGTATTGTTGTTAAGTGTGTTAATGCTAACTTCTTGTAATCAAAATGTTGTTCCGATTGAAGTTGGACAATACGCTTTTCAATCGATCAAAAACGAAGCGAAAATAAATTTAATATATCATCATCTTCTTACTTTTCTACTGAGATTATTGAAAAAACAAATAATGATGTAGGAGTAAGACAAAAAGGAAAGTGGTATATATCTTCTTCCTCTTCTTGTACTGTGCTTTCATGGAAAAATTGCGATTTTGAAACGATGCCTTTTTTCACTAATGTTGGTATGGCAGATAAAAGCGTAGTGCTTAATAGTGAGGAAGTTAACTATACTGCTATTAGTATTTTATCCACGAAGATTGATGGCGTTTATCAAATAGAAATTGATTGCTATGATACGAAATTAAACGAATCTATCGGATATTATATTTTTACACTTGAAAATAACTAACATCAATCCTAATTGAAATCTCTGTCAATTAGGATTTTTATGTGAATAAACATAAGTTCCACATGATATAATTAAATCATGAACAAGATAGAGATATACGATAAGTTACACGCGGTAAATGAAGTAGATATTTTGGAACATTTTCCTAAACGTTATGATGATTTATCATTAAGTGATTTATCAGTTCTTTTTGTCAATTATCAAAAATTAGTAATTAGAGGTAAGATTATCTCTTTAACCGCTGTTTCTGGTGGTTCAATTATTCATCTGAAGGTTTTAGCTGATAATAATAACAACGAGATTAATTTGATGATTTTTGGTCAACCATTTTATAAGAATATCTTAAAAAAGAACGGTATTTACTTCTTTTTTGGGTCATATCGTGAGAAAAGTAAAAAGATAATGATAACTCAAGTTTTATCTATATCTTCGCCTTTAGTAATGAGAAGATATAAGCCGTATTACAATTTACCTTCCAATATTTCTCAATCATCTTTTTATTCTTTGATCGCAAATATACTAACTTATCAAACGGATTATATAACTGAAATAATCCCTCAAAAGTATCGTGATAAATACAAACTTGAATCACGTGTTGAGGCTTTTAAACACGTGCATTTTCCAGAGACAAAAACCTTGATTAATCAAGGTCTTAGAGTATTTAAATATGAGGAATGCTTGAAATATTGTTTGATTACATTAAGCGAAAAAATTGCAGCGAGTAAAATAAAAAAACAAAGCTTTGAAAAAATTGACAAAATGAAGATTAACAATTTCATTTCAAAATTAAATTTTAAATTGACGCCAGATCAAATAAATGCAGTAAGAGAAATTATCCTTGATATGGATTCAGCTTTAATAATGAATAGATTATTAGAAGGTGATGTTGGAATGGGTAAAACTATTGTTGCGTTTATTGCTATATACGCTAATTATCTTCGTGGAGGACAATCATGTTTGTTAGTCCCAACATTAACTTTAGCCGCTCAACATTATGAAAAAGCTAAGAAACTTTTTTCTGATTATAATTTAAATATAGCTTTATTGGATAATTCTTTGAAAGCAAGTGAATTAAGGAAAGTTCAACAGGAAATAGAAGAAGGTAAAATTGATGTAATCATCGGCACTCATTCAGTTTTCTCTGATAAAGTAAAATACAATAATCTTTCATTAGTTGTTATTGATGAACAACATAAGTTTGGTGTCTTACAAAGAGATAAAATTATAGATAAAGGAAAAGCTGTTGATCATTTGATGATGTCAGCTACTCCAATACCACAGACAATGTCAAAAATTATTAATTCAGATTTAGATGTCACTTCTTTGACTCAATATCCATTCGAAGAGAGAAAAGTAGTAACACGAGTAGTTAATTCATCGAGTGACTTAATTGTTAATTCAATTCATCGAGCTTTAGCAATTAATAAGCAGGTTTTTATCGTGGCTCCAAAGATCGAAAAGACAGAAGAATCTAGCAAACTATCTACTGAAACTATCTATGAAGAGATGGTAAAAACATTTGGAAATGAAAATGTTAATTTATTAACAGGTAGAACTAAGAAAGAAGATAAAGAGAAAATATACACTTCATTTTTAAACAAAGAAAAAAAGATACTGGTATCTACCAGTATCATCGAAGTTGGTATTGATGTAAAAGATGCTTGCTTGATGATTGTATATGAAGCAAATTATTTCGGCTTAGCTAGCTTGCACCAATTACGTGGAAGAATAGGAAGAAGTGGTGAAGGAGCTTTAGCTTTACTGGTTTATGATGGGGAAGAGGAAGAAGCTATAGATAAGCTAAATTATATTGCTTCTCATTCCAAGGGAGAAGATATTGCTTTATATGATTTAGAGCATCGTGGATCCGGAACCTTAGGAACGGAAAAGCAAAGCGGCGAATCAAGTTTACAAGTTGCTAATTTTGTTCGAGACTTTACGCTATTTGAATATGCGAGAAAAGATGTAGAAGAAATTTTGAATTCTTTAAGTGATAGTGACATTAAAGCATATTACGATTTAATAATGAGTGAAAAGAAATGACATATGATGAATTAGAAAGCTGGGTAAGACAAAACGGCGATAAAAAATATAAAGAGTTTACTTCTTCTTTAAGTGGAACATCTTTGCTTTTTTATGGAGTTAGATTACCAATTATAAGAAAAAAAGTTAAAGAGTTAAAATCTGATTCTGAATTAGTGTTTCCAACTATTTATTTAAATAAGTCTTTTGAAATTAACTACTTATATATAATGAGCAACATTGCAAAACGACACAGTTTTGAAGAACAATTAAATTATATTATCCTAAATAAAAAATACCTAAAGTGTTGGCAAATTACCGATAGTATTCCGTCATATTTAAAGAAAGCGAAATTTGAATTATTCTTTAAATACTTTAAGAAAAATATTAAATCCTCGGATGAGTTTTTAGTGCGAGAAATGTGGATTATCGCGCTAAAATATACTTCTTTTGATGAAGTGTTAGTTCTATTAGATTATATAGTTAATACTGATAAATACTATATTATGATGGCTGAAGCATGGTTTTTAGCTACGTTGGCGATATATCAAAAAGACGCTGTAAAACATTTGCTTGAAAATAATCAAATAGATAAAGAATTAAAGAAAAAAGCTATACAAAAAATCATCGACTCGTTTAGAATCGATGATAAGTATAAAACTGATTGTCGGTTAATTCGTTCTAAACTTTAGAAGTCTAGAGTATCGTATTTAGCGATTGATTTATTAAGTTCGTTTAGATAGTGATCTACTTTTGTTTTGGTTCTATATTTTTATATCTTCTCTTCTCAATATTCGACGAATAATACGAGTGTAGCCGATAATACGACCTTTACGATAATACTGTTGATTTCTTCATCTTAGGACAATAATTTCAACCAAGACTTCTTTTATTTTATGTACGTTATATATAAAAAATGTCTTCCTTATATTTAGTCATATGATATAATAATAACGTTGAGCGAGTATCTTTTACTTGCTACATCACAGCAATATATAGGAGGAAACTATGGCTGATAAAAAACAATATGTCTTCTTGTTTGAAGAAGCGTATGGCAAAGGCAAAGAAATCCTTGGTGGTAAGGGTGCCGGACTTGCTGAAATGACTCACATTGGAGTCCCAATTCCAGAAGGTTTTACTATCACAACTGAAGCATGTACACTTTATTATGAGAGTGGCAAAAAGCTTCCAGAAGATATTATTAAAGCAATTTATGAAAACATTGCTAAAGTTGAAAAGAAAACAGGAAAAGTTTTCGGTGGAGATCATAAGCCACTTTTAGTCTCTGTTAGATCTGGTGCTAGAGTCTCTATGCCAGGTATGATGGATACCATTCTTAACTTAGGTTTAAACGATGTTACAGTCGCTGCCTTAGCAAAAGAAACTGATAACGTTAGATTCGCTTACGATTGCTATCGTAGATTTATCTTAATGTTCACCAACATTGCTAAAGGTCATCCACGTACTGAAATGGACAAAATGCTTGATGATTTAAAGGAATCAAGAGGTTACAAACTCGATACAGAAGTTACCGCTGATGAATTAAAAGCATTAGTCGCAAAATATAAAGAATATTATAAGAGCGTCTTTGGTGAAGATTTCCCAACCGATCCAAAAGCTCAATTAATCGAAGCTGTTACAGCTGTCTTTAGATCATGGGATAACCCAAGAGCTAATGTTTACAGAAAAATGAATTCCATTCCATATGAATGGGGTACAGCTGTTAACGTCCAATCAATGGCCTTCGGTAATAAAGGTGAAACATCAGGTACTGGTGTTGCTTTCTCAAGATCCCCATCTACAGGTGAAAAGAAAGTCTTCGCTGAATATTTACCAAATGCTCAAGGAGAAGACGTTGTTGCTGGTATTCGTACTCCTCTTCACATCGAAGAATTACAAAAGAGAATGCCAGAAGTTTACAAGCAATTCGTTAACACCATTGAATTAATGGAAAAACATTACAAAGATATGCAAGATATGGAATTCACCGTTGAAGATGGTAAACTCTACTTCTTACAAACACGTAATGGTAAGAGAACAGCTGCTGCTGCTTTAAAGATTGCTTGGGATTTAGTTGATGAAGGTTTAATTACCGAAGAAGAAGCTGTCTTAAGAGTTGAACCAAAAGCTCTTGACGCTTTATTACACCCAACATTCGATCAAGCTGCTTTGAAGAAAGCTACTCCAATTGTTGTTGGTCTTCCAGCCTCTCCAGGTGCTGGTACAGGTAAAATTGCCTTTACAGCAAAAGAAGCTCAATTAAGACATGCTAATGGTGAAAAAGTAGTTTTAGCCCGTGCTGAAACATCTCCAGAAGATATTGAAGGTATGGTCGCTGCTGAAGCTATCATCACAATGCGTGGTGGTATGACTTCTCACGCTGCTGTTGTTGCCCGTGGTATGGGTAAGTGCTGTGTTGCTGGTTGTTCTGCTGCTTCAATCGATGAAGAAAAGAAGACAATCACAATCAATGGTAAAGTATATGGTGAAAACGATGTTCTTTCCGTTGATGGTAATACAGGTAATGTTTATTCCGGCGATATCGCTAAAGTCGAAGCTGCTTTAACTGGCACATTCGGCCGTATGATGGAAGCTGCAAATAAATACAAGAGATTAAAGGTTAGAGCTAATGCGGATACTCCACGTGATGCAAAACAAGCTGCTGCTTTCGGCGCAGAAGGTATTGGTCTTTGTAGAACAGAACACATGTTCTTCGATAAGGATAGAATCTTCCACATGAGAAAGATGATTCTCTCTGAAACAGTAGAAGAAAGAGAAGCTTGCTTAGAAGAATTACTTCCATATCAAGAAGAAGACTTCTATGGCTTATATATGGCTATGAACGGCTTAAATGTTAATGTCCGTTTACTCGATCCACCACTTCACGAATTCTTACCACAAGAAGAAGAAAAGATTGAAGAATTAGCTAAAGCTTTAAATATGACAGTTGCTCATGTTAAAGAGCGTATTGAATACTTACACGAATTCAACCCAATGATGGGTCACAGAGGCTGCCGTTTGGATGTCTCTTATCCAGAAATCGGAAGAATGCAAGGTAAAGCTATCATTAGAGCTGCTTTAAGAGCCCAAAAAGATTTAGGTAAAGTAATTACCCCAGAAATCATGATTCCATTAACATTAGACTTAAAGGAATTTAAGTATGTTAAGAGCATCATTACCGAAGTTGCTGATAAAGAAATTGCTGCTTCTGGTCAAAATATGACTTATCATGTTGGTACCATGATTGAAATCCCACGTGCTGCTTTATTAGCAGGTGAAATCGCTAAAGAAGCTGAATTCTTCTCCTTCGGTACAAACGATTTAACTCAAATGACATATGGTTTCTCCAGAGATGATGCTGGCAAATTCTTACCAGATTATTACTCTAAGAGAATCTTCGAATCTGATCCATTTGCTCACGTTGATCAAAGAGGTGTTGGTCAATTAATTCAAATGGCTACAAAGTCAGGTAAAGAAGCTAATAAGAATTTACACGTTGGTGTTTGTGGTGAACATGGTGGCGATCCAGACTCTATCGAATTCTTCGATAGAGTCGGATTAGATTATGTTTCCTGCTCTCCATTCAGAGTCCCAGGTGCACGTCTTGCTGCAGCTCAAGCTGCAATTATGCACAAGAGAAATAAGTAATAACTTATTAAAGTAAAAATGACTACGTTAGATTAATTTCTAACGTAGTTTTTTGTTGAATAAATATGTTTAAGTGTATAATAAGAAAGAGGAGAATGGATGTATATGAAGATTAAGAAAAATTGGTCGTTTGTATTAGAAATTGTAATTGATTGTTTACTACTTATCGCGGGAATTTTATGTTGCGTATCTGGAAACTTTTCTGAAAGATTCTTAACGATATCATTAGGTGTATTGATGATTGTTTATGGATTAGGAACATTGTTTTTTCAATACATACTTCATTTTGCATCGATAGTAAAGACTACCAGTGGATTATTATCAATTGCGTTTGGAATTATAGTATGTTGTAATTTTCCGGCGGTAAATCTCTTTTTAATTATTGTCTTTGGAATTATCTGTACATTATTAGCGTTTAATTATTTTATCCGTACGTGGACAGTCTATCGTGTTGGTTTAGGTCCGAAGATCTATATTGATTTATTAGTCCGTGCGGTAATCTATTTAACACTCGCGATTCTTTCTTTTGTCGATGCGGGAACTTCGTTTGTAATAATATCTGTTATTGTTGGCGCAGGTATTATTTACATTGCAATAACACGTTTCATTGATTTCTATTTAAATAAAATTAAACATCAAGAAACATATGAATTTGATTTTACTAAGAAGCATAAGAAAAATAACGATGTTGAAGAAGATAAAGTCGAAGAACAAGAAGAGAAGAAAGACGAACATATTGTTGATGTTGATGTCAAATAAGACCGATATTATAAAAAATATTTGATATTATTTTGCCACTATGATAAAATATTAAAGGCTTTGAAAAAAGCACAGATGTTCCGCTAGAGAAGTCACATCTAAGAGCATCGATAAAAATTAAGAAAAACTTAGGAGGAATTGTTATGAACAAAAATTTAGTTAATGAGATTACAAATTCACAACTCAAGAAAAATCTTCCTGACTTTAGAACTGGTGATACTTTAAGAGTCTCTGTGCGTATCATCGAAAACGGCAAAGAAAGAATACAATTATTCGAAGGTGTTTGTATTGCTCGCCGTGGCAGTGGTGTTTCCGAAACTTTCATTATTAGAAAGAATTCCGGCGGCGTCGGTGTTGAACGTAATTTCCCAGTTCACTCTCCAATTGTTTCTGACATTCAAGTCATCAAACATGGTAAAGTCAGAAGACACAAGATTTACTTCTTACGTAACAGAAGTGGTAAGTCCGCTCGTCTTGTTGAAAAGCTTTAATCTAAGTGATTTAAAAGGTCTGGCATTTATGCTTGACCTTTTTCTTTTGCGCGTTTTCTTCTATAATAATAATTATGAAAAAGAATAAAGATTTATTGATGATTATTTTATATTATGTTCTTCTCGGTCTACTTATTGTAGAAACGTGTTTTTTATCCATTTATACATATTCAATAAATGAATATGTTTGTTTTGTAGTTATATTTATTAACGCTTTTGTTTTCTTTATCCTGCTTTATTATTGCTTGCGTTATCAATTTCTTTATAGAAACAAAAGAGAGAAGAAACAAAGCTATACTTTATTAACATATAAAGCTGAAAATTCTGTGGAGTATTTAATTTCTTCGTTTCCTTCTGTTGAAAAAAAAGAAGACTACACCTTATATATCGATAAAGATAATATTTCATATATTGTCTTTGATGAATCATGCCAAAAAGATTTAATAGAAATATCTAACATTGTATGTAAGTGTGTATCGGATAATTTATTATATAAAACAATTGTAGTAATTAATTCAGGTGATTATACTGATGAATATTTAAATTCATATCAAAACTTAACGAGACTTATTATGTATGTGTTTATCAGTAATGATAAACTAATACATATAAATATGATGAATGAATATTTATCATCTCCTTTTATTTTAAGTGAGATAGACGACATAAGAAAAAGATTAGAAGCGGAGTAATAAATGCAATATCAAAATATCCATTGGTATCCAGGACACATGAAAGTGGCTATGGATCAAATTAAAAAAATTCTTCCACTTGTTGATGTAGTAATTGAAGTCGGTGATGCACGTGCTCCTTTTTCATCTTTAAATTCTGCACTTGATAAAGTAATTCAAAATAAGAAGAGAATTTTAGTTTTTTCAAAGCTTGATTTAGCGGATCGTAATAAATTAAACGTTGCTATTAAGATATATAAAGAGCAGGGAAAAGACCCGTATATTTGCAATTTAAAGAGTCCAAAAGAAGTGGATAACTTTAGAAAGTTTCTGACTTCAATTGAGTCAACTAAAGCACAAAAATACGCAAGATTTAATTTGGCTAAACCAGCCTTACGGGCTCTTATTGTTGGTATACCAAATGTTGGTAAATCAACCTTGATAAATGCCTTAGTAAAAAAGAACAAAGCCAGTGTTGCAAATACTCCAGGACACACTAAGTCTCAACAGCTTGTAAAGCTCGGCGATTCGCTTGAACTTTTCGATACTCCTGGAGTCCTCCAACCTAATTACGATGATAAAGTTGCTATTCTTCATTTAGCATGGTTAGGTTCGATTAAAGAAGAAATTCTTCCTCTCGATGATATAGCGTATTCTATCGCTGAATTTTGCCTAAATAATTATATGGATTTATTAAGAAATAGATATTCATTAGCTGAGAATACTGAGATCAATTTAGATAACTTTTTTGATGTCATTGCTGATAGTAGAAAGTTCCTTCTTAGCGGGGGAGAAAAAGACACTTTACGCGCTAAACAAATATTCGTTAAAGAGTTCAGAGATGGACTAATAGGAAAGGTCGTGGTTGACGATGTCAAAGCTTAAGGAATTTGATGATTCTTATCGTTCGGTTTACGGTGAAAATATCGCGGGTTTTGATGAGGCTGGCAGAGGTCCTTTATGTGGACCGGTAGTGGCAGCTGGAGTTGTTTTAAGAAAAGATTTTGATAATGATATAATTAACGATTCTAAAAAACTTACCGATAAAAAAAGACGCGCTGTCTTCAATCTTATAAAAGAGAATGCGGTCTTTTATCATATTTCAATTATCTCCCCAAGTGAGATTGATCGCATTAATATTTTAGAAGCTTCTCGAAAAGGAATGTTTGAAGCTTTACAAGAAATTACCAAGAATAATATTAAAGTCGATTGTGTTTTAACAGATTATATGCATTTAGATACGTCTATCCCTCAAGATGATTTAGCTCATGGCGATGCTAAATCTTTCTCGATTGCAGCTGCAAGTATTCTGGCAAAAGTAACAAGAGATGATATTTTAGATGGATTAGATAAAAAATATCCGGAGTATGGATTTAAAAACCATAAAGGCTATCCAACAAAAGCACATTTAGAAGCGTTGGAAAAATATGGGATTATTGAAGGTGAGTATCGCCTTACTTATGGTCCAGTCAAAAAAATAATAAATAAATGATATAAAAAGCCTCCTTTAAAAATCTATTTATATATAAAGGAGCTTTTTTAATGATTACAGCTAGACAAGTATTGATATATCTATCGCTTAAGTATGAAGGAAATTGGGATAAGATTTATAATGCGATTAAAACAAAAGAAGATATTGATAGTAATGAGATTGGAAAAATAGTTATTTCAAATGCGATAACTATCGTTGACGATAATTATCCACAAGGATTGAAGACACAATACAAACCACCGTTTGTACTATTTTATAAAGGTAACAAAGAAATATTAGATAGAAAGAATATTCTTGGAGTGGTTGGTACAAGAAAAATGAGTACCTATGGGAGAAGAGTTACCGATTATTTATTAAGTGGAGTATATGAAAAAAAAGATATTCCTTTGGTGTCAGGAATGGCTAAAGGAATAGATAGCGAAGCTGCGCGAGTAGCAATAAGACATAATAAACAGATAATCTCTTGTGTTGGATGTGGCTTAGATTATTGCTATCCTCAAGAAAGTCGCGATGTATATGATTACTCAATGGGAGATAATGGTGTAATTATCAGTGAATATCCCGAAGGAGTAAAACCACTTCCTGAAAACTTTCCGTTAAGGAATAGAATTATCGCTGGACTCTGTGAAGCTTTACTTGTAGTTGAAGCAGGAAAACAAAGTGGAACTTCAATTACGGTTAAATACGCTATTGATCAAGGTAAAGAAGTTTTATGTGTTCCAAATGAAATCTTCTCAAAAAACACATTCACTAATGAACTGATTGCTTGTGGCGCTCTTCCATGTTCTACTTCAAATGAGATTATTGGCGTGTTAAAAGACGAATAATTTTTAGCAAATACATAATAATAAGATTATTATGGTATGAAAAAATGAAAAAACATGATTTTTTTGCTATTGACAAAATCAATTTCCGTTTGCATAATTAGAAAGCAAATAGAGTGATAGTGAGGATGCAAAATGAAATTAGTAATAGTTGAGTCTCCAACCAAGTGTCATACAATAGGAAAGTTCTTAGGACCTTCATATAAGATTATGGCTTCAGTTGGTCACATCCGTGATCTAAGTACGACTGGTAAAGGTGGCTTAGGTGTAGATGTAGATAATGACTTCAAACCAACATATGTAATATCAAAAGATAAAACAAAGGTTGTAAAAGAGCTTAAAGCCGCTGTCGGTAAGGCGGATGAAGTTTATCTCGCAACCGACCCTGATCGTGAAGGAGAAGCAATTGCGTGGCATTTAGCGCAAGTTTTAAACTTACCTGCCGATACTAAAAGACTAGAATTTCACGAAATTACATCTCACGCGGTTAATAAAGCTATTGAAAATCCAAGAACTATCGATATGAACCTCGTTGAGTCACAAGAGACAAGACGAATCATGGATCGTATTATCGGTTTTAAATTATCAGGACTATTAAATCGTAAAATCAAATCTAGAAGTGCTGGTCGTGTTCAATCAGTTACTTTAAGATTGATTGTTGATCATGAAAAAGAAATTAGAGACTTTATTCCAGAAGAGTATTGGGAAATTGAAGGCGAATTTACCGCTGAGAAGATTAACGCTAAATTGGTTAACTACAATAATAAAGCTTTGAAAATCAAGAACGAAGAAGAATATAAACATGTTATCAGTGAATTACCAAAAGAATTTGAGGTAAGTTATTCATCGGGAAACAGAAGAACGAGAGAAGCTCGTCCTCCTTTTACCACTTCGACTTTACAACAAGAATCTTATAATCAATTTGGTTATTCAACTAAAAAAACCTCAATGGTCGCTCAAAAGTTATATGAAGGTGTTGATATTGAAGGAACTCCACGTGGTTTAATTACATATATGAGAACTGACTCAACAAGATTAGCTCCAGAGTTCATCGAAGTTGCAAATCAATATATTATTTCTAATTACGGATTAAATTATAAAGGTCAACCTCATTCTAAATCTTCAAAAAATATGCAAGATGCCCATGAAGCTATTAGACCAACAGATTTAAATCTATCCCCAGAGTTAGTAAAAAAATATGTTAATAAGGAAATGTACAATTTATATAAATTGATATATTGCCGTGCTTTAGCATCTTTAATGTCCGCAAAAGTAGAAGAAGTTACAACTCTTTCTTTTATCGGAAATAAATATGAATTTAAAACTGATTATGTTAAATCAATATTCGATGGTTATTCAAGAATATATGGTGCATTTGAAACAAACGCTAAATATTCCTCTTTACCTGAAGCAGTCGCAAATCTTACTACCGCTACAGCTAACAAGATTGAAGGAGAACAACACTTTACTAAAGCTCCTGGAAGATATTCCGAAGCCAAACTTGTTAAGTTGATGGAAGAAAAAGGAATCGGTCGTCCTTCTACTTATGCTTCAACTATTCAAATATTAAACACAAGAAAATATGTTACTTCCTTAAAAGGTATTCTTACTCCTTCTGAACAAGGAGAACTTACTGTTGATAAACTTGTAACATACTTTCCAACATTTATGGACTATACTTATACCGCAAATATGGAAACTCAACTAGATGATGTTGTTTCGGGTGATTCATCAAGATTAAAATTATTATCTTCTTTCTACACATCATTTACTGATTTACTAGATAATGCTTATCAAAAGATGGAAAAAGTGCAAGATAAAGAAACCGGTGAATTATGTCCAAAGTGTGGCAAACCATTAGTATTTAGACATGGTCGTTACGGAGATTTTGTCGCATGTAGTGGTTATCCAGAATGCGATTATATTAAAAAAGAAGTTAAAGAAGTTAGATATGTTGAAGGTCGTGTGTGTCCTACCTGTGGTAAACCATTAGTTTATCGTAAATCTAAACGCGGTGAAGAATTTATTGGTTGTTCAGGTTTCCCTCGTTGTCATTACATCGAATCAACACGTAAGAATGAAGAAAAAGTAGAA
Source organism: Bacillota bacterium (assembly GCA_023398335.1). GTDB lineage: Bacteria > Bacillota_I > Bacilli_A > RFN20 > CAG-288 > HGM10890. The sequence continues at coordinate 24,963 of JAEWSJ010000033.1, forward strand.
ACTAAAGAAGCAACTGAAACAGGTGAAGAAAGAATATGTCCTAAATGTGGCGTTGGTAATTTAGTTTTAAAGAAATCTCGTTACGGGTCTTTCTATGGCTGTTCAAATTACCCAAAGTGTCGTTATATTGAAAAAATAGAGAGTAAAAAAGATGATTCAAAAAATGAGAATTAATGTTATAGGCGGGGGACTTGCGGGAAGCGAGGCCGCCTATTTTTTGGCAAAATCAGGTTATGAAGTTTATTTGTATGATCAAAAGCCAGAATTAAAAGGAGCTTTCCATTCGGAAAACTTTGGAGAATTAGTTTGTTCTAATTCTTTAAAAAGCAATGCTAAAGATAATGCGTGTGGATTATTAAAATATGAGATAGACCAATTAGGTTCTTTAATGATGGAAGCAAGTCGAGATGCGGTTATTCCTTCTGGGCAAGATTTAGCAGTTGATAGGGAAAAATTTTCTTCGTTTATTACTGAGAAGATTAAATCAAATAAGAATATTCATATTATTTCTGAAGAAGTTTCATCCTTAGACGAAAATGATAATACAATTAATGTCATTGCTACTGGACCATTAACTAGCGATGGCTTATGTTCGTATTTAAAAAGTAAATATTTTGGAGAGTTACTTTCTTTTTATGATGCCGCGGCTCCACTAATATTTTCTTCTTCCTTAGATAAAAGTAAGATGTATGTAAAATCTCGTTATGATAAGGGTGAAGGAAAATACTTAAATATTGAATTAAATAAAGAAGAATATGATTCATTTGTTAATGAACTAAAAAATGCTAAACGAGTTACCTTGCATGATGATCAGCATTTTGAAGGATGTTTACCTGTTGAAGTTATGGCAGAAAGAGGCGAAGGTACTTTGCGCTTCGGACCATTAAAACCACGTGGATTAGAAAAAGATGAGGCTTCTCATCCATACGCGGTTGTTCAGTTACGTCAAGATGATGTAGCGGGCTCTTTATATGGCTTAGTTGGATTTCAAACTAATCTTACTTACGGTGAACAAAAAAGAGTTTTCTCTTTAATAAAGGGAATGGAAAATGCTAAATTTGCTCGTTTTGGTTTAATGCATCAAAACTCATTTATTTGCGCCCCAACTTTATTAAATAGAGATTTATCATTAAAGAAGAATAAAAACATTTATATTGTTGGACAGTTTTCTGGCGTGGAAGGCTATGTTGAATCTGCCGCTACTGGATTATTAGCTGGTTATTATATAAAGCAAAGATTAGAAGGAAAAGAATTCCAACCAATCCCATTAAATACTATGTTAGGTAGTTTAGTTAATTATTTAATAATGTCATCACCGAAGCATTTTGCTCCGATGAATGCAACATATGGCATCTTGCAGTTAACTTCAAGAAAAGATAAACTCACTATATACGAGGAATCATTAAAAGATTTGAAGCTATGGCAAGAAAACACATTCTAAAAACTACTTCGGTAGAAGAAAAACAATTTATCGATTATTTAATAAATGAAAGAAAATACTCTGCCTATACGGCCGCTTCTTATGAAGAAGATGTTACTTCTTTTTTAGGATGGCTTACTATCTGTCGTAAAACCATAGATGATGTTGATGTTCCGCTTATTAGAAGTTATATGTTTGACTTAACTAATGCGGGATTATCTAAATCAAGCATAAAAAGAAATTTAGCTTCTTTAAAGCATTTCTATAAATTTCTCTTTACGCGTAATATAGTTAATAAAGATCCCTTTGAGTTAGTTTCATCTCCTAAGCAAGAAAAGAAATTACCAGACTTTTTATCTAGTTCTGAAATAAATCAGCTTTTTGATGCAAATTTAGAACGAAAAGATGAATTACAAGCTCGTGATCAAGCGATTATTGAACTTATGTATGCTTCAGGATTAAGAGCCTCAGAAGTAGTAAATATTACTTTACAAAGTATCTCACTTAGAGAACGTATTATTAGAGTGTTTGGTAAAGGAAAAAAAGAAAGAATAGTTCCTTTTACTAAAACCGCTAAAGAAGCGATAGAAAAATATTTGAAAGATTTAAGACCGATATTAATTACCAAAAATAAAAATTCAGAAGGCAGCCCATATTTATTTTTGAATAATCACGGTGAAAAGTTAACTTATCGTGGCTTAGAATACATCATGGAAGAAATCGAAAAAAAGACCGGATGTTATATGAGATTACATCCGCATAAACTACGTCACTCTTTTGCGACTCATTTACTTTCTAAAGGAGCTGATTTAAGAACGATTCAAGAACTAATGGGACATGAATCTATTGGTACTACTCAAATCTATACTCATGTTACTTATTCTGAGATGAAAGATGTATATGATTCTGCTTTTCCACGTGCAAAAATTAAAAAGAAAGATGATGAGCGATAAAGTTTCTTGATTAAATTTTTCTTTTATGATTAAATAATACCGCTGGCCCTTTGGAGAAGTGGCTTAACTCAGTACCCTCTCAAGGTATCATTCATGGGTTCGAATCCCGTAAGGGTCACCATTCGAAAAACTGCGACATCTCGTCTATCGAGGTGTCGTTTTTTGTTCTAAGGAATTATAGCAAAACGTAGGTGCAACGGGAATTATACGGAATAATAATGTTTGGTTTTTTGATCGAAATTCCATCGGATCGCGTATTTTCTTTGATAAGATATGAACATGGAAACCGAATCGACTTTTAGCCAAATTAAGCATTACTGCAAACACCATCCTCAGACCATCTTTGATGTCGCTCAGGTTTTGCAAGCTTACTTTCCTTCTATAAATGCCGGTTCGTTTAGAAAATTCGTTTCGAGATTGGTTCAAGAAGGCGCTTTGATTCCCATCTCGAAAGGTGTTTATTACATCGGCCAGGAGTTTCCTGAAAACGTAGAGGAGATAATACTCAACCATTATTGTGGTGACAGACCCATTTTCTACGCTAAAGAATCCTTGCTATACCATGAAGAAATCATAGAGAACAAACCGGACATCACCAAACTGTATGTTGCCTTTGGTTTGGGCAATAAAACAATTGGGAATGTCATGCTCATTCAAAGCAAATCGGCCTGCGATTTCTTTTACACGCCAGAGAAGCTTACTTTGCTTGAGCTTCTCGATTCGCAAAAGCTCGTTCCGGAAGACAACCTAGGTCTATTCAGCAAGTCCGTCATCAATCATTGCCAAAGAATGGCGAATGAAGCTCACACAAGAAAAGAATCCATCAGTTATCCGCGAATCACGTATATAAAACTTGCTAAAGCGTTGGATAAATGCCATATATCCAATAGCGTGATGAGCGATTATGAGAACGGAACTGAGCTATTATCTGATAAGGAACTTCCAAGGGTTTAGATGCTTCATAAGGGAGCAGTATTTCTGGTTCAGGAGCACCATTGAATCGTACGCCCTTTCAGGAAGGTACGACCCCGACGGATACGAGGAGTACGCACAGGCGATTTACGTCAGCGAACTGTATGAGCGCTTCTCCGGAATTATAAACAAGGAAGAGAAAGACGCCCTCAAATACCTCAGTTACCATAATCCGAACGAGGACCCGCCCAATTCATACGACAAAGCCATCTTGAGTTGCTATGAGAAATGGGTGTCGGTTTTCTTCAAAAGCAAAAACAGGCCAATGAAGGAAATTGATATTAAAGTATTGGGTCAAGTGATGAAAAGGGTAAGGCTTGACCACAGGCTTTCGTCTACAAGGCTAGCCCAGATAATAGGGGTGGACCGAAGCACGATAAACAAATATGAGAACGGGCAAAGGATGCCGACGCTCGTGAATTTGCTCAAGTTTTGCACATTATTCCGCATAACTATTGATGAGCTTATTTCAACATCGCTGTTCTAGCTATGCTTTCTAAATTTAGATATCTGTTAGATAAATTTCAATTTATCGACTTGAGTCACAAAAGAAGCGAAGTCTTTTTGTTCATCTATTGTTGGATTAGGTATAAAAGTGTTTTTAATGATGCCCTGTGATATATTTGGCTGAGCACCTCCCCAAGCTTTACTCACTAATTCTTCGGTCTTTGAACCAACTGCATAATATAAGAATTCAGGTATAAATCTGGGGCTTGGCAATATAGAACAGACTGCCTGGTTTGTAGTTGTTTTTATTTTTAATAAACCGACTTTGCCAGCTGTTGCTCCATACATAGCCACGACAACACTATTTTTTGGTATCCATTTTGCTGATGAATTCTTTAATCCTAACTTAGTGATTCTATTTTTAACTTCGGTGATTATTCCTACATTAACTTCACCACTGCAAAGCCAAGGAATATCGCCATTTAAATAGTATTCGCTCTTTCCTTTAGATGGCGTTCCACCAGAAGTGGTGGAAAGAACATCACCAATTTTGACAAGACTTTTACTGTCTCCAAACAATTCGATAAATCGTGATTTAATCAGCTCATTAAGTGAGCAAATGTATTGTTTTGTAGATTCTATGGCACTTGATATCAAGTCTAAAGTAACGCCGATTTCTTTTTGCAAAGTAAAAGAATTATCATTGACGTAATTCTTCCCATAATCTTTGAAATATATGTGTGGAATTGTGGCTCCGCTAAAACTCTTTCCTAAATCCATTGATGAGAAAAGATAAAAAAGGTATGAAACATCCACATCATTTTTCGGCACAAGCAATTGTAGTGTCCCAATGACTGAGGAATTTGGTGGGATTATTTGTACTCTTCCAACACCGGCTCCATCTTTAATAATAGCAATTGAGCTAACTGCCGTTTGGAAGCTCCCTGAATAACCAGCAATGCCTTGAGCACCATAAACAGGAAATTCACCTTTTGAAGATAAATCTCTAGCCTTAATTGAAGAGGAAACTTTTGTTACAAGTTGGTTTATTTCAATTTTAGGCATTAGTCGCTCCCCCTTCGATAAATCGTGATTTAATCAGCCGATAAAGCGTCGATACGAATTTTTGACATTTGATTGATCGACTAAGGCGTAATGCATAGTTGTATCGATCTTTGAGTGTCCAAGAAGAAGTTGAACTTGCTCAACCGGCATGCCTTTATCTATTGCTCTAGTTGCTAGCGTTCTTCTAAAACGGTGGGGGTGAACATTTACTATTTCTGTAATGCTTCCTAGCTTTCGTAGCATTATTTCCACCCCACTAATCTGTAATCTCTTAAATGGAGAAAACAAAGACACAAAAACAGCTTCATTATCATCTATTCTTGAACGGAAATAAGTTTCCATATGTAATTTAGTTTTTGAATCAAAATACACTTTTCTTTGTTTGCCTCCTTTTCCAAGGACTATACATTCCTTATTTTCGAGATCGATTGAGTTTTTGTTCAATGTAACTAGTTCTCCAACCCTGATTCCAGTAGAAGCAAGGAGTTCAACAATGACTTTATCTCGTAAAGACTTGCAAGAATCTTTTAATTTCTCGATGTTTTCATCCGTATATGCTTGCTTAATTACTCTTATGGCTTTGATTTTGTGTATTCTTTTTACCGGATTTTTCCTAATATAGTCTTCGTTTTCGAGCCATGAAAAAAACGAAGAAAGAACCCTTCTCATATTGTCCATTGATACTTTTGAAATGCTGGTTTTAGATGAGTAATCGTCAAGATAATTTCTAATATCATCCGTTATCATTTCTCCAACTGCTTTGTTGGTCCCCCTCAAAAAATTGTTCAAAATATACATATAGAACTTCATTGATTTCTTGGAGCATCCTTCAACATTTTTCGCCGTCTCAAATAGTTTTAGATACTGAACGTTGGTCTTCTCGTTCGGCTTTTTGACCATCACCTCATCAATTGCATACGATAATTGTGCTAAGTCCGGCTTGCTTAAAAAGAGCGCTGATTTACTCATGATTTCTTCTTTTTCATTGTTTGTCATATTTTCCTCCTTTATGAATGGCCAATAAAACGCCATATTAATTATCTCGAAAACATATGATAAAAGTGATATAATCCTGACTTTTACAGTTGATAGTTAAAAATGTAGTAATATGTTGCATGTTATTGCTTATTTTTTTTCTTTGTTTTCAAATGAAGTCTTATGATGATATTTTCTACTTAATCCTAAATGATAT
>JAEWSJ010000006.1 GCA_023398335.1 Bacillota bacterium
ACACTATATATTATATAACAATAAAAAAATATTTTCAATAATTTTATATATTATATATATAATATATAAGTTACTAAAAATATCTTGGAATCCTAATGAATGTAGTGCTAAAACCTAAAAACGGGAAATTTCAAAGTTTTTTTCTTATTAAAATTGTTTTCAATGACTTTCCTACTTAATTGAAGTTAATGATAATTTATACTATAATCGTATAGTAAGTTTACTTACTATAAGGAAAATCAAATGAATATTATAAAAATGTTAACATTATCAGTTGATATATATACAAAAATATTAATATATTTATTTTCTTTTTTTGCTGTAGTTTTAGTGTTTATGGTAGTAGCTGTAATTACTCATCATAGCATCGATAAAAAAAGACAAGCGACTTTAGCGTTAAATGAATCTAACGTTAGAATCTGCACGTATAATAAAAAAACAGATTCGATTAGATTTTTTGATAAAAAGAATATGGAGAAACAAAGACTTATTAGTTCAACTCAGTTTTATGAGCAGTTTAATGAAATTGATCGTGAACGAGTAAGAAAATGGATTTCTAATTTCTTTGAAGATAGTCCGAATAAATCAACTTTCTTAACTACTTCGGTAAAAATATCTTCGATGAAGAAAGAATGTTTATCAATTTATAGAGTTACTAGTTATGACTTAAATAAACAAATACTTCATTTTGAGAACACGCTGCTTCCTGGAATTGACACAAGATTTAATCAACGTTCATCAAATTTAAATTTCATAAAAAAAGAAAAAGAAATTGTCAATTTAGTTAAATCTAAAAGTAAATTACAGAGAAAATTCTCTGTTATCTACATAAAGATGCAATCAACCTTGCCGGAAGACATGTTATCAACTACAACAAGAGAAATTACTCCGATATCAATGACATCTATTTATGAACCTGTTGATTCTTTATATAAATTTTTATCAAAGAAAAGATATCTCGTCTTTGTTAATGATTTTGAGGCAATGATAATTGATTTCGACTATGATAGCAAATTAAAGATGTCTAGTCTTACTCGTAAGATAATGGATGAGATGGAAAGATTTATTAGTATTCGATATCTAACTCAATCTTACTCCGTGGCAATTGGCTGTTCACAAAAAGAGCTTGATTCTAATGATTCTATTGAAACAATTATCGCTCAAGCTAAAAATATGAGTTTAGTCGCTGAAAGAAAGAAAACCAGTAAAATTGCGGTATACGGTGTTGATTCAGTTGCGATTTCTCACGTGGTTAAAAACAAGAGTGAAGAACTTGATTCTTTAATTAAGAATAAAACGTTTAAAGCCTATTTCACTCCGGTTTTATCATTTGATAAGTCACTTGATAACTATTCACTATGCAGTGTTATTCCCTTCGGGGGCACGTTTACATCTATTAATGAAGTGTATGGCCAAGCAAAGTATAATTATCGATTATTAGAATTTTTACAAGTTGAATTTGGCTTTGTTAATAACATCCTTGAGCATTATCCAAATACGATGATATTGCTTAATTATTCACTTCTTGATATATCGAATATGGTTGACGCTTTGAAATCATATTCACTATTAAAGAACAATATAATTATTGCTTTTGATAGATCTGAAATTGAAAATTTATTTGAAGCTGATTACAAGATTGAAAATGCACTTGATATTCTTGATCAACACGAGATAAAGTATTGTTTAAATCTCAACGGCACTTCAATAAACATTCCAAAAGAATTGTTAGAAAGATTCTTCTTGTTCGTCTTATCATTTAAAAAAGTTGTTGGGAAAGAAGTTGATGATAATCATCTTCTTACATACTATGTTTCATTCTTATCAATTCTATCAATTTATAAGAAAGATATAATTGTAAACGATGTAGATGATTTAAGCAGTATTGAAATTATTCATAACATTGGCTATGACAACTTTGTTTGTAAGAGCATCGGTGGAACTTCTTCTTCACCTTATATCCCTGATGCCAAATGGAAAAAGAATATGATTGAACAAGATGAGAAAATAGAATAATTGGAGAAAAATTAAAATGGCAGAAATTAAGAAAAATAACGCGATTACTCCGCGTGAAGTTGATATGAGTAAATGGTATTCCGAAATATGTTTAAAAGCGGAATTAATGGACTATTCTAAAGTAAAAGGTTTTATTATTTATCGTCCTTATGGCTACGCTATTTGGGAAAATATTCAAGAGTACTTAAATGTTGAGTTTAAGAAAACGGGACATCAAAACGTCTATTTACCTTTGCTTATTCCTGAATCATTATTGAACAAAGAAAAAGAACACATCAGTGGTTTTGCTCCTGAATGTGCTGTTGTCACTAGAGGTGGAAACAAAGATTTAGATGAACCTTTATACGTTCGTCCAACTTCAGAAACTTTGTTCTGTGATCACTTCAAAGATATTTTAAGTTCTTATCGTGATTTACCAATCAAATACAATCAATGGTGTTCAGTTGTTAGATGGGAAAAAACCACGAGACCATTCTTAAGAGGGTCGGAATTCTTATGGCAAGAAGGTCACACCTTGCATCGTACGGAAACCGAAGCTCGTGAAGAAGCTTTAAAAATGCTTAAAATCTATAATGAAATGGGCAAGAAATTACTTGCTATGCCTTTTGTTATGGGCAAGAAAACTAATAGAGAAAAATTTGCTGGTGCAGAAGAAACATATTCTATCGAAGCTTTAATGCCAGATGGCCAAGCTCTTCAATCTGGTACCACCCACTACTTTGGTCAAGGTTTTGCGTCTCATTATGATATTAAATTCTTAGATGATGATAATGTTTTGAAAGTTCCTCATCAAACTTCATGGGGTGTTTCAACACGTTTGATTGGTTCTATTATTATGGAGCATGGCGATGATAATGGCTTGGTTTTACCTCCATATGTTGCTCCAATTCAAGTTGTAATTATTCCTGTAAGAGAAAAAGATAATCCACAAATATTAGTTAAATGTCATGAATTAGAAAAAGAATTATCTGATAAAGGCTTTAGAGTTAAAGTTGATGATTCCAATAAAACTCCAGGATGGAAATTTGCTGAATATGAGATGAAAGGTGTCCCACTTAGATTAGATTTAGGACCACGTGATTTAACAAATAACCAAATCGGAGTAACTAGAAGATTTGATAATGAAAAACTAACTTGGGATTTATCAACTTCAATCGTTGAAAATGTTACAAAACAATTGGAAGAAATTAACGAAGGAATGTACAACAAAGCTTTAAAGTACTTATTAGCTCATACAACTGAAGTACATAATTATGAAGAATTAGAAAAAGTTATTACTACTGGACAAGGCTATGCCAAAATGATGTGGTGTGGAGATGAAGAATGTGAAGTTAAGATAAAGGAAAAACTTAATGCAACTTCCCGCTGTATGCCATTTGATCAAATTCCATTCGATGATGTTTGCCCAATTTGTGGAAAAAAAGCTAAATATGTAGTTTTATTTGCTAGAGCCTATTAACGAAAGGAGTTATTATGTTTGAATTATCACATTTAAGAGACTTACAAAACGAAATAAAAAATAAAGGATTAAAAGCCTATCTAATTGTTATGTCTGATCCGCACGCTTCGGAATATGTCGCTTCACGTTTCAGTGCGGAGAGATTATTCTTCTGTCCTTTTACAGGAGATGCAGGACAATTATTAGTTACTGAAGACAATGCTTATTTATTTACTGATGGACGTTTCTTTATTCAAGCGGAAAAAGAACTTGCTTCTTATCCATTTGTACTAATGAGAATTGGCGAAAAGAATGTTCCTTCTTTAACTGACTTTATTAAGGAAAAAGATTTGTATCCATTAGGAGTAAATACTTTAAACATCAGCGAAAATTTCTATAAAACTATCGCTCTTAAAGATAAGAAAGTTGTCGATGTTGATTACGCTCAAAAGTTTATTAAGAATAGACCTTCATTAAGTAAAGAAAAGATTTATGAATTAGATTCAAAACTTAATTCTCTTACTTATAAAGAAAAAATAGATGCGATATGTCTAGAAATGAATAAAATTGGTGTAGAAGCTAATTTAATTACAACCCTTGATGATATTGCTTATATATTAAATATGCGTGGAAAAGATATTGAATGCAATCCAGTTTTCTACTCATACTTATATGTTTCCCATGTCCATGGAACTCATTTGTTTATTGATTTAGATAAGCTAGATTATCGTTTAGAAGGTGTTGAAGTTCATCCATATGATGAAATAACTTCATTCTTAAAAGAACATCGTAATGTTCGTACTCTTGTCGATTCATCTAAAGTTAATGCTAAATTATTTAATATTTTATCAAATCCTATCGAGGGTAAAAATCCTTCTTACTTGATGAAGTCAATAAAAGGTGAGATTGAGATAAAAAACACTAAAGAGATTCAGGAACTTGATGGGGTCGCTTTAGTAAAATTTATCGATTTTTTGAATAAAAACATCGAGAAGAACTTAACTGAATATCAATATGCGGAAGAATTAAAGAAATATCGTCTTGAAAACGAAAGATGTTTTGATTTAAGTTTTGGCACAATTGCTGCTGTTGGAGCAAATGCTGCAGAAATGCATTATTCTCCAAGCGAAGAAAAATCATCTGTTGTTTCCTCTTCTTCTCAGGAATTATTAGTAGATAGTGGTGGTCAATATTATGGTGGAACTACTGATACAACACGTACTTTTGCAATTGGAAAAGAACTATCTTCAGAATACATTCATGACTACACATTAACTTTAAAGAGCGTTATTGCTTTGTCAACATCAATTTTCATGCGTGAATCAACTGGTCAAACTCTTGATATAAAAGCTCGTGAAATTATGTGGAAAGAAGGAATGGATTATAAATGTGGCACCGGACATGGTGTTGGATACATTCTTAATGTTCATGAAGGACCAAATGGTTTTAGATATAAAAGAGTAGCTGAAAGAGATGACGGCAATATGCTTGTTCCTGGTATGATTACTACAGTTGAACCAGGTGTATATAAGCAAGATAAATACGGGATTAGAATTGAAAACAATTTATTATGCGTCCCTGCTTTTGAAACAGATATGGGAGTGTTTTATAAATTCGAAACAATTACCTACGTTCCAATTGATACTAGAGCCTTGGATTTATCCATTATGACTGACGAAGAAATTACATGGTTAAACGATTATCATAAGATGGTCTTTGAACATCTTTCTTCTCATATGTCTTCTGAACTTATAGAAGTTCTAGGAGAACTTACTAAACCTATTAAGAGATAATGAACCATATAGTATTATTTGAACCGGAGAAGCCAGCTAATGTTGGTAATATTATCCGTACCTGTATGGCTTTAAATGCGGAGTTAATTATTGTAGGTCATATTAATTTTGATCTTAGCGATAAATCGCTTAAAAGAGCGGGAATGGATTATATGATAGGTTTTCCAATTAAACGTTACAATTCCATGAGTGACTTTTTTAAAGATCATTATAAACATAAAATTTACTATGTAACAAGATATTCTAAACATGTCTATACTCAAAATGATTATAGCGATGTAACAGAAGATGTATATTTGATGTTTGGAAGAGAGTCAACTGGAATTCCACATGATGTATTAAGAGAACATTATGATTATACGATTCGGATTCCAATGGCGATTGATGCGAGAAGTTTAAATCTCTCTAATTCAGTAGCAATAGTTTTATCGGAAGTATTAAGGCAACAAAAATTCTTCTCTTTAGCCACAACAGAGACGATTAAAGGTGAAGATTTCTTATTTGAAGAAAATAAATAAAAAAATGGATTTTCTAAGTTAGATTAACTAGCGAAGAAAGTCCATTTTTCTTAGAAAATTATTGTTTTAAAGATTTATTGAACAAGTCTAAACTTGATTCTCTAATGCTTTTTAAAGTGATGAGTTTATAGTCTAAAACGTTTACTAAGCCTTTAGCGTCTTTGTTTTTCTTGACGTTTTTACGTTGCGTAATCATAACGTCTCCCGCATCAATATTAGAAAGAAATAAAGCGAGCTCCGCCGCTAATAACCGAGTGGCGTTATTATCTCCATACAAAATAATTACATGCGCTCCTGGAGCCTCATTAACATGTAAGAAAATGTCATCTTTTTTAGCAATATTAAAAGTAAGTTCTTCATTTTGTAAAGCGTTCATTCCAAAGCCGATTTTGTATGAATCGCTAGATAGATAATGTGGTTCATATTTAACTTTAGTTTTATTCTTTCTATTTATTGGAGATTTATTATTCTTCAAATAACCTGATAGAAATAATTCATATTTTAACTCTTGAATATCTCTCGCACAGCCTTTATCGAGTTCAAGAATTTTTGATTTGAGGTAATCAATTTCATTTTGAGCCTTTTCAATCAATGGACCTAAGGTTTCTGTAGCGGATTTTGATTTATGGTATTTCTTAAAGTATTTATTGGCATTTGCGATGATATCTATTTTAGGATCAAGAACGATATGACATCCATCAACATCCATAAAAGTCTGACCTTTTTTATAGTTTGTTTGATATAAGAAAAGTAATTGACCATAATCTTTATATATTAAATGACTTTTGGCAGCACTTAAGTCTTTAATTAAATTTTGTTTTTTCTTTTCTGTCATTTTTAATACATGATTAAGTTCGTTTGTTAATTCGGATTCATTCATTGTCTTAGCAAGTGATTTTTGATCCTCAACAAAGAAAGAAAAGATATCATCTATATTGATTTCTTTTGCTTCGGGTAAATTAAAATTAAACGGCTCGATACTTCCATTAATTATATAAAGATGAGTAGAACTAAGAAGACTATTCAATGATTCTTTGAAATCTTTTCCTTCTTGATAAGCTTCAAATAATTTGAAAGTAGAACGAGAAAGATAAGGTTTGATTTCTTCGATAGATTCGAATGAATTATCGACTTCTTTTCGTGGTGGAGGTGGAAGATAAGGCAAATTACGTGCAATATATCTCATACCAAAGATATCGCTGTGTTCTTTGAATAATGAAACTACTTTATTATATGGAAGAGCGATGATATAGGCATTGCATTTTTGTGGAAATAATTCAACAATAAGAGTAAATCCAGAGTTGATTTCATCAAGTGATTCTTTATTTTCCACTTCAAAAGAAACGATACGTTCACCTCTAAATTTACTAACTGATTTAATCTTACAACCAACGAGCTTTTTTAATGAATTAAAGAAAGGAGTGTTTACAGGAACTTTGGTAAATTTTTGATAACTGATTGTTACAAAAGGATTAGAGCCATCTAAATTTATGATTAGTGTTCCACGTCCTTTATTAGATATATTTTTTCCTGAGTGATATGGAAGTGCAAATTGAGTAAAACCTAAAGCAAAAGGTTTATCAAAAAAAGCACCTTCAAGTTCTTCATTTAATTCGTTTGTTATTTTTTTAAGTGCTAAATTATCAAGGGCCATACTTTTCTTCTTTCTTATGTATTATACATAAAAAGTGAACATTATTAAAATGATATTTATCGGTTGAAAAAACAATATTTCATGATTTTACATTAAAATCATGATAAGTTATTTAAATCACTATGCTTTTGTGATACTATACCTTTTAATTGAATACGGTGTTTCAATTGGTGTTTTTAAGTGATATAATAAACACAACAAAAAGTTAGAAAATGGTAGGGTATTTATGAAAAAAGGTCTTTTAATTATTCTTAGTGGTCCATCTGGTGTTGGTAAAGGTGCTGTCAGAAGAATTCTGATGGAAGATAAATCACTGGGTTTAAGCTACTCTATTTCAATGACCACAAGAAAGCCTCGTCCTTTAGAAAGAGATGGAGTCGACTATTTTTTCGTTGATCAAGAAACATTTGATAAAAATGTAGAAGAAGGAAACTTACTTGAACACGCTGCTTTCGTTGGCAACAGTTATGGGACACCAAAAGACTACGTTGAAAATTTAAGAAACGAAGGAAAAAATGTTCTCCTCGAAATTGAAGTTCAAGGTGCTAAACAAGTTTTAGCAAAAATGAAGGGCGACGATATTATATCTATCTTCCTTATACCACCATCTATGGGTGAACTCGAAAAGAGAATTAGAAAAAGAAGAACAGAGAATGAAGAAGTAATTCAAGCTAGATTAAGAAAAGCTAGAGGTGAATTATCTTCTAAATATGAGTATAAATATATCGTTCTAAACGATATTGTTGATAGAGCGACTGAAGAAATAAAAGAAATACTTAAGAAAAATATTGCTTTAAATCAAGATTAAAATATGCTGTATATTTTACAAATTATTATTGAATATGGTGTTACTAGTTTAAATCATACTTTTTCGTATGCATATAAGGGCTCAATCGTTCCTAAAAAAGGAATGAGAGTTGCAATAAATTTTCATAATAAAGATATTGTAGGATTCATTTTTGATTTAAAAGAACACCAGGGATCATTGGAAGAATTCAATGCTACTAACTCATTTGAGGTAAAAGAAATTAAATATATAATTGATGAAGAACCAATCTTAAGCGATGATTTAATTGCGTTGGCTCAACAGATTCAAGAATATTATTTTTCTCCTCTAATTGATGTTTATAATGTTATGTTGCCGCCATCATTGAAACCTAAAGCTAATTATTCATCTAAACCAAAAGAAAATATTGTTGAAGTATATAAGGCAAATAAAAACGTTGATACTTCTCTTCTTTCTGCTTCGGAAATTAAATTATATGATAAAATCAGTAATTCTAAAGAAGGGCTACTTAAAAGCCAAATAACCGCCAAGGTTGCATTTAACTCTTTGTTAAAAAAGCAGTATATTTTCAAGGATAAAAAAATAAAAAATAGGATGATTGAAGTAGATTTAATTGATGATATTCTTAATCATAAATTAAACGATGAACAACAAAAAGTATACGATGAATTTATCAGTTCAAAAGATAAGATTTTCTTACTCCAAGGTGTAACTGGTTCAGGTAAAACAGAAGTCTATATTGAGTTAGTTAAATATTATCTTTCAAAAGGTTTAGATTCGATAATATTAGTTCCAGAGATTGCTCTTACCGATCGCTTGATATGCTTGTTCAAATCTGTTTTTAATTCACAAGTTGCTTTATTGCACTCCGGCCTTTCTGATGGTCAAAAATACGATGAATATTTAAGAATAAAAAGAGGTGAAGCCAAGATTGTTGTCGGGGCTAGAAGTGCGATATTCGCTCCACTTGCAAATCTTGGACTTATTATCATCGATGAAGAACATGTGGAGTCATATAAGCAAGATACTTCTCCGTTTTATGACGCTCGCGAAGTCGCAAAAATGAGAATCATTGGTAGTGATTCTAAATTGCTTTTTGGTTCTGCGACACCATCGTTAGAATGTAAAGCACGCGCGGAAAAAGGCGTCTATCATATGCTGAGACTTGATAATAGATTTAACAAACATAATCTTCCTGAGGTTGAGATAATCAATCTAGCAGATTATTCAAATATTGATTATGATTCAACTCTTTTATCTCTTCCATTAAGAAATGAAATTCAAGTTAGATTAGAAAAGAAAGAGCAAGTTTTGTTGCTGCTTAATAGACGTGGTTATTCCCCTATATATATTTGTCGTACTTGTCAAAGAGTCTTGAAGTGTCCTAATTGCAATATCCCTCTTTCCTATCATGCGGGAGAAAGAGTATTGAAATGTCATCATTGTGATTACATTCAAGATATCAATGATTTGGAGTGTCCACATTGCCGTGGAAAAGATTTTGCTAAAGTTGGCTTTGGAACTGAAAGGGTTGTGGAAGAATTACAGAAGTTCTACCCTTCTGCCAGTATTAAAAGACTAGATGCAGATGTAGCTTCTAGGAAAGGCAAGTACCATGAGATTATAGATTCTTTCTCTAAGTCTAAATTTGATATCTTGGTCGGGACTCAAATGATTGCTAAAGGACATGATTTTCCAAATCTTACTTTAGCAGTAGCGTTACTGGCTGATCAGTCTTTATCGTTTCCTAATTATCGAGCAAACGAGGAAACCTTTGATCTGCTTACTCAACTTGTAGGAAGAGCAGGAAGAAAAGATAAAGAAGGAAAAGCGATTATTCAGACGTATTTAGCGGATAATGATATTTTATCTTTTGTTAAGAAACAAGACTATGAAGGATTCTATAAATACGAATTAGAGAATAGAAGAATTCGTAAATATCCTCCGTTCGTATATATGTCAATTATTACAATTTCTTCTATTGATAAAAACGAAACAATAGATGCTTCATATAAGTTGAAGAATTATTTAATCTCGTGTTTTAAGGATAAAAAGGTCGATATATTTGGACCATCAATTCCTTATATCGAGAAAATCAACAATAGGTTTTATCGGAAGATTATGCTAAAATATAAAAGTTATCTTGATGTGAAAGAAGGCTTAAGTAAGCTATGTTACTTGTCAATAGAAGCTTCGAGAGTTAAGATAATTATCGATGTAGATCCAAGCAGTGATTTCTAGAAAGGAAATTAAAATGATTACAATTGAATTATTAGGTGTCGACCAATATATGGCCGAAGAATTTGTCAAAGATATTCATGAGAACGTTGCTCAAATATACGAAACTAAAGCGGAAGATATTATTTTCTTCGCTCCAGATTCATTTCTTATTTATAAAGGTGTAGAACAAACTTCATTTCAACTTAATGTTGTTGTTGAAGCTCCAAGTAAATACGCTCCACTTGAAAAGAAATTAGCAGACTTTTTATTAAAAGCCTTTTCTGAAACCCATATACATGTTCATTTATTATTTAGATATTTTGAAAAAGAACATGAGTATGAATTTATCAATGAAAATTACCCACGTTTTATGACTGATGATAATATGGCAAAATTTGATACAGAAGCTGATGTTGATTCTCCTTCAATGGAAGATGCTTTTGATGGATATGATGACAAGGTTAAGGAACATGATGCTAAGTTATATGAAGAAGATGTTAAAAGACTTCATGAACAAAAAAATCATAAATAAAAAATAAATCATTATAAAAGCGCACTTTGTAAGTACGCTTTTTTTAGTCGTTTAGTCGAAGATGTAACTTGCAAGTTCAGGATAATCAATGAATGGATTTCTATTATTTTGATGTTTATAGATTCCGTTATTTCGATTGATTTCTTTTTCTGAAACTGGATCATTCTTAGCCCATTCTCTAAATAGATTTAATGAATAGGATGTGAGTTTTGTGTAATTTGAACTAACGAAATGATGTCCCCAATTACCAGCAACATCTTGATAGGCTGTGGCCATGTAGAAATACGATCTAGCGATATCGCCTTTGTATTCATCTGTAACCTCAAAGACAGTTCCTTGTCCATCTTTACTGGTCCCTAAGCGGCAGTTGTTTGTAGAAGTGTATTTTTCTGTTCCTGATTTAACATTTCCAAATAGATAACTACTTCTAATACCATTAACTTTTCCATCACTTGGATAAATATGGAAGGCATCTGATACATATGGAGAAGATTTACCAAACCATGATTGTGGAACGGCGTGTTCTTTATTGAAACAGTCGCCTTCCTTTTTATATGTTCCACTATAGTCAGATAGTTTGTAATTAGTTGAGGAATAAATATCCCAAACTTTTCCATCTGGTCTTATATCTGAGTCTTTATAGACTGTTGTTTGTAAACTTGAATATCCAATAACAGTGTGTTTGTTAATTAGTTTTCCAAGATCGGTCTTTAGCGACTCTTTAGATTTGGTAAAGTCGATGTTAGAATAATATTTTTTAACTGATTCAGGTAAGTTGGTATCTCCACTTGCGGCTTGAATTGCTTTAACGGTTAAGTTAATTGTTTTGGTATCTTTCTTTACACCATCGATAGATATTTCTACTGTAAGTGTTACTGCAACATCTGTTTCGCCTTCTTGAGGACGGATGACGTTGCCATAGTTTGAAATAGCACTTGTATTTGAACTTATCCATTTATATGTTATTCCGTATTCTTCAGATACTGGGAAAATTAAGTCTGATGTAATAGTTGTATTGTTAAGATCTAATGTTCCTTGAATTGAAGAAATTGCATATTCTAGTTTCTCTTGGTCGGTTTCTGGCTCTTTTAAAGATACTTGAGAAGAAGAAGTTAGACATATCTCTGGAGTACCATTATAAGAATTGGCAAAGCCACCTTTAATTGTTATTGTTGATCCGGATTTTTGATTTTTTAATAAAGTGTTAATATTTCCAATTTCTAGACAGGTTTTTTTAACGAATAACTTAATATCAGAAGAGCCAATTTTTGCATTGAGACTTAAGTCACCTCCGCTGGTATAAGAATAATCTGTTGTTAAAACTATTTTTGCGCTGACAGTTTGATATTTATTTGAGTTAATTTCTGCAGCGGAATTAATATCTATTGGATTGATTTTATTGGTATCAATTAACGTTGCTGTAAAATTAGTTAACTGTTTGTTTCCACCAAATTCACCAATCTGTCCATTAAATTCAACCAAGTCATTAATTTTATTATTAAATGATTGGTTTTTATAAAAGACATAGAAACCACCAGTAGGATCTTGAATATATGCTCCGGTTCCATCTATTCCAGTAACTGTTCCTAGGCATTTTACCGTTGTATTAGCTGCTTTTGTATGTAAAGAAGCAAGAGAATCATATTTAGAATAGTCTATTTTTCCGCCATCATCATCATTTGTATCGCTAGAAGATGAACTTGATGATGAATCACTACTACTTGGTGTATCACTAGTAGGTTTATCAGTTGTATCTGAAGGAGTACTTGGTGTATCACTCGTAGGTGTATCACTCGTAGGTGCACTGGTAGGAGCGTCTGTTGTTGTGTTGGATGGAGTGTTATTTGATGTAGTTGAATCTCCATTTGACGTAGGATTAGAAGTCGTATCAGATGTCTGAGTAGAATCAAGAGACGATGTGTTATTACTTGGTGTTGAAGATGAATCACCAATAATAGAACTTGAATTTCCGTCACATGATGTTATTGTAAGCATGATTGCACATAAAGCAATCGGTAATATCTTTTTTTTCATTAAAAAAGCCCCCATTATTCTTCCCTAGTTATTAATATAACATGTGGATATATATTTTTAAAGTGGAAGAAAGCAACATATGATTTTTAGTGCGTAAAATAATACTAATATTGCGGTTTTTTTATTGCGTGTTGTAGTTAGTGAAATAGCGTTAAATATGCTATAATTTTTATGTACAGGTAAAAACATGAATGTTATTGGGATAGGACTTAAAGCGCTAAAAGAAATAATTGATAATAAAACATCTTATCATATTGTTTTAGAACGCATGAAATCACAATATAATTTGAACGAAGATGATAAAAAAAGACTATACAGTATTGTTTTAGGCTCTATGCGTCATTTTACATATTTACAATATGAAGCGACATCTTTATATACTGAATTTCAAAAGGATGATGATGAAATATATTTGTTGATTATTTCTTTATTTGAAATTCGTTATAAAAACAAGATTATCGCACCTTTCTTAACTATTGAAGATGCGTGTGCAACTTCGGAATATTTACAATTGAGATTTGATATCAATCAACTCCAAGAGAATTTGAATACACTTTCAAAAAGTAAAACACTATTACCAGACACATTATTCAAAGACCCATATAAGTATAATTCCTTGTTTTTTTCAACTCCTGAATGGTTGATTAAAATGTGGGCTAAACAATATGGTGATGAGACTTGTATGAACATATTGCTTTCAAATCAAAGACATCAAACTATTTTTCTTGCAGTAAATACATTAAAAGTAAGTAGGGATGAGATTGTGGAAGCGGAATATTACAATCCGGTAGATGCCTGCGATACTGCAGTTATTTATTCTTCTCATTTTAATTTTAGTGAACAGGTTGAAGCTAGTTTAGGAAAATTGTATGTCCAAGATTTGTCTCTTCAAGTTATGCTTGATCAAATTGAGTACTTCTATGGTATGCACGCTCTTCATCTTAATGGAATTACTGGGTCCTTATCTTCAAATGTTGCAATACGTTTAGCTTCGGAAGAAGGAAAAATAGAGACTGTTTTAACAAATGAAGTTAGGTATAGACGCTGTAAGTATCAATATAGCAGGTTGGATTTAAAAAATGCCAATGCGATATTTTCTAAACTATCATTAGTTAAAACTTATTGTATATATAACGATTATGACTTGGTTTTTGTTACTCCTCCTTCATCGTATTTAGGTCAAATTAGAAGAAGACCAGATATTTTAGTCACGATTGATAAAAAAGATATTAAGGACATTGTTATTAAGCAAAAAGAGATGTTAAACGAAGCTAAAGATTATGTTAGAATAGGTGGTCAATTAGTTTATTCAGTTCAAACAATAAATCTTGATGAGACTAAAGAGGTAGTGGAAGATTTTATTAGAAATAACGATAATTATGAACTTGTGACAAGTAGACAAATATTTCCTTTTGAATTTAACTCAGATGGATTATATTACGCAATATTAAGGAAAAATTAAAATATGGAAGAAAAAACAAACATCTACGGTTTAACACTTGAACAATTAGCAACGCAAATGGTTGGACTTGGTCAAAAAACATTTAGAGGCAAGCAACTTTTTTCATGGCTTTATCAAAAAGATGTTCGTGATTTTTCAGCTATGAGTGATGTTTCAAAGTCTTTTCAAGAAGTACTTAATAACAAGTATTCATTAAACGTCCCACATATTTTTACTAAGCAATTATCAGAAGACGGAACTATCAAGTTACTTTTGGAACTTGAAGACGGACAAAAAGTTGAAACGGTTTTGATGCATTATATTTATGGTGATGCAATTTGTGTTACTTCTCAAGTGGGATGTAATATGGGTTGTGCTTTTTGTGCCTCAGGATTACTTAAGAAAAAAAGAAATCTTGAAACTTATGAAATGATAGGTCAATTAATAGTATTAAATGATGTATTAAAAGAAATTGATCCTTCTCGTAAAGTTACTCATATCGTAGTTATGGGTACTGGCGAGCCATTTGATAATTATACTAATGTCATTAATTTTATCAAGATTGCTAACTCGCAGTTTGGTCTTTCTATCGGGGCTAGACATATCACTGTTTCTTCTTCTGGTGTTATCCCAGGAATACTTCAATATGGTAAAGAAGGACTTCAAGTTAATTTAGCTATATCTTTGCATGCTCCAAATAACGAGATAAGAAACAAAATAATGCCAATAAATAAGGCTTATCCTTTAGAAGAACTTATTCCTGCAATTATTCAATATGGTGTTGATAGCGGCGGAAGAAGAGTTACTTATGAATATATAATGATTCAAGGACTAAATGATTCAGAAGATAATGCACGTGAATTAATTGAATTAATTAAGCCTACTTTTGGTTACGTTAATTTAATCCCATATAACGAAGTAATGGAAAATGATTTTAAACGTTCCTCCAATAATCGTATACATAGATTCCACGAAATCTTATTAGCAGCTGGGATTAAATCAACTATTAGAAAAGAATTTGGTGCAGATATTGATGCGGCCTGTGGTCAATTAAGAGCGAGATATGAGAAACGACAAGGTTGAGATATATTCCGATATTAATGTCGGATTAAAAAGAAGCAATAATGAAGATCAAGCTGGAGTCTTAAATTTAAGTGATTACCAGGTTCTTTTGATTGCGGATGGAATGGGTGGACATCTTAAAGGCGAAGTCGCCTCTGATATTGTTAAAACTATCGTGTTGGATTTATTAGCAAATGAAGATAAACCACGTTCAATAAGAGAAGCTAAAAGAAATATTAAACACATAATTAAGAAAGCAAATAGTCAAATATATCGTTTATCATCTTCCAAAGATGAATACTATGGAATGGGAACGACACTTGTTCTTGCTATGGTACTTGATGAGGAAACAATAATTGTAAATTGTGGGGATTCTCGAGCATACGCATACTTAAAGTCAGATAATTCGTTACGACAAATTACCGTTGATCAAACTTGTGTAGAGTATTTATATGAACTTGGGGCAATATCTAAAGAAGAGATGCTAACTCATCCAAAAAGACATGTTTTGATGAATGCGTTAGGCATTGGACCTTCAGTAAGCTGCGATTTTACAATAGTAGATAATTCTTCTTACGATATATTGTTCTTGTGTTCCGATGGTTATTCAAATATGGTTAATGAAAATCAAACGATTGAATTACTGAAGAAAAACGAGAGAGCAGATGCGAAGACATTAACGGATATTCTTATTGCAAAAGCGATAGAAAATGGTGGGGTTGACAATATTTCTATTAGTTTATTGGAGGTAAAGAGAAATGAAAATAAATGACATTCTTGATGATAGATATCAAATTGAAAGTGTTCTAGGTGAAGGTGGAATGGCGATTGTCTATAAAGCCAAAGATGTTATTACTGATAAAGAAGTAGCGATTAAAATCATCAAAGAAGAAACGATGAAAAATCCTTTGAATCTTACAAGATTTGAAAGAGAAGCTCGTGCTGCCGCATCTTTAAAGCATCAAAATATTGTTCAAGTATCAAATTTAGGAACTTTTGAAAATAGACCTTATATGGTTACTGAACTTGTTAACGGACGTACTTTAAGAGAAACTCTTTCTTTAAGAGGTAAATTTTCATTTTTAGAAGCTTGTGATATTATGTATCAACTTTGCTCTGCTGTTTATTATGCTCACCAACATGGTGTTATTCATCGTGATATTAAACCACAAAACGTTTTTATTACTGCTGATGGAACCATTAAACTTGGTGACTTTGGTATTGCTACATTTCAAAATAGTGCCCATGTTACTCGTTCTGATGTTGTTGTTGGTTCGGTTCATTATTTAGCCCCGGAGATTTCTCAAGGAAATCCTGCTTCTCCTCAGTCAGATATATATTCATTAGGAATTACTTTCTTTGAACTTATTACTGGTAGAGTACCTTTCGATGATGAATCGGCTGTTACTGTTGCCTTAAAGCACATTAAAGAAAAATTCCCAAGTGTAAGAAAATACAATCCAAAAACTCCTTTGATTATTGAAAAAATAATCTATAAAGCCTGTGCAAAATCTCCGGTTGATCGTTATAGATCTGCAGTAGATATGCGTAAAGATATTGAAAGAATCCTTCAAAATCCGGATTTAATTAAAAAGGATCATGGTTTTTGGTATCGTCTATTTCACAAGAATTAATTGATATATGAATGGAAAAATAGTATCTGGAACCAGAAGAGAATATTGCGTTGAACTAACGGATGGAACACGTATTTTTTGTCCGGTAAGAAAGACTTTGGTGACAAACAGCGGTCCTTTGTTTATCGGTGATAATATCGTTCTTGATGAAACGAAAAGTATCGTTGGATTAATTGAAAGAACAAATTTATTATTTAGGCCTAAGATTGCCAATCTTGATTATGCTGTAGTAGTTTGTTCGACATATAAGCCAGCTTTTTCTTCTTATTTGTTAGATAAATTTCTTACGTATTTAAACAGTTGTCATATTAAATCACTTATCGTGTTTACCAAGATGGATTGTTTAAATTATAAGGAAAAGAAAGAAATTGAGGAAATAAAGAAATATTATGAATCAATTGGTTTTACCTGTTATTTAACAAGTACCAATGATAAATCATCAATTGAAACTCTCAATGACGAAATAAACAAAAAAGTTATTGCGTTTATGGGCCAAACTGGTGCGGGAAAATCATCGCTTATTAATATGTTAGATCCTTTATTTGAAAGAGCGGTTGGACAATATTCCGAAGCGTTAGGTAGAGGAAAGCATCAAACTAAAGAAGTTATCTTGCTAAAGCATAATGAAGGGTTAATCGGAGATACTCCAGGCTTCTCTTCGTTTGATTTACCGTTAAGTATCAATGAAGCTAGTTATTATTTTCCTGGCTTTTCACAATATGCGTTAAAATGTTATTATAATAATTGTATTCACATTAATGAAAATAAATGTTTAATCAAGGACAAGGTAAGTGAAGGAGTTATTTCTTCTGAAGCTTACACTAATTATTTAAAAATTATCAAAGAAATTAAAGAAGGGAGAAAAGATGTCCACTAAAGCAAAAGAGATTATAGTATCTCCTTCTCTACTCAGTGCTTCATTGCCTTATTTAGATAGAGAAGTAAAATCGGTAAAAGAATCAGGTTGTCAATGGCTACATTATGATATTATGGATGGAGATTTTGTTCCTAATATTACTTTTGGGCCGGATTTTGTTAAAGCGTTTCATGGGTATGGATTATTTAATGATGTTCATTTAATGATCAGTTCGCCTTTAAAATACGCTAAAAAGTTTATAACTAATGGAGCTGATTTAATTACTTTCCATTATGAAGCGGTAAAAGATGTATTAGAAACTCAAGAAGCAATACGTCATATGTCTAAGGATATTCGGGTGGGATTATCGATTAAACCACGTACTCCGATTGAGGATATTTTACCTTTTGTAAATTATTTTGATTTAATCTTAGTAATGTCGGTTGAGCCAGGGTTTTCCGGTCAAGAATTCATACCTTCCTCCTTAGAAAAGATTAAAACTTTACGCAAATATATCGATGATCAAAAACTAAAAACTTTGATTGAAGTTGATGGTGGCGTTAATGATAAAACTATCGCTTCTGTATTAGAAGCGGGAGTAGATGTTGTTGTTACTGGATCTTATTTCTTTAATCAAATTGATCGCACTAAGTGTGTGCATATATTAAAAGGTATAAATTAATGAGAAAAGTAATTCTCGTTACTAGTACTTCTTCTCCCTCTCTTATTAGTCGGTTTTTAGATTATGAGATTGTCGGACTTGATGAAGGAATTGATGTTGCTCGTCAATCTGGAGCAAAACTATCGCTAGCTATCTCAACTTTTGAAGAGGTATCTTTGCAACATGTTTTATCGTTTATGCCTAAAGATAAGATTGTTCGCTACACGAATAGTGAAGGTGATACACCTTATTTAAAAGTGGTTGATTATTTATTTTCTCTTGGAATCGAAGAAATTGTTATATTGGCTTCTCTCCAGTCGAGATTTGATTTGATTCATGGCTCATTATTAACCCTAAAGAATGCTAAGGGTAATGTCATGATTCAAGATGATAACAGCATTATGATGTATTATCAAAAAGGCAGTCATGTTATTAATAAACAAGATTATTCAATGCTTTATATTATTGGGTTTCCACAAGCCAATATTTCAATGGAACATGTAGAAAGACCGGTCAAGAATTTAAAACTTGATTTTACAGCGGACCACGCATTAAAAAATGCTATTCTTGAAAGAGTTGCAGTTTTAAAGGTTAATGAAGGAGGAGTACTTTTAGTACTAGCACGAGAATGATTAAATATATATTCCCACTTATCGCCTTAATTTTAGGATTATTAATTGTCTTTTTACCACATTTTATGAGAATGAATCAAAGCGATAATAAATTCAGCCTTTTAAATAGTTTTCCTTTTGAGACGCCGATTGATTATCGAACCAGAATCATATATTTATTATTATTTGGTTTGTTTACGTTAATGTGTGCTGAATCATATAGTTCAGCTTTATTCATTCCATCAAAAAATATCGGTATGATATCTGCACTTATTCTATTTATTATTTCAGATATTGCGATGTTTGGTTCAATTTGTTTCACTTTGGAATATTACCGTTATCATATTATTGCGGATGCAATATTCTTCGTAACAAAGATCGGTGCGGGATTAACATTATGTATCACTTGTTTAACCAGCGAATTATACATTGAATTTACTTTATGGATCAGCATTGTCATCGGTGTTATTTCTCTAATTTGTTTAGGTTTATTATTTATTCCAAAATTAAAGAAATGGATGTATTTAGAAAAGAGCGAGATGAACGGACATGTTACATATATCCGTCCAAAAGTATCGATTCTCGCATTAGTTGAATGGATATTCATTATTGCAGAAATAGTCATTATGCTACTTCTTGTTATTAATGGTGTCTTATTAATGTGATTTAGGACTCCTGGTAAAACAGGAGTTTTTTGTACAAAAAAAGAACCTGAATTAACAGGTTCTGATTTCTAGTAATTTAATAATTAGTTAGCAGAGACTTCAGTTTTTTCTGCATTAACTTTATTAACTTTACGTAAAGTACGAAGAGCGGAAGTTGAAATTTTGACAGTTGTCATCTTTCCATTAACTTCGATTTTGGCTTTTTGTAAATTTACTCCCCATTTTCTTCTTGTAGCAATTAAAGAGTGGGAACGAGCATTACCACTAACTGGATGTTTACCAGTTAAAGGACAATTTCTTGACATGAGAATACCTCCTTGAACACGCTTAGTAATTATAACAAATATTTATAATTAATAGCAAGAAATTTTTAACATAAACGAAATTTAATTAACTTAGATCGGCCTTAAATTTTAGTAACCTGGCTTACCAAGTAATTTGAACATATTCTTTTTATATACTTCAACACCAGGTTGATTAAATGGATTGATATCAAGTAAATAAGCGGAATAAGCACAAGCTCTCATAAAGAAGTAGAAGAGATTACCAAGATTGTATGGTGTCATTTTCTTTATTGTTAATAAGTTTGCATCAGTATGACCGATAACTGTATGGGCGTTTAATGTTCCTTCAAAGGCTTTATCATTGATATATGATAATTTTTTACCTGCGAGGAAATTAAGTCCATCAAGATTATCTTTATCTTCATTAACAACAACATCTTCAATTGGTTCTTCAGTTTTAATTATTGTTTCGAACATTATTGGAGAACCTTCTTGAATGAATTGACCAACAGAGTGAAGATCAGTTGTAAATGTGACACTTCCTGGGAATATACCTTTGTTTTCTTTACCTTCTGATTCAGCAAATAATTGTTTTAACCATTCAGCAATAGAAGCAAATTGTGGCTCATAGGTTACAAATACTTCAACTGGATATCCTTCTTTATGAAGTAAATATCTTGTTGCACCATATTTATAAGCGGTGTTTTTTTCAAATGATGGAACAGAATATTCTTTCTCACCATCTCTAACACCTTGAACGAATTCTTTAATATCGATTCCAGCGCAAGCAATTGGTAATAAACCGACTGGAGTAATAACGGAGTATCTTCCACCGACATCATCAGGTATGACGAATTCTTCGTATCCTTCATCATCTGATTCTTTCTTTAAAGCACCACGGGCTTTATCAGTGGTAGCAACAATCGCATCTTTAAGATATTCTTTACCAAAATTCTTTAGTAATAATTCTTTTAATAAACGGAACGAAACAGAAGTTTCAGTAGTTGTTCCAGATTTAGATATAACATTGATAGCGAATTTTTTATCTTTTAAGTAATTTAATACTTGAGAAATATAGGTGCTAGATAAGGTGTTTCCAACAAAGATAATCTTAAAATCATCATCGTTGAACATTCCGTTAATTGCATCAATTGCAGCTTTAGCTCCTAAATATGAGCCACCTATACCTGCAACGACTAAACAGTCGTAATTTTTTCTAATTCTTTTTGCACATTTAATAATTCTTTCAACTTCACTATCTGGAAGTTTTGATTCGTAATCTAACCAACCAAGGAAATCATTTCCTTGACCTGTACGATTATCAATCATCGAACAAATGTCGTTGTTTCTTTTTGAGACTTCATCGTAATTTAATGCGGTAATCTTTTTACCATAGTGTTTTAAATTAACCATTTTTTTTACCTAGCCTTTCATATTCCTTTTCTATTTGAGAGTTTAGCACTGATTTTGAATTTTCGAAAGAGTATTTTTTAATTATTGCAACATTAATTTGTTTGCGAGTTAAAGGTTTCCTATTTAGCACAATATTTTGTCTTGGCCGTTTGATAAATGCTTTTTTTAGTGACAACTGATAAGTATTTGGTTTATCACCGTATGCAATAATTATAACGTTGTAGTTTTGATCTTCTTTGAGAAAATTGTGAATGTTAGCGATAAAACTATCGCTAATTTCTGAAATGTGAATTAATCCGCTTTGACCATTTGGCAATTGAGCAAACGCTCCAAAAGCGACAATGTTAGTTATCTTGGCGGAAACGATATCACCGATATTGTATTTTGTTATTGCTTCATTCATAATTTTTTATCCTTTAAATAAATAATAACTAAATCAAGGGAATTCTTATCTGTAACTTTAATGTTACATGGATCTCCTTCAATATAATCAATGTTATCGTAAATTGTTTTTACGACACTTCCTTCATCAGTGAAAGATGATAGAGAATAACGATTTTTGATATAAGCATGTATCAATAAATCGAGATTGAATAATTGTGGGGTTTGAACAAGCCGTAGATTTTTTCTTTCGACGTATTTTCCTTCTTTGGTATCATAAACCGAATCAGTTATGTTTAAATAAGGAATAACAGCGTAGTTCTTGCCATATGCATCATCAAGTCTTTTAAGAAGTTTTAAGGTTAATAGTGGTCGATCAGCATCGTGAACATAGACTTTTGAAGCTACTTTGTTAAGAGAAGGATAATTGATTTCAATATATCTTAGTGCTTTGTGAACTGATTCTTGACGAGAATCACCACCAAAGACGATTTCGACCTTATCTATGATACCTTCACGTTCTAAGATTTGTTTCACTAAAGATAAATCGTCTTGAGGAATGACTAATATGTTAGTTTCAATGCCATAATCGATAAATGTTTTTAATGAAAATAAAAACATTTCTTCGTTATTTGCAATAACGTGGAATTGTTTTTTCTTATTTAGGACTGAACTTAATCTTTCACCTTTTCCGGCTGCAACAATGATTGAAATATTCATACGCTGATATTATATCATGAATGTTTTTTGATAAAATATATTTTAGTATTAAAATCTGCTAAAATCGTGTAAAATAATGAGGTGGTAAAGGAGAGTTTATGAGTGCTTGGATTATTGCCTTAATCGTAATCGCGGTTGTTTTTGTCGTTTATTTACTAATGGGCTATTTATTCTATTTCTTAATGAAGAAGAAATCGAAAGTAGTCGATAGTGAAATGATGAAACTAAACGATCATGAGGTTGCGGACGGAAAAAGAATATTAAGTATAATTGACAAACTTACTAAGGCCAAGTATTCCTTTGATAAAGAGGCGTATGAGGAAATTAGTAAAGGTGTTAATAACATATCTTCACTTAATATGAATGAGAGATCAAAATACAAGAATGTTATTGATTTCGTTTCTGTCTATCTTTATAAAGTATATAAAGAAGATAAAAAATACGGTAGCAATATATCCAGTGATGATGCAGCGTTTCTGCTTAGCAAAAGAGAATTAAACAGCGATGTTTACAAGTCTTATAATGCTGCAGCAACTGCGTACAATATATATCTACAAATGTTTTGTACAAAATTCGTACTTTTTATTAAGAGAGAGAAGTACGCTAATGCTATCATCTTTTAATTCATAACTAGTCTTTTATTGTATAATTGTTAACGGAGGAAAGTATTAATATGAAAGATACACCAATAAAAAGAAAACCAGTCATTTTATGTATTATGGATGGCTATGGTTTAAGAAATGAGAATTTCGGAAATGCAGTTAATCAAGCTAATAAGCCACATTTAGATGACTTCTTTGCTAATTATCCATGTACTAAAATCGAGGCTAGCGGTGAAGCTGTTGGCTTACCAGAAGGTCAAATGGGTAATTCAGAAGTAGGTCATATGAATATGGGAGCTGGTAGAGTTGTTTATCAATCTTTAACTCTTATTACTAAGAATATTAAAGATGGGACATTCTTTACAAACGAACATTATTTACATGCTATTAATAATGCTAAAGCAACAAATCAAAAATTACATATCTTTGGTTTAATGTCAGATGGTGGAGTTCACTCTCACATCAAACATATTTTAGCGATGATTGATATGTGCAAAATGCATGATATTGGTAAAGATCAATTATGTATTCATTGCTTCCTTGATGGTAGAGATGTTGGCCCAGAAACAGCGGCAAAATATATCGATATGATAGATGAAAAAATCAAAGAAACCGGTATTGGTCATATTTGTTCTATTCATGGTAGATACTATGTTATGGATAGAGATAAGAATATGGATCGTGTTGATAAGTCTTATCGTGTTTTTACTTTAAGAGAGGGTAATACTTTTGATGATTATCACGCTTATTTAAAGTCTCAATATGAAGAGTTAGTTAAACAAGGTAAATCCGCTTCTGATGAATTTGTTATTCCTGCTTATAATCCAAAATACGACGGCAAAATTGAAGATGGTGATTCAATCATCTTTATGAACTATCGTCCAGATAGAGCAATTCAAATTTCAACTCTTATTACTAATCCTACTTTCTACGAACATCCTTCAGTTAACAAAGATGGCACACTTGCTTTTAAAGCCTATGTTGCTCCAGTCAAACTTAAAAATATAACTTATGTTTGTACGATGAAATACGCTGATTCTGTAAAAGGTGAAATCGCCTTTGTTTTACCAAAGATCACAAATTCTTTAGGTGAATTTTTAGCTAACAATGGCTATACTCAACTTCGTATTGCTGAAACTGAAAAGTATGCTCACGTTACTTTCTTCTTCGATGGTACAGTCAACTTTGATGGTGTTGAAAAACCGGAATTAAAAGGCTCAAGAAGAGTTCTTATTCCTTCACCAAAAGTTGCAACATATGATTTACAACCTGAAATGTCCGCTCCAAAAATACTTGAAGCGTTATTAAATGAATTAGATAAGAACGATTTAGACGTTGTTATCTTAAATTTTGCAAACTGCGATATGGTTGGCCATACAGCAGTAATGCCAGCAGTTATAAAAGCTGTTGAAACTGTAGATCAATGTGTTGGTAAAATCTTAGAATACCTTGATAAAAATGGTGGAACCTTACTCCTTACCGCTGATCATGGTAACGCTGAACAATGCATAGACGATTGTGGTGAACCAATGACAAAACATACCACATCACTTGTTCCATTCTGCATCAATGATAAATCTTTCAAATTGAGAGATGGTGGCGCATTATGTGACATTGCTCCAACAATTTTAGAACTTATTGGAGCTAAACAACCTGAAGAAATGACAGGAGAATCATTATTAATAAAAAAGGAGAACTAATAAATGAATCCATGGAAAGATATTAATCCAGAATTAATCAATCCAGAACAATTTATCTCAGTAATTGAGATTACAAAAGGTTCAAAAAATAAATACGAATTAGATAAACAAACTGGTTTATTGAAATTAGATAGAGTCTTATATACTGCTACTCATTATCCGGCAAACTATGGTTTTATCCCATTAACTTATGCAGAAGATAACGATCCACTTGATGTTTTATTACTATCATCTGAGCCGATTATTCCTTTAACTCTAGTTCAATCAAAACCAATTGGTATGTTAGAAATGATCGATCAAGGACAAAGAGATGTTAAAATCATCGCTGTTTGCCCACAAGATCCTTTCTATGCTAATTACAACGATATTAAAGAATTACCTCAGCATATCTTCGATGAAATTGTATATTTCTTTGAAACATACAAGAAATTAGAAGGCAAGGAAACTAGTGTTCCAGGCGTTGCTTCTAAAGAAGAAGCACTTAAGGTAATTGCTAAAAATATTCAAGATTACAAAGATAAATTTGGTATTAAATAAGAAAGAAGGTATATAGATGAAATTATTTATTGATACAGCAAACATCGAAGAAATTCGTGAGGCTGCTAGTTATGGCGTAATTAAAGGTGTTACTACAAACCCATCCTTAATTGCTAAAGAAGGTAGAAATTTAGAAGATGTTATTAAAGAAATCGTTTCTTTAGTCAACGGTCCTATTTCTGCTGAAGTTGCTGAAGGTAAAGCTGAAGATATGATTGCTCAAGCTAAAGAACTTGTCAAAATCCATAAAAATATAGTTATTAAGTTACCTATGACTATGGATGGAATTAAGGCTTGTAAAGCTTTAACAGATGAAGGCATTCATACAAATGTAACTTTGGTTTTCTCAGTACATCAAGCTTTATTAGCGTTTGAAGCAGGTGCAACATTCGTTTCACCATTTATGGGAAGAATGGATGATGCTGGTTTTGATGCCAATAAACTTATTGAAGATATTGTCAAAGTTAGAAATAACTTTGGATATAAGACTGAAATTATTTCAGCTTCAATTAGAAATCTCGAGCACATTAATTCCGCTTCTTTAGCTGGAAGTGATATTGCCACGATTCCATTTAAAGTATTCATGAAAATGGTTGATCACCCTTTAACTAAAGCTGGCCTTCAAATATTTGCAGACGCATCTAAGAAATAATTAATTAAGTTTCTCTTGTAAAAGGGAAACTTTTTTTAGAATTTTTGAATATATATTAAAATAATGCACGAAAATTATTAAGAAAACGCTTTCTTATATTAATTGTCTATTTTTTTACTATTTATAAATATATAATTAAAATAGAAAAGGTGGACTCCAAATGAAAGAAATAATTTTAAGTTCAGAACAGCTTCAAGAAATTGAAAAATCTTTAGGAAAACAAATTTCAGACAGATTTAGAAATTCAGATTCATTACCGGTATTTGTTGGTGTTATGAAGGGCGCATTGAACTTCATGATGGATTTAATTAAATATGTCGATGTTCCAATGGTTACAGATTATATTCAAATTAGTTCTTATGAAGGCACTGAGTCAACTGGAATTATTCATTTGAAGAAAGATCTTACTCTTGATGTTACTAATAGAAGTATTATTATCATTGAAGATGTAATTGATACAGGTTTTTCACTTCATTATTTGAAGAATTATTTCATTAATAAATTTCATCCGAAAGAAGTTATTATTTGCTGCTTAATTGACAAACAAGCTTCAAGAAAAATCGATACTAAAGTAGATTATGTTGGTTATACTTTAAAAGAGAATAAATTCCTTATGGGGTATGGTCTAGATTACAATGAATTATGCCGTAATATTAATTGTGTTTATGTTCCTGAACCAGAAGAAATTAAAGAATACGATCGACTTTTAACTAAATAATAATATACGTCGCTGAATAATTAATCAGCGGCTTTTTAAGTCGAAATATCTTTAATTTTTTATTGCTATATTTATTACAAAGGCATATGTTGACAAAATGCTATTTGTTTTCTTTTTAAAATATGTTATATTCTTAATTGCGCCTGAAAGCCCTTTATTTAAGATTATGTTCAATTCTTATGAAAATACCAGTTTCATGATGAATTAATTAATCTCAGGTGTGCTAAGATGGAGAAAATATGAATTTAAGTAGAAAGTCTTTTATAATTAAGACTTCTATTGACAATTTTATTGTTGCTGCTGCTATGTCGATTACTGCATCTATTCTATCAAATGTGTGGGATATGATGACTGTATGGTGTATTCCATTTTCCTTTGCGCTTAGTTGGATCTTAACTTTAGTTATTCCTTCTGGAAAAATATGCAATTGGTTCAGTGGACTATTTAAAATCAAGCCTAACACAGTTGCATCTGATTTAGTCGGTGGTTTATTAACTAACGTTTATATTACCGCTATATTATCATTTGCCTGTAAAACTTTAGTGTTCTTTGCTGATTGGAGTTTGGTTATTCCATGCTTCCTTGAGACGTTTGGTATTATGTATGCTGTATCGTATGTGATTTTTGAAGCATCATTCTATTTGTCAATGAAATTAGGTATCTTTATTGACAAAAAGGACGCTATAAGAAGACAAGAAAATTGTTCTGTAGAAGTTACACCTCAAAAGTAAAAAAAGATTGGAGTGACCAATCTTTTTTCTTTAGTTAAATTCTTTGTTAACAGCTTCGAGAGCGGCATTAATTACGAGGTGCATATCGAAGTATTTATATAAACCTAAACGACCACCGAAGATAACATTTGGATATTTCTTTGCTTCTTCAACGTATTTTTGATAAAGAGAATTATTTTTATCGTTATTTACTGGATAGTATTGTTCCATGCCAAGCTTCCATGTGATAGGATATTCACGAGTAATAATGGTTTTATCCGAAATGGAATTTTCAAAATGCTTATGCTCAATAATACGAGTGAATGGAATTTCATACTCCGTATAATTAATTACGGCGTTTCCTTGATAGTTTGGTTTATTTAATGTTTCTTCTTCAAATCTTAATGAACGATATTCAAGTGGCCCAAATTTGTAAGAGAAGAATTCATCAATACAACCGGTAAATATAACTTTATTTGCGAGAGAAGATAATTCTTCTTTATGTTCGAAATAATCGTAGTTTAATTTTACTTCAATACCATCTAGCATTTTCTCGATGATTTTAGTATATCCACCTTCTGGTATACCTTGATATTTATCATTGAAATAGTTGTTATCAAAGGTGAAACGAATTGGTAATCTTTTAATAATAAAAGAAGGTAATTCGGTTGCTTTTGTTCCCCATTGTTTTTCCGTGTATCCTTTAACGAGAGTTTCATAGACATCACGACCTACTAAACTTAAAGCTTGTTCTTCTAAGTTCGTTGGAGTAACGATGTTTTCTTTCTTAATTTGATTTTCAATTATTTGTTTTACTTTTTCAGGATCTTTTTCACCCCATAATTCATAGAAAGTATTCATATTGAATGGCATTGAGTATAATTTGCCTTTATAGTTTGCTTTTGGACAATTGGTAAAACGGTTAAATTCAGCAAATTGATTTATATATTCCCAAATTGATTTATCAGAAGTGTGGAAAATATGAGCGCCATATTTATGGACGTTTATTCCTTCTTCTTTTTGAGTGTAGATATTGCCTGCAATATTATTTCTCTTCTCAATTACTAAAACTTTTTTATTTCTTTTTTTGGCTTCATAAGCAAATATCGCCCCAAATAAGCCAGAACCAACGACTAGATAATCATATTTCATTTGATAATGTGCTCCTTAAGAATAATATTAACATATCTTATAAAATCATTCATTAGTTTAATGAATTGTTAACTGATAATTTACATGCTATATTGTAGGTAGAAGAAAGGCGGAAAAGTTATGGATGTATTTGAACTTTTTAACAGTCAAAGAAATTATTACCTTAAAGGTGGTACAAAGTCTTACGAGTTTAGAATGAACAGTCTAATTAAGCTTAAATCAGTGATGAAAATACATGAGAAAGATTTATATGAGGCTTTAAAACTTGATCTTAACAAGTCAGAACAAGAAGCGTATATGACTGAAATAGGTCTTGTATATGAAGATATTTCATATGCATTAAAGCATTTGAAGAAATGGATGAAAGTTAAAAAGGTCAAAGCTCCTTTAGCAATGTATCCATCTTCATGTTATATCTATCGTGAACCATATGGAGTAACATTAGTAATGTCTCCTTGGAACTATCCGGTGTTATTAACGCTTCAACCGGTCGTTGGCGCGATTGAAGGAGGCAATACATGTATTATTCGTCCTTCTTCACAAACTCCAAATGTCGCTCAAGTTATCTTTCAGATAATAGAAGAAGCCTTCAACAAAGAGTATATCTATTGTGTATTAGGTAGTAGAGAAGTTGCAGATCAATTATTCGAACAAGATTTTGACTTAATTTTCTTTACCGGTTCACCACATATCGGTAAAAAAGTATTATCGTGCGCTGCTAATCATTTAACTCCGTGTGTTCTTGAACTGGGTGGTAAATCTCCTTGTATAGTTACAGAGAAGGCTAATATTAGTCTTGCTGCTCGTCGAATTGTGTTTGGTAAGACGATTAACTCAGGTCAAACTTGTGTTGCACCAGATTACCTTGTCGTTCATGAAAGTAAGAGAGAGGAATTAATTAAAGCAATAAAGGCGGAGATTTTACTTCAATTCCCAAAAGGTATGTTAAACGATGATTCATATCCAAAAATTATTTCGACTTCAGCTTTTGAAAGATTAACCTATTTAATTAGTAAAGAAAAAGTTATATATGGTGGAAAGAATGATGGAAAGAGAATCGAATTAACTTTAGTTGATGCGACTTTTGATTCAGTGATAATGGAGGATGAAATCTTCGGACCGATTTTACCAATATTAACATATAATAATGAAGACGATTTAATCTCTACAATTAATTCAAGACCAACACCATTAGCGTGTTATGTTTATACTGATTCTAAAACTCAAGAGAAGAAAATTATTAACGCAATTCCGTTTGGTGGTGGTTGTGTTAATGATTGTTTGGTTCATTTATCGGCGTCGTCTTTACCTTTCGGGGGATTAAAGCAATCGGGAATGGGTCAATATCATGGTAGAAGATCATTTGAGACTTTCACCCATTTTAAGCCAATATTAAAACATAAAACATGGCTTGATATTAGCTTTAGATATCATCCGTTTAGTGAAAAGAAGAAAAGTTGGATAAAGAAGTTTATTAAGTAAGTAAATAAGAGCCTAGAGAGAAATCTCCAGACTCTTTTAAAATTCACCTGTATAATTATCTAATTTATATTTTTCATGGTAAGTTTTTTCATATAGATCGACCACCATGGAGTGATTAAGTTTACGCATATACTCGATATTTTCTTTCTCACTTAATTCAGGCTTTAGATAAATTGGATTAAGAATATGAATATCAGTATATTCAATTTTTAATCCTTCTGAATCAAATAGAGAAGAATCTCTAAAGGTAATAAAAAGCGGAATTAATGGAACGTTATGCTTTATCGCGTAGTGATATGCCCCATTTTTTAATGAACGTGGCTTTTTGTAATTCCACCACATGCCTTGCTCTGGATAGAATAAGATGTATTTCTTTCTTTTTAAGTAGTAATCGACAGCTTCTTCAAATTTACGTAATGCTTTTAAGTCGGTCATGTTAATTGGAAGCATTCCACCAGCACGCATTAAATCACCTAAGCTCCCTTTTAGATTATTGAAATAGGCTGCAGATATTTTTACATCTTTACCTTTCAAAGCATATTTAACTGATAAGCAGTCAAACATATAGACGTGGTTACAAGTAACTATTGCAGCGTCAATTCCTTTGATATTTTCTCTACCAAATACTCTGATATGTTGAGTTTTCTCACATTCTTTTTTAGTAAATGGTTTTACGATAAATTGATTAATTAAGTCGTTCTTAATTTTTGTCCAACCATGTTTGATATATGGATAATCTTTGGTGACAGGATAAGAATCATTTACATCAAAAGGATCTACATGAGAGTTATACTCACCTTTCTTTTCTGCTTCAGCAATGTTAGCTAAAACATCTTTACGTGGTGTGTTCATATTTATTTTCTTTCTACGGTAGCGTTTCTTTCAATCGGAACCCAGTCTGCTTCTTGTTTTCCAAATAAAGCGTGATAACAAACCTTAATATAATCAAGCTCAAAAATTGGATTTAAGAATAATACTAAGAAGCGTTTATAGATAGGACATTTCATTTTCTTCCAATCAACAATTAATACGAACAAAGTCATAATGAAGAAACTTATATACATGAATGAGAATGAAACTAAAGCGTTAATAAAGCAGATGAGACTGCTGCTGTAAAATCCGGTTAACAAGAAAGCTAGACTGCAAAGTAAAGACGTGAATAGATAAAAAGTAACAAATCCATAAATTACGAATGTTGGATATAATCCGTTTAGATAATATCTTTGTAATCTGTCTCTTTTACTAGTCATAACTTTTTTTAACTTTGCATCGTAAAGACGATGAGAATCAACATAACCTTTTAACCATCTATTTCTACGAGTTGTTGTAACTTTAAATGATTCAGCTTCATCCATATATATCATGGAATAAGAACAGTAATATTGTTTAAAACCGTATAAAGGAGTGGCATACATCATTTCCATATCTTCGGTCATAGTTTTGTTAAACTTAAAACCATCAGTAGCATCTAAGACAGATTTTTTGAAGGCAATACCAGTGGTAATTGGCATTTGATATAAGTGATGATCAGATTTAAATCTGTTGCCGAGTTCATCGATTAATGGCCAGATTGTTCCATTGCACATTCCAGATATAGAGCCGGAGTTTTTACCACGTAAGATATAGTTCTTTGACATTTTCTTACATGTCACAATATCGGCGGAAGAAGCGAAACCGTTATTAAGTTCACTTAAGCAATCTTTTTCTAACCAACAGTCAGCATCGATGACCATATAAACGTCATAGAATTTTTGTGCTTTGTTATATTCTGTTAAGCAGATATCAAGTGCTTCTTCTTTATTTCTTTGCTCACTGGCAATTAGATAAGTGAAGCCATATTCTTTTGCTATATCGATTGTTGGATCATCGTTTGTTTTAACAATAAACACAACGTCAAATTTATCTTTGTTATATGTTTGATTACTTAAGCAATTCATAATTCCACGAATAATAGATGATTCATTTCTGGCTGGAACCATAACTAATATTCTGTTTTCTTCGTGATTAATTAAGTGTTTTTGCTTCTTAAATGGAGCAAAATAGCAGATTAATCTTGGTGAATAATATAGTAAGCCAAGTCCGACTAAGCCTAAAAAAACATATAGTGATATTTGTAATGCAGTATCTAACATAATTTATTTCTCCTTTTCTTTCTTAATATAGGTGTTGTATGAGTAAGTAGAGTTTTTACTTCTTTCTACCATCGTGTTATAAATTCTATTTCTTAAATCTTCTCTTTGATCTACCTCGTTAAGTTCGTTATTTACGTAGAAAGGTCCATCGCAATAAACTGTCATTTTTGGTTTAGTTGAATGTTTTCTTTTTTGATAAGTAACAGTGAAGCAGTAAGACGGACAGAAACAAAGGCATGGGTAACGGAATGAATCAGATTTGAAATTTCTTATTTTTGTGTAATAGGGCCAAATATGTGCCTCGGGATATATGCAAATTGCGTAGTTTTGGTTAATTCTTGTTTTCATAGTATTAATGAAGTTTCGCATACCTTTAAAAGAAGGTACTGGAATTGCTCCGATCATCTGCATTATATTTCTTGTACCTTTTATTGCGAGGTTTTCACTTGAAACGACGACATAATCGCGTTTAGGAAAGGTTAGCAAAGCTGGAAGAAAACCATCGCTAGGAACGTTGGTATGATTAGCATAAAGATAATATCCTTGTTTTTTACATTGCTTAAAGCATTGACGATTTACTATTTTTAAGTGGTGATATAACTTCATATAAACAAAATCATAAGGCAAGACAAGAAGATGATAAGTAATCCATGCGCTGAAATTCCAAAGCCAGCTTGAGTGCATATATTTATAGTTTTGATCAATATTTATTTTGTTTCTTGTTATACCAGAGAATTCATCTGATAATTCATCTTGATAATAATATGTTTTATTTTTCATGCTTTCTCCTCTTCTAGTTATATTTTATTTATAAAAGACTACAAACAATACCTAATTAAGAAAGAAGACAGTATAATTGGGTTAGAATATAATTCTCAGCAAAAGAGAGTTAACTATATTTGAGAGAAATCTACATATGAAATAAGATAGAAAAGATAAAATGTATTTACTTTACTTTTCATTAAAAATTATCTATCTTAGTTGTATATAACGGAGAAAACAAAATGAATTTAAGAGAAATAGTTGGAAGCAACTTGACATATTTACGAAAAAAAGAGAATCTAACGCAATTAGAATTAGCTAATAAACTAAATTACTCTGATAAGTCAGTTAGTAAATGGGAACATGGGGATGCCTTGCCATCGGTGGAAGACTTAATATTAATTTGCCAATACTTTAATATTACTTTAGATCAACTAACCTCTAACGATATTGAAAAATGCAGTAAAAAAAAGAAAGATACAGATTTCAGTAATAAAATAGTTATTACGTTGTTATCGGTGTTTGGTGTCTGGCTAATAAGTACCAGTGTCTTTGTAGGACTTTCTATTTTAGATAATATGTATTATTGGCAGTCTTTTCTTTATGCGGTCCCATTGTCTTCAATAGTCCTGCTTGTTTTTAATTCGATTTGGGGCAACACGAGATACAATCATTATATTATCTCTGTTCTAATATGGTCGATTATCACTTCAATCTATTGTTCAGTTGGCGGTTATCAATTATGGATTATGTATCTAGTTGGTATACCTGCTCAAATAATTGTAATAATCTGGTCACGATGGAATACCACTCCAAGAATGCTTGATAAATATAAGAAGCAATAATTAATAACCTCATTATTTTGAACGAGTTTACTCGGGAAGACATGAGGACATTTTTTATTAAATATTAGCACTCACCTATTGACACTGCTAAAATATATGCTATATTATAATTAGCACTAAGGTAATGAGAGTGCTAATAATTACAGGAGGTATTATTATGGAAAACAATTTACAAAGAAGAAATGATCGTGGGGTTAATTCTGATTTAGGACTTATAGATCCATTTTTCAGAGACTTATTTGGAACTCAGTTTTATTGTGATAAAAAGAATCATCAAATCATGAAGACAGATGTAAAAGAAAATGAACATGATTATGAGTTATCAGTTGAAGTACCTGGAATAGAGAAAGAAAATATTTCTTTAGCACTTGATGATGGATATCTTACTATATCAGCTCATAAAGAAAGCAATGAAGAAACTAAAGATCATAAAGATAGATACTTAAGAAAAGAAAGATTTTCTGGCTCGTATCAAAGAAGTTTCTACGTTGGTGATGTTGATCAAGAATCAATTAACGCGAAGATGGAAAATGGTGTTTTAATCATCAATGTTCCAAAAGAAACTGAAAAAGATAAATCTAAAAAATTTATAGATATTAAGTAATATTAGATAAAAGAGATTAAGGCTTCAAAACCTTAATCTCTTTTTTGCTGACTAGTTGTTGTGAAATTCTTCTTTTTTACCGCTATATTCGTTTAGTATTTCATCATATGAATTAGTCTTTAGAACACTATGAACTTTGTCTACCATCCATGGTTTTATATTTATGGTGTGAAAGAAAGGCCACCAACGAATAGTTTTAGAAAAGTGACGAATTACTGTGTCATCTTGTCTTTTATGTTGTTCGTTATATTTAAAATCAAGAAATTTACGCTTTATTACGTGTTTATTTAAGGCGTCTTGGTCTAGAAATGCTGTTTTCTTTTCCGCTAATGATTTTCGACATTTTTCAAACAATTTTGTTTCTTTGATCTTTTTCATATTTAGCAACATAACCCCAGCATTTTGATAATCTTTTGATATCCAGGTTTGTCCAAGGTAATCATGGGCCGCAAGGAATTCACAATCTTCAAAATCTAGATTGAATAATTCATGAATATTATTAAGAATCATCGTGTCTGTATCTAGATAGAGAATTCTTTCGGGAAGATTTAATTTATCTCCTAGCAACCTTAATAAGGTATAAGGAGTATAAACGGAAGTAATATCTGTCCTTTTACCCATGGTATCCATAAATTCTTTTGTACAATCTACACTAATGAATGAAGAAGAATTGTTTTTGGATTTTAATAACGAATCAAGATATTTTGCCTGAGAAGAAGTTATTGAAACAAATGATGGATTATATTCATGTAAATCCATGCTTGCAAAATAGATATTGACTGGTTCGTCGTTATATTTAATATAAGAAAGGACGACAATTAATAAGCCGTCTTGAACATTCTTATTTCCTGACAATAATAAGTTAATCATATATGCACCTCTAGTAATTTAAAGTGTAGTATATTTTTGATATTGTGTCGATTATTTTGTTGGTAAACTATTTATTAATTGCTTTACTCTTGCATTTTATCTTATAATGTAATTGTACTTAAAAAGAGTACAAAGATAACGATTGTAAAAGAGTATTACTCTGATTTGTTTATAGTTTATATAAGTTTTAATAATATAATTCTAATATAAGTATTTTATCAATGTGTAAATATAATTTTATAATATTAATCTTTAAGCGTATGATGCACGTTTTTATGCATCTAGAAAGAGGAATATATGGTGGAATTATATTTAGCGATTACGTTAATTATTGTTTTTACTTTCATCGGCTTAGCATGTGGTGCTTTAGCAATTTATTTTATCCCGCATTTCAGGGAAAAAAGAGCTAAAACAAATTACGATAAAATAATTCATGATGCTGAAATCAAAGCGGATCACATTCAAATGAATGCTAAAATCGATGCGAAGACATTAACAAATGAATTAAAATCAGCCGCCGATAAAGAGATTAGAGAGAGAAAACAAACCGTTGCAGAATTAGAGAAAAAATTAGATCAAAGAGAAGCTGGCGTTGATCGTAGAGATCAAGCGATTCAATCAAAGGAAGATGCTTTGGAAGCAAAGAAGAACTCCTATGAACAAAAGATTGCAAATCTTGACAAGAAAGAAAATGAAGTCCAAGCCAAACTAGATTCAATTATTTCCGAACTTCAAAAAGTATCAGAAATGTCACTTAATGATGCTCGTTCTGAACTTATGAAGAGAGTCGAAGAAAAGATGGCAAAAGAAATTGCCAACTATATGAAGAACAAAGAAGATGAAGCTGAAGAACAAAGTGAAAATAAAGCCAAAGAAATTATTTCTTTAGCTATTGCAAAGTATTCACAAGATGTTACTTCTGAACAAACAGTTTCAACAGTGGTACTTCCATCTGAAGAAATGAAGGGTCGTATTATTGGTCGTGAAGGTCGTAATATTAAATCACTTGAATCTTTATTAGGAGTTGATGTCATCATTGACGATACTCCTGAAGTTATAACTGTCTCATGTTTTGATCCGATTAGAAGAGAAATCGCTCGATTAACTCTTGAAGGATTAATTAAAGATGGTCGTATTCAACCAGGAAGAATTGAAGAAATTTTCAATCGTGTTAAATCTGAAATGCAAGATACAGTTCACAAGATTGGTGAACAAACTGTTAACAAATTAGGTATTGCTCGTGTAAATAGAGAAATGCTTGATTATATTGGTCGTTTAAAATATCGTACATCCTACGGACAAAACGCTCTTGATCATTGTATTCAAGTCTCCATTCTTTGTGGAATTATGGCTTCTGAACTTGGTCTTGATCAATCTCTCGCAAAGAGAGCTGGTTTATTTCATGATATTGGTAAATCTGCAGACTTTGAATTAGAAGGTAGCCACGTTGAAGTTGGTGTTAGATTAGCAAAGAAGTTTGGTGAAAACGATGTTGTTATAAACGCTATCGAATCTCACCATGGTGATGTTCCAGCTAAATATGTTATTTCTACTTTAGTCCAAGCTGCTGATACTTTATCGGCTGCTAGACCTGGTGCTAGAAGTGAAACTCTTGAAAACTACGTTCAAAGAATTGAAGCTTTGGAAAAAGTTTGTAAATCATTTGATGGAGTTTCAAATTGCTACGCCTTACAATCCGGACGTGAAGTTAGAGTTACAGTTGTACCTGATAAAATTGATGATTCAGCCTCATATAAATTAGCTCATGATATTCGTGAAAAAATTGAGAATGAGATGACATATCCAGGACAAATTAAAGTTCAAGTTATTCGTGAAGTTCGCGCTATCGAAGTTGCTAAGTAAAAATTATGAATATTCTTTTTATAGGTGATGTAGTTGGCAAGGTTGGTCGTAATGAAGTGATTAATAGATTATCTTATTTGAAAAACAAATATTCTATTGATTTTGTTATTGCTAATTTAGAAAACGCCACACATGGAAAAGGGTTATCTCTTGGACATTATCGCACGATGACTGAAGCAGGAATTAACTGCGTAACAATGGGAAACCATTATTATCGTGTTGCGGATGTATTAACTAAGAATGAAGAATTTGTCAATATGATTAGACCAGGAAATATTCATACTTCCACTCCTGGAGTTGGAACAAAAGTATTTACGGTTAAAGACAAAACAATTCGTGTTACCAATCTAATTGGTAAAGTATTCATTGATATGGCTGATACCAATCCCTTTGATTATTTAAATAACATTATTGAAAAAGAAGATAAAACAGATATTCATATTGTAGATTTTCATGCGGAAGCTACCGGTGAAAAGATGTGTTTAGCTAAAGCCTTTGATGGTAAGTTAACCGCTGTCCTTGGCACACATACTCATGTACAAACTAACGATGCAAGAATTCTTCCGTTAGGAACAGGATTTATGTCTGATGTTGGAATGTGCGGATTATATGAAAGTATTCTTGGTGTTGAACCAAAAGAAGTAATAAATAGAACCTGGAAAGGAATTCCAGGGAAGTTTGTTACACCTGAAAGCGGACGTGGTCAATTAAACGCCGCAATCTTAGAAATAGATGATACGACTAATAAATTAACAAAAATTAGTCCTCTATATCTTATTGATGATTAATGTATAATAAGCTAGTAAAGCATGCTAGCTTATTTTTATACTTAGATGGAGAAGAAAAGATGAAGAAAGCAAACATAATTAATTGGCCATCATTAAAAGATGCCGGAAATAGAAAAAAAATAAATATTGTCACTCGTAATGCAGATCTAAATATCACTGAAAATTTAAAAAATTGGTCTAAAGGAAAAACTTTTTGTCTCTTAACATATGGCTGTCAAGCTAACGTAAGAGATTCGGAAATACTTAAAGGTTATTTTCAGTTGCTTAATATGACTGAAACTGATGATGAAGTTAAAGCGGATGTCGTTTTATTTAACACATGTGCAATTCGTGAAAATGCCGAATTAAAGATTTATGGTGAATTAGGCAGATTGAAAAAACAATGTCTTGCTAATCCGCAAAAGATTGTTGGCATTTGTGGTTGTATGGCTCAAGAAGAAAAGCCGATGGATTTTATTCGTAAACATTTTCCTTATGTTAATTTGGTTTTTGGAACTCATAATATCGATGATATTTTTGCACTTCTAGATGCCTGTATTACTAGTGAAGAACGTATTTTTGATGTTATTTCTTCTCAAGGTGGTATAGTTGAA
The DNA here is from genome assembly GCA_023398335.1 of Bacillota bacterium. GTDB lineage: Bacteria > Bacillota_I > Bacilli_A > RFN20 > CAG-288 > HGM10890. The sequence continues at coordinate 38,731 of JAEWSJ010000006.1, forward strand.
AATCTACCTTCGGTTCGATTAGATGCGAATAAGGCTTTTGTAAATATTATGTATGGATGTGATAATTTCTGTACTTATTGTATTGTTCCGTATACTAGGGGAAGACAAAGAAGTAGAAAAATCGAAGATATTGTAAACGAAGTAAAATGCTTAAAAGACAAAGGATATAAAGAAGTTACTTTAATCGGTCAAAATGTTAATGCTTATGGCTTTGATTTAGAGGAAGGTAATTCTTTCGATGTTCTTCTTGCTGCGGTTGCGGAAACTAATATTCCACGTGTAAGATTCACTACTTCTCATCCAGCATATTTTAAAGAAGAAGTATTTAAAGTTATGGCCAAATACAGCAATATTATGCCTTCACTTCATCTTCCTTTACAATCTGGGTCTGATGCAATATTAAGTAAAATGAACCGTCACTACGATTCGAAACATTACTTAGAATTGGTGGATTTATTAAGAAAATATATTCCTGATGTTTATTTAACAACAGATATTATCGTTGGGTTCCCTAATGAAACAGAAGAAGAATTTGAAGAAACTTTAGCTTTATGTCAAAAGGTTAAATATGATTCAGCTTTCACTTTCGTTTTCTCTCCACGTGAAGGAACTCCAGCTTCTAGAATGAAAGATGAAACTAGCGAGGAAGCGAAGAAAGATCGTTTTAATCGTTTAAAGAAACTTATTGATCAAGGAATAGAGGAATCTTCCGGTAAACAAGTGGGAAAGATTGTCGAAGTTTTGTTTGATACCGTATCAAAGAAAGATGATAATAGAGTTTCAGGATATTCTCGTCACAATAGATTAGTTCACGTAAACGGAGATAGTTCACTTATTGGACAAATTCGAAAAGTAAAGATTACTGAATCTCATACCTTTAGTCTTATTGGAGAATTGCTCGATGACTGATAGCCTTATGTTAGAAGCAGAAGATCTTATTGAGGCTTTTTATTCTGTTGAGGTGGTGCAGAAGTATTTTAAAGCTAAAAAAATTTATGAAGAAGATGAAAGACTTATATCTCAACGTAACGAGATAAAAGAAATGAAGAAAAATCTTCCTCTTGTTTCTCTTAGTGAAAAAAGCGAATTCATCAAGCAGATAAAAAAGAATGAAGATGAGTATTATTCTTCTGCGATAGTTATTACTTATAATAATTTAAAAGAAGAAGTTCTTGAGTTATTAGGCAAAATAAACATTATATTTAAATATTGATAAATAAATTACAAAGTGTGGTAAAATTAAATTATGAAAAAGAACAAAGTATCAGATTCCATTCAATTATCAACTGCGAAGAAAAAGTTTATCTCTAGATTTGCTGGATGTCTTTTATATGCTCTTCTTAGTTTAGCAATTGGCATCTTTTATTTAGTAGGATTAAGTGGTTTTCCTCTTGAGATAATGGAAGGGGTGGTTTATTCGTTATTTACTATTCTTACCACTGTATTTTTAGTTCACTTTTCTTATCATTATGGTTGTAAGATTAATTTTGTTTTTGGTTTGCTATTTGCGTTTATTGCTTTAGCTTATTCATTAACTTTCTTTATTACTATATATATCCTTCAATATGGCGTTTCTGATCCGGAGATATATACAAAAGAGATATCATTCTGTTTTGTTAGTTTAATTATCTCATGGTTCTTAGGTCTTGTTGCTTCTATCACTTGTCCAGTCCCGGATTTACCTGAAAAAGAAATATCGCGAAATCCAGATGAAGTTGATTTAAATAAAATTACTCCAAGAAGAAAAAATAAGGGCAAATAACATTGCCTTTTTTGTTATAATACTTATGTTAAGAGAGATTAATTATGTCAAAAGAAAATAAAGAAGCAAAGAAACCTACTTATACACCAATGATGGAACAATATCTTAAAATAAAGGAAAAGCATCCTGATATTTTAATCATGTTTAGACTAGGTGATTTCTATGAGATGTTCTTTGAAGATGCTAAAGTAGCTTCTAAAGAATTACAGCTTTATTTAACCGGTAAATCCGCCGGTCAAAAAGATAAAGTTCCAATGTGTGGTATTCCTCACCATGCATATCTTTCTTACGTGCAAAAACTCATTGATAAAGGCTATAAAGTTGGCATTGTTGAGCAATTAGAAGACCCACGTTTTGCTAAGAAATTAGTTGAAAGAGATGTGGTTCAAATTATTACTCCAGGCGCTAATCTTGAACTTAAGAGTTCAGAAAATAATTACATTGCTTCCTTAATTGATTGCAAATATTTATATGTGGTCGCATTAGCGGATTTATCAACAGGAGAAATTCTTGTACTTAATATTAACCATACATATGAAGATGTTGTTTCTCAACTTGTTAATTACGATGTAAAAGAAGTAGTAATATCAACTTCTTTAGACGCTTCTTTAATTGCTTTAATTAAAGAAAACACAAAGATATGTGTCACGTATTCGAATAATGATTTTATCGAATTAACTTATGAACCGTTATTTGCATATATAAAAGATGATCGCCAAATGACTGCGGTAGCTAAATTGATGAATTATTTTAATGAAACTCAAAAAAGAGAATTGGATTATTTTAAACCAGCAAAGAACAAAATACTTAATAAAGTATTAAAGATCGATCATTCTTCACGCGTTAATCTTGAATTAACGAAGAATTTAAAAGGCGAAGGAAGTTACGGTACTTTATATTGGTTGCTAAATGAATGTAAGACTCCGATGGGTTCTCGTCTTTTAAAAGCTGAAATAGATGAACCTTCTTCAGATATAAATGCTATTAATAATCGACTTGATATGGTTGAAACGCTTATCAATAATTTTTTAATCCGTGGCGATTTACAAAATGAATTAGATGAAATTTACGATTTAGATCGTCTAGTGGCGCGAGTTGGTTTTGATTCGTGCTCAGGACGTGAAATGCTTCAACTTAAAAAATCCTTATCTATAGTACCTCAAATCAAGGATACTTTATTCTCGTTAAATTCACATTATTTTGATGAATTAATGTCTTCAATGGGAGATTTTAACGAACTAGTTGATACGTTAGAGAAGGCGATTTCACCTAACTGTCCTTTATCAATTAAAGAAGGTGGGATATTTAATTTGGGTTATAATTCCGCTCTTGATGAAGTGATAAAAATGTCAACCAATGGAAAAGCTTGGTTAGTTGATTTAGAAAAGAAAGAAAAAGAAAAAACGGGAATTAAGACTTTAAAAGTTGGTTATTCTAAAATATTCGGTTATTACATCGAAGTCAGTGTTGGAGCTTTAAGTCAAGTTAAGCCTGAATTTGAATATATTCGTAAACAAACTCTTACGACTGGTGAAAGATTTATAACCAAAGAACTTAAAGAAGCGGAAGATAAGATTTTGCATGCGGAAGAAACTAGACTCGATTTAGAATATAAGTTATTCCAAGAACTTCGTTTATACGTTAAAAAATATACGCGTTCAATTCAAACCTTATCATACGCAATTGCTAAACTAGATGTTTTAGTATCTTTAGCTTCGGTTTCATCATCATCTTCTTATGTTCGTCCAGTATTTAATGATGAAAGAACAATTGATATTAAAAATGCTTTACACCCAGTAATTGAAAAAGTAATGCCAGAGAAACAATTCGTCGCTAACGATTATAAGATTGATAAAGATATGGAAGTATTAATAATTACCGGTCCTAATATGGGTGGTAAATCTACATATATGAGAGAATTTGCTTTACTAGTAATTATGGCTCAACTTGGTTGTTTTGTTCCAGCTTCATCTTGTTTATTATATGTTTTTGATTCAATCTACACACGTATTGGTGCCTCAGATGATTTAATCAAAGGGCAATCGACTTTTATGGTTGAAATGTCTGAAACAAATCGGGCCTTACAAAATGCCACATCTTCTTCATTATTGCTTTTTGATGAAATTGGTCGTGGAACTGCAACATATGATGGTATGGCTTTAGCTCAAGCAATTATTGAATATATAGTAACAAAGATTCATGCAGTTACTTTGTTTTCAACCCATTACCATGAAATTACTTCGTTAGTATCCAATATACCTTCGGTTTCAAATATTCATGTTGCGGTCAAAGAAAACGATGGATTAATTACATTTTTATATAAAGTTCAAGAAGGACCGATGGATAAATCATATGGTATCAATGTTGCTCGTTTAGCTGGATTACCAGAAGAATTACTTGAAAGAGCAAATGAAATATTGACTCACTTTGAAGACAACAAGAGAATCGATGCTCCTTTAATCAAAAAGACTGAAGTTAAAAAAGAAGATTCTTCTCCGTCTGATGAAATTATCAAAGATTTGAAGAAAGTTGATCCGTTAACTATGTCTCCTTTAGAAGCGTTAAATTTAATCTTTGAATTAAAAAAGAAAGTGAAATAATATATGGGCCGAATTAATGTTATGTCTCCTGAACTTGCAAATATGATTGCCGCAGGAGAAGTTATTGAAAGACCATCAAGCGTTATTAAAGAACTAGTTGAAAACAGTATTGATGCTTTATCAACTCAAATTCTTGTTGAAGTTGAAGATGCTGGAAGAAAGCTCATTAAAGTTCAAGATGATGGATGTGGAATGTCAAAAGAAGATGCTTTATTATCTTTTAAACGTCATGCATCGTCGAAGATTAAGTCGGTTTTTGATTTGATGCGGATTACTTCTTTAGGATTTAGAGGTGAAGCAGTACCTTCAATTGCTTCTATTAGTAAGGTTAAATGTATAACTTCCGATGGAGTTGAAGGAGCGTTAATTACTTCTACTCCTGAACAAGAATTAAAAGAAGAAGATTCTTCTTTAAGAAAAGGAACAACGTTTGAAGTAAGAGAATTATTTTTTAATACTCCTGCTCGTTTGAAATACTTAAAAAGCGATAAGACAGAGAATTCTTCTTCGATTGAAGTAGTTGAACATCTGGCAATGTGTTACCCTTCAATATCCTTTACTCTTTTTATCGATGGTAAATTAATTTTTAAGACCAATGGTCGTGGTGACTTACTTGAGGCGATTGCGAGTATATACGGATTAGAAAACGCAAAAAAAATGTTACCAGTAAAATACGAAGGTGATTCCTTCTCATTTACGGGTTATATTTGTCATCCTTCTGTCTCTTATTCAACCCGTTACGATATTTTAACCTTCTTAAACTCTCGTAGTGTTTATGTACCAAAAATACAAAAGGCGATTGTTGATGGATATAAGGATTATCTACCTCCAAATAGATATCCTTTAGTCGTGCTTTCACTTGAGGTAGATTACTCACTTGTTGATGTTAATGTCCATCCAACTAAACGAGAGGTAAGACTATCTATTGAAGATGAAATATCTCAAGTTTTATATAAAGCCATAAAGAATACCCTGGTTCAAACTCGTAATAATTTTGCATCAGTTAAAATTCCAGAAGTATCGGGAATGTCGATTTTAGATAAAAAAGAGGATTTAACTTCTTCTTCATTTGAAAATACGCCTTTTAACGTTGAAGAAACAAAAAAAGATAATCAAGAAGAAGTAAAAGATGATGCTTCAAAGAATCTTTTTGATTTGTTTGAGGATGAATCAAAATCCTTAACCCCATATGCTTCAACTCCTTTAATTGAAAGACCATTTAAAGTTTCGGATTCACATGGTTATAAAGAAGAAGCAACTAAAAAAGTTATTTTTGAAGAAAAAGTCAATTTTCCAGAAATCTATCCGTTAGGTCAAGTTTTGGAAACGTATATTATTTGTGATTCAGAAGATGGTCTTTATATTGTTGATCAACACGCAGCAGCGGAACGCATTAACTTTGAAAAATGCGAAGAAGAATTTAAGACAAAAAAAGATCGTGTAGTTCCACTATTTCCAGTAGTTATTGAACTACCATATTCCGCTTATAATAATTATGATGAAAAACATATTGAAGCTTTGAAGGAATTTAATATTTATACTTCACATTTTGGTGGAAATACTATAAGAGTAGATGAAATACCATCCTTCCTTCAAGATAAAGATGATAATTCAGTTTTAAATGACATTATCTTAGAAGTTTTAAAAGATAACACAGTTAATCTTGAAGCGATTGAGCGTCTTTCGATTGCGTCTAAAGCTTGTAAGATGTCAATAAAAGCGAATCATCAACTTACACATGAGCAACAAGTATCATTATTAAAACAACTTAGTGTTTGTCATAATCCATTAAATTGTCCGCATGGAAGACCAACGATAATTAAGATATCCAAATATGATATTGAAAAGTTATTTAAACGTACGGGATTTTAAAATAAATGATATATGTTATTTTAGGTCAAACGGCCTCTGGTAAAACAGGAGTAAGTTTGGAATTATGTCGAAAGTTTAATTTACCACTTATTGGGGCGGATACTTTTCAAATGTATCAAGAATTAAATATTGGATCGGCTAAACCAACCAAAAAAGAATTAGAAGGAATTGATTATCACCTTATTAATGATATTTCAGTAACTGACAAGATGTCCGTGATGGAGTATCAAAGAAAGGCACGTGCTTTATTAGATAAATATATAAAAGAAGGACAAGATATCATTCTTTCAGGTGGAACATTTTTATATGTTCGTGCGGCGTTATATCCTTATGAATTTAAAGAAGAAAGAGAAGATAATAACGAAGAAAAATATTCCAACTTTTCAAATGAAGAATTATATCAAAAATTAGTTGAAGTAGATAAAGAATCTGCGGATATATTACATCCAAATAATCGCCGAAGAGTAATAAGAGCTTTAGAAATATTTGATTCTGGAGTTAAAAAAAGTGATATTCGAATTAAGAAGCCTAAACTTATGTATCCTTGTAAATTCTTTATGATAGATATTGATAAAGATGAAGGCAATGAGAAAATTAATGCTCGCGTTGATGAAATGGTTGAAAAAGGATTGTTTGATGAAGTTGATGAATTGATCAAACAATACGATACTTCTTCTCAAGCGTTTGAAGCGATTGGTTATAAAGAAATAATTCGTGGTATAAAAGAAAATAAGACTAGAGAAGAAATTATCGAAGAAATTAAATTAGATACTAGACAATATGCGAAAAGACAAAGAACATTTTTAAGACATCAATTTGAAAATATTCATATTGGTAAAAAGCAAGAGATTGAAGAATATATTTCCTATGATATTCAAAGACGAAAAAGAAATAAAGCTTCAATAGATCCTTTGATTTTAGCTCGAATTGAGAAGTCCAAAGTGGCGTTAATTGGTGTTGGCGGAGTAGGAAGTATTGTTGCTTCTTCTTTGCTACGCTTAGGTGTTAGTAATTTAACTTTAATCGATAAAGATGTAGTAGATGTTTCAAATTTAAATCGTCAGATTATTTATGATAAAGACGATATCGGCTTAATAAAAGTGGAACAAGCTAAAAAGCATTTACATAAAATTGATCCGCACGCTTTGATTAACGTTGTTGCGGATTTGTATTCAAATAGTTATCTTGATGAAAGTTTTGATTTTGTGTTCGATTGCATTGATGATGTTGATGCTAAATGTGAAATATATAAATTTTGTAAAGATAATAATATCAAAGTAATTCATGCGACTGGTAGTGGATTAAGAATTGATTCCACCAAGTTTGTTTTAGGAACTTTAAATGAGACGAGTGAGCCGCTATCAAAGAAGTTTAAACGTTTCTTAAAAGAAAAATATGGTGGAGTTGATTTGTCATTAATTAATGTTGCGTACTCAAAAGAAACCAATGTAAAAAGAAGAACTGAATATATTGGCTCGAATGTTTCCGCTCCAAACGGAGAAGGGTTGGCGATGATTTCATATTTTATCCGTAATATTTAAGTGTATAATAAAATTATCTTGTTGATATAAATAAAAAAACTTAGGAGGCTTTATATGAAATTAGAGAAAATTACTAAGATTGCTAAAAAGTTGGGATTATCTTCGGATGAGATTATTCCATATGGCTATGATAAAGCAAAAATAGATTTGAAAGAGATTAAGAAAAAATCTGATTCAAAACTTGTTTTGGTGACCGCAATTACTCCTACAAAAGCGGGAGAAGGTAAAACTACAACTTCAATTGCTTTAGCTGATGGTTTGTCTTATCTTGGACAAAATGTGTGCTTGGCATTAAGAGAACCTTCTTTAGGTCCGGTTTTTGGTATGAAAGGTGGTGCGACTGGCGGCGGTAAAGTTACAGTTGAGCCACATGAAGACATCAATTTGCACTTCACTGGTGATATGCACGCCTTAACATCTTCAATAAATTTGATTTCAGCTTGTATTGATAATTCAATCTTCCAAGGTAATCCATTAAATATCAATCCGGAGCGTGTTACTTGGAAACGTGCAATGGATATGAACGACAGAGCATTAAGAGAAATTACTGTTGCTCAAGGTAATAAAAATGGTGTTGTTAGAAAAGATGGCTTTGTTATTACCGTTGCTAGTGAAATGATGGCAATTATGTGCTTAGCTAAAGATGAAAAAGATTTTAAGGCTAGATTAGCGCGTATTATTGTTGCGTATACTTATGATGATAAACCTTTAACGGTAAAAGATTTACAAATTTGTAATGCGGTTTTAAAATTGATGAAGAATGCTTTAAAACCAAATTTAGTTCAAACCTCATATCATACTCCTGCAATTATTCACGGTGGTCCATTTGCTAATATTGCTCATGGATGTAACTCGATTATTGCCACCTCAACCGCTTTATCTCTTTCTGATATTGTTGTTACGGAAGCGGGGTTCGGTGCTGATTTAGGTGCGGAAAAATTCTTGGATATAAAATGTCAAGAAGCTGGTCTGAAACCTGATCTTTGTGTTATGGTTGCAACTGTTAGAGCTTTGAAACTTCATGGTGGAGAAGATGAAAAACTTCTTGATGAAGAAAACCTTGAAGCTTTAAAAAATGGTATGTCAAATCTTGAAAGACATCTGGAAAATATTAAGAAATATGGTTTGGATGTAGTTGTAAATATTAATGTCTTTGCGACTGATGCGCAAAATGAAATTGAATATGTTAAAAAATGGTGTGATAATCACTCATATAAAGTCGCTATTAACGATGCTTTCGCCAAAGGTGTTAAGGGCGCTATTGATATTGCAAAATTAGTTATTGATGAGCTTTATACTTCACCAAAATCTTCCTATCATCCGCTTTATACTAAAGATATGTCATTAGAAGATAAGATCGAGAAGGTTTGTAAGGAAATTTATCGTGCAAATGAAGTTATCTATTCTGAGGAAGCTAAGAAAGACTTAGCTTTATTACATAAGATGGGATGTGATGATTATTACGTTTGTATGGCTAAGACTCCTTTGTCATTTAGCGATGATCCACATATAAAAGGTGCTCCAAATAATTTTACTATTCATATTAGAAATATCAATATTTCCGCAGGATCAAAATTTATCGTTCCGATAACAGGAGCAATTATGACTATGCCAGGACTTCCAAAGGTTCCTGCTGCTGTAAAAATGGAAAGTGAAAACGATGATTGAATTATTAGGTGCTCCAGTAAGAAAAGAATTAATAGCTGATTTAGAACAAAAAATTAAAGATAATAATATTATCGAACCAGTATTTATCTATAATCCGGCTTCTTTTGAAGCTTCTAGTTATATTGCAATGATTCGTAAATTATGCGATAAACTTGGGCTTAAATGTATAGATAATCAAGTAGCTTCTTTTGAAGAAACTCAAGAAAAAATACTTGAAGCTAATAAAAATCCAAAAGCGTCAATTTTCTTAGCTCGTCCTTTAATGTTTAAAGGTGAAAAAGAATTAATTAGTTTGATTGATGAAGACAAAGATGCAGATATGTTAACTTATTCCAATAGCGGTCATTTGGTTCAAGGTGATATTAATTATTTGCCTGGTACGGCTTCTTCTGTTAATAGATTGTTAGATTATTACCATATTGAGTGTGAAGGAAAAAAATGTTTAATTATTGGTCGCTCCATCTCCGTTGGAATGCCAATTAGTTTAATGATGATTAAACGTAATGCTTTAGTTAGTGTTGTCCATTCACGAATTAAGAAAGAGACGATTAAACAGTATGCTGCTGCTTCCGATATTATTGTTTTGTGCTCTGGTCAAAGAGGCTTAATTGAAGAAAAAGATTTATCTTCTTCCCAAGTAATTATTGATTGCGGTTATTTAGAAGATGGTAAGGGAGATCTCGGTTTTGTCCCATCTTCTGTGGCGGCTTTTACTCCTGTCCCAGGAGGTGTCGGTCCACTGACGATTGCTTCTTTACTTTCTAACGCCTATTTTCTTAAAAAATAAATATATAAAGTAACTCCGGAATACCTATATGATATGAAGGAGTTTTTTATGTGTCTTATTGAATGTAAAAACATCACTTTAAGTTATATAAGTAAAGATGAACAGCAATATGTTTTTAAAGATATGAATTTATCAATATCTTCTTTTGGCCTGGTTTCTATCGTTGGTGAATCTGGTTGTGGTAAGTCAACATTACTAAATTTAATTGCGGGTTACAACAAAGAATATAAAGGAGAGATAAAGACTTTTTGTTCATGTAATCAAATATCTTTTGTGTTTCAAAATCTTCAATTAATCGATCATTTAAGTGCGTTAGAGAATATTGCTTTACCGCTTATCGTGAATGGTCAAAAAAGAAAAAACGCTTTAAAAAAAGCTGAAGAACAGATGGATAAACTATCTTTATTGGAATTTAAGAATAGAAAGATAGATGAATTATCTGGTGGTCAAAGAGCTCGAGTGGCTTTATGTCGAGCGTTGGTGACTGAATCAAAGATAATTTTAGCGGATGAACCGACGGGATCTTTAGATTCTTACACTAGTCGAGAAATAATGGATGAACTAAAAAAGATAAGTAAGGATCATTTGGTCATGATTGTTACGCATAATGAAGATTTAGCGGAAGAGTATTCCGATGTGATATATACGGTTGAAAATTATAATATGAAAAAAATCAAAGAAGTGAAATATCACACTAATGTAGTCGAAGAGAAGGAGAAAAAACTTGGCTCGATTCGTTTTACCGAGAATATTTTGCTTTCATTATCTTTTTTGAAAAACAAAATCCGAAGAATATCTTTTGCTTTGCTTTTTACTTCTATGTGTTTTGCGATTGTTTTAATGATATTTTCAGCGCTTACGACCGGGAAAAATGAAATATTAAATTTAGGAAGAAATTACTATAATTATTCGCTTGTTGAGTTGTCTTATAATAAAAAATACGAAGTTGAAAACTCTAATATTTCTTTGTCAAAAAAAGTTAAATTAGAGCAGAAAGATATTAATACATTAAACAACTCATTAACTAATAAAATCGATTGTTTTCCTTCACTTGATTTTTTGATTGAGCCATATATGAATTATTATTCTTTAGGGTTACTAAGTAAAAATAAGATTTCTTTTTATCCTAGTCGTGGGGATAAAAATAAAATCTCCAATGGAAGAATCAGCAATTCTTATAATGAAGTAGTTGTAAATAAAACTTTATTAGTTAATGAAAAAAAGAAGATTGGGGATGAGATTTGTATTAAATACACTAAAAAAATAAATACGACATATCTTTCAACTTTTACTGATGATTTAATTGAGATTAATATTCCTTTTAGAATTGTGGGAGTATCTATTGAAACTGAGTTATTAAATCGTCCGAGTGTTTATTATGATTACGACAAAATATATGATTTCTTTATCAATACTAAACTTATTAATGCTTCAGATAAATTTAATACATCAATTACTTTGAAAGAAAGACTTGGCTATCTTTCTTCTAGCGATGATTTTTTATCTTCTTATAAGTCATTAGCGGTTTGTGATGATCCGCTTGAAATAAAGAAAATAATCGATGCTAAGTATAAAGATATATATCAGTATTCTAGTGTGGCTTTAAGTATGACTTACTCGATGATGGATTTAATCTCTTCTTTTTCTCAAGTTGTTTTATTATTTGTAGTACTGGCACTAGTTTGTTCTTTCTTATTAGAGTTTGTTTTAATTGAAAATATTTATTATGAAAAGAAGAGAGAATTAGCGTTGTATTTGTCTTTTCATATTAGTGAAAAGAATTTCTATAAAATAGGTATGGGTCAAGTTGTTTTAATTGGTCTATTCACTATTATTTATTCGATTGTATTGTATTTATTACTATCGATAATTGGAAACAAAATCTTAGTTAATTTTTCGTTGCCCAAACTTTTTTCATCCTATATTGAAATTGGAATGGTTGGCCTAATTAGTGTATTGGCTTATGTTTTTTCTTATTTTTGTGGACAAATACCGTTACGTAGTATTTATAGGTCGAATTTAATTGATTCGCTGAAGGGTGAATAAGATGATTAAGATAACGGGATTAGTTAAACGATATAAGGGAAATGAAAAGGATACTATAGGAAATATTTCTTTTGAATTTCCTTCAAATGGTCTTTATTATTTAGTGGGTGAATCAGGTAGTGGGAAGTCTACTTTGCTCAAAATTATTGCTGGTATTGATCAAGAATACGAGGGTATAGTAGAAGTTGATTCACTTAAGGTAAATTCGTTAAAGAAAAGAAATTTAGCGGAATACTTGCGAAAGAGCATTTCGTTATGCCTTCAAGAAGACGAACTGGAATACGAATTATCTGTTAAGGATAACTTGCTGCTATCATTAGAAATTTTTGATTATCCGTATGGAGCTAAAGAGGAGATGATTAACAAAATTTGCTCAAAACTCGGCTTGATAAAGAATCTTGATTCAAAAGTAAGTTTGTTATCAGGCGGAGAAATTAAAAGAGTTAATTTAGCAAGGGCATTAGTTAAAGATACTCCTATATATCTTCTTGATGAACCATTAGGACCTTTACATAAAGATATGCGTAAAAAAATAATATCTTTATTAGAAGAAATTTCACAGAAGTCATTAGTAATTGTTATTTCGCATAATACGAATGAAATTGATAAAGATAGCAATATAATTCGTATGGTAGATGGCAAAATAAATGTCGTCAATAAAGTTTCATCTTACTCAACAAAAAGAATAGATTATAACGTTGGTAGAGTAAGATATAGATTTTCTTCAATAGTAGTAAGTATTATTAAGAAGTTAAAAGTAAGAATGAAACATACGATGTTTTCTATTTTTGCAACAAGTTTAGCGTTAACTTCCTTAGGAATGATAAGTATTATTTCTACCAGTGTTAACGAATCAATAAAGACGTATTTATCTGGGACGATCGATAAAAATGCTTTAGTAATAAAGCAGAAGAATGTTGATGTTATTCATGAAAACTTCGTATCTTCTTCTTCGTATAATGTCAATCGAATTAAGAATAAGTATTCAAAATATATTTTTGAGACGGGAGCATACTACAAATATGATTTTGAAAATACTTTTATTAATTCAAATAAATCATATATAACATTTGATAAATCAATATTATCTTTTCCATCTATATCAATTAGAAATTTTTCCGAGTTTACTTATTATAAAGAACTTAATGAAGATGAATCATTTTCGTTTATGGAATTAAATAATGATGAAATTTGTTTAGGTCTAGATGAGAATAATATTAGTTTGTTAGCATCAATACTTAATTTATCCACTCGATCATTAATAGATATAAATGAATACTTATTATCTAATGATTTAGCGTTTCATTTAGATTTAGAAGCCAGCATTTTTAAGTATAGTTTGGAAATGACTTTTTTAGTTAGACAAGTGGTGAAATGTAAAAGAAATAAAATTATACATATTAATCCTAATTTTAATGAGCAAATTATCGAAGAGGAAATGAGATTTATACCTAGTGTTTATGACGGAACTTATGAAGTCCCCTGGATGATCTATAAATCAAATATTCTCTATTCCTACCCTTTATCAACTCGTTCTTTCTTAGATGAAATTAGTCTTAATAAAGAGTTTGATAACTTAATATTTATCAAACTTCAAAAAGAATATCAGATATATTATGAAGATAATAATATAATGACACACGATCGAATAATGGTTCTGGATGATTATGTAACAAAATTGTCATGTGGAGAAGTAAACGATATTGTTTCAAAATATCGAAGTCAAATAAATAGTTATTATTATACTAATGGCTTATATTTTTATTCTTCCGAAGGAATGTATTCAGGTTTTTTAAAACCAGTATACTTAAGTTCAAAAAAAGAAATGATAAATGAACTTATAGATTATAACTATGAAGCGAGTTTTAACGCTCAAGGATTTCAAGGAGCAACAATTACTACAAGTGAAGATATTGTTAGTGGCGATGCGATTAACTCAAGTTCTTCTTCTGGATTAAACTTTAAAAGTTATTTATCTCCACCAAAACCAGAAAAAGGATATTTACCATCTAATAATTCTGAAGTGCTTATTTCGTCCGCACTTGCGGATGTAATTTTTAAGAATAAAAGATATTTTTTAGACTCGATGATATATTTAACTTGTTTGACTTCAACAGAGTATCAGAATGGTGGATATAAGAATATTTTTAAAGATGGTGAGTTAAAAGTTACTGGCGTTGTTAATTCAGACGAACTTTTGCTTTATCAAGCGCCTAAATTTATTTTATCTTTAGGAGAAGATCAATTTAATATAAGTAAAGATGAACAGAGAATTAATCAAGTCATTATCAATTTTAAAGACGGAATTAATCATAATGATATTCTTTCAACTTTATCTTCGGAATATAATACTTATGATTTTTCTTTTCCTTCGTTAGAAATAAGTAAAGGAGTTGATGAAATTGTCGGTTATGTAAGTAGCGGACTCTTAGCGTTTGGTATCTTCACCGGATTAATATCAATAATTTTGCTAACTTTAGTAGTTTTTTTATTTATTAAGGACGATAGTAATAAAATAAGATTGCTACTTTTAGAAGGATATTTAGTAAGTGATATAAAAAGATATTATTATTTTTTATCTTTTTTAATCGGCCTATTATCGTTTATTAATTCGTCTATTTCTTTGCTTGTAATTGGTTTGGTTTTTAAGAATGGTTTAACTTCTTTTTTAGAAATAGAGATAAAATCGATTGATTTAAGCGTGTTTTTTCTTAATTTTGTTATTTCATTTGTGTTTTCCTTAATCTCTGTTATCTTCGTTTCAAATAAAATTTCACGAGTGAATTTAGCTAAAAACTACATATAAAATAAAAAATAATAAAAAAATCGTGCATTACATATCGCACTGTGTTATTATCTACATGTAGGTGATTTTATCATTTACTATGAAAGGTGTTTCCATGAAGGGTACTATCAAAATGTTTAACAAGGAAAAAGGTTTTGGCTTCATTAAAGCTGAAGACGGCCAAGATGTATTTTTCCACTATTCCGCATTAGTCATGGATGGCTACAAAACCGCAGTTGAAGGCGAAAGCGTCGAATTCGACGTCGAACAATCAGATCGTGGTTTAAGAGCATCCAATGTCAAAAAAGTTGCTGAATAATCATAAAAGGTTAAGCTAAAAAATTTAATTTCTCTCCTTCAGGAGAGTTTTTTTTTGGAAAAAAAGATAAATGGTTGATTATAATAATCAAATTAATCTATTCTTTATTTATTAATAATAAGTGATAAAAAAATAAAATAGACTAATTATTTGCTGCTTTGTTCACTTAAAAAGATTATATCTTCTCTTTGAGTAAAATAATAAGTTGTGGTATGCTTTATACGTATATAGAATATATGGAGATTTATTAAAGAAATATGTCATTAACTGCTGGAATTGTTGGCTTACCAAATGTAGGGAAGTCCACCTTATTTAACGCGATAACAAACTCGCATGTTATAGCTGAAAATTATCCTTTTGCGACAATTAATCCAAACACTGGAGTGGTCGAGGTAAAAGATCCACGTTTTGATCGCTTATGTGATCTCTTTCATCCGAAAAAACAAGTACGTGCAACATTTGAATTTACTGATATTGCTGGTCTTGTAAAAGGTGCTTCACGTGGTGAAGGTTTAGGAAATCAATTTTTAGGAAATATTAGAAATGTCGACGCTATTGTTCATGTCGTTAGATGTTTTGATGATTCAAACATCATCCATGTAGATGGTAGTGTTGATCCAAAAAGAGATATTGAAGAAATCAATTTAGAATTGATTCTTTCTGATTTAGATCTTTTACAAAAAAGATTTGAAAAAACAGAGAAGAAAGCCAAAGTCGCACATGATAAAGAAGCGATTGTCGAAGTCGCTTTATTAAATAAACTTATTTTAGCCTTAAGCGAAGGTAAATCCGCTCGTGAATTAACCTATACTAATGAAGAAAAAAATATCTTATCATCATTCAATCTTTTAACTATTAAACCAGTTATTTATGTGGGTAATGTTGCTGATGAAGCTTACGCTAATCCAGATGAAGATAAGTATTATAAAATTGTTAAAGAAATCGCTGCAAAAGAAGGCGCAATTGCTATACCTGTTTCCGCTAAAGTTGAAGCTGATCTTGCTCCTTTAGACGCTAAAGAAAGAAAAGATTATTTAGATATGCTAGGCGCTTCTTTATCAGGCCTTGATAAAGTTGCTAAAGCTAGTTACGATTTACTAGGATTAAAGACATTTTTCACCGTTGGTGAAGATGAAGTCAGAGCTTGGACATTTAAAGCTGGAATGAGCGCTCCAGAATGCGCAGGAATTATTCATACCGATTTCCAAAGAGGCTTCATTAAAGCCGAAGTATATTCTTATGAAGATATTGACAAATATCAAACAGAATTAGCTTTAAGACAAGCGGGAAAGATTGCGACTGTAGGGAAGGATTACTTAGTAAAAGATGGTGAATGCCTCTTTATTAAGTTCAATGTTACAAAATAATGAATCAACCATTTAGAATTGGTAGTGCTTATGATGTTCATCGCCTTGAAAAAGGTGAGTATATTGTCTTAGCTGGAATTAAGATTCCTTGTAGATATAAAACAATTGCTCATTCTGATGGGGATGTTGTTTTTCATGCTTTAGGTGAAGCTTTTTTAGGAAGCTTAGCTTTAGGTGATTTAGGAAAGTTCTTTCCGCCAAATGATGATAAATTTCTTAATATGGATTCTAAAGATATTATCTTATTTGTAAAAGAAAAATTACATGAATATAATTATTCAATTTTGAATCTCGATGTTTCAATTATTTTAGAGACTCCAAAATTAAAAGACTATATTCTAGACATGAGAAAAAACACCGCTGAAATATTGGAACTTGATATGGACCAAGTTTCTATTAAAGCAGGAACAAATGAAAATCTAGATAGTATTGGTGGTTCCTTAGGCATTGCAGCTTTTGCAAATGTTTTGATATTTAAGAATAAATAGGTGATTTTTTAGTGAAAATACACCGGTTACTAAAATAGAAAAAACTTTAAAATATATTATATATAATATATAATTAATGAGCGAGGTGATTAATGATGCAATATGAAGTTATCGATAAAATCAATGATACATCAACTTTATATGAAGTAGTCGAATCTACCTCTCGTTCTTATGTATTAACTAACAAAGATAATGAGAAAATAGAGATTATTAAATTAAGTGGTGGAACGATAGGAATTATTCGTGAAACTACCGAACTAAAAATACATCTAGTCTTAGATTTAAAAAGACAAACATTAGTTAAAATTAAAAGTAAAATTCATTCTCTTGAAAATGCTCTTCCTGTAAAGACTGAAAAAATTGATAACAGATTACCGGAATATCTCAAATTAGATTACGATCTTATTGAAAAAGATCAAAGCATACAAAGATGCGAATTGGTAATTAGAAAGGTCTAAACATGGAATTAGAAGACAAAATTAAAATAGAACTTGCGAATGTTATTAATAAATTAGGTGCTGAAATATCGGCTTCTGATATTGTTATTGAACATTCAAAAGTAAAAGAATATGGAGACTTAGCAACAAACGTTGCAATGAAGTTGGCCTCAAAATTACATAAGGCACCTTCTCTTATTGCAGATGATATCATTGCTAATTTTTCGCTTGCAGAAGTTGATAAAGTTGAAAAAGCTGGGCCAGGATTCATCAATTTCTTTTTGAAGAATGACAGCATTCAATCGGTTGTCAGTGAAATTGTTAAACTAGGTGATGATTATGGTAATTTAACCATTGGTAATAATGAAAAAATAGATGTTGAATATGTCTCTGCTAATCCGACTGGAGCTTTGCACTTAGGTCATGCTCGTGGAGCAGCAGTAGGGGACTCTATTTCTAGAATACTTAAAAAGAGTGGCTATGATGTTACTCGTGAATATTACATTAATGATGCAGGTGTTCAAGTAAATAACTTAGCTCGTTCATTACAAGCTCGTTATTTAGAAGCTTGTGGTAAAAATGGAGTTATTCCAGAGAACGGCTATCATGGAAAAGATATTATTGCCTTTGCTGAACAAATAAAAGAAAAATATGGCGATAAGTATTTAGAAGATAATGAAGAGAACTTTGAGTTCTTCCGTGATGAAGGAACGATGATTGCTCTTGATAAGATTAAAGCGGATTTACATGAGTTCAGAGTTGACTTTGATGTCTTTACTTCTGAAAAAGATATTAGAAAAGCTGGCAAAGTTGATCGTGTTGTTGAATTATTGAAAGATAATTGTTATTCCCAAGATGGTGCGGTATTCCTTAATACTACTAAAGACGGAGATGATAAGGATAGAGTTATAGTTAAATCAGACGGAACTTATACCTATCTATTACCTGATATTGCATATCATAAAGATAAGTTTGACCGTGGATTTGATAAATTAATCGATTTATTTGGTGCTGATCATCATGGCTATATTTGCAGATTAAAATCTTCGATGAAGAGTTTAGGATATAATCCTGATCAATTAGATGTTAAGTTAGTTCAAATGGTTCGTTTGTTTGAAAACGGAAAAGAATATAAAATGTCTAAGAGAACTGGTAACGCCGTTTCAATGAAAGAACTCGTTGAAGAAGTTGGTGTTGACTCAGTTAGATATTTCTTCAATTCTCGTGCTGCTTCGCAACATTTGGATTTCGATTTAGACTTAGCAAAGACAATGGGAAGCTCAAATCCAGTATATTATTGTCAATATGCACATGCTCGTCTTGCTACTTTAATTGAAATGGGTGAGTCACAAGGTATAAAATTAGATTGTAGTGGTGAATTGCTAAATGAAGAAAAAGAATTAGATTTATTAAAGACCTTAGCAGAATATAAAAATGCTATCAGTGATGCTTGTACAACTTTAAGTCCTTATAAGATTACAATCTATGTAAGAAAACTTGCTACAGCTATCAATGATTTCTACACAAACTGCAGAGTTCTTGATAAAGAAAATATTGAGATTTCTTCTGCTAGATTAGGTTTATGTCTAGCTAGTAAGATTGTATTGAAAAATGCTTTAAGTTTAATTGGTGTATCATCACCTGACCATATGTAAAAGGAGAATAGATTTATGGAAAAATCAATGTTAGATGTCGCTTATGAAGTTGTTTCTGGAAGAGAAAACCCAATCGCTTTTGCTGATTTGGTAAAAATTATCGCTGATAAATTATCAATGTCTGACGATGAAGTAAAAAGAAGAATTTCAAGATTTTATACCAATCTTTCTTTAGATGGTAGATTTGTTACCTTAGGTGAAAATGTTTGGGATCTTCGTTCACGTCACACATTTGATTGTGTCCATATCGATATGAACGATGTATATAAAGATGATGAGGAAGACGAAGAAGATAAGAGTGAGATTGAACTCGGTCTTGGTGAAGAGGGAAATCCATTCGAAGTTGCCGATGATTCTGATGAATCAATTAAAAAAGATTTAGAATAATAATTTCAAATATTTATTGTAAATAAGGAGGAAAAGAAATTATGGAACTAGAAAGTATGACAAAGATGCTCAGAAAAGCGTTTGATGAGCATTACGCTGTTGGTCAATTTAACATCAACAACGTCGAGTGGACAAGCGCGGTACTTGAAGAAGCTGAAAAGACCCAAACACCAGTTATTTTAGGTGTTACATCCTCAGCTGCTAAGTATATGGGCGGTTGGCACACAGTTGTCGGTATGGTTAAAGGCTTAATGGAAGATCTACACATCACAGTTCCAGTAGCTTTACATGTTGACCACGGCGGGAGTTTTGATATTTGTAAAGATGCGATTGATGCCGGCTTTACATCCGTTATGATTGATGGTTCTAAATTACCAATTGATGAGAATATTGCAACAGTTAAGAAAGTTGTTGATTATGCTCATGCTCGTGGTGTCTCTGTTGAAGCTGAACTTGGAAAAGTTGGCGGTCAAGAAGATAGTGTCGTTGCTGAAAGTATGTATGCTGATCCACAAGAATGTGTCAGAATGGTTAAAGAAACCGGAATTGATTTCTTAGCACCAGCCTTAGGTAGTGTTCATGGTCCATATCATGGCGAACCAAAATTAGGCTTTGATGAAATGAAAGAAATTGCAGGTCTTGTAAATATTCCATTAGTTTTACACGGTGGTAGTGGTATACCAGATTTCCAATTACAAATGGCAATTGATCGTGGTACTGCAAAAATCAATATTAATACTGAATGCCAAGTCGAATGGACAAAGATTGTCAGAGAAGTATTAGCAAAAGATTCTAAAGTATACGATCCACGTAAAATTATTGGCCCTGGAAGAGAAGGAATCAAAAATGTAGTTCTTAAGAAAGCTACAACATTTGGTTCGCTTGGAAAAGCTGCTAAATAATTATCAACTAGTTTAATTAAATACGATGGAACTATAACTTGGTTTCATCGTATTTTTCTACATTATTTACTTGTTCTTGTTTTCTAGTTCTTTTACAAAAGTAAATAAATATATAAAGAAAGAAAGGTCATACAATGTACGAAGATATTTTTAAGAAGATAGAAGATAATGACGTCATTACGATTTTTGGACATACTAATCCTGATGGCGATTGTTATGGATCAACTCAAGGTTTAAAAACTGCATTACAAGAGTTTTATCCAAATAAGAAAATTTATGTTAGTTCGACAAACTTTTATCGAATCCCTTTTTCATATCCATATGCGGATGAAATAGATGATGAAACGATAAAAAATAGTTTAGCAATTATCTGCGACTTATCAAATAAGGCACGTATTGGAGACGCTCGTGCTTTTACCGCTAAAGATTTAATCAAAATTGATCACCACATTTTTACAGAAGAATTTGGTGGCTTAGAATATGTTGATGATTCTCGTGCTTCATGTTCAGATTATATCGCTGATATTTTATATTCTAAGTTTAAACATTTACCTAAACTTGCGGCAAGTTTGTTTTATTTAGGTATTACTACTGATTCCGGTAGATTCTTATATTCACCAAACGCTCAATTATTAAGTACCGCTTCAAAATTAATCAAAGATGGAGCGGATGTAAACTACATTTACGATACTTTATATGTTACTGATGAAAAATCTTTGAAATTTAAGAGTTACTTATGGTCAGCTTATAAAACAACAACTTTAGGTGTCGCTTATTTAGTATTATCTAATAAAATATTACAAAAATGTGGTTATACCAAGAATGAAGCGGCTGGTTTTACTAATTCCATTGCAAAAATTGAAGCTTCGAAAATGCATGTGTTATTTATCGAAGGTGACGATGGAAAAGTTAGAGTTGAACTTCGTTCTTCTGGAAAAATTGATGTTCAAAAGATTGCGTGTAAGTTTAATGGTGGTGGTCATCTTAATGCTTCTGGCTGTGTATTAGAGCATTTAAGTGATTACAAAAAAGTCATAAAAGAATGCGAAAAAACAATGTATAAATCGTTCTCACCTTATGGAAGAGAACTTAAAACAATGCTTAATCTCGTTTCTTTTGCGTCAAAGACCATTATGACCTATTATCGTGATGGCTTTGATGTCGAAATAAAAGATGATAATTCTCCAGTTACATCTGCTGATAAAGCTGCGGATGTCTTAATTAGAGATGCCTTAGTCAAGAAATATCCTTCTTATGGATTATTGACTGAAGAAGATTATGATTCTAAAGAAAGACTTGATAAAGATTATGTCTTTATATTAGATCCTCTCGATGGAACAAAAGATTTTGTTGCAAAAGACGATATGTTTGCTGTAAATCTAGCGCTTGTATATAAACATGAACCAGTTATTGGTGTAGTTGGTATTCCAGCTCAAGATAAAATTTACTTTGCAGTTAAAGGTAAAGGAAGTTTTGTTATTGAAAAAGGTAAAATGATTCGTCAGATTCATGTTTCCTCTAAAACTTCTTCTTTGACAGCTTTTGAATCTTGTTTCCATTCGGTTCAAGGACTGATTGATTTAATTGAAGCTAATTCAAAAATTACCAATCACTATAAGGTTGGTTCAGCTTTAAAAGCTTGTTTAATTGCAGAAGGTAAAGGTGAACTATGCTATACCATCGGTAGTGGAACAAAAGAATGGGATACTTGTGCTCCTCAACTTGTAGTTGAAGAAGCGGGTGGTATCTATTATTCAACAAAGAAAGAAAAAATAACATATAACAGAGAAGATGTGTATAATCGTGATGGCTTTATTATTGCAAATAGAGTTGAAAACGATGTTCTTGATTTAACAGGAGTTATAAAAAATGAAAAGTAAATTAATAAAAATTTTATCAATTGCAGTTATTTCTTTAGGATTGTTTTCTTCTTGTGAAGAAAATACTTCTTCAACCACAGCGCCTACTACTGATGATATTACTTTCTTTTCGGTTAATGATGTTCATGGATCTATTGAAGAATATACTTCTTCTTCCTCTTCATCTTATCAGGCGGGAATGTCGAAATTAAACACTGCTATCACTACTGATCCGGATTATAATTCTAATAGTGTTCTTTTGTCAGCTGGAGATATGTTTCAAGGTTCAGCTTTGTCAAATTTAACTAATGGTCTAGCGATGGTTGATATTATGAATGATATGAAATTTGATGCCATGGCTATTGGTAATCATGATTTCGACTGGGGTGTTGAGACTCTGAAAAACATGCAAAAAGCTGCAGAGTTTCCTTTCTTAGGTATTAATGTTAACTACAAAGATACAGGAGCAAGAGTTGATTTTGCGGTTCCATCAACTACGTTTGATAAAAACGGAATTAAAGTTGGGGTAATAGGTTCGATTTATAGCACTGCTGCCTCAGCAATATCCGCTTCAAAAATTACTAATATTCAATTTGTTTATGAAGCAACAATGGTTAAGAATGAAGCCAAAAGACTTAAACAAGTAGAAAAATGCGATATCGTTATTTTTGAAACTCACTCTGGCATGTCTTCAACAATTGACGGTGTCTTAAGTGATGAAAACGTCGATGGTTGTTTCGGTGGACATACACATGTCATCAACAATGCTAAGGTAGGAAATAAATATTTCTTATGTGGTTCTTCAAATACCAAATCATATCAAAAGATGAAATTTACTCGTGTAAATAATAAGTATAAAGTTGAATCATCAAATAATGCGATATGTTACCAAATATCAAATAAAAACACTTACCAAGCAACCCCGAGTATTGATAAGATTATAACTTCTGCTCGAGCAAAAATCGGACCAAAATTATCCGAAGTATTAAGTACCGCAACAGATAATTTTAATTCTAGTCAAACAGGAAAATTTGTTTGTTCAGCTTTGTTAGATTATGCAAAAAGCAATAATGTCAATGCTGTAGCATCTTTCCACAATAGTTCTGGCATACGGGATAAAATCTACAAGGGAAATATTACTCTCGAATCAATCTATAAAATTTCTCCTTTCGATAATGAAGTAAAAGTCATTAAAATGAAAAGAAGTTCGATTTTAAGTAATAAAACAGGTTTATATCATGTGATTGATGAAGAGGCGATAACAGATGAAGATGCCACTTATGAAGTCGTGGTCTTTGACTTCTTACTAACAAATTTTAATATTTTTAATCCGTATTCTGATACTCAATACAACATAAAAGATGAAGTTAAAGTTGTGCGTGATACGATTGTAGATTACGCAAAGAAATCTACTTCATTTAGTCCTTCATCATATAATTAAGCGTTATAAAAAATTATTAAAAGCACTTTCAAGTAATTTTAAAATAAAATGTCCCCAATGTAAAATGTCCCCAATGACTAGTACACTTTTTTATAAGTGTCTATTTCATTGGGTACATTTTAGTCATTAGGAATATGATTCTTTTATTTTGAATTATTTAGTCTTCGTAGCCTTTTGGATTGTGTTTTTGCCAGTTGTTGGAATCTTTACACGCATCTAAAACTGTGTATTTAGCTTTAAATCCGAGTTCTTTGAAAGCTTTATCAGTTGAAGCGTAGTTTTCATCAACATCTCCAGCTCGACGTGGACAAATGACATAAGGAATGTTAACTCCGGTGGCTTCTTCATATGCGTGAACAAGTTCAAGAACTGAAGTTCCTTTTCCGGTACCAAGGTTATAAATAACTAAACCTGGTTCAGTAGCTAACTTTTTTAAAGTAAGGACGTGACCAGCAGCTAAATCCATGACATGGATGTAGTCTCTTACGCCGGTTCCATCT
Organism: Bacillota bacterium; assembly: GCA_023398335.1. GTDB lineage: Bacteria > Bacillota_I > Bacilli_A > RFN20 > CAG-288 > HGM10890. The sequence continues at coordinate 63,147 of JAEWSJ010000006.1, forward strand.
ACGGTCTTATAATCATCTCCAAAGATACGGAGTTCTTTTAAGTTACCAACGGCAACTTGGGTAAGATATGGCATTAAATTGTTTGGAATACCATTTGGTTGTTCGCCGATAAGTCCGCTTTTATGGGCACCGATTGGGTTGAAGTATCTTAATAATGCGATATTGGCTTCTTTATGCACATGGGCATAATCTTTTAATATTCCTTCAATGATTACTTTAGTTGTGCCATATGGGTTTGTTGTGCCACCGACAGGATCATCTTCGGTTAGTGGTACGTGTTTTGGAATTCCATAAACTGTTGCGGAAGAAGAAAAGATTAAGTTATTGCATTTAAACTCAGACATAACTTCTAGTAAGGTTAAAGTTGAATCTAAATTATTACGGTAGTATTCAAGTGGTTTTTGGACTGATTCACCAACGGCTTTAAGACCGGCAAAATGAATTACTGCGTCAATCTTGTTTTCTTTAAATATCTTTTCTAAAGATGCTTTATTGCAACAATCAAATGGATAAAACTTAATATCGTTTTTTCCAGTGATAGTTAATAGTCTATCTAATACTTTTGAAGATGAATTAGCTAAATCATCAACAATAATTGGTGTATAGCCTTTTTCAATTAATTCAATAACGGTATGACTACCGATATATCCCATTCCTCCAGTTACTAATACGGTTTTAATTTGATTCATTTATTTAATCCTCCTAAATCAATATTATGAACGAAACGCTTGTGAGTTATATAAATTGTTAATATTCTTGGTAAAGAATGTTCCTTTTAGTTTCCATATTCTTTGTCTTCTTGCGAGCAAAGCTTGACATTGAACTAAATAGAAGACTCCCGCTACACAGTAGATTAATGTTATTAATAGAGTGAAGTATTTATCGATTGACCAAGTCCAATCAGGATATTTAACGACATCTGGCCAGTTGTTCGGAATTGTTAAGCCGAAGAATTTTTCAGTTGGCCAAGACAACTCAAATGTTAATTCATTCCAAGATTTAACAAAATATGAATAATCATCAGAGTGCATAAAGCGAGTATAAAGAATAAAAACTAAGGTTGTTAAGAGTAGTAAAGTTGCACTTATCCATGATTGTTTTACAAAATAAACATGGGATTTATATGAAGCCTCACGAACAAACTCTCTTTCTTTTGTTATTACTCTGGCCTTGGTAATGTCATACATCATTTTATCGATTATCATTCCTTGTCTCTTCATAATGTACGAGACTAATTTTTGAAGGTAACCAATAAGAACAATAATAAGTAAAATAAGAAGGCATAAGCAAATTAAGACTCTTTTGTCATTTTCGGATAATTTAATTAAGGTAACTATTGAACTCATCTTTGATTACCTCCATTATTTGGATTGTTGTATTGATTATTATTTGGGTAATTATTTTGATTGTAGTTCTGTGAATTTTGAGGGTTTTGCGGATACTGATTATTACCTTGTGGTGGATAATAATTTCCATTATTCTGATTAGGATTATAGTTATTATTCATCGGTTGATTGTTGAAATAATTAGTATTCATCGGTTGTTGATGTTGTTGATATTGTGGTGCAGGAATAACATTAAGTGGTGTATTTTGTTGACCTTTTAGTATTGCTGCAGCTTTTTCATCATAAGCAGTTTTAATCGTGTATTTTTTGTGAGTGAGTAACGCAATTAGAAGTCTGAACGGAGACAAAATATATAATAATGTACCAAGGGCAACATAGACAGCAAAAAAAGCTAACCAAAGTGGTGACGAAATAATTACAATGACACCAATACCGCAAGTCTTTAAGAAATTAAGCATTATTATCTCCTTTCTTTAAATCGAGAAGATCAACTTCTTTTTCTTCAGATGAATCAGGTGTTTTATCTTTCTTAATTCTATAATATATTACCATAATAAATGTAACAACGAAATATAATATTTGTGATAAAAGATATAATAAAAACAAATCTTTTTTATTAAAAATAGAAGCCAATGAGAAAAAGAAAATTATTGAAAACGGAATAAGAGAAAGTAAGATAATATTTATCGCTTTATTTTTATGTTCTACAAGTAAAATAATGCGATAACATAAGATTACTTCAAAAATAGCAATTGATAAGTAACATATATTGCGAGCGTAGAAATAAGATATACTTATCGAAATGAAACATAAAATAGATTCAACACCATATTCGATTGGCTCGTTGATCTTTATCGTCTTTGTTTTTAGATTTAGTTTTGGAATTTCATTACTGATAATAATAAAAGTAATTAATGTTTGAATCACCGCTAATAGGAAATAAAAAGTCAAAAATATTTCCTTAAATATATCGATATTAATATTAAATAATGTTGCGTAAATTTTTATCATGTCGACGTTAAATATCATGTTAATTGGATATATTAAGACTAATTCAATAATAAAAGTGAAAAGCAGGGTAATAAAATAAGTCAAAAAAGATGATTCAAAATATTTGAACATATTACCATAGGCAACTCCAATTAGCGCATCAGGCAATAAATTAAAGAATCCTTCTTGAAAGTCAATAAAGCAAACCATAACTGTGCAAAATAAATAAATCAACTGACCTTTATAGTTGGATTTTAAAGTAAAATATGCTGCTGCAAAAGGAATTATTATCATATTTAGCAATGACATGCCAGGAATTACATATGATAAAGACAAAAAAATAATACTTAAACCTAGAGTTAAACTAGCTAATGCAATCTGAGTATTTAATCTGCTGTTTGGATTACGGAGTGAACGATTTGTTTTCATATAAAAATTATAGCATATTGAATTATTTTTTTTCTTTAGTATCGATTTGTTCTTTAAGTACTTTTATAGAAATTAATGTTTGGCATTAACTTGAATAATCAGTAGGTTTATTTATATAATAAGATAGTTATTAAGGAACCAATTATGGCAAAAAAGAAATTTTCTAAAAATCAAATAAAATATGTAGTTTTTATCTTGATGTTAATTCTAGGTACAGTGTTGTCATTGTATTTTATTTTGGCTGACAATTTTGACGGCATTATGGCGATGATTGGCGATGCGAAATTCGGACCTGTTTTAGCGATGTTTGGACTTGTTACTTTTAACTTTATTATTGAAGGTACGATTGTTACGCTTTTTGCTAAGTTATATCGAAGAAAATATCATTTGTATATGGGCGTATTGAACGGACTTGTTGGTTCTTTCTTTTCTGGTATCACTCCATTTGCTTCCGGCGGTCAATTTGTTCAAGCTTATACATTTTCTAAACAAGGTGTAAAAGCAGCTAATGGTGCATCAATATTAGTCATGATGTTTATTGTTTCTCAAGCTGTTTTAGTTATATATGGAACATGTGCAATTATATTTGGTTATGATTCAACGATTAAATTGATGAATTCAATAAATTTATTTGGTATTGAATTTTCACCAATCGCTTTATCTATTGTTGGCTATGTAATTAATTTTGTTTCTTTAGGTAGTTTATTTTTATTATCTTATTGCCGTCCATTGCATCACTTTATTCTAAACACTGGTGTAAATATCGGTTATAAGTTACATTTGATTAAAGACAAAGATGCCAAACGTGCTTCTTTAGCCGCTCAAGTTGCAACTTTCAGAATTGAATTAACTAGATTATTTAAAAACTTTTGGGTATTGCTTATTGCAATTTTCTTGAATGTAGTTAAATTTACTGTTAGCAACTCATTACCTTATTTTGCTGGTCTTGCTTTAGATATTGACATGAGTGGAAAATACTTGAGCAGTGTATGGTCATATAGTTACGTTTCAATGATTAGCTGTTTCGTTCCTATTCCAGGAGCATCTGGAGGGGCTGAAGCTGCTTTTGCCGCGATTTATTCTTCGATTTTTCCAAACCAAACCGTTACCGGAAGTGCGAATATTCTTGTTCGTTTCTTCTCGTTCTATTACGTGTTATTCATCGGTCTTATTGTATTTATTTTCTATCGTGGCTCACCAAAGAAGGATGCGACAAAATTTAATAAGAAGACTTTCGTAGATTTGCAAATTATTTCGCTTACTTCAACTGATCAACTTCCGATTTTAAAGAAATATGAAGAAGGTAAAAATAAATTGGTCGATGATATTAATCCAGATACTTTTACTAATATCACTGTGAGTGATATCAAAAACGAACAAAGAAGAAAACAGAAAAAATCATTGCATGGATTCTTGTACAAAGATGAATTCAATAATGAAATAAAACAACAGGAATTTTTAAGTAGTAAACAAGTTCAAGATTCGTTTAACAATATTAAGGATTCTTTGATTCTAGACCAACATAATATCTATGAGGACATTGAGTCAAATAACACTGATATTTTGAGTCAGTCGAAGAAGAACTTGTCTTCCATTGTTTTTGAAGTGGACAAGGCGAAAAAAGAAGAAGGTTTATCAACTGAAACTGATACTGAAGTTGATCGGGCTATTAAGGAAGACTTAGCTTTGTTGATTAAAGAAGAAAAAATAAAGCAACAAAAGAAAAAACTGCGTAAGGAAAGAATCAAGAAGTTCTTTAGTGTACATAAAGGTGACAAGAAATGAGAATAGCGTTATTTTCTGATACTTACCCACCACAAATAAATGGCGTTGCAACTGCGACTTATACACTAGCTAAAACATTGCAAGATAACGGCAATGATGTTTTAGTTGTTACTGTTGCAAAAGAAGGGCAGAAGAAAATTACTTTTGTTAATAGAATAATTCGTATACCAGGTTTTACAGTAAAACAACTCTACAATTATAAAATTGCAAATATTTTTAGTATGAAAGCGTATCGCTTTATTAAATCTTTTGATCCGGAAGTTATCCATGTGCAAACCGAAATAGGTATTGGTATTTTTGGACGAATTGTGGCTAAAAGAATGAATGTACCACTTGTGTATACTTACCACACGATGTATGAAGACTATACATATTATGTTACAAAAGGATTTAAACCTTTTGATACTATTGCTAAAAATATGGTTGGATTTTTATCTGCTTTAGTGGGAGATTCAACTACTCAATTTACTACTACTTCTTTTAAAACTAAGAAAGCTTTACGTCGTTATGGCGTAAAAAAATACATTAATATTGTTCCAAACGGAATTGATTTATCTATGTTTGACGATAAAAACATCGACAAAGAAAAGGGAATTGCTATTAGAAAAAAATACGGTTTAGAGAATAAATTTTGCGTTTTGATATTAGGCCGATTAGCTAAAGAAAAAGCTAATGATATTGTTATAAAATGGCTGACACATTACATAAATGATTCGGATGATAAATCCATTCATCTAATGGTTGTTGGAGATGGTCCAGATAAACAGAATTTGGAAAATCTTGTTAAAAGTTTGAAGATGGAAAATTATGTTACATTTATCGGTACGGTTGAACATAGTCAAGTCCCGATTTATTATAATTTGGCTGATCTTTATGTTTCAGCTTCTACCTCTGAAACTCAAGGTCTAACATTCAATGAAGCGATGGCATCTAAAACGATGGTTATTGCTCGTTATGATGACAATTTGGTTGAAACTATACTCGATGGCAAAACTGGGTTCTTCTTTAGAGATGAAAGCAGTTTTATTGCGACAATTAAGAAGATTAGAAACTTCTCTGAAGAAGAGAAAAACAAGATAGTTGAACAAGCATATAAAAATGATTTAGATAAGTTTTCGCTAAATCTATATTACGAAAGGATGATGAGCGTCTATGTCAAAGCAGCAAGAAAATTCTGGTAAAGAAGTATCTTCGGTTAAATACAATAAAAAATCTATAAAAGTATCTTTTTGCGATGGAACTGCGGTTTCATTAGATATTAATTCTTATATCAACGAAGATAGATTTTATAAAGGTAAAGTTATTTCTCTTGATGCTTATAATAAATTGCTTGAGTTACAGGATGACTCGCAGCTTTATTCATATGTATTGAAAATAACTTCGACTCGTTTATATTCTTCAAAGAAGATTATTGAAAAATTAATTACAGTAAAAAAAGCAACACAAGAAAAAGCTGAGGAAGTAGTATATAAATTAAGACAAGATGGGTTAATCAACGATAACATCTATATTGAAACTTATATTGTTGATGCAAAAAACAAGGGCTATTCTGACTCGAAGATTCTTGCAACGTTACTTAGCGATAGCTATGAACGGAATAAGATTGAAGAGGTGATGTTAACGTATGTTTCTTCTTCGGAAGAAAAAATGCAATTGATAAAAAATCTATTTGACAAATATTGCAATAAAAATTATATATCGTGCAAAGAAAGTGTGTTTTCTTCACTGTATAAAAAAGGATATGATAGTGAAACATGTCGAAAACTTATCGATGAATATCTAGCGCAAAACCCAGATGTAGAATCATCATTTAGGGATAGAGATGTTCTTCTTTTAAAAAATGATATGAAGAAATATATCGAAAGATATAATCAAACGGAGAAAGATGAATATTGTTTAAGAAGTAAAGTATTTAATGTGCTTCTTGCACATAATTATGACTTTAATGATATTATTAAAGTATGGGAGGAAAACAAATGACTTATCTAAAAGATATTGTTAATGAAGGCGGCTATTTTTCAGGACCTTTACTCGTTAAATCGTGTGAAAAAGGTGTTGCGAATAATGGCAATGATTATTTAACTGTAGTATTTCAAGATGTTACAGGTTCCGTATCCGCTAAAAAATGGACTGTTGAAGATAATGATTTATCAGTTATTATTCCAGGAAAAATTGTTGATGTTACTGGTGATATTTTTAAATACAAAGGTCATCCTCAAATGAAAATTGAGTCTGTTTCTTCGACCCCTTCCAATAAATACGATCCAAATGATTTCTTCTTATCTTGTCCAATTAAAGATGAAGAATTGTTTAAGGATGTCTCTGATATTATTGAACTTATTGAAGATGAGGATTTAAAAGCATTAACAAAGAGTTTATTAAACAGGTACAGCGATAAGTATATGACTTATCCAGCGGCTGTTAGTGTTCATCACGCATATAGATGCGGTATTGTTTACCATTCAGTTTCTATTGCTAAAGATACGATTAAGATCTGTGAAAGGTATCCCTCACTAAATAGAGATTATCTTCTTGCAGGTGCCTTGCTTCACGATTTAGGCAAGACAAAAGAAATGGCTGGTGTTATTGCTCCAGGATATACTTTTGAAGGTAATTTATTAGGACATATTTCTATCGGTGCAATGATGGTTCAAGAAGAAGGAGTTAAGCTTGGTACTCCAGATGATAAATTAACTATTTTAGTTCACTTGATTTTATCTCATCATGGTCAAGCTGAATATGGCTCACCTGTACTTCCACAAACTCCTGAAGCATATGTTTTACATGTGCTTGATGACTTAGATGCAAAGATGAACATTATTGAAAATGCATTGAAGGATGTTGAAGTCGGTGAATTTTCTCAAAAAGTTCCTTTCTTAGATATGAAAGCATATCTAAAAACCAAATAATTTTTATTGAAAAAGTTCGAATTTTCGCAATTTGGACTTTTTTTAATGTTTTGATAAAAAACATAAGATATATATATTAAATACTTATGTTATAATATTTTAGATGTAGGTAATATAATGAACAGTAATAAAGAAGAACAACTTGAACATAAAATCAATAAAAACAATACATCGATTTTTCTTTCAAAGAGGTGTGTAAATTTTTTATATGGAATCATTTTTGTTTTAATTGGAATTATTGGCTTTTTAAATAAATCAGTGGTTGGTGAAATAGTACTTTATGGTGTCTCTTATGTTTTTGGGAGCTTTGCTTATTTGTTTTTAGCGGTATTAGTTCTTTTAGGATTGTATTTAGTCTTTAAGGGCTACTGGCCAAAGTTTAGAATAAGCTTTACAGGACTTGCAATAATATTCATTTTCCTTTTTGGCACATTAGCGTCAACTATGAGCGTAGAAGGTTTATCGTTTACTACTTATTTGTCTTCTTTCAATACGAAGTTTGGATTAATATCAAAGGGACTAATAATTAATTCAATTACTGATATACCTTCGTTGAATGGCGGTTTTATCGGATACTTTTTATCATCGTTATTCGTTTCCGGACTCGGAGTTATTGGAACGTATGTTTTTACTTATTTGTTCTTGATTTTTGGTTCGGCTTTATTGATTAGAAAACCATGTATATATTTCTATCATTTTATTCAAAAGCAAAATGATAATGCTAAGATTAAGAAAGCACAAAGCAAAGCTAATACTACAGATAAAAAAGTTGAACCTATCGAAGTAAAGAAAGAGGATACTTCAACATATTCTCCAAATCCGTTTAAAGAAAAGAACACTATCTTTGTAGAGAAAAAAGAAGTCCCACTTTCAAATAAAGCAGATAATCAAGAAAATGATGTCGAAGATGATGACGATGTCGAGGAATCGCCATTTAATAAAAATAGAAATTATGTTCCTCTTTCTCAAAGTGGGGTGAATTCACAATCAATTTCTCAACAAGCATCTTCGCCTTTTAAAAGTACTACTTCCGTTTTGCCATCTAAAGAAGAAGTACTTAGGGAATATAACACTCCTTCTTTTGAAGAGAGCAAAAAAGAAGTGATTGAAGAAGTAATTAATGAAGAACCACTGGTTCAAATGAAACGTACTTTTGAAGTTGATAAACCAGATTATCTTAAGGTTGAAGAAGAGGAAGAGGTGGAAACAGTAGTGGATGATATTGATCGTCACGTTCAAGAGAGAAAATCTCCGGTAAATTCCACTCCAACACCACATATATTTTCTTCAGGTATTCAGTCTGTTGCTCAAACTAATAACAATTATGTTTTACCATCTATATCTTTATTAGTTAAAAGACAAGATTTCGGTAAATTTGAGCAAAATCAAAGAGATGCTGAGAACAAAATTACTGTAATTAATAGTGTCTTTAAGAATTTTGATATTCGAGCTTCGGTTCAATCTTTTACTATTGGTCCTACAGTTACTAGATTTAACATCGCTCGTGAACAAGGCGTAAAAGTTAATCAAATAGCTGGCTTAGCAGAGGAAATGCAGATTGCTTTAAAAGGCGATATGTCAGTGAGAATTGAACCAGTTGTTAGAGGGCAAGATACTTCTGGTGTTGAAGTTGCAAATGTAGCTCCAACCATGGTTTCTTTCTATGATTGTTACGCTCAATTATTAAAACACCCAGAGCAAAAATTATTGATTCCTCTTGGTGAAGATATCTCATCCGAAGTTATAACAACATCAATTGATTCTTTACCTCATATGTTGGTCTCAGGAACAACAGGTTCAGGTAAATCAGTCTTTATTCATTCGATATTGCTTACGCTTATTATGAGAAATTATCCAAATGAATTAAAATTAATCTTAATCGATCCAAAGAAAGTTGAGTTTATTAGATATACAAATATTCCACATCTTTATTGCCCTATTATTGATGATGCTTTACGCGCAGTTGCAACGCTAAAAAAACTTGTAGCTGAGATGGAAAGAAGATACTCATTATTATCATTATGTGGGGCTTCAAAACTTGAAGAATACAATGAGATGAGAAAGACTAGCCCTGATTTAGAAGAGCTACCAAATCTTATTTGCGTCATAGATGAATTTGCTGATTTGATGATGCAAGCTCCAAAAGATGTTGATATTCTTACTCAACGCTTAGCTCAAAAAGGACGTGCTTCAGGCATTTATTTAATCATCGCTACACAACGTCCAACAGTAAATTGTATTACTGGTACTATTAAAGCTAATATTCCTACTCGTATTGCCTTATCAGTATCTTCTTCGCTTGATTCTCGAACAATTCTTGATGAGAATGGTGCTGAATCATTAGTAGGTAGAGGAGATTTATTAGCTCGTGTTCCACAATATAAGCAACTGATCCGTTTACAATCTGCTTATGTTTCTAATGAAGAAATCACAGCGGTAGTAAATTATCTAAAAGCCCAAAGTAAACCATGCTTTAATCCTGAATTTTTGAACTTTGAAAAGACTGCACAAGATGCATTTTCTTCCGCTGATGATTCGTATCACGGAAACGGAGATGATGAATTGTTTGAAGATGTTAAAAGTTTTGTTATTCAAAATAGAGTGGCATCAACTTCTCAACTTCAAAAGGTCTTTAAAATAGGTTATGGAAGAGCGTCGGGAATTCTTGATGCTTTAGAAGATCAAGGCGTTATTAAAACTGTAGGCAATGGTAGGCGTGAAGTCGTTCAAATGGACGACGAAGAATTATAAGGAGAAAGAAATATGCGCGAAGTTAGATTTGAAAAATTAGATAAAACATCATTTCAGATGGTCCTTGAAAATGGATTAAAAGTTATTGTTGCTCCGATGACAAAGGCTAAAGAGGTTACTCTTGGTGTTAGTGTTGGCAAAGGTTTGTTTTTATCTGAAACAAGAATAGGCAATCAAGAAATATTTTTAGGAACTGCTAGTTACTTACAAGAAATTATTATGAAATATCATGCCAAAGAAGCAGATGTGCTATTTTCTAATGAGGTAAAAAACACTTCTTCTATCAAAGAAAGTTATACCAACTATAGTTTTACTGTAGGTCATAAAAACTATCTTGATTATATAACTCCATTGTTAACGTTAGTTGATAAATTTGTTGTTACAAATGATGAAGTTGAAAATTTTAAGAGTGATTATTTAGCTTATTCCGAAAAGGAAAACGCCGAGATTAATTATCAAGTTAGAAAAAATTTATATAATGATTCACCTTTAAAGAAAGATTTATTTGGTAATATTTCTTCAATCAAAAATATTCATTTGGTAAGTTTACGTAAATTTTTCAACGAATATTATGATCCAAGTTACCTTACTCTTGTTATCACTGGTAATGTTAAAGCGGAAGATATTGAAAAACAAGTTTTAAATTACCTCTATACTCCTCATGTGAAACATGAAGAAATAAAAGTATCAAAGTATTTTGAAGATTATCTTTCCGTTCCTTGTGCTGAAGATAAATCGTCTTCAAAAGATTTAACTGTTGCGATTAAATTTAATAAGAGAGAAGATTTATTCAATGCAAACGGCGATAAAATATTCGCTTTGTATGAAACGTTACCTAATGTTTTGTTTTCAACTAATAATAAGAGTTTTGTAAAAAATGTTCCGTCAGTTGAAAAAATTGTTAAATCGGAATTTGTTGAGGGTGGAGAAGATGCATTTTTAATGGTATCTTTTAAAACCAACGATAAAGAAGCGTCGAAGAATGAGATTGAAAAATATTTATCTCATCCATCAAAGATAATATCTTTTTTCAATATTAATGCGTTAAAAAGTGAAGTGCTACAAGCTAAGAAAGATCGTTATGTAAATAATCCATCCGATTATTTTAATGATATTGTTAAGTCATTAGCTAATGGTTATTTTACTTTATCAATAGTTGAATCTATCAGAAGTTTTGGATTCTTTAAATTCAATTCTTTTGTTAAAACAGTTTGTTCATTTAAGAGAATATATATAGCGTAATTATTATGCGAGACATAAGGTTAAAGATTAAAGAGAAGGATAGTGATGAGAATTTCATTGTTATTCAAGATGAAAAATACGGTGAGAATGTTTTTTCAACATACTTTATTATTAATAAAGTAAAAGTTGATAAAGCTGCTTTGCTTGTTTTTGTTAATTTTCTTAATTCTTCAACTTTAGTATATAAAAATAAATGGGAAAAGGAAAAAATAGAGGCTAATTTCTTTTCTTCACATTTATCCTTTGAATTATCTGAATTTAGTCATGATTATATCTTAAAAGCTTGTGTTGTTTCTCCATTAAATATGGATCAAATAATGTTTAATCATATTAACGACAGAATACTTGGTTTCATGAATGAGGTTATGGTTAAAGTTCTGACGCGTAAAGAAAGAGATATCGAAAATGCCAAAAAAGAGATACTGCTTCAAAATATATTTCTGAATACCCAAGTCAATTATTTAAGAAAATTATTCTATTTGAATTTTGATTCAAAAAACGTATCTTGTGCGTATTTAACTTGCCAAGGAACGGATTTTTCTCATATAAAAAATATTAGTTTTACTAATCTTTTAAATAAGATTAAGGAAAGCCAAAGAATTGTTATTTACATAGGAAACACTGAATTTTCAAGAATGCTTAAATTAAAAAGCATGATGAAGCCAACTGAAAAAATCTTTCCACTTCGAAAAAACGAATTAGAAATAAATACTATTCGTGAACTTGCAAAAATCAGTGATAAACTAGTGGGAATTACATATGTCTATAAGAAACCAGAGATTGATTCTGAAAAGAATTTTCTGCTTAGTTTATTAGCGAAAGATGTTTTGTTTAATACTCATAATGGAGTTATTTGTTCTTTGTTAAAGTCTATTGACGGGTTTAATTCATTATTGGGTTATGATTACTCATACTTTGATAATTTTATTAAAGTATATATGTCTTTTGCGTATCTGAATAAAGAATCTCTTACTGAACTAGATGGTGTTATTAATAAGGTTAAAGAAGCAAATTTGTTGTTGAATTTTAATTCGTCTAAAGCAAGGCTAAATGATACTTTATTAGCTTCTTGCTATTCTTTATCTGCCCAAGCGGATTTCATTGCTTTGTCACGTTTACTTGGACTTGATTATTCCTTTGATAAATTAGTTAATTTGTTGTCAAATATTGAATATGACGATTTTGTTTCGTATTTAAGTCGTATTCATAAATGCGCATATATTGGAGCGAACGAATAATATGAAAAATATCTTTAACAAATTAAGTGTTGATTCATTTACTCTAGATTCTGGTGTTAAAGTTTTTATGGTGAATTCTAAAACCTTTACATCTAATGTTGTATCTTTATATGTTAATTCAGGTAATGTAATAAAAAGTTCTAAAATTGATTCGGTTACGGTTAATAAAGCTTTTCCATATGTTTTAAGTGAGGCTTTGAAGAATTCAAAATTCGGAGATTTAGATAATCTAACGTATTTACTTAATACGACATTTAATACGAAAATTACTCCTTCGTATTCCTTATATTCAATTTCTACTAAAAATAGTCTTGATGAAGCAATTAGATATTTGTCTTTTTATTCTGCTTCTTATGATTGCTCAAGTGATATGTTGGAGAATATAAAGAATAAACTTATAGTTAATTTAGCTTCACAAGACAAAATGCTTAATGAATTGTATTCGCAACTTGATGTATCCGCTAGGTTTACTAAAGAAGATGTTTTATCAATTAATCAAACTTCTATGCATAAGTATTATTCAAGATCTTTTAGTTCGAGTAACATTTGTCTCTTTGCAGTTGGATGCTACGATAAAGATCAAATTAAAAATGTAATTAAAGCTTATCATTTTGGCTCATTGAGAAAAGAAGAAGAAACAGTGGATTCTTATCAAGAGAGTTACGAAAAAGTTAACAAAATTATTATTGATAGAAACATTAAAGCAAGTTATTACCATATAAATTTTGGAGTTAAATTACCTAGCAGAGAAATGATGTTTAAAGATTATGGCAATGAATTATTTGCTTTAAATAATTACGCGAAAAATTTGATGTTTGGAGAACTTTCTCCGCTTTATAAGAAACTTAATGAAAAGGTCTTTGTTTCGCAATATGTTTCAAATGTTGTTGAAGCGAACGAAGAAACATATATTAATGTTATGTTTTATGTCGATGATTATGAGACAGCAATTAAATTAATAAATGACCGCTTGAGTCATAATTGTTCACTTAAGGATTATATGCTGTTTAGGTCGGTTAAAAGAAAACTAGCGTCTTCTTACTTTATGGAACGTTATGATGTGAGCAAATACCTTTCAACCTTAGTTGAATGTTATGCTAATAACATCGATATTGATGAATTTTATAAGAGTGTGGTTTTATTGAAGTTTGGCTCTTACAGAAAATATTCAAAGATGATTAAAAATTGTTCTTCAGTAATTACTATCGATAAGGAATTAAATATATGATCGGTGTTGATATAGTTTTAATCTCGAGATTTCAGGAATCGTATTTAGATATTGCTTCGCGTTTTCTTTCGGATAGTGAAAGAGAAGAAATGAAGAGTTATGAAGCGTGTAGACAAGTGACGTATGTTGCCTCTCGGTTTGCCGGGAAAGAAGCGTATATAAAAGCTTCCTCTAGCAAAAAAGCTAAACTAAGTGATATAGAAATACTAAATTCTATTGACGGAAAGCCACATTTGTATTATAAAAAAAAGGAATGTGGTGAAATATCCTTATCACATGATGAGTATTGCGTCGCATTTGTATTATTAAATAAGAAAGAAGATAACTAATATGGCTTACCAAAATAACTTTGACGCATTTTTAAGAGAGAATGGAATAATTGAAGTTTCTATCAATAAGAAACTCAATGCCCACGACATCCAAAATGTTCGTCTATATGAAAACAAAAAATTCATCAAGAAATTAGAGCGCGTATCTAAAACTGAATCTAAATCGACTTTTATTTACTCATTTAAGTTGGATTACGTTATTGTTCCAGGACGATTATATGAACTTGCAAATGAACATAACGAGTTTTCGCCTTTAAATATTTCTTCGATTGTTTTCGATGAAGAATTTGAAAGGAAATATCGTTATGAAGGAGAATTAGGTGCGATATATTCTAAAGAACGAACAATATTTAGAGTGTTTTCTCCTTTAGCTTCTTCCGGCGTTGTTAAAGTTTTTAAAAGAAGTGAAGATGAAGCAGAATATTTTACTTTCAGAAGAATTGAAGGTGGGGTGTTAGAAGCTGTCGCTGAAGGAGATTACGATGGTGCAGGGTATTTATTTATCGTTAAGATAAATGGCTATATTGTTTCGGTTGTAGATCCTTACGCTAAAAGTTTAGGCTCAAATTCGCGTTGCGGATTTGTCATTAATGAAGAGAGTGTTAAAGACATCGATTTAAATTACGATAAATTACCAGTGTTAAAGTCATGGAATGACGCCTCCATATATGAACTTGATGTTCGTGATATGACTTCTTTAACAAATATTGAAGGCAAAGGAACATATAGCGCTTTGTGTCTCGAAGGTCAAAAAGATCAATGTTGTAATCCAATTGGTTTCGATTATATTACTTCGTTAAATTTTACTCATATTCAACTTCTTCCTGTATATGATTTTCAAACGATTGATGATGATAATCCTTCTTCAATGTATAACTGGGGATATGATCCGTTGTTTTACTTTGCTCCTGAAGGTAGTTATTCTTCTTCTCCTTCCTCTGCATATGCTAGAGTAAGAGAACTAAGAAAAGTTGTTTCCTCATTCCATAAGAAAGGAATGAGAGTGAATATGGATGTTGTTTTTAACCATACATTTTCACCTATGTCTAATTCTTTTGAAGCTTTATGTCCAAATTACTATTATCGCTTTAATAATGATAAAACAATGTCAAATGGCTCTATGTGCGGAAATGATTTAGAAACACGTAATTTTATGGTTAGAAAGTTAATCATTGATGCGTTGGTATATTTTGTAAAAATGTATGGCATGGATGGATTTAGATTTGATTTAATGGGAATAATTGATAAAGTCACCTTGAAAAAAGCTTGGATGATACTTAAATCAATTAAGCCTGATATTATGTTTTACGGCGAGGGTTGGGATATGCCGACCGCTCTTGAATCTCATGAAAAATCTTCGATGAATAACGCCTTTGATTTGGAAAATATCGGATTCTTCAATGATAGATTTAGAGATACCGCTAGAGGAAAAAGCAACGATATAAAAGGCTATCTTAATGGTGATTTAAATTATAGAGATGGCTTTAAGCATGTCTTCCTAGGCTCGACTATATCAATTGCATATCCACCTTTATTTGCTCATCCTCATCAATCGATAAACTACGTTGAATGCCATGATAATTCCACCTTATTTGATAAGATGGTTTGCTCAAATGGGCATGAAGATGAAGTGACAAGATTAAAACGTGTTAAATTATTTAATGCGGCGATAATTCTTTCTTATGGTATTCCGTTTATTCATGCCGGACAAGAAGTCGGGTTATCAAAAAACGGTGTCGAGAATTCATATAATTCGGGAGACTCGATTAACGGGTTTAAATATGATGTAGCTTATTCAAGAAAGAACATGATTTCATTTATTAATGATGCGATAAAATTAAAACGCTATTCTCGTTTGTTTTCATTGGATAATAAAAATGAAATTGAGAAAGTGTTAGATTTTGAAGATTTACCAAATGGAGCGTTAGCAGTTCATTACTTTGATGCTGAAAGTGAAAGAAAGATTGTAGCGATTATCAATCCTTCAAATATTACTGTTAAATATCAATTTGATAAATATTACAAGATAATTTTCAATGAAGCTGGGTGGATAAATGAAGAGAATTATTCACAATTAGTCCTTGTAAATGGTATAACATTATTAGTAGCTGTATCGACGAAATAGATTTTTGGAGGAATAAACATGTTTAAATATGTTGGTTTTGTTTTACGAGCGGGGCCGAGAATCCTATTTTCTTATCCATGGATTAGAAAATATTCAAATTACCCGGAGAAGTATGATGCTTTTATTCGTTACTCCAAAGTTCATAAATTAGATGCAATTACTGTTCATAATTTAAAAACTGAATATTACATATCTGGTGAAGAAGGTCTTCCGAAAGATAAAGCAGTAGTATTTATGCCAAATCATCAATCTAATATGGATCCTTTATCATTGATTGCTATTTATGATAAACCTTTAACTTTTATCGCTAAAAAAGAAATAGTAAAATTTCCTTTTGTCGGAAGAGTAGTTAAATCTATCGATGGTATCTTTATTAATCGACGTAATTTAAGGCAAGAAATTATGGTGGTCAAACAAGCCACTCAACTTCTTATTGATCGGCCATATCAAAACTTTGTTATTTTCCCAGAAGGAACAAGATCAAAATCACTGAAGCACGATTTAGGTGAGTTTAAACCTGGCTCTTTTAAAGTTGCATATAATTCCCATCGACCGATAGTGCCAGTAGCAATATATGGAACATTTAGAGTATTGGATAAAAAAGCAGATATGAAGAGGTTCCCAATACAAGTCAAGTTTTTAAATCCAATTTACTATGAAGAATATTCAAAATATAATACGATTGAATTATCTAAAATTGTTGAAGATATCGTAAAAAAAGAAGTCGATATTTTGCGTAAGAAAGATGAAGAATTAGTTGCTAAGCACAAATATAAAAACTACAAAAAATCACTGGATATTCCAGGCGTATAAGATGGGTGTTCCCATCTTATTTTTTTTGCCTAAATAATTGAAAATATACAGCGGAAAATATATAATTAAGTAGTCAGTAAATTAGAGAGGAACATAATTTTGAATTTATTTGAAAAACTACCAGAAAATTTCTTCTCAATCTTATCAAGAAAATTTAAATCCGTTTACGCTTTTTCATTAATAACCCTTTATGAGACCTTGAGAGTATATAAAACACAAATAAAGAAATCGGATTATTTAAGTGCGTTAAGAAGTCATGGTGAAGAGATCATGAATCTTTTTGATGTCTCCTTAGATAAACTAGATGATAAAACCGATGAAGAAGAAGTAACTTTTGAAGTTGATGAATCGACTTTGGCCGCCAAAACAAATTACATCTTCCGTAAATTGCTTATTACCGGATGGATTTCTGTTGAAAGGGATGTTAAGACTAATGTCGAATATGTTTATCTTCCGTCGTATTCAATTCGTATGTTGGAATTGTTGTCAAATTTGACTTCAAATTCTAATTTATATATTCCACTTGTTCATCAAACATATTCTGAATTATGTTTGGAAGATGAAAAAGAAGATGATTATATGTTTAAGAGCCTTGTCAGCGCTAGAAAGAATGCTGATGAACTAGAACTTAATGTTACTTTGCTTCATCATTCTATCTGCGTATTTGGGCATAATTTAAATTCGGTATTTGAACCTAATGAAGTACTTCGTCAACACTTTGATATTTATCGTAGTGAAGTAAGTGATAAGATTTATCACCCGATGAAAACTTATGATTCTTTGGGCCTATATGCGATTCCTACAATCGAAATATTGAAAAGATGGCAAAGAGATAAAAGAATTATGGGTAAGCTTGTTGCTCAAGCTCGTTTTGATTCTAATTATCTCAAACTTAAAGCGAGTGAAGTGGCTGAAGTTGTATATAAAATGCTTCAGGAAACTATCGATATATTTGGAAAACTTAATATTGCCTTTAGCGACATTGATAAAGCAAACTCAAAATATACTGAAGCGGTTCAAAAGAAAGTTAATTTCTTGTCAAACGCTGATAAATCCATAAAAGGTAAATTAGATGCCATCATCTTGGCGATGGCTAAAGGAATATCTTCTTCTAGTATTAACGACGCTCAAAATGATTATGAGAATGTTGAAATAATCTCCAAAGTAGGAGAGACCATTAATATTTATCATCAAGGTTATTTAGATTCCGATTCCTTAACATTACCATTCAAGCGTAAAATTAAGGAAAATCTAGATCCGTTACCATTAGAGGATGCGTATTTTGGAGATGATTCCTTGATGAACGACTTCTTGGACTCCGAAGTTAATAATTTCTCGCAAGATGCAATTATTGATTTCTATTTGAGAAATTTTGGAGATAAGAATGTCGTCACGACTGATGATTTTATTATTGAAGATGTTGATGAACTTGTTCTTTACATCTTAGGTATTGTTAAAGCTGAATTTGACGAAATGTTCTTCTCAATTGAAAAAGTTGGGGAGAAAACAATTAATGGTAATTTCCAAATACCACTATATAAGTTTAAAAGAGTAAGAAAGGGGAGATAATATGTTTGTTGAAGATTTTGAAAAATTAACTCGTGGTGAGCAAAATCAGTTTAAAGCAATTACTAATGACATCTTATACACATGTTTTATCGTTAGAAAAAGCTTTGATAAAATCTCTAATATGAGCAAAATAAATCCGTCATATTTATTTATTGAAAGACATTTTGATTTATTTAATAATTATCTTTCTTATATGGATATGGAAATAGTTAAAGATGATGATAATGGTGTTGTGTTTTTAACATCTGAGTCGGAGACTAATAGATTAAGACTTGATTCCGTTACAACTTTAGTTGTATATGCTTTACGTTCTTTCTACGAAGAAAAATTAGCAAATAATCCTTCTTCTTTAGAAGTTTATATGGACTCCGTAAGTTTTAAATTATTCTTAAAGCAACTCGGCTTAACAACAGTAAATAAAAGGCTTTCCTCTGTCTCTTTAGCTTCATCTTTAAGAAATTTGTCTCATTACAATATTATTTGTCGCGCTCAACATAATTTCTCAGACCCATCTTATTCATTTTACATTTTACCTTCCATTAGATACGTTATTTCTAATGCTAAGTTAAATGCTTTATATGATCAAATAGAGAAAATTAATAATGGAGATTCTTTGGAAGAAGAGAATTCATTACTTAGTGATGGAGGAGAAAACTAATGAAAAAAATAGTTAAACTTCGTTTGATAAATTGGCATTTGTTTTTTAATGAAACTACTGATATTGATGATATTACTTTTTTAACTGGCGCTAACGGCACAGGAAAATCAACAATCATTGATGCCATGCAAATTCTTCTTCTCGGCGATACTTCCGGACGTAACTTTAACAAAGCTGCTAACGATAAAACCGGTCGTACTTTAAGAGGATATTTACGTGGTGAACTTGGTGAAACTTCTGATGGAAAAATCATGGCTTTACGTCCAGGAAGATTCACTTCATATGTTGCAATGGAATTTTATGATGATTCAAGCGACTCATCATTTACTTTAGGTATTGTCTTTGATTGCTTTGAAGATGATTCAGAAGAACATCATTTCTTCTTTATCAAAGATAAATTTCCAACGAACAACTTTACCAATAGAGAGATGATTGATAAAGAACAACCTCGTCCGTTGGCATATAAAGAATTATCCAAATTCTTATCTGAAACATATCAACCAAGTCAATTTAAATTCTTTGATTCAAATACGATGTATCAAAACTTTATTAAAGAAGAACTTGGTAATTTACCAGATAAGTATTTTACTTTATTTAAAAAAGCTGTTTCGTTCTCACCTATTACAAATATTTCTAATTTTATTACAGAATTTGTTTGCGATATTGATTACAACATTGATATTGAACCAATGAGACAAAACATCGAGCAATACAAGTTACTTGAACTGGAAGCTAAACGTATACAAACTAAAGTTGATGCTTTAAATGGCATCAAAGAAGCGTATGAAAGTTTCAGAAAAAATATCGATAGTATGTCTTTGGCAAATTACGTTATTACTAGAGCTAGATTTGAGGCATATAAACAAGAAATTGATCAATATGAGAAGAATCTTTCTGATAAGAAACAACGCAAAGATGAAATTAATCAAAAACTTATTGAGAATGACGTTCAAATTAAAGAATTAAAGAGCGATAAAGAGCAATATTTAGCTAAGAAAGTTGGTTCTTCGGGTTATTCGCTTTCTTCTTCTTTAATTTCTAAAAAGAATCAAGCTTTAGAGAAGATTCAAACCATTGAACAAAACTATCAAACGATGACTGCAACTATTACTTCATCAATTAACGATTATGAAAGTATTATTAAACGTATCCAGTCTCGTTTATCTTCTTTTGATGATTCATTCTTAACTGATGATGAACAAAATATGTTGGATGAATTTAAGAATATTCAAAACGAATTTGCTCAAACAATATTTGAAGTAAAATCAGCTATAAATAGCAAGTCATTAAGTGCTGAAATAATCAAAGAATTACAAGCGGAAATGTCTTCCTATCATTCTTATGCTTCAAAGATGATTCGTACTTTGGAGACTTCAGTCTTTAATTTACAAGGCAACATCTCATCTCTTGATATGGAACTTTGTGAGATTAACAGTGGACGTAAACCATTTAAGAATATTTATCTTGAAGTTAAATCCGCCCTTGAAAATGATTTGAAATTAAAATATCCACATGCGAAAGTTGAGACCTATTGCGACTTAGTAGATATTCGTGATAAGAAATGGACAAAGTCTATTGAAGCTGCTATATTCAATCAAAAGTTTAACTTCTTCGTGGAAGAAGATTATTATGAAGAAGCCGCTAAATGTTTAGCTCGCATTGCACGTGAGTATAATTATTACAATATTTCTGTCGTTGATACTGCAAAGTTAATCGATCGTAATTTTGAAGCGAATCCAAATAGCGTGGCTGAAGAAATAATTACCGATCATGAAGGAGCAAGAGCGTATACAAACTTCCTTCTTGGACGTATTAAGAAATGCGATACTTTTGCTGAAGCGAGAGAATCTGGCAACGGACTTTTAGCCAATTGTACCGGATATAGAAACTTTGCCTCGTGGTATTTAAATATCAAACTTGCTGAGGTTTCATTTATTGGAACTAAGCTTGATAACTCCACTATTCTTGCTAAAAAAGATGAATTTTCTTCATATAATAAAGACTTTGAAAAATACAATGAATTACTAAATTATTTTAATAGCATTGCTTTAATTGAAGTTATCAATACTACTCAAGCCCGTACTTTCGCGGCTGATATTAACGATTATTCACCAAAGATGAAAACCTTGGATGATGAAGTCGAAAGATACGAACAAGAACTAGAAGAAGGTTCACTTGGTGAAGTAAATGATTTCGATAAGAAAATCACTGCTATTGATGAAGATATTGCTTCCATTGAAAATGAAAGTAATAACTTACGTGTTCAACTTGGTGGAATTGAAACTCAAATTCTTCAACTTGAAAACGAATTAATTCCAAATAAGAGAAATCTTCTATCTCATCAAGGGGTCGAACTACAAAAATTTGATGCTGCTTTAGTTGAAGAGAAGTTTGATCCTTTCTTCGCTAATGCGATGGAGAATTTATCTTTGAATCAAATTGTTACCGATGCTCAAACTCATTATGTTCAAACTCAGAATAAACTTGGCGCATCAAAATCCAGACTTATGGATTTACGTAGTAAGTACGTGGCAACATACAATTTAAGTTATGATGTTACAAAGGAAAATACAAATGAAGAGTTTGATTCGGAATTAACTAATCTTGAAACTGTTTTACTTCCAACTTACGCTTCCAAAATTGATTCTGCACATAAGAAAGCTATTAAAGAATTTAAAGATGATTTCATCTATAAACTCAGAACAAGCTTTGAAACAATTAAGGCACAAATTAACGATTTAAATACCGCGTTAAAAGAAGTAAAATTCGGACGTGATTCATATCGTTTCTCTGTTGAGCCAAATAAAGATTATATGAATTACTATAATATGATTACAGATGATTTATTATTAAATGTTGGTGATGCAGAAGATATATATCTTGAAAAATATAAAGATAGCATGGCTGACTTATTCAATATGATCTCTGATTCAACTGATCAATCAGGCGATGTTAAAGCTCAAATACTAGAAAACATTCAAAAGTTTACTGATTATCGAACCTATTTGATTTTCGATCTTTTAGTTAGAAGAGGCGAAAACGAAGTTGAATCATCCTTAGCACGTACATTTAAACGTCAATCTGGTGGTGAAACTCAAACCCCATTCTACATTTCAATTTTAGCTTCCTTTGCTCAACTTTATCGTTGCCAAGATCAATCTAACAACGATACGTTAAGACTGGTTATCTTTGATGAAGCTTTCTCAAAGATGGATGGTAGCAGAATTAAAGAAGCGGTTGGTTTACTCAGAAGTTTCGGCTTACAAGCAATATTATCAACTCCTTCAGAAAAATTGCGAGATTTATCAAAAGAAGTTGACTTGGTTCTTGTTGCAATTCATGATACTAAGAAGAATAGATCCTATCTTGATAAGTATCAAGAAGTTAAGAGAATTAACTAATTATTTAAGCGCGTTGATAAATTCAACGCGCTTTTTAGATGAAAAACATATTATTTTCGACTAAAGTCTTTACATTTGTGTAAATATATGTTAAAAAAATAAACGTTAACAAAAATTGTTA
The DNA here is from genome assembly GCA_023398335.1 of Bacillota bacterium. Taxonomy (GTDB): domain Bacteria; phylum Bacillota_I; class Bacilli_A; order RFN20; family CAG-288; genus HGM10890. The sequence goes on from JAEWSJ010000006.1 coordinate 86,081, forward strand.
ACATATTTGTCACAAAGTAGAGGCGCAATTATTAATTAGTAACAAGTGCTAGTGAAAAGGATTCACGTTATGCATTTGCGAAAGGGAATGGTTGCCGAAAGACTTCTTCTAATCCTTAAGAGAAGATCTTGGTCAATTTCATAAGATGAATTTGACTGTCACTTAATTTAATTAAGTGGAGAGCTATTGTTGTGTTGAACTAAAAAATTTATTAGTATCAATATAGCGATGGTTCATTAACATGTCCATCGCTTTTTTCTTCTTATGGCAAATAGATAATGCATTGGAGGAAATAATATGAAAAATGCAAAATTTTTAGGAGTCTTAGCTTTAGCTGCTGGACTTGTTGTTGGTGTATCTAGCTGCGGTGAAAAGAGTGTTCTTACTATCGTACATTTTGATCAAACAATATTAGGTGATACTCAAAAGGACTTAGGAGTTTCGATTGGCTTAAGAAAAACTGATATGGAGTTAAAAGCTAAGGTAAATACATCTTTATCTTCCGTTTCAACCGCTACAAGAAACACATGGATGACTGAAGCACTTGAAAGATCAACGGCAGAAATTATCGCATCTGATTCCGCTATTACTACAGCTCCATTTGACTCAGCTAAAGAAACCATCACAGTTGGACTTGAATGTAATTATGCACCATTTAACTGGACTGAAGTAAGTGCGAATAATTATTCGTGGCCTATTGAAGGGTCATCAGGTCAGTTTGCCGATGGATATGATATTACTATCGCTCGTAAAATTGCTGAAGATTTAAACTGCAACTTAAAGGTTGTTAAAATGGAATGGGATGCTTTAATTCCATCATTAACAAGTAATACTATCGATCTTGTTATTGCTGGTATGACTGATACTGAAGAAAGAAGATTATCGATTGATTTTACCGATGAATATTATCGTTCTGAAATGGTTCTCGTGGTAAATTCATCTTCCTCATATGCTACTGCTACTTCCTTAGAAGACTTTAGGGGTGCTAAGATTGTAAGCCAAACATCAACGGTTACCGATGATGTTATCGAAACTTGGGTTGATTCATTTGGAATCACTCACTTAAATGCTATGTCTAGTTTTGCTGTTTGTGCGACAGCAGTTACAAGTGGTGCGGCTGATGCGATGACGGCTGAACTTCCAGTTGCCACTTCCATTGTTAATGGAGCGAATAGATAATGGGATTTTGGGAAAGAATTGCATATTTATTTGAAAACTATGGTGTTACTTTTGGTAACGGTGTTTGTTCAACATTAATTCTTGCAATATTTGGTACGTTTGTCGGTTTGTTTCTTGGTATATTATTGGCATTAGTTCGTAATATTGAATATAAAGAAGCTGATCGAAAGATTACTAGGATAATTAAAAGATTTGCAAAGACAATTGTCTCGTGTTATATCAATTTCTTCAGAGGAACTCCAATGATGGTTCAAGCGATGATTTTCTTCTTTGCTATTCCAGTATGGACTTCTATTACAGGAGCGTGGATATTTAACGGATATATGGTTTGTGGATTAATTGTTATTACTATTAATACTGCAGCGTATATGGCTGAAATTGTTCGCTCTGGCTTAAATGGAATTGATAAAGGGCAAATAGAAGCGGCACGTAGTACCGGTATGTCATATTTTCAAACGATGTTTACCATCGTTATGCCTCAAGCGTTAAAGAATTCTTTACCAACAATTCTTAATGAATATATTGTTAATGTCAAAGACTCTTCGGTATTAAATGTTATTGGTCTTACTGAATTATACGCGAGTGTAAGTATTGCCACAAATAAAAATTATTTCAAAGTTGAAGGCTATGTTATTATCGCAGTTATATATTTAATCCTTACTCTTATTGCGACATTTATAGTTAAATTAATTTCGATGAAATTAGATGGAAAGAAAATTACTCTTAATCCGTTTAAGCACGCTAAATCAGTGGAGGTAAGATAACATGAGTGATAATATATTGTCCATTCAAAATCTGTCTAAACATTTCGGCTCTACTAAAGTCTTAAATGATATATCTTTAGAAGTTAATAAAGGTGAATGTATTGCCATTATTGGTCCTTCTGGCAGTGGTAAATCAACGTTCTTGCGTTGCATTAATCTTCTTGAGCAAGCGGATGGTGGGAAGGTATTATTTACAACTTTGGAATATTACCATGACTCGATTAATAAAATTAAAGAAATAGAAAAACACGCTAGAGTTTTAATTAATTCTCTCGATAAAAAATCTGAATCATATAAAGATGATGTTGAAGATATTAATTCCGAGAAAGATGCTAAATTATCCGAAATTAAAAAGGTCAGAGTTACAAGAAGAATTGATGACAGTGGATTTTTAAGACTAAAAGAAATAAAAAGAGAAATCAAAGCTTTGAAGAAAGATAATTCGATTGATAAGGATGATAAAGCGGTTAGATTTGAAAATTACCGTGCTGAAATTGCTGATTTAAAAAGAAATGCGGAACACATTGATATTAATAAAGTTCGTACTCAAATCGGAATGGTATTTCAATCGTTTAATTTATTCAATAATTTCAATGTTATTGATAATTGTATTATTCCTCAAAGAAAAGTACTTAAAACACCACATGATATTGCTAGATCTATCGCTTTAGACAATTTAACTAAGGTTGGCATGATTGACCGAATAAATTATCGAGTCAGTGAAATATCTGGCGGACAAAAGCAACGTGTTGCAATAGCTAGAGCATTATCGATGAATCCTGAAGTCTTATTATTCGATGAACCGACTTCTGCACTTGATCCTGAAATGGTCGGAGAAGTCTTAAATGTTATGAAAAACTTAGCAAATGATGGAATGACTATGATTGTAGTTACACACGAAATGGAATTTGCGCGTAACGTTGCTGATAAAGTAGTCTTCATGGCTGATGGTTATGTTGTTGATGAAGGAACTCCTCATCATATTTTTGAAGAATCAACGAATCCTCGTTTATTAGCGTTTTTAAGAAAAGAAGTTCAATAAGATATATTAATAAAATCGTTAGTTAATTCTAGCGATTTTTTTGATATGTAACCTTTTGATTGCGATAAAAAATGAATATTGTTGTTCGTAAAATTATCTTATAGATCCATATATTTGTAATTTACGCACATTGAAAGCGTAGAAGTTGGTATTTTTACCTTAGATTATTCAACATAAATATAGATTAATAATCTTTGTCTATTGTATAATGATGTTAGAAAGAAATAGAGGCGTGATGGCATTATGAATAAGAATGTAATTTCTCAATCAGATGAACTCATAAAGTTAAAAAAGAAATATAAAAAGAACAATTTACTTGTTAGCATTTTAATATCTTTTCTTATTCTTATTTTGTGCGTAGCGTATTTGCTATGTTATATTTTGAGTCAAACAGAATATATGGGAAATGTGATGACCCCTATGCTCAATATATCTTTCTTAGTTTACTTTGATGTTTCTTCTTATATTTTTGATTTTGCAAATGTTAATAACATCTATCGTATTTTATCAATAGTTGTTGCTTTATTGATTTCTTTCTTTGCCGGGTTTACATATAGTAAATTACACATTAAAAAAATAAATAAGAAATTTAAGAGCGATTATTATAAGTTCTTAGTTGCTGAAGCAAAAATCAACGGAATTGTTATTGATGTTAAAACAGATTCTGCATCTAATGACGATGCTAAAAACTTAGACTTAATGAATATTTCTTTACCTGAAAGAGAAAAAACTTATCAGTTTTCGACTCCAATGCTTTCATGGGAAGGTGTTCAATATAAATATATATTAGGAGATAAAAAGCGCGATGGCTTTTTGATTAATACCAGTTTATCGCGAGCTCGTACTCAAGGACTAATTCAGTTACGTACTTTCGGCAGTCCTTCTATACATCAATATAACGGGCTAACAATTAATAAATATGGCTTCGGTGAAGACAATAGAATAGCTAATTTTGTTTGCTATACTTCTTTAGGACCGGATATTTATTTAGCGGTCAATGTTAAAGTTGCTGAAGCTTTAGCTGATTTAAAGAATTTCGTCCAGTCTGATTTAGTTGTATCTGTAATTGGTGATAGACTACAAATTTTCATCGATGGATTTAGATTGAATTTATCGCGTGGAATAAAAGATAAAATTGAGAATGATGCTTTGGAAAGACAAGCTGAAGCAATTGTTGCTCTTCATCAAGTTATTACTGCTCTTTCAGTTGCATTAAGTGGTGAAATCACTTTTGCCCCTGAGAGTAAAGGAAACGGTATTTCTAGTTATTAATTATCATAGTTTTTATAGAAAGGTAGGTAATTATGGGAAATAGGAAAATGGTAGTAATGCTACTTGCGGGTGGAAAAGGAACTAGACTTGAATCTTTAACAAAGAAGATAGCTAAACCCGCGGTTTTTTTCGGCGGAAAATATAGAATAATTGACTTTCCACTATCGAATTGTGCTAATAGTGGAATTGATTGTGTTGGTGTATTAACTCAATATGAATCAGTCGCTTTAAACACATACATTGGAAACGGATCTAATTGGGGAATTGATGGTAATAAATCAGTTACCACTAATTTGCCACCACGTCAGACTGAGGAAGGCGCAACATGGTATAAAGGAACCGCGGATGCAATTTATCAGAACATTGATTTTTTGGATCAACATAATCCAGAGTATGTTGCTATTCTTTCTGGAGACCATATCTATAAAATGGATTATTCCAAGATGTTAGATTTCCATATAAGCAAAGGTGCGGATTTAACTATTGCTGTATTAAATGTTTCGCTTGAAGAAGCAAAACGTTTTGGTATTATGAAAGCGGATGAAGATCTTCGTATTGTTGATTTTGCTGAAAAACCAAAACATCCAGAATCAACTTTAGCTTCAATGGGGATATATATTTTCTCCTATAAGGTTCTTCGTGAAGTTCTTATTAGAGATCATAAAAATCCGGAGTCTGAAAATGATTTTGGTAAGAATGTTATTCCTGATTTGTTATCACGCAAAAAGAAATTATACGCTTATCAATTTGATGGCTATTGGAAAGACGTTGGAACCATTAATTCTTTATGGGAAGCCAATATGGATTTGTTAGATGGTAATTGTAATTTAGATTTATACGAGAACAAATATCGTATTTTCTCTGAAGATACTCACTCAATACCTCAGTTTATCGGACCGACTGGTAAAGTCTCAAATTCCTTAATTAATCAAGGCGCTATTATTAATGGCGAAGTAAAACACTCCGTTATTTTTAACGAAGTTGAAATTGAAAAAGGTGCGGTTGTTGAAAATAGTGTTATTATGCCAAGCACAGTTATTAAAGCTGGCGTAGTCTTAAAAAACGCGATAGTTGGTGCCTCGATTGTGGTTGATGAATCACATGAGCCACAAGATGGACAAGAAGTAATTCTTGTTAATGATTAAGGAGAACGAAAAATGATTAAAGTAACTGGTTTATTAGATTTACATAATTCTTCTTTTATTGATGGACTTACGGAAACTCGTAGTGTTGCTTCCACTTCTTTTTTAGGAAGATACGCTTTTATGGATTTCTCATTATCTAATTTTACTAATAGTGAAATTGATGATATTGGTATTCTTGTTAAAGAACATGTTAGATCAATTGTTCAACACACTGGATCTGGTCATGCATGGAACGATAATACAAAAATTGGTGGCGTTTCATTACTTTATGATGAACCATATGGAAACCAAGGATTCTATAATCACGATATTAATAACTTGTTAGAAAATTTTTGGTTTATTAAAAAGAGTCAAGCTGATGTAGTTGTTATTGCTCCAGCTCATATAATATATCGTATGGACTTTAGACCACTTATTGCTGAGCATGTAAAAAACAAAAATAAGATTACTCTTGTTTATCATAAACTTGATCACGCTAAAACATCCTTCTTAGGGGAAGATATTAGCGTTATAAATAACGATGGTTTACTCGAAGATTTAGTTCCAAATCAAGGAACTGAAGATCGTGTTAATATTTCAATGCAAACTTATATTATTGATAAAGAAGTATTTAAGGGACTTATTCAAGTTGGGGCTAAAACATCTTCATTCTACAATTTACGTGATACGATTAAACTCTTATGTAAAGATATGCCAATCCATACTTATGAACATAAGGGCTATGTAAGATGCTTTGGAACTCTTGAACAATATTTAAAATACTCTTTAGAATTACTCGATGTTGATACTTGGAATGAACTGTTTGATGATGAATGGAATATCTACACAAAGACTTATGATACTCCACCAGCTAAATATGGCTTATCAAGCAATGTTTCTAACGCCTTTATCGCTAATGGTTCACAGATTAATGGTACGGTTAAAAATAGTATTTTAGCTCGTGATGTTATTGTATGTGAAGGAGCGGTAGTAGAGAATTCTGTTATTTTATCTGGTACATATATATCTGAAGGTACGCACCTTTCAAATGTTGTGGTTGATAAGGAATGTCAAATTTTACATGCTAAAGAGATTTCTGGTACAAAAGAAAAGCCTTTATTAATTAAAAGAGGAGATATTGTTTAATGAACATAATATTTGCTGCGGGTGAATCACAGCCATTTGTGAAAACTGGTGGATTAGCTGATGTTGTTTTTGGACTTTCAAAAGCTCTTGTTGAAAAGAAAAATAAAGTTGCTGTATTCATTCCGTTTTACAGCAAAGTAAAAGCTCATCAAGAAATGTATGAATGGGTTGATGCTTTTGATGTTGTTCAAGGTTGGAGAATGACACATGCGAATATTCTTCATCTTCTAAAAGACGGCGTCGATTTTTATTTTGTTGAATGCGATCAATATTTTGATCGCTCTAATGCATATGGCTATCAAGATGACAGTGAAAGATTTTGTTTCTTTTCCTTAGCAGTAAAGAAAGCAATAATTAGGTTAAAACTTAATCCGGATATTATTCATGTTCACGATTGGCAAGCAGCAATTATACCATTGTTATTAGCGGACGCGGGCGTAAAATGTCGCTCGGTCTTAACAATTCATAATCCGGCTTTCCAAGGCTATCTTAATCCGGCTTCTTTAGGTGATTTACTTAATCTACCAACCTGGTATTACAGCAGTGGATTATTAAGATTTAATGATCAAGTTTCATTGTTAAAAGGTGGAATAAGCACCTGCGATATTATTACTACGGTTTCTCATACTCACGCTAACGAATTACTAAATGATAAAACATCATTTAATGGAATTGGCAATGTAATTAATATTAGAGCAAATGATTTATTTGGAATTGTTAATGGCTTAGATGTAGATGAATTTAATCCATTAACAGATAAGCTTATTGCTAAGACGTATGGAGTAGATGATTACGAAGAAGGAAAAAAATCTAATAAAGTTGCGCTTTTAAAGGCGATGGGTTTCTCTAAACCTAACTCAAAAGGTCCAGTATTTGGAATAGTCTCACGTTTGACTACTCAAAAGGGTGTTGAAAGAATATGCCGTAATATTGATCAATTGCATAAACTTAATGCTAAACTAGTTGTTCTTGGTCAAGGTGAATATGATATTGAGCAAAGTTTAGAATGGGCTGCTCGAACCTATCCTGATACAGTAAAAATTTACATGGGATATAACGATTCACTTGCACATCTAATTTATGCTGGTAGTGATTTTTTCTTTATGCCTTCTAAGTTTGAACCGTGTGGATTAGGTCAATTGATTGCAATGCATTATGGAACATTACCACTGGTTGCAAAGGTTGGAGGTCTTACAGATACGGTAAGAAGTTATTTTGATTCACGGTCAACTGCGACTGGTTTTGCTTTTGAACCATGGGATGAAAATTGCTTTGATTATGCCATTGGCTATATGTGTGAAATGTATAAAGATGGTAAATTGAAGCCGTTAATTCAAAATGCAATGAACGAAGACTTCTCTTGGAATAGAAGAGTAAACGAATATATTGATTTATATAAAAACATCTTAAAGCGATAAGAAAAAAGCTTCGATTTATAAAATGGTCGAAGCTTTTTTACTAAAATTATTTCTTTGAATCGAGTTCAGTAAGTTTAGCGTGATATAGTTCAACGATACGATCAGCAACTTCTCTTAAAGTTAAACTTTCTGTATCAATATTAATTATTCTATCATCGTTAAAGTTGGCATCTGCAAACCATGTGACATCTTTATCTAGACGTTGCTTAATTGATTCTAGATTATCTCCTCTTTCGAGCATACGTGAATAACGCATATCTTTAGAAGCGATAAGACGGAATAAAACGATACGAGGATCGTTTAATGAAAGAAATACTTTAGCACCTGAAGTTTCAACGATAAGAACTTTGTTATCTTCGATTTCTTTTTTACTTGTACCATAGTAATTTCCGTTATATGTCGTTGTTTCTACAAAAAAATCTTCTTCCTTTAGTTCTAAAAACTTTTCTTTAGAAACAAAATGATAATCAACATCATTAACTTCACCTTTACGCATATCTCTAGTAGTATGTGTGACGACTTTCTTAATCCCATACAAAGTATTTAATACTCTTGCTGTTTCTGTTTTGCCTGAGGCACTTGCTCCGGTTATTACAATCATATTGCTTCCTCCAATAATGTATATTTAAGATTTTAGTTTATCTAAGTAAACTAGTCAAGAAACGAAAGTTAATTATTCAATTATCTTTTCATTGTTTGTTTGTTTTATTGCGTTTTTAGTACTTGCAATTAAAATATTGCTATGTTATTATTAATAACGAGCGCTGAAGCTCATTGATATCGCGGGGTAGAGCAGTGGTAGCTTGCCGGGCTCATAACCCGGAGGTCGTAAGTTCAAGTCTTACCCCCGCTACCAATTATAAAACATGTCGTGAGTGATCGCGACTTTTTATTTCTTATTGAGATTTCACAATAAGTATCAGTAAATTACCTGGGGATGAAAAGGTTTCGACAGGTAAGGAGTAGTTCGAATTGCAGTCGAGCGGTGACGTTATCACTAAAAATAGATAAATGGCAAAACAATTTATCAAAATCATGCGCCTGCTTTCGCAGCCGCTGCTTGCTAATTAAGCGTATCGCAGCATAAGTTTGACTCTCTGAGTCACGCATCATCTTATTAAATCTCGCTCGTCTTTCGGAGCTAGTAAGGTGTAACCAAGAAGGGCTAGTTACATATATGATAGTTATTATGTAATGAAAATAAAATTATCGACCATAATGACCTTTTGTTCACTTAGGTTTTTATGGTTATAAAAGTGGACTAAACTGTAGTAGTTTGGATGGTGCCTTATTTGGACAGGAGTTCAACTCTCCTCATCTCCACCAAAATGAAAACATAGGTTTGATACATAGTTATCAGGCCTTTTTTCTTTGGCAGAAAGGTAAGAAAATCCTATCCGCCAGTTTTGATAAGATCAGTAGTAGTCAGATTTTAGGCTGTTTACTGGTCTTCTTTTCTTTTAGTAAACTACTTTTGAACGATTACTCAACTTTTGAACGATTTGAGAGAAACAGGGATAAAAAAGTAACATATCTTTCATTTAATGGACAAAATGATAAAAACTTGAGTTTAATAGTTAAATTCTTAATTTGTTGTACACACATAAAAAAATTCTACAAATTAAGAAGTCTTTTTCATGTTTAATATTTTTAACTGCTTGTTCTTATCAATCTCTCTTTTGATGGTAGAAATAGAAACATGAACATACTTAGCTGTATCAGTTAAATTCATACCTCTTTCAAGACAAGAATATATAGCTTGTCTGTCTGAAAAAGTAAGTTGCTTAGAAGCAACATGAATAGAGTCTTTAAATGTATCGTTAATCATAATAAGTAATCCTTTCTATTAGATAATTTAAAGATGGAGTACTAACAATGAAAAATATAACTTTTACAGTTAGGTTTTGAAGTTAAGATTTTAATCAAGCAATAACATAATATTTAAGCAATGTAATCATAAAATAACTATTTCTGTTGAATATATTATTTCATGTGATATAACGGAAACAAAAAGAAAGGATTTCGTTTCCGTGAATAATAAAATTATTGATTACACAATACAAAGTATAAAAAAAGATGGCTTAAAATTTTCGGTAGATGACATTGCTAAAGGACTGAAGATTTCAAAGAAAACCATATACAAAATCTTTCCTGACAATGAAGATTTAGCAATGGCTGTTTACAACAAATATTATAATGAAGCATTAAATCGTGCTGAAAATATTGTAAGTAATGGAGGTTCAAGAAATAAAAAAGATTTGTTGAATTTATATTACGATACATTTTCGATTCAAAATGAAAATATATTTAACAAATATAAATTGAACGATTCAGTTTTAAGATTAGCAACTAATAGGCAACAAGACTTATGTGATGTAATTTCATCAATTTTAGTTAGTGATAATGGTAAATCATTAAAACTAATTATTGATGGAGTTTTTACGAATATAATTAATAAAGATATTAGTGATAAAGAGAAAACAGAGATTATAGAAAGACTTGCGACAATATTATGGCAATTGATTCTTTAAAAATATTTGCAATCATTTGTATTACGTTAATAGTTGGCAAACTTGTTTCAAAAATTAAACTTCCAGCAATTCTTGGTTGGTTAATTACTGGAATTGTTTTTGGTCCGTATCTTGTTGGAATTGTATCTTTAGATATATTAAATTCTAATGGTTATAAAATTTTCACAAAATTTTTTGAGTGCTTTGCGGGTGTAATGATTGGTAAAGAATTGATCTTTAGTAAAATTAAGGCCTCAGGAAAACAAATAATAGGAATAACATTTATTCAATCAATTGGAACATTCATGTTTGTATCGTTAGTTTTTGCAATTACTTTTATTATTGTTGATATTCCTATTTATCTTGCTTTTATTTTTGGTGGTATAGCTTTAGCTACTGCACCAGCTCCAGCTTTATCAATTGTATCTGAATATCAAACTAAAGGTCCTGTAACTAATACATTAATTCCTTTAGCTGCGATTGATGATGTAATAGGTGTAGTAGTGTTTTTAACAGTTATTTCAGTTGTGAGTGCTTGTTATGGAAGTGGTGCTAATTCACCGTTATTAATAATCGCCATGGTTTTATTACCTTTTGTTATTGGAATAATAGTCGGCTTTATATGCAGTATAATTATTAAACATATCAAGAATAATATTATCCAATTAGCAACTTTTACAATATTTTTATGCTTATCCACATTAAGTGGACTATTAATTGATAAATACATGTTCAATTCATTCTCGTTAAATTATCTATTAATTGGTATGTCGTTTAGTGCGGTGATTGTGAATATGGTAGAGGAAAAAGAATTGGAGAAGTTATTTAATCTATATAATCCGATTCTAAATATTTCTTTAGTTATAGTTATCGTTAACCTAGGTATGCCACTTGATTACCGACTTATTGCTGGTGCGGGACTATTTACTTTTATCTATATTATTTCACGAGCATTAGGAAAGATTGGTAGAGCGTATCTAGGTGGTAAAGTAACTAAAGCTGAACCAACTGTAACAAAATATCTTGGATTTACGTTGCTTCCACATTCAGGAGTATCATTAGTATTTACAGGTATTGCTGTTACGACTTTAACTAGCATAGATTCTTCTTTAGCAACCATTATTTCTGGTACGATTGTAGCTGCAGCGATAATAAATGAAATCATTGCTGTTATTGTAGCAAAAGTAGCATTTAAAGCTTCGGGAGAAATAGAGCAAATAAAAAAGTAAATAAACACATTGACATTCATCAATATGTTAAATATAATATTTATGTCTATCAATATGAGGTGTAAATATGACTAATGAAGAATTTTTAGAAGTGCTAAAAGTGATTGATGATAATACTCGTTTAACTATTTTACAAATGCTATCTAAAAACGGCACGATGTGTGCTTGCAAAATCTTAGAAGAATTAAACATTACTCAAGGAACTTTGTCTCATCATATGAAGATGCTACTAAATGCAGGTTTAGTAAACTGTGAAAAGGACGGCAAGTGGTGTCACTATACATTAGTGACAAATAATATGCATCAAATAGCAAATTATATTAATAACATCTGCGATGAGGTTTCGAATAGTAAATCCTGCTGTTGTAAATAACTGCCTGAATAAGGCTTTTATTTTTAAGTTATATATTGATAACTATCAATATGACAAGAAAGAGAATATATGGAAAAGAAGAGAATTAATATCAAACTTCAAATTTTTATTGGGGTTATTGTTTCAATAGTAATCATTAATGTATTGATTGGGGTATTTGCAGGATGGGACGTTGCAAAAGTGCCATGGGATTTTTTAAGTGATCAAGTACTTGGAATGAAATGGCTAAATTCATTAATTGGCAAAATGGTAGTTTCTATTGGAGGTAGTTATGATGTTACTTCATGGCAATTCAAATTAGAGTCATCAATTCAGTTCTTTATCTATGACTTTATAAAAATTGGAATCTTACTTTGCGTTTTGATTTTTGGTATATCTTATATTCAATCATATTTTCCACCCGAAAGGACAAAAAAGATTTTAGGAAAATATCATGGGATAGGCGCAAATATTCTTGGAGCGTTGCTTGGCACTGTAACACCATTTTGTTCATGTTCTTCAATTCCAATATTTATTGGCTTTACGAGAGCGGGGCTCTTTTCAGGTGTAACTTTTAGCTTTTTAATCTCGAGCCCTTTAGTTGATTTAGGTTCATTAATGTTGTTGGTAGGTTTCTTCGGTTGGCCAATCGCTATTGCATATGTCGTTGTTGGATTAATTTTAGCTGTAATCGGTGGAACTATAATTGAAAAAACAGGGCTTGGAAAATACGTTGAAGATTTTGTTACTAATGGAAAAGCAGTCGTAGATATAGATTCTCCTTCGTTATCGAGAAAAGAAAGATTAGAATATGCCAAAGATCAGATGGTGCAAACATATAAGAAAGTATTTTGGTACATTGTAATAGGAGTTGGAATTGGTAGTGTTATTCATAATGTTATTCCTGAGACATGGATAACAAGTTTGTTAGGTACTGATTCATGGTACGGAGTCTTACTTGCAACTATCTTAGGTGTTCCAATGTATGCGGATATTTTTGGGACTTTACCTATTGCGGAAGCGTTGTTTAATAAAGGCGCAGGTCTTGGAACTATCTTAGCTTTTATGATGAGTGTTACTGCGTTGTCGTTACCATCGTTAATAATGCTAAGAAAAGCGGTAAAACCAAAATTATTATTCTCGTTTATGATAATTGTTATTGCTGGAATTATTATTATCGGTTACTTATTTAATGCGTTTGGTTATTTATTAATATAGGAGAAATAAAATGAAAGAAAGCAAGATAAATTTATTTCAAAAATACCTAACAATATGGGTATTATTAGCTATGTCATTGGGAGTCTTAATCGGGTATTTATTGCCAAATTTTAGTAGATTTCTATCTTCTCTGGAAATAGGCAATGTAAATATTCCTATTGCAGTATTAATATGGTTTATGATTTATCCAATGATGTTAAAAATTGACTTTACTAGTATAAAAAGAATCAAAGATCAACCGAAAGGATTGTTCTTAACTTGGACGGTTAATTGGTTAATTAAACCGTTTACGATGTTTGGAATTGCCGTGTTATTTTTTCAAATAATATACAGTAGCATTATTCCTGCGGATTTAGCAAAAGATTACATTGCTGGAGCTGTATTGTTAGGTGCTGCCCCATGTACAGCAATGGTCTTTGTTTGGAGTTCTCTTGTTAAAGGAAACCCGGCGTATACGCTTGTACAAGTAGCAACAAACGATTTAATTATTCTTTTCTTATATGTTCCTATTGTTGGTTTGTTATTGGGAATAGGTGGCTTTTCAATTCCATGGTTAACTTTGTTTATATCAATAGTTTTATTTATTGTTATTCCTTTGGTGTTTGCAGTAATAACAAGACTGATTATTATTAAGAAAAAAGGAAAAGAATATCTGGAAGAAAAAGTAATAAAAAAACTAGATCCTTTTACCAGTGTGGGATTATTAGTTATGTTAGTTCTTTTATTCACAATGCAGTCAGCAGTTATTATAGATAATCCACTTCATATATTATTAATAGCTATTCAATTAGTATTACAAACTTTATTGATATTTATGGTGTCAGCTCTTGGAAGCAAGTTATTAAAATTACCGTATGATATCGCTGCTCCTGCTAATTTTGTTGGGACAAGCAACTTCTTTGAACTAGCAGTAGCTGTTGCAATTGCCTTATTTCCTTTGAACCCGGGAGTAAGTCTTGCAACTGTAGTCGGAGTATTAGTAGAAGTGCCTGTAATGCTGATGTTAGTAAAAGTGACAAATAGATATAGAAGTAAAATGGTGATAGATATTAGAAACATCATTAATTAATAAAGTTATTAGTAGAGAAGAAGTACAAAATGATTCTTAAATAATATTTTGATAATTATTCATATCAATATTATTGAGGATATATGATGAAATTTTCAGTTATAGGAGGAAAACAAAATGAAAATTCAAGCTTTAGGTGGTTGTTGTAAAAAGTCTACCGCTAATTATGAAGCGATAGTAGAAGCGGTAAAAGAATTAAGTTTAGAAGATGAAGTAATTCATGTTACTGATATGGATGAAATCATGTCTTTAGGAGTAATGGCAACTCCGGGTTTAGTAATTGATGGTAAAGTAATGTCTGCAGGACGAGCGTTAAATGTCAATCAAGCGAAAGAACTTATTGAAAAAGCGTCTGATAAGACTACTTGCTGCTGTGGTGGCAGATGTAAATAATAATTTTAAAATCCAATTTAGATCTTTATTTGAATTTTATAAGAAGATAAAGATCTTTTTTTTTAAACAATAATTTACATGTTTGTTTTGCTTAAATAATTATTAATGTTATAATCTAAATCAAAAAGAGAAAACAATATGGAAGTACTTATTAAGCACAACAAAGACATCATTGATGGAAATGAGGCAAAGTCTTGCTTTATTTATAATGACACTGATTTAAAAGTAAGTCATTATCTAATTTTAAGTAAGTCTGGAGTTGGTGTTAATAATTACAAAGATGGCGAAGAAAAGTATCCACAAGAGAATATTTATTTTGTTTTGAATGGAAAAATTGAAATAGTTGTTGGTGACAAAAGGTATATTTTAGATCAGTATGATTCTGTAAGAATATTGGGCTATGGAGCTTTTTCAATTTGGGGAATTGCTCCTAAATCATTGGTTATAAGTTTAACCGCGGCGAATTCTACTATTGCAGATAACAGCGATGAATTATTTAGCATGATTGAAAAATCTGAAATTAACGATCCATATACTAAAAATCACAATTCTCGAGTTGGACGTTTAGCAAGTAAAATTGCTAATGCGCTAATTCCACATAAAGATATTTCTCATATTTCTTTAGCGGGTTCCCTTCATGATATAGGAAAATCAATGATTAGTGAGAAAATATTAAATAAGCCAGGAAAACTAACAAAAGATGAATTTGATGAGATAAAAAAACATCCAGTATATTCTTACGAAATAGTAAAAGATAAATTGGATGAGGATATTTCATTTTTGATTAGACATCATCATGAGTATTTAGATGGAACCGGATATCCAGATGGATTAAAAGGTGAGGAGATAAATATCGAAACTAGAATATTAACGTGTGCCGACATATTTGATGCGTTAACAAGTGATAGAGTATATCGAAATAAATATACCGCGAAAGAAGCAATCCAAATAATGGAGTCAATGGGTAAAAAACTAGATGAAAATGTTGTAAGTGTTTTGAAACAACTCCTAGATAATAATACGATTAATTATTACGAAGATAAACAAGGATATTGTTAGACTTATTTTATTTCAATATTGCTGTTATTTACTATGATTGAAGAATCATAGTATTTTTTTGTAAGAATAAGCATATCTTTAAGGTCTTTTACTCCGCAGAGTTCGTTTGAACTATGCATAGCTAACTGTGGTAACCCAATATCAATTGAGACTAAAGAAAGATGGTTATTTGAAATGTTACCTAAGGTAGAACCACCACGTAAATCAGATCTATTTGTAAATTCTTGATAATTAAGTTTATCTTTTAATAATAACGATTTTACAATAGAAGATGATAATGAATCAGTCGTATATGATTGATTAGCGTTGTACTTAATTACTATACCTTTATTAATTAGAACTGCAGATGTGCGATCGGCATATTCTGGATGATTTGGATTAATAGCGTGTGCATTATCAATACTTAATAATGATGATTTAGATATAGCTTGATAATATTCATCTTTCGATAAACCTAAGGAGGGACTTATTCGAGATATAATACTTTCAAGAAAAGTTGAATCCGCTCCTTGACGGGTAAGACTTCCAACTTCTTCATTATCAAACGCAGCTAATACGTTGATGGAGGAAGGTAAAGACTCGATTAAACCTAATAATGAAGAATAACAAGAAGTAAGATTATCAATTCTTGGTGATGATAAAAATTCATTGTTTAATCCACAGACTCTAGCCTCGTCGCGATTATATAAAAATAAATCAAAAGATAATAAAGAATCTTTTGCAATACGCGCTTCGGTTTCAATAAAAGATTTAAAGACAAAATTAGAAGAGGAAGATAAAAGGGGAATTAAATCCACGGCCGGATTAAATTTGTACCCGGAGTTTACTTCACGATTCATATGAATTGCAACATTAGGAATAAATAGTAAATCTCTATCTATATCAAAACTTTTTGAACTAACATTTCCTGTTTCATCTTGGTAAACAATTCGTCCAGCTAATGATAAAGGGCGATCTAACCAGGTGGACATTATCATTCCACCATAAGGTTCAACATTTAATGAAATGGAATTATTAATATTCAATACTGGATTTGGTTTTATTTTAAATGAAGGTGAATCCGTATGAGAGGCTTCTATTTGAAAGTGAACATTTTCAATAGAAGAAGGGATTTTAAACGCAATGAGAGAAGAATCGTTACGCGTTACAAAATAAGATGAACCTTTATTAAGAATGAAAGGTTCACTTTCATTAAGCTCGATAAATCCATTAGATAGCAATTCATTTTTCATATTCTCCACTACATGGAAAACTGAATGGGATTTATTTAATAAGTCTATTATTTTATTTATTTTATTCATGGTATAAGCCTCCGCTAATATGTATTGTATCATTTATTTTTTTTAGTCGCACTACAATTGACTTTATATTTTATTTGAATAATAATATAGTTAGAAAGGACTAATCAATTATGGAATTAAAAGGTAGTCAAACAGAAAAGAATTTAGAAGTTGCTTTTTCAGGAGAATCGCAGGCAAGAAATAAATATACTTTCTTTTCTTCAGTAGCAAAAAAAGAAGGATATGAACAAATATCAGCTATTTTCTTGGAAACTGCTGCTAATGAGAAAGAACATGCTGAACTTTGGTACAAAGCTCTCCATGGTGGTAAAGTAGGCGATACAGCTTCATGTTTATTAGCTGCAGCTGAAGGCGAAAACTATGAATGGACAGAAATGTACAAAGAATTTGCTGAAACAGCACGCAAGGAAGGTTTCTTACAATTAGCAGCACAATTTGAAGGTGTTGCAAAAATTGAAGCTTCACATGAAAAGAGATATAGAGATCTTCTTGAAAATTTAAAGACGGATAAAGTCTTTATTAGAGAAGATGTTCAAATTTGGAAATGCAGAAATTGCGGACATATACACGTTGGCAAGACCGCTCCAAAAATTTGTCCAGTCTGTGCTCATCCACAAGCGTATTTTGTTTTGTGCGATGAAAACGGACATGAAATCTATTAATTATTAGTTATAAATAATAGCAATACCATGGAAGGAAATTCTTCTGTGGTATTTTTTTTGTAAATGTTTAAAGCGTTAATAATTTAACATTTTTGATTTTTTTGCAAAAATGATGTCACTTAAAAGGAGAATGATGTATAATAAATGTAAGTGAGAAACAAATTTACATTTTTGTTTCATAAAGGATGGAAGTATATGGCAAGTAATTTTAAAGATAGAGTAACTATTTATGAAGTCGCAAAGGCTGCGGACGTTTCATTAGCAACTGTTTCAAGAGTAATTAATAGACAAAGTAATGTAACGGAAAAAACACGTCGCTTAGTTCAAGAAACAATTGAAAAATTAGGATATAAACCTAGTGCTTTAGCTCAAGGGTTGGCAACTAATAGATCAACAAATATCGGTATTGTTTTACCAGGAACAAATTACGTTTATATTTGTAATATGCTTTCAGGTATGACTGATATTGCTAAAATATATGGTTATCAAACGACATTATTTGTTGCAAGAAGAAATAAAGAAGATGCGGCCTCGGTTATCGAAAAGTTAATTACTTCTCATGTTGATGGAGCGGTTATATTTGATGATGAACTTGATGAAACAGAAATCAAAACAATTCAAAAATACAATATTCCTCTTGTTGTTATTGGTCATGAAATGTCCGGTGACAACCTTTCTTCAATCACTCTTGATTACAATTCCACTCTTATTGATATAGTAAAAAATTATTATGAAAACGAAAATGATAATATTAAGTTTTTAGATATATCTATGGCTGGTAATATGATGGATAATTTAAGAGATTCTGTCCTTTCATATTCTAATTCTGTTGGTAAGAGCATTGAACTTATTCATTGTGATGATTCATACCAAAGATTATATTCAGATATGAAAGTATATTTTGAATCTGATACCCATCGTAAAGGCTTATTTATTTGTCCACGTGACTCTTTAGCTTGTGCTGTAATTAATGCAGCAACTGATTTAGGAGTTAAGGTACCTGAAGATGTTGAAGTTATTTCTGTTGTTGGTACTAAGTATTCATATATTGTAAGACCACAAGTCTCTTCTCTTGAAATTGATTTATTTGAAGTGGGAAGTATCGCTATGCGTATGTTGACAAAGTTATTGAAGGGAAATCTCGAACAAAAGGTTTATAGATTTAAATCTCAATTTGCTGTTAGAGGTTCAACAAAGAAGTAAATTATTTTCTTAAGGAGTTTTTAATTAATGTTTTTACTAATAGAGAACCTTTTTAAAGAAGGTTGGTTTATAGCGGTTTTAGTTATTAGTGCAGTAGTATTTATCGCTCTAATTATTTTTGTGTCTTTTGTATTGACTCGCCGTAGAATGAGACATCAAGTTCGTGATTTGGAATATAAATACAATAATATTCACGATACCTTCTCTATTGATTGTTCAAATATGATTAAAAGAATTGAAGTTATTTCTCAACATAACAAGGATTATGAACAAATATATATTTCTTCTCAAGAAAGATTCTCAAACATTTTAAATAGCAATGATAAATGCTGTTATTGCGCAGTGGATTCATTGAAAAAATTAATCGATGAAAAAGATTATAAAGAACTTCCATCAATAATTGAGTCGACTCGCACATCGATGGACGAGTTTGATAAAGAATCAAAATTACTTAATTCTGATTTACAATCAATCATGAAGAAAGAAGAAGATTGCCGTTCTAAAATAGTTCCGTTAAAAGAAAAATTTAGAAATTTGAAGGAGTGGTATGAAAAAAATTCCACCGCTTTACTTTCATTATCTAAATCATTCAATTTTCTTTTTAATCATATCTCATCTTTGTTTTCTACATTTGAAGACTTGTTAACGGAAGCTAAGTATAACGAAGCGTTAAAAAGTATTCCTGAGATTGAAAAGTTGTTAAACGCAACAAACTTAGTTACTAATGATATTCCTTATCTCAATGCGTTAACTGATAAAGTAATCCCGGAAAAGATTAAAGAACTGAGTGATACTTATTTAGCGATGGAAAAAGAGAATTATCCTCTTCATAACTTACTTGTTAAATCGAAAATTGAAAAGATGAATGAAATTGTTAAGGATTGTAAAAACAAGCTTAATACTCTTTCTATTACTGGAGTAGGAGATAAACTTAACAGCATCAGTCTAGAAATAAGTAAAATATTCACTTTGTTTGATAAAGAAAAAGAAGCTAAAAAAGCTTTTGATAAAGAACAAGATTCTATCTCTAATTCGACATATGAAGCGGAAAAGCAATATGCTAATTTGAATCGTTCATTACCTACTTATTCTAAAGCTTATGTTATTAATCAAACATATATTGATCAAATGCGAGTAATCAAAGATATGATCGATGATATGTCTACTAAAAAAAGAATGTTAGATATGTATCTAAATTCTTCTACTAAACAACCATATACAATTTTATTAAAGAATTTAAGAGATCTCCAAGATAAAATATCTAAAATTCAAAAAGCTTTTGATGATTTTCACGATTACCTATTAGGGTTAAAGAGAGATTGTGAGAAGAGCTTTAATTATGTTCGTTCAGCATATGTTCAATTGCGTAAGAGTGAATACAATGTTAGAAAAGTTGATGTTCAAGCTTTAAGTGATGTTATGGCTCCTCGTATTGAAATGGCAATAAATAAATTATCTAATTTAGATAATTCATTGCGTGTGACTCCAATAGATGTTAATAAACTTAATTACAATTATAATGAAGCAGTTGAATATATTAATAACCTTAATAAGGATATTGCTGAGTGTGTTGATTTTTCAACAAAAGCAGAAGATGCTATTGTTTATGATAATAATATAAGAAGAAAAGCAACGGAAGTTTCACAACAACTTGAGGTTGCTGAAAAGTCTTTTTTGGAAGCTGATTTTACCCGCTCATATAATCAAGCTATTCAAATCTATAAAAAATGGGGAAATGAAGAAACTAAATGATTTATTTTGATAATGCAGCCACAAGCATAGTTGATCCTAAAGTTTTAGATACATACGTAAAATTAGTTAATACATTAATTGGAAATCCAGCCGCTACCAATGGCAAAGGTTTAGAAGCTAATAATTACATAGAAAAAGCGCGTTTGCAAATTGCGTCATTTTTTAAGTTAAGTAATACACAAGAAATAATTTTCACTTCTGGCGCAACCGAATCTAATAACATTGCTATTCAAGGAATTTGCGAACATTACAAAAACAAAGGACGTCATATTATTACTACTTCAGTAGAACACCCTTCGGTTAAAGGCGTTTTTACTCGCTTAGCGAAAGAAGGCTTTGAAGTTACTTATCTCAATGTTAATAAATTCGGAGAAATAAATTTAGATGAATTAAAATCTTCTTTAAGAAAAGATACTATATTAGTATCAATTATGGGTGTTAATAATGAAGTTGGAACTATATATCCTTTGAAAGAAATAAGTCAGATTGTTCATTCTTTATCCAGTGCGATATTTATGAGCGATGTTACGCAAGCAGTTGGTAAGACTAACATTGATTATTCTTTACTTGATGTTGCTACGATGTCATCACATAAGATTAAAGGATTAAAATCGATTGGATTGTTAATTAAGTCTAAGGGAGTTATTTTAAATCCGGTATTTAATGGCGGCAGTCAAGAACATGGAATTAGACCTGGAACTGAAAACGCACCATTAATTTGTTCCTTAGCTACCGCAATAAGACTTTATTTTAGTTCTTTTGCTGTAAGAGAAAAGAAAGCGCGAGAATTAAATAAGTATTTGCGTGACGAACTTAGTAAACTCAGCGATGAAGTTCAAATAGTATCTTCTTGTGACAGTTTACCTTTTATATTAAATTTTGTTTTATTAAAGCATAAGGCTTCGGTTATTGTTGAAGCTTTATCGAACAAAGATATATACGTATCTACTAAATCGGCTTGCTCTGAACATGCACATGCGGATTCGAGCGTTTTAGAAGCTATGGGTTATTCAGAGAAGCAGGCTTCAAATGCTATTAGATTAAGCTTTGAAGGTTCGGAAGAACTTGAGGATGGAAAGAAGTTTATTTCGGGCTTAAAAGAAGTGTTTAAGACGGTTAAAAGAGAGGAATAAATCATATGAATTATTCGGAAGACATTGTAATGGTACGCTTTGGTGAGTTATCGACAAAAGGGAAAAACATCAAAGATTTCATAAAAAAATTAGGGCAAAATATCAAGGAAGCTTTAAAGGATGTAAAGGGTTTAACATATGAAATGAGACATGATCATATTTATATTGAACTTCATTCTGTCCCATTTGATGATGTCAAAGACATCATTGCGAAAGTGCCAGGCTTAACTTCATTTTCTTTAGTTGAATCTTTACCTAGAGATATTGATGTAATTAAAGCTAAGGCCTTAGATATGGCGCGTGAAAGTGATGCTAAATCTTTTAAAGTCATTACTAAAAGAGTCGATAAGTTATTTTCTTATCATTCAGATGATATTAATAGACAAGTTGCTGGCTTAATTCTTTCAACATTAAACGGAAAGATGAAAGTTGATGTCCATGATCCTGAGCTAAAAATAAACATTACCATTAGAGAAGATGTTGTATATATGTATTCTAAAGTTTATGAAGGAATTGGCGGTTATCCGGTTGGAGTAGCTGGTAAAGGCTTGATGTTGATTTCTGGCGGCATTGATTCTCCTGTAGCGTCATATTTAATGATGAAAAGAGGAGTCAAACTTGAGATGATTCATTTTGCTGCCCCACCATATACCTCGGATCAAGTTTTAGTAAAAATCGAAGATTTGGTTCATAAATTAAATATCTATCAACCAGCGGTAAAGTTATATATTGTTCCGTTTACTAAGATTCAAGAAAAAATCTATGAAGTTGCAGGAAGTTCTTACGCGATTACTATTATGCGTCGTATCATGCTTCAAATTGCAGCTAGAGTCGCGTGTGCTCATAAGGACTTAGTATTAGGCTCTGGTGAAAGCATTGGTCAAGTTGCCTCACAGACGCTTCATTCAATGCGTGCTATTGAAGAAGTGCTTAGAATGCCACTTATTCGTCCACTTGCAACTTACGATAAGGTTGACATTATTAAGATAGCAAAGCAAATAGATACTTATGATATCTCTATTCGACCATTTGAAGATTGCTGCACTATTTTTAAAGTGGTAAATCCAACTACAAAACCAAGTATGGAAAAAATACAAGAGATTGAATCAAAATTTGATTTTCAACCTCTTATTAGAGAAGCAATTGATAATATTGAATCAAGACTTATTAAAAAAGAAGAAGAGTTATTTTAAACCCTTCTTCCTTTTTTTATCCTTGGTTGAATGTCGTATACATAGATGTTATTGTAGGCCAAGTTCGAACTTTACCTATAACATCATCTACTCTATTGTTCACGCCAGTACTATTACCCTTTGTTCGCATGATTGTCATATTAAACCACTCGGAGTCTTTTAGTTTAGTAGTGTTGTTTGACCCTTTTACAAATACTTTTCCTGTTCCGTCAGCACGTACAGTAATTATTCCATTTAAGGATTCAAATTTCTTAGATGGATATAATTTTCCATTGGTTGTTTCATATTTAACAACGGAGGTTACAAATACATTTGTTGTGTATTTTGCAATATGGTTGATGAAATCTTGAGTAGGAAATTGATTATCAGTATTATTGGAATATTCATCACTTCCTACGCAGCAACAAACTGCGCAAATTTCTGGAGTAATTTGACTTAATAATACTTCGTTTGAAGATGTCTTTGAACCATGATGTCCGCCTTTAAATAGTTTGACATGAGGTAAATTACCATTGGATGCATAATAATTTGCCATCTTAGTTTCACCATCTTGTTCTAAGTCTCCGGTAAACATAAAATGATTATTTTCACCCTGATTAATCATTACTGAGACGGAGTAATTATTTTCGTCTGAACTTGTGTTGAAATAATAGTAGTTATATAGAATATCCATTGATATAGTATCTGTTAATTCAATATGGTTATATGAATTTGGTTCATATTTATCTGTTGTTGTATTTTTTGTGAAATAATAATCTGCTGTGTGATGAATAGTGCCTTCTGAGACTAATTCATTTCTTTTTGAAATATAAGCTTTACTAATGTTTGAATTAGTATTCTTTAGTGAAAAATCAATGATGTTTTTAATCTCGTATCTGTAGAATATTCCATCCCCATTTTTATTATCAAAACAAGCAATATGATCTTCATGTGCATGTGTGGCGACAACATATTCTAGAACTCCATCATCGCAGTTTTTATCGATAAAATTATCGATGGTTTTCAATGAATCTACTTTACTTCCAGCATCAATTAGTATATCGATGTCACCTGCTTTAATAAAAACAGAATCTCCCGCATTATAATTTCCAAATTCTAAGAAGTTAATTGATAAATCATCATATAGCAATTCATCAACATGTGATGTACTAGTTGAAGGAGATGTCGTAGGATTACTGGTGCTTGGTGAAGAAGTAGGTGTTCCCGTAGTCGAGACACTTGTTAATGGATTTTAAGTAGTTGGATCAGTAGTAGATTGAGGTGTACTACCTATTGTTGTTGATGTTAAGCTAGTTCCTTCATTTGTAACAGAAGTAGGAATAGATGAACTAATACTAGGAACATCTGAATTCTTAATTCCGCCTAACTGACAGGAAGATAACGAAATAATAAATATCCCTACTAATGCAAATATAAGTTTGTTTCTTTTCATAAATTATCTCCTCCATTTTATTATACTAAAAAACCACACTTCAAAGCGATGTGTGGTTAAGTTTAAATAGAAATTATTTTGCTAAAGCTTTTTTAGCTTGTTCAACTAAATTAGCAAAAGCTTTTTCATCTGCAATGGCGATTTCGGATAACATCTTTCTGTTAAGATTGATATTAGCTTTCTTTAAGCCATTCATAAATCTTGAATAAGAAATATTTTCTTTATGGCAAGCAGCATTAATTCTGGTAATCCATAATTTGCGGAAATCACGTTTGATTAATCTTCTGCTGACATATGAATATGCTAAAGCTTTAATTCTTGCTTCATTAGCTGTACGGAATAAACGATGTTTACTGCCGAAGTAGCCGCTAGCGAATTTTAAAACTTTCTTTCTTCTTGCGTGTGTAATTGTTCCACCTTTAACTCTCATTTTAAATTCTCCCTTTCATTATCTAGCGATAAGACGGCTTAAACGTCTTGTATCTGCTCTGCTCATTAAGCTGGATTTACGTAAATGTCTCTTTCTCTTTTGAGATTTGCTTAATGCTAAGTGAGAAGTATTTTGGTTACCTCTCTTGATTTTGCCTGATGCTGTAACTTTGAAACGTTTGGCAACTGCACGTTTTGTCTTCATTTTAACTTTTGACATCGAAATTTCCTCCTATTTCTTTTTGATCGGTGACATGTAGCAGAAGTATTGTCTGCCTTCTAATGTTGGTTGTTTATCGACAATACCAATGTCTTTGAGCATATCAATCATTTTGTTTAATGCTTCAGCGGCGGTATCGGTTTTTGTAACCATTCTTCCTTTTAAGAAGACTGTTAACTTTAATCTCCAACCTTTTGCTAAAAGTTTAGCGGATTGATTAACTTTTGTTTCAATATCATGCGCGCTTGTTAATGGTGTAATCTTGATTTCCTTGATTAAATCTGGGCGAGCTTGTTTTGATTTATTCTCACGTTCTTGCTTCTTTTTGTCAAACTTGAACTTTGAATAGTTCATAATCTTACATACAGCTGGTTTAGCACCAGGAGCAATACAAAATAAATCTAAATTTTGTTCTTCAGCAAGTTGTAACCCTTCGCGTTTAGACATGACTCCAAGTTTCTGTCCGTCATTTCCAATTACTAAGATTTGCGAGAATGGAATGTTCTCATTGACTAATTCTTTTGGACCTTTCCTTAATGGTGGTCTTTGATCTGGTATAAAGATAAGCGTTACCTCCTAATTCAAATAAAAGCGGGACAACATTCGTTATCCCGCTATAATTCCTAGATATTTTATCTGTGGCATTTACCTATTCAAACTTACTTGAATCAGGTGTGAGTGGGAACTCGAACTTTCCGTGATTTATTTTACTTAATAATCATACATTACTTGAGTGATTGTGTCAACACTATTTTATTACTGCTTGTTTAATATTCTGTAATAACATTATTAACATAATGCCAATATATATATCCAGCGACATCTGGGGTTCCTTCTGAGTAGAAAACCATTTTTGCAGAACTTGGAGTCCCGTCAAACCAGGAAGTGCTGATGCTATTATTGTCTTTTAGTGTTGTGTACTGATTCAACGTTGATTTTAAATATACTCTTGAAAGTGATGTACATCCTGAAAATATTGTGTTGTTCATTTTAATATCTTTGTTAAGTACTACAACATGAACAAGCGCTGTACAATTTTTGAAAAGATTGTTATTTAGTAATGTTACCTTTTCTGGAATGTAGAAGTAGTTCGCGGTATCTGCTGATGTTCTATTAAGTCGTGTACATCCATTGAATGCGTTTGGCTCAAGAGTTAACGCTGTTGTTGATGTAGGGAAAATAAAAGTAGTTAAATATGCACATTTTTCAAATGCATTTGAATTGATTTTACTTAGTTTTGAACAAGCAGATAAATCTACTACTGTAAAATTTGAGTTTGTACATCCGGAAAACGCTGAGGTACCGATTAAATTAAAATTCGCATTTGCACTGCTAAATTTTATGGAATATAAAGCAGTATCTCCTTGGAAAGCAGACTGTCTAATTGCAATCAATGATGTCGCACCGGTAAAATCTGCCGTAGCAAGACTAGTACACCCGCTGAATGCGTTTAAATTAATATTTTTTAAAGATGTTACTCCGGAAAAAGATATTGATTTTATAGAAGTACATGACATAAATGCCGAATCATTAATAGCATTTAATTTAGAAGCGTTCGTAAATGTGATAGTTGAAATAGAAGAACACGATCTAAAAGAATTATTATTAATGGTAACTAAATTTGAAGCTGATGAAAAATTCAAATTTGTAATCGAAGAACATGATTGAAATGCAGAAGTATCAATCATTGTTATTGCAGAAGGAATTTTTATTGTAGAAGTAGCGCTTGTACCAGTGGTGAGACCTTTTAAGCTTGAACAAGATAAAAATGCGTTGCTATTAATTGAAGTAACACTTGTAGGAAAGTTATATACCGCTATTAAATTACTGCAATTTTTAAATGTTTCAAAATTTATTACTGTTATAGCTGAACTTTGTAAGTCAACGTAATTGATTTTTGTACATCCGGTGAAAACTTCACCAGTATGGTTTCCATATCTTTTTCCTAATTCAAGTAATTCTTTTGGTAATTTTATAGTTCCTGTACTAATATTGCTTAATTCAGCTTCTGTTGGTGCAATTTTTGTTAAGGCTTTGCAACCCCAAAACGCAACAGTACCTATAATTGTAACTGTATCTGGAATTACAACTGTAGCAATACTATCGCACTGGTCAAACATAAATCCAGGAACGATTTTTAATCCTGAAGGTAAATATAAAGATGGTAAAGTTTTACATCCTCTTAAACAATATGAACCTAAGAATGGATTAGCTTCATCTTCTGTATCAATTTTAATAGGTAAATCAAATGTTGTCATACTAGTAGCTCCATAGAAAGAAAAGTTTCCTAGGTGAGCTAATTTGCTTGTTGATCGATTAGTAAGTTTAAAACTTTTTAGTTTTGTACCATTATATGAAAAGCCATTTATGTCAGATTCTACTCCAGCAAAAGCGGCTGCTCCAATAGATTCAAGAGTGCTTGGGGCTTCAAGATAGACAAATAATGTATTAACGAAAGCATAGTTATAAATTGCAGTAGTATTATCCTTAATTAAATATGTATATGTAGTTGTAGTAAACCATGATGTTGTTGAGCTCTTACTATTTAGATACATTCCAAACGAAGTTAGCAATGTATAAGTTGTATTATCAACATTTTTCTTATATATAACAGGAGGATAAAATGTTACAGAATTAATTGTTACTGAATCAGTCCCCACATAAGTTGTATTTCCAGAATTAATTTGAAAGCTTGTTATTTTGTCGCAATATTTAAATGCAGTAATTATATTCTTAGCTGTAGTATCGCCGGAACTATCATAATATCTTTGCGTATAATCTGTTTCGCCGAGATAACTAACGTTTTCCCCAATAGAAACATAATTTAGTATTGATTGGAAAAAAGCGTATTTTCCAATCGAAGTTATACTTGAAGCAAAGTCACTGACGGATGTTGAACCAGTAGTGAATAAATTTAGTGATTTGCAGTTTGCAAATGCTGCTGTTCCAATAGTTTTAAGATTTGTTGTACCTGTGGTCACTTTTGTAATAGAAGTGTTAAAAAAAGCATAGTTGCATATTGTTGTAACTGGTAAACTTTCTAAAGTGTCTGGAATTGTTATATTTGTTCCTGATAAATACTGTGTAATCCATATTTCGGTTCCACTATTTGCTTTTACATATCTATATTGTCCGTTATACGTATATACTCCATCTGCGAAAGAACTAATTGAGTATGTTATAAGCATATTCTGAACTTTAAATACTGAGATTGTTGTTCCTCCACGTGTATAACTTAATTCATATCCGCTTCCATTCGTAAGAGTATCTTTGCTCAAAACTAAGTTGGAGTTAGCGTTATTTATACCACTATCATTATCTCCTGGCGTATAGGTAAAATTATGATTAGCATCAGCAAAAGCAGTATATAAAACAGCTTTATAATGATTGCTAAAGATGAAATTAGATAGTGTAATCTTGTTGTTTGTTACTGGTAAATATACATAGCTTAATACTGAATTAGAAGAAGTATTAATAGAAAAGGCGTAATTTCCTATTGATGTGATATTTTTACTTAACGAAATATAAGTAACACTTGAGCAGTTATTAAAAGCATACTCACTTATAATTACTTTGCTACTTGTATTTGTATTACTATTAAATGAAATAGAAGAGAATTTTCCGCAACCAAAGGCATTCTTCATAATGGTTAATTCTGTGTTAGGAACTGGAAATACTAATGAATAGCTGGTTCCTTGAATATTTAAATTATAAAATGCGTTTTCACCAATCGATGTTAAACTAGATGCGTTAGTAAAATCAACTATTGCTTTTGTATACCCCAAGAACGCGCCGGTTCCAATTGTTTTTAGTGATGAAGGAAATGTGAGCGTTATTGTGTTTACATTTGAAGTTATAGCATTAGCATCAGCTGTTGCTGTATTTGAAAAAGCATACTCACCAATTCTTTCCAAAGTATCATTGAAGGTTATAGAGGTTAATCCGGTACAACCATAAAAGGCATAAATATTTATGTCAGTAAGGTAAGCAGGCAATGTTAATGTTGAGATTTCTGATCGATTTACAAAAGAATTTATATCTAAAACCAATGTTCTTCCATAAGCTGATTTTGCATCATCAATAGGAAATGTATCTGGAATATCTACATTAGATAGTGTTGTTCCAAGATACTTAATTATTGTAATTTCATAACGTAAATCAACATTAGCGTTTGAAGTGTCAATATAAGTATACAAATATAGACCATCATCTGAAAGAAGAACATTTGCAAAGCCATATTGAAGATTTAAATAAATATCATTTGTTCCAGTATTATATACATATCTCCACGTTGGGTTGGCTTTATACATTTCACTATTTGTATAATCTGTTTCAGATAATTCCATATATGTTGAAGCACCAGAATAGCAGCCTCTAAAAACATAATTACCCATAGAAGTTACTGATTTAGGAACGAAAATAAATCTTAAGTTTTTGCATTTATAGAAAGCATAATCTCCAATAGTAGTGATGCCTTTATTTAAGGTTACACGCGGAAGATTTTCGCAATAAGCAAAAGCACTATATCCAATTTCTCTAACAGAAGAAGCAAAACCAAAAGCAGAATTTACACTGATGCAAGAATTAAAGGCGTTATCTTTTACTGTAATTAATGTGGAAGGTAATTTAAACTTTGTTGCGGATGTACAAAACATAAATGTAGATTCTTCAATCTCAGTTATGCCTTCTGGAATTGTTATCTCTCCAGGTGGAGAAGATGTTGTACCAGAGTAGTTTCTAACAATTAATGATGTTAGTGAACGAGTGTTTCCAAAAGCTTGACTATCGATAAGATTAATTGTATTTGGAATCGATACTGAAGTAAGAGAGGTGTAATTAGCAAAAGCACTGTAATCAAGAGCTGTGACTTGATAATCCTTACCACCATAAGCAAAAGAATCTGGAACTATAACCGTTGTAGAAGTGCATTTACCCATGCTAACGCAGGCTTTTTCCGTTGATAAATTTACACGATAAAACAAGCCATTTTCGTCATAATCAGCATTTGTTCCTTCAAACAATCTTGAATAATTATCATTTACATTAATATGGTAATTTGATTCTTGTTCTACAAAAGGAGAATCACCATTTAACATAAATCCTAAGCATACTCCTGCTGCAATAGTAACTGCAGAACAGAAGATTATATTTTTCATATTTGTTTTCATAAAATATTCTCCTTTCTATTAACTTGCTTCCCAAGTTATAAATTCTGTAACATATAGAACATCATCGAAATATACATTTTTGTTAGCATCATTCCATATGATTATTTTTAATAGATTGGCGGGTTTGTTTATATATATTATACCATTAGTTGAGGTTGTTTTTATTGTCCCTGAAGAAGTACTGAAGGATGCTTGATAAGTTAGGTATGCTCGACATTCCTCAATTGTTTTAGCGGTGTTTTGATTTGGATCGTAAATAAGGAAGTCAACATTAGCGATAACATCACTACCGAAGTTGACTATCTTTTCGTCACCTGCATTGCCCGCTTCTTGTCCTTGAGCAGCAATGTAATATATTTGACACGATTTATCAGGTGTACCAATAAAATAATCCCCTTGAGGTAACTTGAATGTATGTGCAAATAATTTTTCTCCATTTTGTTCAAAAGTTCCAGTGTTAGAAGTAAATTGACCACTGGTTGATTCAAAATTAAAGTAAGTAAAATCATCTTTTCCTAAAGTGGAAGAAGGAACATACATTGAATATGATGGCTTTTTACCTAATGCGTTTGCAGAAGTATTATATGTAGTATTTAAAGAGTATTTTTTATCATATACAGAAACATAACTTCCAGCTGTAGCATTTGATGAAGCAATAACGGTGACATTAGCACCATTTTTATTACTAATAGAGAAATCAACACTCTTAGTTGCATAAAGGGAATCATTAAGAGTGATAGTTGGAATCGCACCTGTTGAGTTAGCATTTAAAGATAGATAAGAATCAATAGAGGTGATATTTGATGTTGTTTCTGTTTCAGTATTAACGTTTTTAATCATCAGTCCAAAATTCTTAGTCCCAGGAGTAACAGATTGACCATTCTTATCGATTAACTTATATTTGAAATACTCTTTAATAAAACTATTGTTAACATTGGAAAAATAATTATTTTCAAGGGCGTCAGAAGATTGTAAATCAAACTTCATAATAAAGTTTGTGTTTTTTTCTAAAGCTGGACTCCATGTATTAGCATCAGCATATGATGGTAATGTAGGGAAATTAAATATTCTATTTTGTAAATTTGTTGAATCGTATCCCCAACCTCTAACTGGGCTGCTACCATATTCTGTAGAAGTTATATTTGAATCATAGTATTCTGCGGTTGTATAGTAAACACTATTAAAGGCTTCAGAACGCTTAGTTACGTAATAACGATTTAAACTTTCGTTCTCTTTTTCTTGAACTAAGGCATAGTCATCTGTAATCATTTTAAAAATTCCTAAACCTCTGTTCATCTTTTCTTCATCTTTAATAAGTTGTTTTCCGACAAAGTGAACAGAATCTGTCGTTGAAGAAATAGGGGATTCTATAACTGTGGCATCAACTGGTTTTAATTTTTTTACAAGATACTTGTAATAAATGTTCTCAGAATCACCATTTGCAAAATAATAATGGTAGGCAGGATTATTACCAAATTCAGCTGCTTCAATTGTATTTGTGCCTAAAATTGTATCATAGACGTTTGTGAAGTTAATTAATCCTGTATCTCCAGAATTTGCTAAAGCCTCGGAAGGGGTTATGACATTGTCAATGTTTATTCCTACTTCGCCTATGAGTCCAGAATCTGTTTCAGATAAAAGAGCAGTGGAGGCTGAAGTAATATAGTTATTTTCATTAGTTCCTTGATAAACATAAGCGTTCTTACACGAACCATCACAGTGACCAATAATATAACCAACATTATTGCCATGGATATATGGTGAAGTTGAGTCACCATCTTTTATAGCTTTTAAAGTAATAACAGGGACTCCATCGGTAATAGTATTTACTATACCAATTTTATAAGATCCTAAAATTCGTGAATAAATAATACCGTTGTAGTATTTTGAAGCGGTGAAATAGACACGGGTGTATATTGTTGATGTGCTTGAAATGAAATTCGTATTTTCCTTTAACGCAGCTAAATTAATAGCAAAATTTTTATTTGCTAAATTGTAAGTTAATACATCGTTAGCACAACGAGCATTATAAGTGTAGCCAGTAGTTGTTGGATATGTAACATCAAGAGTATCAGTATCTGTTAATGTAGGTGAAAGAAACTCTGTAGTAGTGTTAATATCAGTAACACCAGAAGCATTATGGAATCCTAAGCCAATACAGAAGGTTGTGGTATATAAGTCTCCTATGGCGGTGTTTGAATAACCATTATTTAACATTTTTAGATTTGTAAAACGAATTTGTTCAACATTAGAATTTGAGGCGGTATAGCCGAAAACACCATTATCTTCTGGAGAGCCATTTATTGTTAAGTTATTAATGGTTAAATTATTCCCATTAAATGAAGAGAAGAATGGTTGACCGGTACTACCGATTGGAATAAATGTTGAAGAGTAATTAGTCATATCTAGAACGTTTGTAGTTGTGGCATCAGCAGAATCACCTGTATATACAACTGGATTACCACTAGTATCACCTTTAAGACCAACTTTTCCTAACTCAAAGTAATATTTTTCATTGGTAAAAACTCCTAATGATTGTAAACGAGTTAGGTTGTAGAAGTGATTTGGTCTTGTAATAACAAATGGATCTTCTTTGGTACCGACACCTTCTTCAAAGTATGATTGTAAACCAACCTGGCCTTGAATTTTATTTGAGTCATAACCATTAACGTATACCTTAAAAAGAGCGTATGTTGGTACGATAACAATTGATGAGGCGATGATTAAAGTTCCAGCTGCGCATAGATGCTTTTTCAATGAACTCATCATATTATATTTGCTCCGCTACAATTGTGAAATTGTAGTCCATATCTAAAGTGTAAGGGTTTGTTAATTCAAGTGCTTGGAAGTAATTAATGCAAGCGGCTTGGTTGTAATCAATACTTAAATAAAATGTGATATTTTGAATTTGATCTTCACCTATAGCGGTAATTGAAGGAATCTCATAGAGATTTATCTCAGAAACACTATTAGAGAAAAAATTAACTCTATTAGAAGAAACACCTTCAAATAATTTTTTGTTAGTATAAAACACTTTATCTTTATCTGCGGTATAAGTAGTATCTACAACAGCGGTGTCATAAGCACTTGAACTAATGGATAAAAAATCCATAAAGTCACTTGCTCTTAAAGTCCTTTTTGTATCATCATCGGTAATCCAAGAAGCTTTTTTAGTAGCTTTCATAGTTAGTTTATAGTTGATGGATGAACGATAATTCAAAGATATTTTAAGTACGACGTTTGTGTTTAAATCTGAAACTGATTTATCTGGGTTAATTGTTAAGTAGGCTGGATCGAACATGTTCATCATATATTGGGCGGTAGTAGTAGTTAGTTGATATGGATCGTGTACTGCACCATCTTTAGAATTATAATCAATCAGCGTTGTTCCATTAATATAAGGGAATTCAAAACGATATAATTCGATGGAAGAAGAATCAATAGATAATGAACCTGAAGTAATAATATTTATAATATCAACATTCTTATTGTAATTTATCCAAGCAAAAGATACGCCACTAACAACTAGAGTAGTGGAAGAGAAAGCGATAATTCCAAGCTGAAGAAATTTAATTGTTTTCTTATTCATTGGCTAAAGTCCACCTTGCATACAAAGTAATATTGTTTGTGTAATTTGAAATTGTTGTTGATGTAACTAAATTTCCACCTAAAGTAGAATCGTACCAACCAACAAAAACATAACCTCCTCTTTCAGGAACTGGTAATGTTCCTAAAACATTGCCATAGGTAGCAGTAATAGGAGTACACTTGGTGCCGTTTTGTGAATCGAATGTAATTGTTATCACAAGCGGACTAAATTGAGCATAGTAAGTTTTGTCATCGGTAAAATGACAAATATCAATATCTCGTAATTTTGTTCCACCTGTAGCTTTATCATACCAGCCGTTAAAGATATGACCTTTTTTGTATGGAACTGGAAGAGAACCGATAGATGAGCCATAAGTAACACCATATGTAGTAACATTTGGTGATATTGATGTTCCGCCGTTTGTGGAATAATCTAGGGTTAGAGTTGAGGTATCTGGAGTCCAATGGGCGTAGAGATGCGAAAGACCTTTTACCATTGTTGAAGTAGCAGTATATTGTGTTCCTCCTTCAATTTTATCGAACCAACCAGCAAAAGTATAACCATTACGTGTTGGATCTTCGAAATTACTTAAGAAAGACATTGCTTCACCAACCGAAGGAAAATAAGGCTTTTTGGTATCAATCGTACTGTTTGTTGCGCCGTTAAGTGAAATCCAGACTTCATTTACATTGCGAGGAACAATTGATAATTCTTTAATTTCAAAGCTTAATCCAGAATAGGCTGTAGAATTTCCGTTGACGTTTTTAACGTAATTAGTAATATTGTTGTCTGTGGAATATTCCGAATAATACGTTGATTCCGAATCGGAGTAACCAATGGTAAAAAGGAATACAACTGTATTTGTAACTGCGGTATATGGAAAAATAAGTGAATTTGATATTTCATATGGACCTTTTTCATCTAAATCGAAATTGAATGAATTAACATGAGAAGTAGAATTGATAAAATTAGTAGCAAAAGTACTTGCGTTTTCAGCAGTTGAATAAGTGAAAGAAGTTCCAGTTATGGAGATAGCAGAGGCTAGACAAATACCGCTTTTTTTATATAAGTCGAATTCAGTTTTAGATGGTAATGAAATAAAATTTGAAAGATTAAATTTAATTAATTTTTCATAGGTAAAATTAGATATAACTTCAATTGCAAAAGTATATCTAAATTGTGGGGCTGAATTTGCAATATTGAATAAAGTATTTGTTAATTCTTTGGTTGGTTCAGCAAAATCTGTTTCATAGTTAACAGATTCTATTCCTGAAGTTGTAGAAGTATAACCACAATACTTTTTTGAGGTGTCACCATCTTTGAAATTGTATTTGTAGTACTTTGCTTTAATACTTAATCCAGATCCAACGGAAATAGAGTTATATGTTAAGTTTGTATTTCTGTTTGCAATAAACCAAGCAAAAGAAGAAATAGTTAAAACGAACACTGAAAAAACGACCATACATAGGTTTAATGCTAAAACTAAATATCTTTTTTTCAATTTCATTAAAGCTCCTTTTTTTGTAGACGTTGCGATAGATTATGGTTGCAACTGGCTATCCTAACAAAAAAGAGGATCCTTTAGTTTTGCGTCACTAGATTACTCTAGTTTTGCCTTTTTTTAACGTTATTAGTATCGTACTTTTTTCAAAAAAAATCAAGTGCTTATATATTATATATATACTTCTTTCAATAATTACTCTTTTATCAAGTTAATAATTTATTTAATTTTCAACTGCTTTTTTGTTAAAAAGCATTCCTTTTCATTGAGTTTACGAAATGTATGTATTATATTGATAAAAGATTGAGAGGAAAAAATGAATAATTATTTAAAGATTGAGAGCAAATATATTAAAGATATTGACTCGGAAGTCACAATTTATCGTCATATTAAATCAGGTGCGAGAATATGCACAATGAAAAATACTGATCCAAATAAAGTGTTTGCAATTGCATTTAGAACACCTGCCAAGGATTCAACTGGTTTAACCCATATTTTAGAACACTCTGTTCTTTGCGGATCAGATAAATATCCGGTGAAGGATCCATTTGTTGAATTACTTAAGGGTTCGCTAAATACTTTTTTGAACGCATTTACTTATCCTGATAAAACTTGTTATCCAGTAGCTTCATTAAATTTGGCGGATTTTAAGAATTTAATGAGTGTTTATCTTGATTCGGTTTTTAATCCTAACATTTATAAGCATAAGGAAATATTTTTACAAGAAGGATGGCATTATCAAATAACAGATAAAAATGATCCATTGACGATTAATGGTGTTGTTTATAATGAAATGAAAGGATCATTTTCAAGTAAAGATACAATTCTTTTTAATGCTGTTCAAAGCTCATTATTACGAAATACAAGTTACAACTTTATCTCTGGTGGTGATCCAAAACATATTCCAGAATTATCTTATGAAGATTTCTTAGATTTTCATAAGAAATACTACAGTCCATCAAATTCTTATATTTATGTTTATGGTGACATCGATATGGAAGAAAGACTAGAGTATCTTGACCAAGAATATTTATCTAAGTACGATATTGTTGATTTTGATACCAAGATTAAGACGCAACGTAGCTTTACTAAAACTGTAGAAGTTACAGAGTATTACCCAATAAGTAATGAAGAAGATGAAGAAGAGAAAGCCACAATAGTTTATTCATATTTACTTCCAAAAAATATTGATCGAATTGCACTTGGTATTCTTGATACAGTCATGATTGATTCTCCAGCGTCATTATTTACCAAGAGACTTCTTGAAAGAAATTTATGTAAGAGTGTTTCTGGTGGCTTTGAATCTGAGATTAACCAACCATGTTTCTTAATAATTTGTGAAGGAAGCGATGTTTCAAAGAAAGACGAGATAAAACGTACCATTGATGAAGTGTTTGAAGAATACATCAATGGAGGTTTAGATCACTCCTACATTGAATCAACAATATGTTTTGAAGAATTTAAGCAAAGAGAAAAGAATGCTGGATATATTCCAGTTGGGCTTCTTTATATCATGTCCTCATTGTCTTCTTGGTTGTACGATGATTCAAAACCATACGCACATCTTGAAAATTTAAAACATTTTAAGAAATTGAAAAAAGTATTAGATACAGATTATTTTGAAAAAGTATTAACGAAATGCTTTGTCGATAATAAATCACGCTCCTTAGTGTGTCTTGTACCTTCAAAGACTTTAAAAAGCAAGAATGATATAAAACTTAAAAAACAACTTGCGGACTATAAAAAATCCTTGTCTGATAAACAATTAGATGAACTAATTGAAATGAATAAGAACTTAGTAAAGTATCAAGAAGCAGAGCCAACTAAAGAAGAAATAGATACCTTACCAAAGCTTACTATTGATGATATCAAAGAAGGCGAAGATCTTCTCGAATGTAAAAAAGATAAAATTGATGATATTGTAACTTATAAAGCTTTTGATAACTCTAAAGGCATTGGTTATTGTAAATACTTTTTTGATGTATCAGATATCGACAAGAAGGATTTACCATATCTTAAAATATTAAGTTCGTTATTATTTGAATTAAGAACTGATAAGAAAGATGAAACCGAACTTGATAAAGAAGAAAACATCATTTCTGGTGAAATGAAAGCTAAGATAAATAAAAGCTTTAATAACAATATTAAATTATTTTTCGAAGTTGGTTATAGTGCTTTATATGAAAACATTGGAAAATGTAATAACTTAGTTAAAGAAGTTTTGTTTGAAAGTAAACTTGATAATAATTCTAAAGTTAAAGAAAAGGTTGATGAATTATGTATCGCATTTGAAGATAAAATTATATCTCGTGGCGACGTATATGCTTCCTTAAGAGCTTCTTCTTACGTAGATGAAAATTACTATAACAATGAATTGATATCTGGAATTTCTTTTCTTGATTTTGTTAAGGATTTGTCTAAGAATTATGCATCAAGAGAGAAAGAATTAATGGCAACACTAAAAAGACTTATAGCTACATATTTTGTTTCTTCGCGATTATTTGTAAGTTATGGTGGTGAGAAAAAAGGATATAGAGAATTTGTTTCTAGCGTCAAAGACTTTGTTTCTTGTCTTCCACAAGGTGAAAAGGTCAAAGTTACTAAATCTTCTTTTGTTCCTAAATTAGTTAATGAAGCAATCGAAACTGAAGGAGACGTTTGTTATGTTGTTCGCGCGATGAATAATTTAGTGGATAAAATTAATTACAAAGATATAGGGGCATATTCAGTCTTAAATGTCTTAATTGATTTTGATTATTTATGGGCGAACGTAAGAGTAAAAGGTGGCGCTTATGGTTGTAGTTTAGCTATGACAAAATTTGGTCAAATTAGATTAAGTTCATTTAGAGATCCTAATTTAGCAGCAACTGATAAAGTATATATGAACACTCCAAAATTCATATCAAATATTAAATGCAATAAGGAAGAATTATTGAAGTTTAAGATTGGTGCTATATCGAGAATTCAAGGTCCGTTTAATGCCGTTGGTAGATTATCACAAGCATTGGAATATAAACTTGCAGGTTATACAAATGAGATGATTAAGCAAAATCGAAATGAAATTATTCTAACTACCGAACAAGATTTGGTTGATTCGGCTAAGATGATGGAAAAAGCTTTAGAAATATCAAATCTATGCGTTGTTGGCAATTCGAAAATTATTGAAGAGAACAAAGACAAATTTGATGTTATTCGTAAATTAGTTAAGTAAACAAAAAGCCAGTTCGGAATTGTACAGAGCTGGCTTTTTAAATCTTATTTTATTTTAGAAAATCTAACAACTCCATTGACAAACTTAGAGTTGTTTTCACCTATAAGCAATGGAGTAATATAGGTTTCAAACTCTTTTGTCATGAAGTTTCCTTCTTTGTTAATCATGCTGATTGGAACGATTTTTTCAACGTTAGCTACATTTTCTAATTTACAAGTAACGTATTTAATTTTGTATGGAAGAGAAGATACTCTTTCTATACAAACCATCTTTCCACTTTGGCCTTTAAGTGCAAACTCCAAGGCTTTTTCGCCTGTCTTAATTGCTTCTTTAACATCGGTTAAAGAAGACAAATGTGTGGCTGAACGTTGGAGTAAAGAAGGCTCAATACTTCTGGTGTTATATCCTTTTTCTTGTAATAAATTTGAAAGATATAATCCAACTCCACCCATTTGTGAATGTCCAAAAGCATCTTTAGATTTTTGTTCGGAAATAAAGTTTCCATTCTTGTCTTTAATACCTTCTGATACTGCAACTAAGCAGGAATTTTTATTGTTGTATATTTTTGTTACATCAGCAATAAATTTATCTAAATCAAATGGTACTTCAGGAAGATAAATTAAATCAGGACCATAGCCATTGATGGAAGCAATATAACTAGATGCTGTTAACCATCCAGCGTTACGTCCCATAATCTCAACGATATTTATTCGTCCTTTTGGATAACACTTTGAATCATATCCTAATTCCATAATCGAATTAATTAAGTATTTTGCAGTTGAGGCGAAGCCAGGAGTATGGTCAGTTAATGGTAAATCATTATCGATAGTTTTTGGAATACCAATAACGCGACAATCGTATTTTACTGTTTTTAAATATCGATTTATTTTATCGCAGGTATCCATCGAATCATTTCCACCATTGTAGAAAAAATAACGTATGTTATACTTTTGAAATATTTTCAAAATAATTTTATAGGCGGTATCGTCTTCTTTGAAGTCTTTTAATTTGTATCTAACAGAGCCGAAGGCAGCACCTGGAGTGTGAGGAAGAAGCTCGATATCCTCTTTATTTTGCGTATCAATGTCGTAAAGGTTATCTTCTAAGATACCTTTAATTCCATTTTTTGCAGCGTAGATTTTACCGATTACATCACGGTGCTTATTCGCACATTTAATTACTCCATAGGCAGAAGAATTGATTACTGGAGATGGTCCTCCAGATTGTCCGTAAAGAACGTTTCCTTTTAATACCGACATAAAGATTTCCTTTCTTTTATAAGTCGACTAAGCAATCATCAAAAGCTTTTTTAATCTTATCTACGTTAATATCTTGTCCTATAATAACGATTTCTTGTTCTCTGTCTCCATAACGTAAATCCCAGTTGTCTTTAATTTTTTTATTTTGTTTCAAAATTGATTTAATATCTTTGGCATTAGTTGAAGCGACCCATTTACCAAATGGTTCGATAGTTCTTTGCTTGCCTGCCGATTCAAAGACATAGGCATGTTCGGCATCAATGCTGAACCAACATAAACCTTTAGCTCTTATAACCTTAGATAAGCACTCATCTTTATAGACCATAGACTTAAACTTTTCTAAATCAAAAGGCTTTCTAGCACGATAGATGAAGGTTTCAATATTATACTCATATTTCTCGCCTTCTTCATGTTCTTCTTCATGTTCAAGTCCTTCTTTCCATTCTTCAGTTTGACTTTCCTTTTCAAACACAAAAGAACTAAGGTCAAGAATTTCTTCGACATTAACTTTTGAATGAGAACAAGGAATGATTTTTGCTCCTGGTTGAATCGCTTGAATAGCGGTAAAGACTTTAATTCTATCGTCAACTTCTAGTTCATCCATTTTATTAATGATGATTGTTTGACATAAATCGAGTTGTTCTTTCATCAATTTTCCTAAATCATCATCCTCGTATTCTTTGTCGATTAAATCTTGTCCAAAGTTATACGAGTCTTTAAGTGATATTGCATCAACAACACAGATAACTGAATCAAGTTCCCATAGTTTTTGATTGTTTTGATCGATGAATTGATCTTCGGATAAACAGATATTTTGAACTATTGGTAATGGTTCACAAATACCGCTAGCTTCTATTAAAATATGATCGAATTTTTGAGTTTTGACAATTTCAAATATTTGATCGATGAGTTCGCTTTTTAAAGTGCAGCAAATGCAGCCGTTAGTTAACGATATTAAATCGTTGTTTTTTACTGTGGCATAACCGCCTTTATCAATTAATTTCTCATCGACATTGATTTCACCAATATCATTTACTAATACTGCAAACTTGAAATTTGAGTTATTGGCTAAAATATGATTGACCAACGTGGTTTTACCAGCGCCAAGAAATCCGGTAATCAAAGTAATTTTACATGGCTTTATATACATTTTATTTTTCCTCTTTTCCTTAGTAATTTATTTTACTTGTAATATTATCTGTAACTAAATCGTGAACTTCTATCGAGTTTTCATCAACGATGAAGAAGTTACGGGAAGAAGAATTACGTGGAAGAGAAATACTTCCAGGATTTGCGAGAAGTAGTCCATCTTCATTTTTTATATCAAAGATGTGTGAATGACCGTAGAATAATACTTTTCCGGAATTCTTTTTCATCTCACTATCAATATGGTGACCATGGGTGAAACTAAGCTTATCACCTTTGCTATTCAAGGTGTAGTAATAAAGATTAAAGGGGAAAGATGATATCATTTCATCTACTTCTGCGTCACAATTACCTTTAAGAACAATTATTCGATCTTTAATACTATTTAATACTTCGCATACTTTCATTGGGGCATATCCTTCGGGTAAAGAATTACGCGGACCATGATAGTATAAATCTCCGAGTAAAACTATTTTATCAACGGCATATTTTTTCTCTTGTTCTAATAAGATATTCAAGTACTTTAATGATCCGTGAATATCAGATGAAACTAATAATTTCATAATTATTTAATATCTTTCTTTGGATTTGAAGGAGCTTTCTTTTTGGTTATTCTATTAATTTTTTTCTTGGCGGAAATAATTATTTCATCGAGTTCGTCTTCTTCTTTTTTAGGAACTACGGTTTTAGGAATAAGATTCTCCGCCTTTATTCCAGAAAGATTGATTTTCTTTTGTGGAATGATTTTTTGATTATATAAATTAACATCAAGTTGATTAAATGGAATGTTGACGTTTCTATTTGTGAACTCAGTTAATATTTTTTCGTTTAAACTGAATAAGGTATCCCAATAACATGAAGTAGAGCAATAACCACGAACTGCGAAATCAATCGAAGAAGAATTCATGGTTTTAACTGCGATAGTAATTGGCATATCTTGTCTAATTCTTTCATCGCTTAGAACGATGTATTTTAATATTTTCTTAGCCGCGTCTATATCTGTTCCATATGCCACGGAAGCGACTAGATCAAGACGACGGGTTTCGAGTCCATTGTAATTAGTAACTTTTCCTTTTGTAGCGGTTGAGTTTGGTATTGTGATAAGAATATTATTTGGAGCAACTAGTATTGTAGCCATCATTCTTATTTCTTTAACTGTTCCAGCAATGGTATCATTGATTTCTACGTAATCTCCTTCAACATATAGTTTTGTTGAAAGAATAACAATTCCAGCCGCAAAATTTGCTATGACATCTTGTAAAGAAACACCAATAGCGAGGATAGCAGAGGAGAGAACTGTTGTAATACCTGACAAATTAATTCCTAGTATTGATAAGACTGAAACAAATAAGACAAAGTACAAAAATGTTTTTATACAGGATAAGATGAATCTAAAAGCTGTTTTTGAAG
Organism: Bacillota bacterium; assembly: GCA_023398335.1. Classification (GTDB taxonomy): domain Bacteria; phylum Bacillota_I; class Bacilli_A; order RFN20; family CAG-288; genus HGM10890. The sequence continues at coordinate 128,465 of JAEWSJ010000006.1, forward strand.
TACTTCTTTTCTTTTTGCTGCTTTTTAGCGATCTTTTTAGTAAAGCAAATACTAATTTAATAAGGAAATAACCAATAATTAATACGATAACTGCTAAGATAATCCTATTGTACATTGGCATTGCTTTGCCATCTGTTCCTTTATCAGTAAAAAATGTACTGATATTATTCCATAAATCATTCCAAAAATTAATAAAATCTTCCATAAAGCAAACTCCTATCTAACAAAAAAAGTATAACATATATTTCAATAAACATAGCTGTTATACTTCATATATTTAATCGATGAAATTAGAAATTTCGCTTAGAGAGTCAACTACAGTAGTATTGGCCTTTAATAAGCGTGCTTTTGATTGGTGACCCGAAGCAACAAGAATGCATTTGCACTTTAAGACATCAGCTACTTCTTTATCGTGGAGTGAATCACCAATCATCAATGTGTGCTCACTATCTAAATTGTGCTTATCTAAAAATTCTTGAGCGATAATTGTTTTACCATGGGCTTTAATGCTTGTCGTACCAAGAACATATGCAAAGTATTTATCAAGTCCTAAGAGTTTTACCTGATTGTTCAAATTGTTTTGTTCTGAGGCTGAGAGAATAATTATATTTTTATTATTTTTATATTTTTCCAAAACTGGAATTACATCATCAAATAATTTAACCTGAGGGAATAATTCGAGATAACGGCGATTGAAAAACTCTGCTAATTCTTTAAAATCTAATTTATCAAGATCAATTCCAGCTTTGATATAGTAATCTTTTACAGGAAAGGTAAATATTTTTAAATATTTATCCTTGCTTACTTTAGGGATGTTGTGGTTTTCAAGCATTTCATTAAGTATTTGCAAACAAACATCAACATCATCAATTAAAGTTCCGTTGAAATCAAATATTAAATTATTTATTTCCATTTTATCTACCTCATACTGAAAATATTAACATATATCTATGGCTAGTAAAATGATTATTGTTAAAAAAAATGATTATTTTGTAATATAAATTTACATTTTTGACATAATGTAAATCTATGAAACCATTTTCATTATCTATGAAACTACTTACATTTACCATTTATTTTTTTATGAGTAATAATGTAGTTGTTCAAAGGAGGAACACAATATGGAACAAAGAGAATTATTACAAGAAGAGCTAAGTTCAATCGATATTCAGATCGATGACATCGTAGTTCAAATGATGGAAAAGTACGGTACATTCTTATCATATAAAGACGCCAAAGATAAAAATGATTCCTACAAAGAAGTCTTAGTAAGAAATTATAACTACTTAATGAATCGTAAAGATAACATTATTAGACAAATCAATAGTAATTATTAATAGTTATGATTGAAACAAACAAAAAACTGCGGACAAAGTAATAAGTAAATAAAAACAGTTATTACTCCCGCAGTTTTATTTTGCAATAAATTAGATTTTCTTAAATTCTAGTTTGTCGATTAAATTTAGATTATGCTTACGAGCAAAGAGAATTGCTTTGATATTAGCTTCTTCGTTTGATATCTGTGAAGGGGAGTGAGCATCAAGTCCAATAATACATTTAGCACCCATTTTTCCTGCAATTTCAAAGAAGGTATCAGTTGGATAAATATATCTTGTGGTATTTCCTACTTTTCTGAAACCATTTCTAATACCTGCAACATTGACTTCTAGAGGTATATCTAGTTCCATACAAACTTCAATCAGTTGCTTACAAACGGTTTTAACTTCTTTATCAACCACTTCAATTGATGACATAAAGTAATCTGGGTGAGCAAAGCAAGAAAATAAACCTGTTCGTAAGGCAGCTATAGCTAAATCACGATATTTATACATAGATTCTTTGTCGCTAGTCTTGCCGAAATACTCGGATATTTCTTTAGATTCATTCATGCTGCTATGGTTACCTAATATTAAGTAGTCAATAGTTTTTGTTTCGAGTAATTCACGGTAATAAGGAAAATACAATTGAAAGGATTCCGCTTCAAATCCTAAATGAATATTGATGCGATTCTTATATTTTTCTTTGAGTTTATTAATGCTGACAAAATAGTCTTGACAATATAAATTATAGTCTCCACGTATATTAGGTTGAGAGAATCCCGGTAACATTATGTGGTCAGAAAAGCCTAACTCAGTCATTCCTTGACCAAGCGCTTCTAAGACATATTCTTCATCTTCTCCAAAAGCATGTCCACATCTTTTGGTATGAGTATGGTAATTAGCTTTTAACATTTTTACTTCTTTCTAAATCGTATTTAATGTTCTCTAAATACAATCCTTCACCTGGAGCTTTATATTTTAAGACACTAAATTTTGTTGAATTTAATCGTTCTTTAATTTCATTGATATCAAGACGTGATGCGCTGACTTCGTAGGCCGCACCGACCATAAAACGAACTTGATATTTTAAGAATGAATGTCCAGTAATTCTAATCGATATTATATCATCTTTTTGCGAAAGAGATATAGCGGAGATTGTTTTATGAGGATTATCATCTTTTTCCGATGTGAAAGAAGAGAAATCGTGAGTTCCTAAGTAGAGATTAAGTGCCTCTTGTAATTTGTTAATGTCAGGTTTAAAAATTGGAGTCCATTCTAAAAATGAAGTGATAGGATTCTTTTCACCGTTGTTAATGCGATATAGATAAGTTTTTTCATAAACATCGTAGCGTGAATCGAAATCTTCCGGTACTAACATCGCGTCTTTTACATACATGGTATTATCTAATAATCTATTTAATGAATAACGAAGATGATCAGGTTCTAATTTTTGCTCTTCATCTTTAAAATTAACCGCCCACATTAATGCATGAACGGAGGCGTCAAGACGGGAACATGGTCTGACTTTAATTGGCTTTCCATAGATTATTGATAATTTATTTTGTATAAGTTTTTGAGCGGTTGGTAAATCCTTTTGAATTTGAGAGCCCTTAAATGCAGTACCAAGATAAGAAATAATTAGGAGAGTATTATACATATTAAATTGCCCCTGAAATAAGACCAACTATATCTGGTTGAAAGACCGCCATAGTAATAACTCCGGCTAAAAATGCAGAAATTACAATGATATCAATCGTATCGTTAATTGACCATTTACGGCGGTTGAATTTTGTTCTTTTACCTGTTGGATTATAGCCTCTGGCTTCCATGGCATCAGCAAGTTCTCCTGAACGAATAAAGCAGGAAACAAATAGGGGAATAATTAAGGAAATAATAGCACGGAATTTTTCTTTTAATTTACCTTCTTTAAAATCAACACCACGGGAGGCTTGAGCACGCATAATTTTATTAGCTTCTTCTATAAGAGTAGGAATAAAACGAAGGGTTAAAGATAAGGTCATTGCAATAATGTGAACTGGTAATTTTACGAGCTTGAAAGGGGATAATATCCATTCAAGAGCAAAGGTAAGTTCAAGGGGCTTAGTGGAGGCAGTAAGAATCGTAGTTAGCATTATCATCAGCATTAATCTAACAATAATGTATAAAGTACGAATTATTCCTTCCCAATAAACAACAAAGTCCCACATGGTAAAAGCTGGTGTACCACTTCTGGTAGTAAAGATGTTGATAATCAATAAGAAAATAATCATCAACCATAAGGCTTTTAACGATTTAAATATTGAAATAAAACTTATTTTTCCAATTATCATTATCGTTAGAAGAATAAGAAAAATTAGCGCGTAAAAAATAAAGTTTGTTGTAACCGTGCCGAAGTTTAAGAATATAGTCACCATTAAAACAATCATACCCACTAATTTAATTCGTGGGTCGAGTTTATGAATGATAGTGTTAGCAGGAATGTAACGTCCTAGAGCGATATTATTCATGTGCTTTTACCCTACTAGTCTCATCAGCTAATGATTTTATGTCTTTAATCTTAGCGATATCTATTGCTAAACCATGTTCAATCAAAGCTAAAGCAGTTTTAAATACTAAAGGTGGTTCAATGGCAACTGAACGTAAAAATTCAGTATCTTGGAATAACTTTAGCGGTGTAGTTTCTTTCATCATTATTCCTTTTGACATAACGCAGACTTCTTCAGCGTATTTAAGTACAATTTCCATATTATGTGTAACTAGAATGATTGATTTACCTAAATCATAAATTGATTTAAATAATTTCATCATTTCTTTTTCGCCTTGTGGATCTAGTCCAGCTGTTGGTTCATCTAGAACAAGTACTTCTGGATTTAATGATAGAATTCCGGCAATAGCGACACGTCTTTTTTCTCCACCGGATAATTCAAAAGGAGAACGTGAAAAGTACTCTTCATTAATTCCGACTTCTTTCAAAGCCTTTATGGCCATTTCTTTAGCTTCATCTTCACTAGCACCGAAATTTAATGGACCAAACATAACATCTTTCAAAACTGTTTCTTCAAATAATTGATATTCAGGGAATTGGAAAACAAGTCCGGCGTATTTTCTTAACGCTTTGATATCAAATTGTTTGTTTTTTTGTTTGCGTTTTAATTTATTCAATTGTTCTTCGGTTAAAGATAGATCTTTTAAGACTCTTTTTCCGTCTTTAACTTCGATATAATACTTATTCATTTTTATCGATCCACTAGTAGGAGTAGATAATCCGTTTAAGGTTTGAACTAAAGTGGATTTACCACTTCCAGTTTCACCAACCAACGCTAAAAATATATGATCACCAATGGTGATGTTGACATCGTGAAGAGCGTGATGTTCAAAAGAAGTGTGGGGTGAATAAATATAGTTTAAATTTTTTACTTCAATGGACATAATTGTGTTATTAACCCTTCTATAGAAGATACGGAATCAACGTTGATTCCGCGTTTTTGTAATTCGGAATCAAGTGATTTAAAAAATGGGATATCAAGATTGAGTTTTCTTAATTTATCAATATTAGAAAAAACTTCTTCCGGGGTGGAATCCAAAACCTTTTTACCTTTTTCTAGGACGATAACATGGTTAGCTTGGTAGGCCTCTTCGATATCGTGTGTGATAGAAATAATTGTAAGAGAAGGATTCTCTTGCTTCATTTTATGAATCAATTCAGTAATCTCTCTTTTTCCTTTTGGATCCAACATAGAGGTTGATTCATCCATCAAAAGAATCTTCGGATTTCTAACTAGTGTTCCAGCAATCGCAACACGTTGTTTTTGACCACCAGAAAGAGCAGAAGGCTCACGATCTAAATAATCAAGCATACCAACCTTTGTGGCGTATTCTTTGACTAGTTCAGGCATTTTATCTTCAGGAGTGGAATCGTTTTCTAAGCCGAATGCAATATCGTCTTGAACAGAGGCACCGATAAATTGGTTATCAGGGTTTTGAAATACTATTCCGATATTTTTTCTCAACTCTAAAACATTGTCATCAGTCATCATTTGACCGAAGATTTCAATGCTTCCACTGCGTTGGAGAAGAAGACCAATAATAAGCTTAGCTATCGTTGATTTACCAGACCCATTATGACCAATAAGAGCGAGATACTCGCCTTGTTTTACTTTAAATGAAACATTATCAACGTTTGTAACTGATTCTTCATATCCAAAAGATAAATTTCTTAATTCAACTGCAATAATATCGTTCATTCTTATTTGTTTTCATCCTTGCTACTATGTTTTTTTTCATACATATATCCATAAATCCAGTAAGCGACTAATGAAACTCCGGAAATACATGAATAGATGATAAAGAATATTTTTCTTGCGTCATCACTTCCGTTAGTAACTAAGCCGTAGAAAGAAACAAGAATTAACACTAAACATAGAATAATCATTCCAGTTCCACGGAGATATTTTTTAATAAAAGTTTTTTTATTCATATTATTCTCCAAAACTAAGTTGAGGAATTCTTCCTTCGTATTTAGTTATTTTTACATTGGCGGTATTTAGCAATCTTTCAGAAGCTTTACATTCGAGACTCCCAACATGTTTATTTGAAAGATATATTATTTCCTTGATACCTGATTGAATAATTGCTTTGGCACATTCATTACATGGAAATAAAGTAACATATACTCTAGCTCCTCTAATATCTTTATTTGCATTTAATATCGCATTAAGTTCAGCATGAACAACGTAAGGATATTTTGTGTTTAGAGGGTCTTTATCCTCACGGCCCCACGGCATAACGCTGTCATCACATCCACTAGGCATTCCGTTGTACCCTAAGGAAAGAACTTTGTTGTCAGGAGAGACAATACAAGCTCCAACTTTAGTTGAAGGATCTTTACTTCTTAACGATGAGAGAAGAGCGATACCCATAAAGTATTCGTCCCATGATATATGATCTTTGTTGTCCATATTAAAACTCCTTTTAAACTTACTTTTAATTATACAAGTTAATTATAGCGTATACATAGATTTTTTGTAAAAAAAACACTTGCAAGCGCAAATGTTTCTTTGTTAAATGATAAATAATTATTTAGTCTTTTTGTATTTCTTAATTAAGTATTGAGAAAAGACAATGATTTCATGTAAGACAAGAGGAATGGTAGATACTCCTACCAATGTAATCCATTGGATGGCATCTAGTTTGGTACAAGAGAAGAAATCATTAAAGACTTCAACTTCTGTAAGTAAAACAGGGAACAAAATTCCAAAAGCAAACGAAATTAGGAATAAATAGTTCTTAGATTTGAAAACGTGGACGAACGATTTCTTGGTGTTTGACATAGATAACATATGGAATAATTGGGAAACTCCGAGAACAACGAAAGCGCAAGTCTCAGATTCTCTTAATAAAACAGGATCGGAATTTAATATAGATATAATATCGCTTAAATTAAATCCAACTTGTTGAATTGGATAGAATAAGAAGGCTAATAAGGAAATGCCTCCGATGACAAACCCGTAAAAAATCAGTGTGAAATAATCTTCTCTAACAAACAAACCTTCTGACGAAGAACGTGGTTTATCATTCATGATATTTGGATCTTTTTCATCTCCACCCAAAGCAACAGCAGGAAGAGAATCTGTAATTAAGTTGACAAATAAAATATGGATAGCGGCTAAAGGAGTTGGTAAGCCTAAGCAGACGGCGATAAACATACAGAAGACTTCACCGATATTTGAAGATAATAAAAACAGTATAGTTTTCTTGATATTAGCGTAAATACCTCTTCCTTCTTCAACTGCTTTTTCAATTGTCGCAAAGTTATCGTCGCTAAGAACCATATCAGCTGCACCTTTAGCAACATCGGTGCCAGTAATTCCCATGGCAATACCTATATCAGATGACTTTAAGGAAGGAGCGTCATTAACGCCATCTCCTGTCATTGCAACGATGTTTCCATTCTTTTTAAAAGCTTGAACTATTGAAACTTTATTTTCTGGTGAAACACGAGCAAAGACACGACATGATTTTACTTTTTCAATTAATTCTGCTTCGCTGCAGGCGGTAATTTCGTCTCCAGACATGCATTGGGATTTGTCTTTGGCAATTCCAAGCTCGGAAGCAATGGCAAAAGCTGTATCTTTATGATCTCCGGTAATCATTACCGTAACAATACCAGCATTCTTAAATTTTTCAATTGCTGGTTTAGCTTCTTTACGTGGTGGGTCAACCATAGCAACTAAGCCGATAAATATTAGGTTTTCTTCTTTAAGTGTAGATGAATTAGAAGAAGCTAAAGCGAGTACTCTTAAGGCTTTTTCCGTCATGGATAAAGCGGAGGATTCAATATTTTCTATATCTTTTGGAGTGATATCTCTTACTACGTTATTCTCTTTGATTTTAGTAACGTGTTTTAAGACTTGATCTAAGGCTCCTTTGGTATAGGAAATGTGTTTTTTGTCTTCCGTTTGATGAAGTGTTGACATCATTTTTCTTACGCTGTCGAATGGTAACTCATCAATACGTTTGTATTTCTTTTCTAAATTTTTCTTTTTATTTGAAAAATCTAAAGCGAGGGCAACTAAGGCTATTTCTGTTGGATCACCATAGGAAGATTCTTCATCAATTTCAGCGTTGGAACATAGACATAAACCTGAAGCTAATTCCTCGAGTTCATTTTTATTGTCTAAGAAATCTTTTTTTGAATACTTTTGGCCATTTACATAAGCTTCAACTACTGTCATTTTATTTTGTGTTAAGGTTCCAGTTTTATCTGAACAGACAACATTAACGCTCCCTAGTGTTTCAACACTTTGAAGTTTTCTAACAATCGTATTAACTTTAACCATTCTTTGAACACCTAAAGCTAGAACGATAGTAACAACGGCTGGTAATCCTTCTGGGACGGCAGCAACAGCTAAGGAAATAGCTGTTATTAACATAGTAAAGACACTTGTTAAGATATCTTTACCTTGAACGGTAGCTTGAATAATACCAATAATAAAGAATAAGACTACTAAGCCTATTGTAACAATACCAAGAAGTTTAGATAAAGAGGCTAATCTTTTTTGAAGCGGAGTTAGTTCTTCTCCTCCTTCAGACAATAAGGAAGCGATATGACCGATTTCGGTATTCATACCGGTAGAAATTACAATTGCTTCTCCATGTCCATAAACGATTGGGGTGGACATAAATACGGTGTTAAGACGATCTCCTACTCCAACTTCTTCGCTAAGAACTACTGAAGCATCTTTTTCAACTGGTAATGATTCTCCAGTTAATGAAGATTCATCGGTTTTAAGATTTACACTTGTGAGTAAGCGACAGTCCGCTGGGACTGTTGATCCTTCTTCTAAGATAACTATATCTCCTGGAACTAATTCGCTCGCACTTAGTGAAGTGATTTTTCCATCTCTTTTTACTACAGCAGTTGGGGCACTTAACTTTTTTAAGGCTTCGAGTGATTTTTCTGCTTTGGCTTCTTGGATTGTTCCAATAAAGCCATTTAGAAGAACAACGATTAATATAACAACGGCATCTGCGTATGTTTCTAAATCTGCTCCAGCGTTCCAGTTCCATGAGATTCCGTTAGTTGTATTGATAAATGGTACGATTAGAGAAATTAAAGCTGCAACAAAAAGAATGTAGATCATCGGATCATTTAGCTGCGATAAGAATACTAAGATCAGCGGTGTTTTCTTTTTTTCCTTTAACTTATTTTCACCATACTTAAGACGATTATCATTAACTTGTTCGTGTGATAATCCATTTTCTTGATTTATTTTGAATTCATCAAGTAATTCTTTTTTTGTTTTTGCTTCTAACACAAAAAACCTCCTTTATTATAAAGGTCTTGCTGTGCTTTATCTTAGCACGACTTTGTCCTGGATGGTCATCCGTGTTGTAGAACAAAATCCTTAGAAGCTACTCCCCATTTATAGAATACATTATACACAAAATTGTTAAGAAAGGAAGATATATTTAATAATAATTATTTAGAATATTTAATAGTTCTTAGCAGCTTTATTGACAAAGGAATACTTCGGCTTGCACAATTGAGTTTTGATTAATATTCTTTTTGTGCTTTCAAATTTTTTTGCACAGTTACGTCTTGAAACCTAAGACGTATTTTCTAAAAAAAAATTTAATATATACGTTTTTTATAGAAATTTATGTACTTAAGGCGGTAAAAAAATATGATTTAATAAATAGTTTAATTTATGTATATTTTCCTATTGATAAAGTTTTTTTTTACGATATAGTATAAGCATGAAGTATAAAAAATATACTTAAAATACGGGGTGCTTCTTGTGAAAAAAAACGCTTTTCTTAACAGTCTAATTACTAGCTCATTGTCTATTGTCCCAATCATTGTTATTGTGTCAATTCTTTCGCTTACAGGAATAACTCCTTTACCCCAAAAGCTGGATTACGCTTTCCTATATATAGGAATGATAGTTTTAATACTTGGCTTGGCATTATTTTCAATTGGTGCTGAAAGAAGTTTAAGTAAGGTTGGTAAAAACATCGGTAAAAACGTTTCTAAACAAACTAATTTATGGGTTGTGGTTATTGTTGTATTTGTTTTAGGTGCCTTAATAACATGTGCAGAACCAAGCATAATGATTTTATCAAAACAAACAACTGTTCCTTCATGGTTGTTTATTCTTTTCATTTCTGTTGGTGTTGGTTTGTTTGTTGTTTTCGGAGTAGTAAGAGTCTTTAAGCATCAAAGCTTAAATATGTGGCTATTATCTTTATATGGAATGGTCTTTGGTTTCTTATTGTTGTTAGAAGATAAAGGAGTTGTACCTTTTATCTTTGATGGTGGTGGGGCGACTACAGGTAGTGCAACTGTTCCGTTTATATTAGCTTTAGGGGCAGGTGTGGCAACGGTTAGAGGTGGAAAAAACAGTAAAGATGATTCTTTTGGATTAATTGCTATTGCTTCGGTTGGTCCATTAATTATGCTTACAATTATGTTTGCTTTATCAAGAACTGGAGCGCAGTCTTACGAAATTACTGATGTGTCTGCTATTCTTAATGATGAAAACTTATTAATGAGATTCTTCACTCAACTTATACCAACTTTTTCTAACGGAAAATTAAATCAATATGGAATACTTCTTGAAGTGGCAATGTCTATTTTACCAATATTATTTATTTTCTTAATTTTCCAAAAATGTTTGTTACATCTTTCAAAATCTCAAGTATACAAGATATTAATTGGATTCGTATTTGCTTACGTTGGCTTAGTAATTTTCCTTGATGGAGTTACATCGGTAATGATGCCGATTGGTCAATATCTTGGAATGTTACTTGGAAGTAAAAGTCCATGGGTTATATTTGTAATTGCCTTTACTTTAGGCTTAGTTACAGTTCTATGTGAACCAGCAATCCATGTTTTAACTAAACAAATTGAAGATGTTAGCTCGGGAAGCATATCTAAAAACTCAGTTTTGATTACCTTGTCTGTTGGTGTTGGAATTGCTATTCTTCTTTCTGCCATCAGAGTTGTCTATAATTTCTCAATGTTATATTATTTAGTTCCAGGATTAATTATTTCATTAGGTATGTCATTTTATTGTCCAAAACTATTTACTGCTTTGGCTTTCGATTCTGGCGGGGTTGCGAGTGGACCGATGACTTCAAGCTTCATCTTGCCACTTATCGTTGGAATTGCAATTACTTTAACAAATTACGATAGTACTCAAATAATGGGAAGAGCCTTTGGGGTTATTGGAATGGTTGCTTTAACTCCATTAATAGGAATTCAAATATTAGGTATTATGAGTAAGGTTAAAGAGCAAGCACATGATAATATCTTTGATACCGGTATTTGGCTTGAAGGAGATGAGGAGATTATTAATTTTTAATTATGAACAAGAATAAAATAAATAGCAAAAAAATAAAAAAAGAAGAATCAACAACTTCTTATCAAGCTTCGCACGAGATTGTGAAGCTATCATTTGGAACAGTGATAGTAAATAAAGGTCAAGATGATTATGTTATCTCTCTGCTTAAAAAGCATAAGGTTAGTGCATTCTTTTCTAAAATCGGAGAAGGAACAGCATCTAAGGAAGTGTATAATCTAATCGGCTTAGAAGATAATAGTAAATCAGTTATTTTCTTCATCTTTAGAAAAGATATGGTAGATGAGATAAAAGAAGATTTGAAAATCTATTTCAACGCATCAAAATATAATAAAGGTGTATTTGTATCAGTAGATTTAGTTTCGATCATTGGCGTGATGAGTTATAGATTTCTAGGAAATTGTTAATAAGGAGATAAAGATATGGAAAATGTATTTGAAATGATTGTAGTATTCGTCAATGATGGCTTTTCTGACGTTGTTATGGACGCTGCAAGAAAAGAAGGTGCCAATGGCGGTACTGTAATGAACTGCCGCGGAACTGCAAATAAAGAAATAGAAGAAAAATACGGAATTGGAATCTCCGAAGATAAAGATATGGTGCTTATTATTGTTCCAAAAGAAATTAAAGATAAAGTAATTAAATCAATTAACGAAAATGCTGGACTCAAGACTGATAAGCATGGAATTATTTTCTCTTTACCAATCAGCGATGCTGAAGGTTTGAACTATAACGAAAAATAGACTTTATTGTAGTTAATTTTTCTTCAATGTCGTTATTTCTTTATAAAGATTAATTTTTATTAAATATGTCGTAAATAAGATGCTTGATTAAAATATTAACTTCAAAACCTATAAATTGATTTTAACAAGTGAATTTCTTCCAATCAGAACCGCACTAATCGAATGCTTTTAACATAGTGTTCGATTTTATATGTATAATCCTGACTTTTACAGTTGATAGTTAAAAATGTAGTAATATGTTGCATGTTATTGCTTATTTTTTTTCTTTGTTTTCAAATGAAGTCTTATGATGATATTTTCTACTTAATCCTAAATGATAT
>JAEWSJ010000037.1 GCA_023398335.1 Bacillota bacterium
TAAGGATAAGATAGAAGTAATAAATACAAGATTAGGTTTAAACCTTGATAACTATGTTCTTACTGATAAGAACATCAAAAAAATAATGGGTTTTACGATTTAGCACCATTTTTTGAAGTGATCGTCGAAAGACAGGTTTTATGTCTATATTCTACTTTACCTCTAGAGTATTAGCAAGAATAAATCTTTTATTGCTGAACATATTGTTTTACATCGTTATACCAAATACTTATCTTATAAAACAAATTGTCTAGTATTAATTTTAATGAACAAAAAGCGTTAATATATTCATTAAAATCATTGTAGAAAAAAACAAACAATGCTATTATATTTTAGTACAAATGAAGAAGGTGATTGTGTGATTATCGATTATAATAGCGGAATTATTGAAGCTATATTAGACAAAAGTAATAAAATTCTTGTTAATAATATTCATTTTTCAATTAAAGAAAATGAAACCTTAGTTCTAATTGGAGAAACAGGTTCTGGGAAAACAATTGTTGCTTGTTCCATCCTTAAATTATTACCAGACAACGTTATTATTAAGAATTCACATATAGTTTTTAATGGAATAAATATATCGGAAATCAAAAATATGAAACAATACCTCGGAAAGGATATCGTCTATATTCCTCAAAGTGGCTTAGAATGCTTGAACCCTTCTAAAACTGTTAGAAGTCAGATGATTGATAGTTTGAAAATCAATCATATAAAAAATGATAAATGGGATGAAACCTGTAAAGAATTACTTCAAAAAGTAGGTCTAACGAATTATGACTCAGTCCTAAACAAATACCCTTTTGAATTATCTGGCGGAATGGCACAAAAGATTACGATTGCACTTGCTAGTTGTTCAAATCCCAAACTTATCATCGCAGATGAACCAACAAATGGCTTAGATAACGAGGCCAAACAGAACATAATTAAATTAATCACAGATTTATTTCCTGATTCTGCAAAGTTACTTATTACTCATGATATATCACTCGCTAAATACGCCGATAGATTAATGGTATTAAATAATGGAGTAATGATGGAAGAAGGAACTACTAATGAAGTAATTAATAATCCGAAGCATCCATATACTATGGCGTTAATTAATTCGTTAGTAGAAAACAATCTTCAGGAAACTCCAAAACTCAGAAATGGAAAAGCACTTTGTCCTTTCTACAAAAAATGTCCACGTGCTACTGATGATTGTCTAAGTAAAGTCACACTTCACGAAAAAAACTCAAGAAAATGGAACTGCATTTATGATTAAAATAGAGCACGTATCACATAGTTTTGATAATAAGCCTATTCTCGAAGATATTAATTTGGAAATTTGTGAAAATGAAATAATCGGTATTTATGGTAAAAGTGGCATTGGAAAATCAACTTTGGTCAAAATATTATGTGGATTAATTAGACAAAATGAAGGCGATATTTTATTTCAAGATCAACTGCTAAGTTCACCAAAATCAAATTACAATCGTCAGTTAGGGCTTCAAATTCAAATGGTTTATCAACAGCCATTTTCAGTATTAGATCCATGTCAAAAAATATATAAAGGATTTGAAGAATTCGTTATATATCACCATCTATGTAAGAAAAAAGAAATCAAAAAATTCATTTTTCAAATAGCGGATGAAGTTGAATTACCTAGAGATATTCTCAATCATTTGCCTTGTCAAATATCCGGTGGAGAAGCTCAGCGAATAGCTATTGGAAAATGCTTATTATTAAAGCCAAAATTACTAATTCTAGATGAAGCAACATCAATGTTAGATGTGTCAACGCAAGCTAATGTACTCGGATTAATAAGAAAAAAAGTCGCTTCTTATAACGGTAGTATATTGATGATAAGCCACGATGAAAATCTGTTGAATTATTACTGTCAAAAAATTTATGAAATGAAAGATAAACAAATTAAAAGGAAAACAAAAAAATGAAAAAAAGAAATTTATTAGTATTCGTATTATCAACCGCTATGTTAAGTGGAGTTGTAGCAAGTTGTTCTGACAATCAAACATCTTCCTCTACTAACGCACCTAAAAAGATAGAGAAAATTACCGTAGGAACAAATTCGAAAATTGAGAAAGCAACACGTGATGAATATGCTTACGATATGCTAGCTAGTGGCGTATCTGAAATGCCATTAATATCTAAAAACGCAAATGGTGAATACTCACCTTTATTAGCATCTTATAAGACAACCGATTCCAAAACATGGACCTATACCATTCAAGATGGAATGAAATGGTCTGATGGATCTGAAGTTACTGCTAAAGATGTCTTATTTTCATTAAATTATGAAGCAACGGAAGAAATGCCAGCTTTTACTACTGGCGATAAAAAAGGCAGCTATTCTTCTTATTCATTATCAGATGACAACAAGAGTATTTCCCTAGTTTTAGAAACTCCTAGTGTAAAAGCATTAGATGCTATGACCGTCTTAAGAGTAAGACCGGAACATATCTATAAAGATAAAACAACAGATAATATTTCTGAGGCAGATGCTAGAGTAACATGTGGTCCATATAAATTAGAAAGTTTCGATAAAGCATCAAACAGCATTACTTATATTGCTAATGAATATTATCCAACCCAAACTAATGTAAATAAAATTGTGTACAAGTTATTTTCAAACGAAGATGTTATGTACACTGCATTAACAAATGGAGAACTAGATTTTATTTGGAATTACTCAACCGGAGTCTCATCAACATATCAAAGCGTTTTAGACAAGGCTAATAATATTAAGCTTGAAAGCGTTGCGTCAACAAACTGCCCTGCTATGTTAACATTTAATAACAAAAAAGGTCTTATGTCTGATAAGAACATTCGTTTTGCAGTCTCATATGCGCTAGATTATAATTCGTTTAAAACTTATTTTGGTAGTCCTTATGCCAAAACTCCAAACAGAAGTTTTGCTCCTTCTTCCCTTGTCGGTTATAAACCAACAGTCCAATTAGAAACAAATTTAGCAACCGCCACAAATTATATGACTGACGCTGGATATGCTAAAGGAACCAAATATTGGGAAAAAGATGGAACAACCGCTCAATTTGCTTTAACTGTAAATTCAGGAAAGGCCAATCATGTCGGTTATGCTGAATTTGTTAAAACACAACTCGAAGCCTTTGGAATAAAAGTTAACTTAGATGCAGTTGATTCGGTTACTTACAATGAGAAAACATCGCATAAGTTTGCTACAGAAGGAAAGCATCAATACGGCGAAATAACAATGGAAGCAGCTATCATGGGTTACACTTCCTTCGGTATGTCTAATCTTGGTGGAATGTATATAAACGGAAATCACACTGTCCAGGGCGGCGCAGAATGTTATAGTGATGAACTCAACACCGCAATGTCCGATATGGATAAGTCAAAAACGTTAGAAGAATATGTTACTGCAGCTGGAAAATTACAAGATTATTATGCTAAAGAGACACCTGCAATTGCTTTGTATTGGGATAATATTTTTTACGCTCATAATGTAGCTATAAATAATTTAGTAATTGATGGAACATTTGGATTAAACAACATCAATACATGGTTTAAGATATCAAAGTAATTAAAAAGAAAGGAAATGTAATTTGTGAAAAAATATTTAAAACATATTTTAATCGCACTTATTTGTTTCCTTTTAATCGTGGTAATAAATTTTGCTCTTCCTAGATTGCTTCCTGGAAATCCAATTGGCTATTTAACGGGATTTGAAGAAGAAGGAATGTCTCAAGAAAAATATAATTTCTATTATCACGCATTGCATTTAAATGAAAACATTTTTGTTCAATTTAAGTATTATTTGATATCTTTATTCGATGGAAGTCTAGGTTATTCATTTAAAAAAGAAACTGTTGTCTCAAGTTTGATTGGAGAAAGAATCGGTTATTCTCTCCAAATAACCTTACCAGCAATAATAATTTCGATAATATTAGGTTTGATTTGGGGAATAAACTGCGGCTATAAAAAAAATAAAAGATTAGACAAAGTATCTACCCCGCTATTAATTATTCAAAATGCTATTCCATCTTTTATGATTGCATTAATTCTCGTTATAGTTTGTTGCTTTAAAAACAAATGGTTCCCATATATGGGTCTAACAAGTGGTGACTACATAGAAGGAACAAGCGCATATTTTTGGGATCGAATTTATCATTTGATTCTACCTATAACTACCTTAGTCGTTGCCTCATTACCGGCAAGATTCTTGTTAGTAAGAAACATTTCAGCAAAATTTGCAGATGATAAAAGTATTTTATATGCAAAACAAAGAGGATTAAATGACACAAAAATAAAATACAAGTATCTATTACCTAATATCGCTCAGCCATTTATTACAATGGTTGGCGCAAGCATAGGTTCTTGTGTCGGTGGTTCGATAATTGTTGAAAATGTATTCTCGATTAACGGCGTTGGAAATTTGTTAAACGAAGCAGTTTACACTTTGGATTATCCATTAATGCAAGGCTTGCTTTTTGTTACCACATTTATAATGATAATCTGCGTTATTTTATCAGATATAGTTTGTATTATTATCGATCCTAGAGTTAGAAAGGAGAATGCAGTATGAAAAAAAAGTACCTTCCATTTCTAATTATTGGGGTTTCTATTCTATTATTTTTTACTATCGTAGCTATTTTTCCTCAGTTATTTACTTCATATGATCGAAAAATGTCTTTCGGTCCATGGCTTTCACCTTCGAAAGAGCACCTCTTAGGAACTAACTCTTTGGGCTATGATATATGGACAGAACTGATATACGGAACCAAAGATACGATGTTAGTTGGAATACTATCTAGTATTCTTACAATCGTGATTGGTTTAGTTGTTGGAATACTAGCAGCCCAAAAAGGTATCATTGGAGCCATATTTAACGGACTAATTAATATTTTTGTCCTCATTCCAAAATTAATAACACTTATTGTTCTAGCGGCTTTCATTGGCAGTTCGAACTTAAATTTAATTATCCTAATTGCACTTTTTCCTTGGGTGGGTTTAGCAAGAAGCGTTCGAGCAAAAATAATTCACATGAAAACAGAACCATTTATTGAAGTTTGTTCATTATATGGATATAGTAAATACCACACTGTAATACATCATATATTGCCAAATCTCAAAGATATTATTTTATCAAAATTTTTACTATCAATAACCGGATGTATAATGATGGAATCTACTTTAAGTTTTTTAGGCTTTGGCAATATTTATTATCCAACATGGGGTGTTATGATTAATTTTGCCCGTAGTAAAGGAGCATTAATAAGAGGAGCATATAATTACTTATTATCCCCTTGTATATGCATCATGTTATTATCGTTATCATTTTATTTTATCTCTTTGTACATCGATGCAAAAAGTAGCACAATTCAAGAAATCTAGGAGGATATATTTATGTGTGATTCTAGAAACGAAACTTGTCACTGCGGCGAAGGCCATACTCATAATGGTGCGCAACATTCTCATGTTCATTTATCAGATATTAGATCGTCAGTTCAACATGAATTGATGGGAAAAGACGAACGTATTACTGATAGTAAGGAAGTACTAGCAGCTAAAGAGAACTTAAATATTGAAGGTAAAACCATTGATAATTATTTAGCTTTAACATCTGCTTTATGTTTACAATTACGCTATAACGAAGTAATCGATGTTTGTAAAGAAGCATTATCAATCGAACCAAATAACTTTAAAGTTAAAAGATTATTAGCACTTCGATATTTAACAACCGGACATAATGATGAAGCTCTTGCTCTTTTTACCGAACTAAAAGCGGAGAGTTTCGATCCTTTAGATATTGCCTATCGTTTAGGTTTATGTCAATTCTATAAAGGAAACTATACTTCTGCCTCCGATTTATTTTTGGAAGGAATTAATTATTGCCAAGATCGACCTGAAATGTATATTGCATGTTTATATTGGTACTTATTCTGCTTGGTTGAATTAAAAAAAGATATTACTCCAGCGCTAAAACTTTATCATGAGATGGATGTAGGTCACCATGTAGGATATCTTCTTGCAGTTGAATTATTTTTAGGAAAAAAAGATGAAGACCTTAAAGAACAATCTAAGAGTAATAATTTAACACGGATAATGTACTTGTTTGGGCTATACCATTACTATCTATATACTAACGAATCTTTACTTGCTAAAAAAACTTTTGATGAAGGAATTGCTTGTGATGAGTATTGGGCAAGTTTTTCTGGTATGGGTTTTTGGAATGTTTTTTTAAGAAATAAAACAAAATAAAAACGTATTTTGATATAAATATCAATTGATTAATTCCTATATGTTATATGAGTAATTCATATAAATGCCCCATATGTGGAAATACCGATGAACGTTTTATCGGCTACAGAAATGGAAGTCCATATTGCAGAAAATGCATTGGATTTTCAGGTTTTCATGTCCACGATTCTAGAATTAGAAGCAAATTCGTTTCTTTATCATTATCTTATATGTTATCGAAAGAGCAAGAAAGAATCTCACAAGAAGTTTTGGAAAATATAAAGAATCACAAAAACGTTTTAATTTACGCGGTAACTGGAGCTGGCAAAACCGAATTGGTTTATAAAACCATGGAATATGTAATTCAGCATGGTGGAAATGTTGGATTTGCAATTCCAAGACGTGATGTAGTTATCGACTTGACCCCACGCATAAAGAATGCCTTTAAAGATGCTAATGTTATTGCAGTTTATGGTGGAAATTCAAAAAGATTAGAAGGCGATATCATTGTTTTAACGACGCATCAATTATACCGATACGAAAAGTTTTTCGATTTGTTAATTGTAGACGAAATTGACGCGTTTCCCTTTAAAGACAATGACTTATTAAATACATTTCTTAAAAAATCAATTAAAGGAAATTTTATCTATTTATCCGCCACTCCTACTGAAAAAGATAAAAAAGATATAATTAAGAATAATGGAGTTGTTCTAGAATTATTCAAACGATATCACAATCATCCTCTTCCTGTACCAAAATATATAAAGCCTGAAATAAGCGCATATTTTACCTGTGCTAAATTACTTAAAAACTTTGTTAACTCGCATAAGCAAGTTTTTCTTTTTGTCCCAACAATAAACATCGGAATCTCTTTATTTCGCTTTCTAAAGTATCAAATTAAAGGAGGAGTATTAGTTCATTCTGAAGAGCCAAAGCGCGATGAATATATTAAACAATTCAAAGAGAAAAAACTAAACTATTTAGTTACAACTTCAATTCTCGAGCGTGGAGTTACGGTGGAAAATTTACAAGTAATTGTTTTTAACGCAGATCATAAATTATATACAAAAGAAACACTAATTCAAATTGCTGGACGAGTAGGAAGAAAAACTACCGCGCCAGAAGGAGAAGTCATCTTCATTGGAGAATATCAAAGTGAAAATATCAAAGAATGTATCAGAGAAATTTCAGCAATTAACAAAAAAGCATATTTGTAAAGTTTGCTTTAAAGATATTAATCACATATCTTTAACTTCATTAATAAATAAAAATGATTGCTTATGTTTTGAATGCTTTAAAAAGATGAACTACAAGCCTCAGTTTAGTCACATTGGAAAGTATCAATGCTTATCTCTTGCTGATTATAAAGAACCTTTATCTTCAACTTTAATTAACTTCAAAGAAAATCTTGATGTTGAATTATCCGCAGTCTTTTTGAATTACTATTGTTCGTTACTAAAACTATTCTATTTTAGCTACAACATCGTTATAATTCCTTCTTCAAGCGAAAAAGAAAAAGAAAGAGGTTTTTCACATTTACATGAAATGTTTAAATGTCTAAATCTTCCTTTTCTAGATGTTTTGATCAAAGAATCTGGTTTCACACAAAAAAAGTCGAATAAACAACAAAGAGAAAAAAACGCTTCGAGTTTTAAAATTGAAAATGGCGAAGCAATAAGAAACAAAAAAATATTGGTAGTTGACGATGTTATCACTACTGGCTCGTCATTAAAAGCATGTGTGAAATTACTAGAGAATTTCAATCCTAAAAAAATAAAAATATTGTTAATTATGAGAGACAGTTCAACGGATAAATATACCGATCTCTTCTCTAAAGATTAAGTTGAATCGCCATGTTTATCTTTGTATAATTATAATTACTTGGGCTATAGTCAAGCGGTAAGACAGCAGACTCTGAATCTGTCATGCGCTGGTTCGAATCCAGCTAGCCCAGCCATATTGAAATCACAGGATTGATACAATGTTGTCAGTCTTTTTTATACGAATAAAAAGACTTACTTGTGATAAGTCTCGTTGTTATTAATCTTAAATGCCCTATATACTTGTTCCATGATTAGCATCAAAGTTTGCGGATGTGTAAATGTCATATCTGAAATCTTCAATCGATAATCTGCATACGAGCGTACTTCATCTGATATACCATACGAACTACCAATAATAAATGAAATTGACGAATAACTTTTATTAGTTATATCATTAATTTTATCAGCAAATTTTTCTGATGACAAAGATACGCCATGTAAATCTAATAAAATCTTATAATCAGTAGATTTACATGTTTTAACAATTCTTTTTCCTTCTTCAAGAAGTGATTTATCCACTTCAGCTTTTTTATATATTAATGGTAAGGGAGATTCATCGATATAAGTTAAAGAAAAATCAGCGTAATGACTGATTCTTTCCTTATATAAACTTATGGCATTTTTTATATAAGGTTCTTTAATCTTACCCACTATATAGAAATTAATCTTCATTCTTATCTCCACCAAAAACAACATTTTCTATAGATGCACAGCGAACAAGAATATTAGGTTCTTTTCCAAATTGAGCTAACATTACTTTCTTATATGTATCTAATGCGATCGAAGGAGTATTGCATTCTTCTGATAAGTGCGCTAATGTGATTTCCTTTGTGTCTTGACCAATTAAATTAGACAAATAATAACTAGATGCCACATTATCTAAATGGCCTTTATCAGATACAATACGCTTAATTAAATATGATGGACGTGATGATTCGTATAGCATCTTTACATCGTGATTCGACTCAAAAACATAATACGTTGAATCTTTAATCATATTCATTACCTTTGTAGGAAGATAACCCGTATCTGTAACATATGTTAACGTTTCTTTTCCTTCAGTAATGCTAAATCCACACGTGTTTGTCGCGTCATGTGATAACGGAAATGATTTAATACTAAATTCATCAAAATCAAAAGACTCAAAAGCAGAAAGATATTGTGATTTATCTAAATCTTCATTTATTACATAAAGAGAAGTAATCCACTTATCTTGCGGAATAAACCTAATTCCTTTGACATGGTCACTATGTCCATGAGTGATTAATAACAAAGATATATCTTCAATACCTAAACCACATTGACTAAGCTTATCCACTAAAGTTTTCTTAGTTAGACCGCAGTCTATCATAATTACATGCTTTTTGCCGATAACAATTGTGCAATTCCCTTTAGAGCCAGAAGATAAAACGGCATATTTCATCGTTAATATTCCATTCCAACTTCATTTGGATCAGCCACAGATTCAAATCTACATACATCTTTATAGAAGACAAAATCAGCGTTTCCAACTTTACCATTTCTGTTTTTAGCAACAATAACAGTAACATTAGAAATATTATTATCATTGCTATTAAAAGAAGGTGCTTCTGATTCTAATGGTGGATCTTTCGGAATACCATTTGAATCAAATTGACCATTGTTCTCATTCAAATCTTTATAGTAGTCTTTACGATAAATAAACATAACCTGATCTGCATCTTGCTCGATGGAGCCAGATTCTCTTAAGTCAGATAATGTTGGTTCATGGTCTTTTCTTGCTTCAACAGATCTAGATAACTGACACAATGCCAAAACAGGAACTTGTAAATCTCTCGCCATAAACTTTAAATTACGAGTAATTTCACTAACTTCTTGTTGTCTATTACCTTGATTAGCTTTCGAGGGAGATGTAATTAAGCCAATATAGTCAATTACAATAAGGGCTAAATCCGGATACTTCGCTTTTAATTTTCTTGCTTTTGATTTGATGTCAATCAATTTTAATGCGGAGGTATCATCAATAAGAAGTCTTTCTTTTTGAAGTTGCATTATCGCTGCGTTTAAATTATAAGCATCAGAGCCTTTTTCATTATATTGATCATGAATCGAATCAAAATCCATACCACGTATGGTATTAGTCGGAAGACGTGACTCTTCAGATAATATTCTTAGTAATATTTGCTCAGCAGACATTTCCAAAGAGAAAATACCTACAGTACGATTTTGTCGTGCGACTCTTTGTGCAAAATTTAATGCTAAAGCTGTTTTACCCACAGAAGGACGAGCAGCTAAAATAATTAAATCTGATGTTTGAAAGCCACCAGTTAATTTATCTAGTTCAACATACCCTGTTGGATATCCATTTAAGTATGGAGCGCTAAGTTTTAAATCAATTCTCTTTTGTTTTTCATCTTTGATATTTGTTATCAATGATTTAATAACTTCATCCGTTGTTCTAAATTCAGATACTCTTCTTTTTTCAGTAACATTAAGAATTTCTTTTTCAGCATTACCAACAAAATCAGAAATATCATCGATGGATTTAGTGTTATATTCATTCTTAATTCCATCAATAGTAGAAAATAATTTTCTTATTAATGATTTATCTTTAACAATATTAACGTAATATATAATCTCATCATCAAGTGGTTGAATACTGCATATTTCGACAATATAATCAATACCACCAACAGTATTTAAATCTTTTTTTTGCTTTAAATACTCCAAAAAGGTCGTGGAATCAGCATGACCTTCTTTATCACGAAGTTCAGATAAATCTTTGAATATTATGCGGTGTTCTTCAATGCTAAAATCATCAACAACTAACAAGCCAATTACTTTGTAATAGATTTGATCATTAACAATCATTCCGCCTAATACAGATTTTTCTGCTTCGACTAAATTATTATTATCCACTATTTACTTAACTCCTTAACTTTTACTTTTACAGTTGCATAAACATCTTTATACAATTCAACTTTTAAATTTGTAACGCCGAAAGAATTAATTAAGATTTTATCAACAAATTTTCTTTTATCGATAATAATATCGTATTTCTTCTTTAATTCCTCTGCTATTGTTTTAGTTGAAACAGTTCCAATCATATAGCCGTTTTTTCCAACTTGAGCCTCGAATTCCAAACAAATAGAAGATAAAACTCCCGCTAAAGCTTGCGCTTCTTTTTTAAGTTCTTCTTGATGTTCAGCTTCTTTTTTCTTGTTTTCTTTATATTCAGCTAATGTTTGCTCAGTTAAAAGTTTTCCATAGCCTTGAGGAATAACATAATTAGCTCCGTATCCATCAGATACTTCAACTATTTCTCCTTCTTTACCAACTTTTTTTAAGTCTTTAATCATTATTACTTTCATCGTTTTCTCCTTTATCGTTTTGTGATGATGCATCTTTTAAGTATTCATCTAATACATGTTTTAATTTTATCTCTGAATCTTTGATCGTTGTGTTTTTTATCATACAAGCTGCGGAAGAAAAATGTCCTCCACCACCCATTTTTTGCATTAAATATTCGCAATTAACCGTGCCATCGCCACGGGAAGAAATATATACGCTATTTTGATCGATCTTTCCAATAGCAAAGCATACTTTAGTTCCCTGGAGATCTCTTAATTCATTACAAACCATTGCAAGCATTGCGGAATCAACGTTTTCATTTTCATCGCCTCTTGCAATAACAACGCCATATGAAGGAGTGATGATATTTGATAATATTTTACTTTTAACAACGAATGTTTCATAACTTTCTTTTAAATAATCTCTAGCTTCTTGTTCATCCGCACCTAATCTAGTTAAGATAATTGATGCTTCATGTGTATCAATTGAAGTTTTACCTTTGAAATTATTAGTGTCTAGATAAATACCAGATAGCATCAAAGTTGCAATTTCTTTTGGAACGTTAATTTTATATGGAAATGAATCTAAGAACAAAGCTAGAATTTCACATGTTGAAGATGCTGATGAATCAATATATTCATATTCAGTATCGTAAAATCCTGTGTCTTGTTTTCTATGGTGGTCAATAATTGCAATCTTGCATTCTTCACCTGCGTAAAGATCTGGATAGATTGATAAAGACGGCTTATTATGATCAAGCACAACAATCAATGTATCTTTATCAACAAAATCTTTAGATTCTCTACTAGAAATGAATACATTTTCAAAATAATCTGGAGATAATGCGGAACGTAAAGCTTGATCAGTCATTCTTTCAATCGATTGACTTTCGTAAAGAATATTTGCTTTAATTGGATTCTTTTGTCCTCGACAAATAGAGTAAACCGCTAAGCACGCCCCAATGGCATCAATATCGGCGTATATATGAGGAACAATAAGAACATTTTTAGCTTTTAACAAACAATTAACAAATGCTTTTGAATAAGATTTTGTTTTAATTTTTGATGAGGTAGATTTTGATTCAGTGTTTCCACCAGCAAAGAACATCATGTTATCTCCGAAAGGCGAAAGAACACATTGATTTCCACCTCTAGATAAAGCAACATCAAGGGCATTATTAGCTAATTCATTGTTTTTAATAAAATCAGGAAAGCCATAACCAAATCCTAACGAAGCAGTTAGGCCTTGTGCCTCAAAGTCTTTACCTATCGTATTAATTATTGAAAACTTATCTTTCTTTAGTAATTCCAAACTTTCATATGATAAAACAAGCATAAAGAAATCTTGTCTGATTAATTTAATAATGCATTTAAAATCTTTAAAATAATCAGAAATAGTTTTTCTTAAACTACTTTCAATTTCAGAAAACGCCAATTCATCCGACGCTTGAATATCCGAGAAATTATCAAGATTCAAATATCCAATAACCAAGGAATGGTTGGTATTGTATTTAAGTAATGACTCATATTCAGTTGTATCTTTTATAATGAATAGATTAGCAGATTTAATCAATTTTACCGCGTAATATTTCTCGTTGTATTTAAAAGATCCATCGGCACTAGAGGTGTGAAGCATATCAGATAAACTTGATGATAATTCCTCTATATTTTTATCAACAAAATTCATTCCGCGGTCAAGAAGTAAATCATTACACCAAAGGACAACGCCTTTTTCATCTGTAACAATCATACCTAATTCGCCAAAAGCATAAGCAGCTTCAACATCGCCACCGATAATATCAATAGTCTTCAAATCAGATAAATATCTTCTCTTTTCAAAATTGAATAATCCAATATAACTAGCAACTAATACAAAACACACTAAAACGCCAATAATAGAAACTAATGAAACAAAATATATTCTCGAATAATAAGGAAAATAATGATCTAGAACAACTACTGCAGCAATTGCTAATAATCCTAGTATAAATATAAGCCATACAACGCTTTTAATTTTCTTAATAGTATCACGCATATAACACCTCCACTTAGGATGCAAATAATATATATAATTATACATTATTATATCTAATTATTGAATTGCAATTTTTACACATATTACATCATGCGATTTAACACGCCTAAAATTAATAAATCAATATTTATAAAAACAATTGAAAAAAAAGTAAATATAAACTATTATACCAATGAATAAGATATTCAACTATCTTATGATTCAGGAGGATTATTATGAGAAAAAATAACATAGGTAGTGTCAGTTATAATGTCTCAACCACTAAAAAACGTGCATTATTCACAATTTCATTAATTGTTTTTTTATTAACTTTATGTAGCACTTTTTTATTCTTTGTCGCTATAAGTATGTCAAAAAACAGCGGTGTTTTTGATTTCAACAACGTCATTAAAACAATACAAGAATTTTTCGGAGGATTAGATTACAAGTCATTTTCAACATATTTGTTATTAACAATATATGTTTTACCACTTGTCGGTGGAATTTTAGGCTTACTTAATAAACCATTTAGATTATTCGGAGTACTTGCTCTTCTTTGTATCTTTGGTTCATTGATGTTTAATCTCTATAATTTCTCTGGTAACGTATTTAATTTTAGAGATTTTGATAATTCGATATCTTCATCGATATTTATCGTCAACTTAGTCGCTTTTGTTCTTACATTTATCAATGTAGAAAAATCTAAGTAATAACAATTAATCAAACTCTTATCAAATCAAAAAAGATAAGAGTTTTTTATTTATTATCATATTTCTTTAATTTTATTTTTCTTATGATATAATATTTTTTGCGTAGAGGATGATGGTATGGAAACACAAGATAGCGAAATAATTAAACAAATTAAAGATACGATAGATAAATTAGCAGTTTTTATCCAAAAAGATGGTGGAGACATACATTTTTACAGTTTTGATGAAGTAACCGGAACTGTTAACGTTACTTTATCTGGAGCTTGCCAAGGCTGTGCGTATATTGATGATACAATCTCCATGGGGGTTGAAGCTATTCTTCAAGAAGAAGTAAAAGGCGTCGAAAGAGTTAAAGTCGTTGATCAAGATGGTAATCCGATTGATCTCGCTAAACAATACGTCGATTCATTCTAAAAAAACACTCGCAAGAGTGTTTATTTTTTTGCTTTAATATGTAACATCAACGCTGTAATATCAGCCGGATGAACATTAGTAATTCTACTAGCTTCTCCAATTGTATGAGGATTAATTTTATGTAATTTTTCTCTCGCTTCTAAAGATATTCCATCCATATTTAAATAATCCATTCCTTCAGGAATAATTACATCTTCATAAGAGTGAAGTTTTGCTGCTTCTTTTCTTTGAATGTTGATATAGCCTTCATATTTAATTTCAATTTCAAGTTTTTCCGCAGAAAAATCATCCAAATGTAATAATGAAGGTGTCAGTGAGGCTAAAACTGAATACTTTACATTTTGTCTCTTTAGTAAATTAAGATAATTTGTGTTTCTATCCGGACGTGGGAAGGATAAACTTTCAATATAATCAAGTACTTTATCATTGTTTGAAATATATGTTTTACTAAGAATATTTTTTGCTTCTGAGATTTTATTTTCTCTCAATAAAAACTTTGAGTATCTTTCTTCTGAATTCAAGCCTAAATCATATCCATACTTCATCAGTCTTGTATCGGCATTATCAGACCTAGTCAACAAGCGATATTCCGAACGAGAAGATAATAATCGATATGGTTCTTTTGTTCCCTTAGTGATTAAATCATCAATCATTATTCCAATATAAGCCTCATCTCTTTTTAAGATAAACGGGTTCTTATCATCAAGATATAAACTAGCATTGATACCAGCCATAAGTCCTAATGCTGCTGCTTCTTCATAACCAGAAGTTCCGATAATTTGCCCAGCTCCAAATAATCCTTTGATTTTTCTAAGCATCAAAGATTTATCAAATTGAAGTGGTTCAATAGCATCATATTCAATTGCGTAGGCATATTTAAGAATTTTTACATGCTCAAGACCTTTAAGTGAATGAACCATTTCATCTTGTATTTCAATAGGCATTGAAGTAGAAAAACCTTGAAGATAAATGGATTTCATTTCGGTTGATTCTGGCTCCAAAAATAACTGATGACGTGGCTTATCAGCAAAATTAACAATCTTAGTTTCAATGCTAGGACAATATCTAGGACCGACACCCTTAATAGTTCCACTATACATCGCTGATTCTTTTAAGTGTGCACGAATTATTTCATGAGTTTTTTCATTTGTATAAGTTAAATAGCAAGGTACTTGCTCATCAAATGGTAAATACGATGTGGTATCATAAGAAAATGCTAAATTTCCCTTAGTTCCATATTGTGGCTCTAAAACAGAATAATCAATCGAATCAGGGTCTAGTCTCTGCGGAGTACCAGTTTTAAGTCTAAATAAAGTAATGCCATGATCCATTAATGATTTAGAAAGACCATGCGCTGGTCTCTCTCCATCTGGTCCACCTTCTTCTACATGAAGACCACGTAAAATAGTTGATTCTAAATGTGTTCCAGTTGTAAGAATAACCGCTTTTGCCCCGATTAACGAACCATCTTCTATCTTTACACCTTTAATAAACCCATTCTCAACAACAATCTCTTTAACTTCATGTTCTTCTATGTCAAGATTCTCAACTTTAGCTAAATATTCTTGCATTCCGCGTGGGTAACTAAGTTTGTCTTCTTGAGCACGAAGAGATTGAACTCCTGGTCCTTTAGAAGTGTTAAGCATTTTCATTTGAAGATAATGCTGATCCGCAATTTTTCCCATAATGCCACCTAAGGCATCTATTTCACGAACAACAATACCTTTTGCTGATCCACCAATATGGGGATTACAAGGCATATTCGAAATCATTTTTTTATTTAGGCACAATAAAAGTGTGCTTTTACCCATTTTTGCTGTTGCATAGCAAGCCTCGCTCCCTGCGTGACCACCACCAACTACAATAACATCATAATTTTCTTTCATATTAACCGATACTTCCATCCATATCAAATTTAATGAGTTGATTTAATTCAACTGCATATTCCATTGGTAATTCCTTTGCAAAAGGTTCTATAAATCCCATAACAATCATTTGTGTAGCATCTTTTTTAGATAAACCACGAGACATCAAATAAAACAATTCATCTTCATCAATTTTTGAAACTGTTGCTTCATGGTCAATGAAAGAGGTGTTATTCTCTACTTTATTAGTAGGAATTGTATCCGAGGCTGAATAATCATCAAGAATTAAAGTGTCGCATTCAACATGGGCGCGAGAGTTTTTAGCTACAGGAGTTATATCAACTAGTCCACGATAATTAGCAACTCCTCCTTCTTTTACAATAGATTTTGAAATTATTGTTGAAGAAGTTTCTTTGCCTAAGTGAATCATTTTTGCACCAGCATCCTGGTATTGTCCTTTTGAAGCAACCGCAATAGAAATGCAGCTTCCTTTTGCTCTGTCTCCTTTTAATACACAGGCTGGATATTTCATATTAGTTTGACTACCAATATTACCATCGATCCATTCCATCAATCCATCTTCTTCAACTAAAGCTCTTTTTGTGACTAAATTAACTATATTATTCGACCAGTTTTGAATGGTGGAATAGCGGCATTTTGCACGTTTCCCAACATATATTTCAACAACCGCAGCATGAAGTGAATCTTTGGAATATTGAGGAGCAGTACAGCCTTCAACATAGTGTAAAGAAGCATCATCATCAACGATGATTAAAGTTCTTTCAAATTGACCACTACGTTCATTATTAATTCTAAAATACGATTGAAGAGGCTTATCTAATTTAACTCCTTTAGGAATATAGATAAAACTACCTCCCGACCAACAACAACCATTTAAAGCAGAGTATTTATTATCGGTATAAGGAACTAATTTTCCGAAATATTTTCTGAACAAATCAGGACACGCTTTTAAAGCTGAATCAGTATCCAAAAAGATAACTCCTTTATCTTCTACTTCCTTAAGCATATTATGGTAAACAGCTTCGGATTCATATTGAGTTGAAACACCAGCTAAATACTCTTTTTCAGCTTGAGGAATACCAAGTTTATCAAAAGTATTTCTAACAGTCTCAGGAACATCATCCCATGACTTTGATACTTCATCTGATAGTCTAGTAAAATACGTATAATCATTAAAATTCAAGAAATCAAGATTTGGACCAAAAGATGGTTGATGATGAGACATGAATTCTTCATAGGATTTTTCGCGGTATTCACGCATCCACATCGGCTCTTTCTTTTGAGTGGAGATTTCATCCACAATTTCTTTACTTAAGCCTTTTGAAGTTTTGAAAATAGAGACATCTTTATCTTTGAACTCGTATTTAGATCTATCTAAATCTAAATCATCTACTTTTTTATTCATTTTTTGTCTCCTTTATCAACACGGTCAAATATTTCTTTAACTCCACGCCACCCAATTGTCGCACATTTAATACGGCTAGGTTGTTTTGAAGTATTAATAAAAGCAATTGCTTCCCCTAATACTTCCTCATCATATGGCTCTTCGTTAATCATATTATTGTAATTATTGAGAATATTCATCGCTTCTTTTTCACTCTTACCCATTAATAATTCAGTCATTATTGAAGTAGATGCTGTTGAAATAGCACAACTTGTACCATGCCAAGCACAATCAACAATAACTCCATTCTCAATAAGAAGTTGAACATATATATCGTCAATACAAGAAGCCGAATCCATATGCACTGTAAAATAACGTGAATCGTTAATCTCACGTTTATTTCGAGGATTTTGGTAATGATCCATGATGATTTCTCGAAGCATCATTGGATTATCTTTAATTGAAATAGGCATCTAAAAAATCATCTCCTTTGCTGCAAGCATCAACAAATTGTTTTACGTCTTCTTCATCGTTATAAAAGTATAAACTTGCTCTAACAGTAGCATCTGTCTTTAAAAAGTCCATTAATATTTTGGCACAATGTTGTCCCGATCTAACTGCGACACCTTTTGAATTAAGAAGACTCGCTGCGTCTTGAGCAAAAACTCCATTAATATTAAATGTAACAATACCTGACTCTGCTTCTTTGTTATAGATTGTGATATTTGGAAGTTTTTCAAGTCCCTCAATCATCAATTTACGAAGTTTTCTTTCTTGTTCTTCAATTGTATCAAAACCGATGGAAGAAATGTAATTACACGCCGCTGCAAGTCCCATTGCTCCCGCAATATTTTGTGTTCCAGCTTCAAATTTAACCGGTGGGATTTGATATGTAACATTACCACATGTTTCAAATCTTGTGTTCATTCCACCGCCAGAAAGAAGAGGATCCATTTGGCAAAGTAAATCATACTTTCCATATAAAACTCCTATTCCGGTAGGCCCTAACATTTTGTGCCCAGAGAAACATAAAAAATCACAATCTAAATCTTTAACATCAACTTTCATATGTGGAACTGATTGCGCTCCATCAACTACGAAATAACATCCATGTTCATGAGCAATTTTTGCTAATGTTTTAACATCAACAACATAACCAAGAACATTGGTAACTTGAGCTAAAGAAATAACTTTGGTTTTTGAAGTTATGGATTGCTCTAAATTTTCTTTTGTTAATCTTCCTTCTTTAGTTAAAGGAATATATTTTACAACTGCATGAGTATGTTTACAAATGGAAAACCATGGTAGAACATTAGAAGCGTGCTCAGCTTCAGAAAGAAGAATTTCATCTCCTTCTTTTAGAAATTTTTCTAGACCATAGGCAACAGTATTAAGCGACATACTTGCACCTGAAGTGAAACATATTTCATTTGTATTGGCATTTATAAACTTTGCAACAGTTTCACGTGCTTTTTCATACATAACATCAACATCATGAGCTAAATCATAATCACCTCTATGTGAGTTTGCACAATATGATTCATAATATGAATCGTTGGCTTTTATGACTGAATATGGTTTAAAAGTTGTAGCAGCATTATCTAAATATACGAATCTTTTTCCTTGCATTAAAGGATAATTCTTATACATTGGAAAATCTTCACGTATCTTCTTGACATCAAACATTAGAAATCCCTCTTTTCAATATAATTAAGCAAATGAGTCTGATACTCTTTAACAGATATTTGCTCGATGACAGGTTTTAAATATGAAACTGTGAGTAAACTTGATGCTTCTCTTCGATTCAATCCACGAGACATCAAATAAAACATAATATCATCAGATACTTTACCAAGTTTAGCCGAGTGTGAAGCTTTAATATCATTTTCAGCAATCTTTAGTATTGGTGAAACTTGAGTTTTACCTTCGTCTGATAAATTAACAATTGTGCCCTCTTGACATGTAAATGACTTCTTCGCACCTTTTACTATATCAGTAGTTCCTAATAAAGATAACGTCGTTTTTCCATCTGATACTCCGGACATCTTCACATAAGAGTAAGAATTTAAACCTAACTGTTTAACTTTTATATCAAAAATCTTTTTTTGATTTGAAGAAGAAACGGTCGCTAAATCTACAGTAATTCTAGAATTGTTATTAATTGTTGAATTAATATTAAAATTAACTGAAGAAGAGGCAAAATCAACAATGACAATTTTCAATTCACAATTATCATCAATGATTATATCTCCGTTAAAATTTACAGTGTTTTGGTTATCGAGTAAATTAACAATT
The DNA here is from genome assembly GCA_023398335.1 of Bacillota bacterium. GTDB lineage: Bacteria > Bacillota_I > Bacilli_A > RFN20 > CAG-288 > HGM10890. The sequence continues at coordinate 20,069 of JAEWSJ010000037.1, forward strand.
TCCAAAACAACAGCAGCAGCATTTGTAACACGAAAACTTACAAGTGAATTATCTTCGTCAATATTACAAAACATGTGACAAGACGAATGAATTACACTTGGAACGTTCCCCTTTTTTATATGTATCAACTCTTTACTCATACTATTTAACCTTCGTAGTTTTTACAGCACAAGTTTCAATCGATATAACTTTATCTTCGGATTTCTTTAGTGATATTCCGTATTCTTTATGAATCCATTCATATCCTTCATTATCAACTCTCTTCACTAGCGATCCATCACCTTGAACAGCAATCTTGCCGTCAATCATAATGGCGGTTTTATTTGGCTTAATCAATTCAAAAAGCTTTGAATAGTGAGAAATAACAATAAATGACATTCCTTCTTTTTGTTTTTTAGATATTGCGTCTGAAACTAATTTTAACGCATCTACATCAAGTCCCGAATCAATTTCATCAAGTAAAGCTAAAGATGGGGATAGTAAAAGCAACTGAAGTATTTCGTTTCTCTTTTTTTCACCACCGGAAAATCCTTCATTCAAATGTCGTGTATTCATTTCATCTGGTAAATTTACAGCTTTATAACCATTTTCTAATAATTTATAAAATTCAAATAGTGAAACTGGTTTTTCACGATGAGCATTAATCATTTGTTTAAAGAAGTCCATATTAACTACACCAGCAACTTCTGGTGGATTTTGAAAAGCAAAAAACAAACCTTTCTTTGATCTTTCATCTACAGACATCTTAAGAACATCTTCTCCGTCCATAATTATCGAACCCTGAGTAACTTTATAACGTGGGTGTCCCATTATTGCATTTAATAATGTAGATTTACCATGCCCGTTAGGTCCTAATAAGGCTAAAGTGTCATGAGAATTAATAACTAAATTGACACCTTTTAATATTTCTTTTCCTTCGACTTCAACATGAAGGTCTTTTATTTCTAAATTTTCCATAAGTTCTTTCCTTCCAAAAGATATTTTATTATTATTAAAATGCAATTACAACAAATATGGTAAATAAAAAAATATTTATATATAAATATATATTAACCATTAAAGCATCAGTTATAAAATCTAAAAATATGAATTGTTTATCATTTTAAAACGAATATTTTAAATGAAAAAGCGCGTCATTTTTCGTCGATTTTTTTCGCGATTTTGACGCGAAAAGCGCCACTTATTTTCATTCGTTTTCACTCATTTTTCAATACGCTTTCAACAATATTTTCACAATTAAAATTCAATAAAAAATCATTGATTTTACGGCTCTTTTTATCTTTTTTTCAGCGATAAAAAATTAGTCTACGTTTTTTGTAATACTTTAAGTATTAATATTACTACTTTTTTCTTGAAATTAGGTGGCAGTTATATTATTATTAGATAGTTAGATATCAAGGAGGAAAGATATGAAAAAAAGTTTAGCATCATTATCTGTCATCTCTCTTCTTTCAGTCAGCATGCTTGCATCCTGCGCTGAAGGTTATACATACAGAGACGGATATATGCTTTCATTGAACGGTGTCGACTATACAGCCGAACAATTGTTCGATAGTTATGGCTTAGATACACAAGCTGGCGTTAAAGCTTATTATCAAGCTATTGATAATATTTCAATTGAAGCAACCATTGGCACAACTGATGAAATGAAAACTGTTGTTAATAACAATATTGAAAAATTCAAAGAAACAGCTGAAAATAGTGCAAAGCAAAATGGTACTTCTTACGATGAAGAATTAGAAGCCGCTTTAAAGGGCGAAAATTGTGATGATCTTACTGAGTTATCAAATAAGTATTTATTACAAACAAAAACAACAAAGAGAAACACCGATTATTACAGTGATGATAATTATGCACAAATGACATCATCATTCGTTGATAAGTTAATTCCTTATCACGTAAAGCATGTTTTAGTCAATGTTGATGCAACCGGAAATTCAGTAAGTACAATTTCTGAAGCTAACGCAAAGAAATTATACAGTGTTGTTTCTAGATTAGCAGATGACAATGACACCTTTGGTAATGTTGCTTTACAATCAAGTGATGATAGTTCATCCGCCGTTGATTATGGTGATTTACAAGTTCTATCTAAGAAAACTGAATTTGTTCCAGAATTTAAATATAACGTTTACACATATGACGCATTATTTAATAATAACGTAATTTCTAAAGGTGATGTTGTTACAAAAGCCTTAGGTTCAAATTACACAGAATACACAAATTTCCTTGATGGAAAAGCTTATGGCATTCCATATTCTGCATTAACCCAACTCAACAAATACTCAGATGTTACAAAAGATAAAAACAACTTAACAGTTGATAACGCAGGTGAGATTAATTATCCAAGAAATGTTATCTTCAATAATTACTTAAACAACCACGGATTAAGTTTTATCTATCTTGATAACTCAACAGTTACCGCTTCCGCTTCCGATAGTGCTTTAGCTTCTATCGTAGGCTCTACAAAATGGGTTGCAAATTCCACTATTGCTGATAACTTAGTTAGTTACACTGAAGTTAATAATGGCAACTACAAACATCAAACTGGTGTATCTTCAGTTTCCGATGTATATGGAAAGAAAATTCTCTGTGACGAAGAAGGAAATCCAATCTTAGTATCTAGAGCTGGAACCAGCGCATACCAAGGTGTTCACTTCATCGTTATCAAGAAGTCTCCATTTGTTGAAACAAAATCAGATTTAGTTAAATACTATACAATTGATAAGACCATTTCTTATTCAACACGTCCAACATATATCAATTCAATTCAAGGAACACGTTCAGATTTGAATGATAGAGTTGAAAATGACTCTACCGGTCTTAAGAAAAAGATTGCTGCAACCGATTCAAATATTGATATTACAATTTTCAACGATACATTATCCAAGGCTTCTGCCGCAGGCTTAACCATCAATGATAATATCAAAAAGCAATTGAAGAGTTATACCGATTCAACTATTGCTACAACCCTTGAAGCAGAATCAAGAACATACAATGAATCTTGGACAAATTTCTTATATTTGTTAACTGTAGCTAAATCAAGTTCCGCAACAAAAGTCATTCCACTTTCTGGAATTGATGCCTTCATGAACGGATCTGATACATTCAAAGCTTACGTTCAAGACAGAGCAGGAATATAAGGTAAGGAGAACAAATTATGGCAAAGAAAAATAAAATTATTAAATTATTAAGTGTTGCAGCTGTTTCTCTTTTATTAGCTTCCTGTGACGACATTGTAAATTATCCTTCAAATAAGGGTGATCAATTAGTCATTAATGGTGGTGGAATTTCTGATGTTTACTTCAATGATTACGAAGCTGTATACGATTCAATCGTTTCATCAAACGGCATTTATGCTAAACAATTAGACAATCTTTTATACAATATTGCTAAAGAAGAGTTAAAAGGTGATTTTGCTGTTACTGAAAGTGATGTCGCCGAGTTATCTTATAAGCAAATTATGGCAACAGTTCAAGCTGGATCATTCTCTACTAATAACATCTTTAGTGAATATAGATATGGTTTATCTGTTTTAAGCAATATGTATGACATCTTCTCAAAGAACACTGGGAAACCTATTTCTGAAACAAATGGTTATAGTGGCGTTATAAAACCAGAAGATCGTATTAATGATCAAGGTAAAATTGATTATACGAATTTCGCTAAAAAGTATTTAAAATATGATTACAGCGATTCAATTAAGAGAAATTACACTCCATCAATCTATCGTCAATTATTAACAGCTAAATACATCTATGAAAATACATATTCTAGTATTGGTAACACCAATGCAAGAGATGTAGTTGTCGTAAAATTAGCTGATACCACAAATTACACTGGCTCTGCTTCTGCCTTCATAAATAAATTCTATACCGATTATCTTTCAGTCGCTAATGCAACATATGATATATATGATTTAGCCAGAATGTATAAAGGCATTGATTTATCTGCTGAAGAACAAAACTGGATTACAACAAATAACTTACACACAATGCAAGGACAAATTGATGAAGATTACAATAATGTTATCTCCAACATTGATAATCCAAATAGTAAATACGAAGCCTTAGCATCTGATTTCACTAATTCATATGCTTATCCAGCGTCCCATGGTAAAGAGCTTAAAGATAACGCCCTCAAAGTTAACGATTTAACACTTGATGGTCTTTATCTTAAATCTTCCGGTTTATCAAATCTTCCTTCCGAAGTAAAGACAAGAACATTCTCAACAAATATTCCTTCAACTTTAGTTCCAAGTGATTTAAATGATACAGGAAGCACAACCTATAGCAATGATTACTTCCAATACTTAAATGGCAATTGGTATGTAAAACCTGCTAAGAGTGAAGCTTCTACTTCATCTTCAAGTATTGTTAACTATGATTCTTCTTCTTCAACATACTATATTGTTCAAGTAAAAGAATTCGTTACATCCTCTTCTATCGCTAAGAAAACATCTGATTCTGCTGAAGAGCAAGCAAGAAAAATGAGTTTGGCAAAGAAAGTCGCTTACGAAATGGCTTCTTCCACAACCTATACTCAAGATAGTACTGTTTACTTCTTATCGCATAACAACATTGTTTTCTCTGATCCATACTTCTACAAGTATATTAAAGATAATTATCCAAAAGTCTTTGATACAGAAGAATAATACTTATTAGATAAAATTAAGAGATGTTATCAAATTGATTTCATCTCTTTTTCTATGTAATATAATATAATTAATGAAAGAAGGAGGAACATAGAATGTATCTTAAAGATGATTGTATCTTTTGTAAAATTGGTAGAGGTGAAATTCCTTGCGCTAAAGTGTATGAAGATGGAGAAATTCTAGCTTTTCTTGATGTAAATCCAACTTCAAAAGGTCACACCTTAGTTATTACAAAAGAACACTTTGATAATTTCTTAATGGTACCACACGACTTAATTGATAAAGCTTTTATTGTTGCTCAAAAAGTTGCTCAAGCTCAAGTTGAACAATTGGGTGCAAAAGGAGTAAATATTTTATCTAATATTAATGAAGCCGCTGGACAATCAGTCATGCATTTCCATATTCATGTCATTCCACGCTACGATGAAAATGATGGATTAAAGATTGATTTCGAACCAAAACAAATTGATAAGTTTAATTTACCTGTCTTAGCAAGTCAAATCAAAAAAGGCCTATAATTAACTCTAAACGACTTAAACAACATTAAGTCGTTTTTAAATGTTCATTTTTATGTCTTAATTATGCTATACTAATCTCGTGAGGTATATTAAATGAAAATTAAACCTATAAAAGATTTACGAGATACAAATAAAATAAGCAAAGAAGCCCACTTAGATGATGAACCAATATTCATAACTAAAAACGGGTATCAAGATTTGGTGGTTCTTACACAAAAAAGATACGATAAAATAACAAGTAATAAGACTTTTGAGCACGAGGCATCTTCGTTTTATAAACAAGCGAGAAAAATTGACATCTCATCTCAAAGTAAAGTTGAATTAGGATATGTCAGAGTTGCAAGTTCAACTATTGAAATAAGTATTGCTAACGTTCCAGAAAACGTCAGACGAATCAAGGAAAAAATAGACTATGCGCTTGAAAATAAAGTCAGTCTTATTCTTTTCCATGAATTATCCCTTTCTGGTTATACCTGCGGAGATTTATTTCTAAATGATGATTTATTGAATGATACATTGGACGGAATAAAAGAATTAAAAGCATATTCATTATCAAAACCAATTATTATTGTTGTTGGTGCAGCTTTATTAAAAGATAGCAATTTATATAATTGTGCAGTCACTTTATTTGATGGAAAGATTCTAGGAATCACACCAAAAAGTTTCATTCCAAATTACAACGAATTTTATGAAGCTAGATATTTTTCAACCTTTCCAAATTCTGTTAGCACTATTTTTATCGATGGAGAAGAAGTTCCATTTGGAACAAATATAATCTATCGCGATGAAAAATATTTACCTTTCAGTTTTTCATGTGAAATATGCGAAGATCTTTGGGTTCCAAATTCTCCTTCCATTTCTCATTGCCTCCACGGAGCAAATATCATATTAAATCTTTCTGCTAGCAACGAAATAGTTGATAAAAATGAATACAGACGAGAATTAGTTAGAAACACTTCTTCTCGATTATTATGCGGCTACATTTATAGTTCATGTGGCAGAGGTGAATCCTCGCAAGACTTAATATTCTCTGGACATAATCTTATTGCGGAATGTGGCAGAATATTTAAAGAAACAAAACTTTTTGATAATGAAACAATAATTGGGGAAATTGATCTCGATAAAATAATTAAAGAACGTAAACGTCAAACCACTTATAATAATATTTTCGATAGTTCATACGAAACGGTTTATTTTTCATTAGATTTAAAAGATGTAACCGAATTAAAACGACATATTACTTCGTCTCCTTTCGCTCCTACAAATGCGACAGAAAGACAAGCAAGATGTAACATTATTTTAAGAATGCAATCAGAAAGTCTTTTGCAACGAATGAAGCACATACACTGCACAAAATTAGTTGTTGGTCTTTCTGGAGGACTCGATTCCACTTTAGCATTATTAGTCTCATATGAGGCTTTAAAGCTAAATAACATCGATCCTGTAAATTTAACTGCAATTACTCTTCCTTCTTTTGGCACGACCGATTTAACCCATAGTAACGCATATATCCTTGCCAAGAAACTTGGATGTACTTTTCTAGACATAAATATCAATGCAGCAGTAAAGCAGCATTTCAAGGATATTCATCATGATGAGTCAATACATAATACTGCTTATGAAAATGCTCAAGCACGTGAAAGAACTCAAATACTAATGGATTACGCTAACGATCATAATGCTATTATGGTTGGAACAGGTGACTTATCCGAATTGTGTTTAGGTTGGACTACTTATTGTGGAGACCACATGTCAATGTACGGAGTAAATGCGGGCGTGCCTAAAACATTAGTAAAATTTCTTGTTGAAGAATACGCTTATGAAAATCAGGATGTAAAAGATGTGCTTCTTTCAATTGTTAACACTCCTATTTCTCCTGAACTCATTCCACCAACTAAAGATAATAAAATACAACAAAAGACAGAAGATTTTGTTGGTCCTTATGAGTTAGTTGATTTCTTTATCTACCATTTCTTACGTCATAATTATTCCATTAAAAAGATTGCTTTTTTAACAACGCAAGCATTTGGAAGCAAATATTCAAATGAAGAAATCAAAAAATGGTTAACATCTTTTATTAAAAGATTTTTCTCCACACAGTTTAAACGTAGTTGTTTACCAGACGGAATAAAGTTAGGTACTGTCGGAGTTTCTCCACGTGGAGATTTAAGAATGCCTTCTGATGCTTCTTATCAAGCATTCCTTGATGAATGTAACAAACTGTAAAACTATTACTAATTTACATTATGTTATGATTATTTTTCTAAATATTAAAAAAAGTATTGTAATTCTATAAGAAAAAAATTATATTATATATGTTGTTGAAAGACAACTTACATAGGGCTTTAATACCGAAAAGCTATATGTTTAATACCTTTCTTTAGCCTTCTAGATGTCCCTAGAGGGCCTTTTTATTTATTCTAATTTCCAATTTACTGGGGATATGTGGTTTTTGATTAAATATTCATTTGTCTTGCTAAATGGACACGAGCCAAAAAAACCACGATATGAAGATAACGGAGATGGGTGAGCTGATTTAATAATACAATTTTTACTTTTATCAATATATTTTTCACATTTATACGCCTCTGAACCCCATAATATAAAAACTACATTGCTTCTGTAGTTAGAAATACATTTTATCGTATCGTAAAATAAAGTTTTATACTCGGCAAAATTATGTGATAAAGGTTTTCCTTTTTCGACTGTTAAAATTGAATTAATTAACAATACACCTTCGCTCGACCATTTAGATAAATCACCGTTATTAGGAAAATCATAGTTTAAATCACTAACATATTCTTTAAATATATTACGTAAACTTGGTGGCAATTTAGTGCCTTTAGGAACAGAGAAAGATAATCCTTGTGCTTGTCCTTCTTCATGATAAGGGTCTTGTCCAACAATAACAACCTTGATCTTGTCAAATGGAGTATTTAAAAACGCTTTTAGAATATTTTCGTGCTTAGGATAAATGGTATTATTGCTGTATCTATCATTAATCGTAAACACTAGATTTCTAATATCATTTTTATGTAATTCATTAAAGAAGAAAGAAAACCAATTCATTTAAGTTATTTCTTATTCTTAACAAATAAAGCTGAATTAACATTTTTTACTTCAATTGGTCCTATTGGTTTATGAGCGTCAAAAGATGGCACTTCATCAATGGACTTTATTTTATCCGCAGTAATTAATTCGGGATTCTTGTTAACTTCCTTTTTTATTGGCTTAATAGTAATTGGCTTTACAGTTGGAACTACTAAAGTAATACCTTGATGGAAAGCATCAAGTGGAGATAATTTTACCTGTGATTTATCAATATTATTTAAATTTGACAATCTGTTTTCAGTAGCAACAAGAGGTTTAATAACTTTCTTTTCTTGTTTAAGTGGTTTAATAATTTTAACCGGTTTGACAATAGGTTTATTTGGTGCAACCTTCTCTTGTTCTGAAGCAGCAACAAGAGGTGTAATCGCCTCGCTAACACTATCACTTTCATCTATCTTTTTTTCAACAAATGCTTTAGCAGTTAGTTCGTTTGTAATTATCTTACTCTTGGATATAATGTCGTTATTATATTCTCTAATCGCTTTATTTTTTGTCTCATCATCGTATGAAAGATGCTTTAATTTAAATGGTTCTAATTCATTAAGTAAAGAATAGTAATTATCTCCAAATCTGTTCTTTATCGCTGATTCATCCATTTCTTCAGACTCAATTACATCAGAGATATCTTCTTCTTCATCAACAAAAGATTTTCCTTCTTTTACTAAGTAAGCATAACCATCTTCATCAAACGATATATTATCTTCTAAGTTTTGTTTAAGCATTGGATCAACAATCTGATCATCTTTAGTTACTAAGATATTGATATCAATTGAATTGATATCGACTTCTTGAACACCTTCATCTGGAACGATGAACGTTTCTATATTCACATCATTCTCTGATGTCTTAGATTTATCTTCAATTGATAAAATATCATTAATAGTAACACCTTGATTTGCTGATAAATCTTCTTCAATGTTTTCTTTGATCAGTTCTTTTCTTACTTCGGATGGTTCTACCAAGAAATCGCTATTTGATATTTTTCCTTTTGACACCACCCCATCCGAAATATCGTCGATATATGATGCTTTTTTGTACATCATATCAGTTCTAATCTTTTTATCATCACTCATTGACAGCGTTGCTATAGAATTAATATCGCCAGTAATTTCACTATTATCGACATAGCCAAAGAAAGACAAATTCTTCTTTGATATTGTTGCCACTTCACTTGATTCAACTGGAGTAAAGTTCGATTTTGTATTATCTTTCTTTCTTATTGATTTAACTATAACATGACACAACCATAATACTAATACTAGTATCAAAGAAGCCATTAATAAAGTAAATAATATTTCAATAATCATTCCCCAAGTCCAAACAAATTGACTTATATGAACAGCTGGAACATCAGTAATACTCCCTGACAACGCAGAAAAGAATTTATCAAATTCAGTAAAAGTCAATACAACAAATTCATTCGTTAAAAACGATTCAAATACTTGGTAAATCGAATCGTAATGATAACTCCATAAAACACGAATAAAAATATATAAAAGAACAAAGAGCGAATAGATAATAGAAAGAATAATTCTAATCGTAGGTCTAGTTTTTTTATCGTTTAAATTTACAACTCCATCTCTCGAAGATGATTCAATCATCTTGTTCTCTAAAGAAATAAGCGGCGTCGATTCATTTACAAAGACAACGTTATTCGCATCATAATGCGTAAATGAAGACGGCGCATCATTCTCTTTACTTAATAGTTCAATCTCTTTAGCAATGCAAACAGCGTTATAATCTTTTCTCTTCTTTACTGAGTTAGTAATAAGAGTTGAAGTCAATAAAACAATTAATAAAATTAACGCAACGAAAATACCTACAATTGTAGTTCCGGCTAAAGATGGATTACTTGTATCTATTGAAATCCAACTAGCAAAGAACGAGTTCCAAACTGTACTAAAGAAATTATCAACATTATCATAAATAGGAGCAATTGTTACAGCATCTAAATTAATTATTGTTTCTCTAATTGTCGGAATTGAATACACGCAAAAGAATATAGCACTAAGGATAACAATAATTACTGAGAACACAATTCGTTTCATTTTGTTTTCACCTTCACTTTATATTACTTAAATACATCAGGTGAATTAACGAATTTTGTTTCTCCTGATGCCTCGATATTTTCTCTATCATATTCCTCTAATGATAATAACAACTTTGAATTTGTTTCTGATATATCTTCACAATTTTTCACAATGTTAAAAATTGAATAAATACTATCATCAAAAACAAGTACTTTTCTATTTAATTTAGATACAAAAGGAATGATTGGTAAAGCATAAATATCATCATGTATTAAGCAAATATCAAATTGGAATGTTAAGACAGCCATTCTAAGTGAATCAATCGACTCAAAATATACCGACTTATCATCATGCTCTATAACTAGATCTGGGTTAATAGCAAATAAACTATAATCAAATTTATCTTTGAATTTCTTACTTGCTTTTAATCTTGCAAATTGAACTTTAATTAACGAGGCGTGATTAGAAATAATCATTATTTTTTTGCCTTTAAATTTTTCAGGAAGGGAGTATATTGCATCATCAACAACCGAATTAAGTAAATAATTTATTTTTGATGAACATGAAGACATAATATATCTACTTTCCTTTGAAGGATTCATAAAAGCACAATTAAGAGAATTAAACGCTTTTATATAAGCGATACAAATATGATTTAAAACCTTATAACTTAGTTCGCCATTTTTTATCTTTAGCGCTTCTTCAATGAGTGAATAAAATTCTTTAGAATAATCTTTTTTTATGCCGTTTTTTACAAGCAACCCATTATATAATATACAGGTTGTTAGAGGGGAAATATACGCTGACGAAAAAGATATATCATCATACTCCATATAAAAGGTATCATTAGAATCATCTAATGAAACTAATGGCTTATTCTTAATATTGTCAATCCTCTTGGTTACTCGATATTTAGCAATAGTAGATAACCAAGAAAAATAGTTTTTGATCTTGCCCATTTTTACCTCTAATTAATTATATCAATAAACCAAAGATTTTTAAATGTTATTTAGTAAAAATGAAAATTACCTTTAATTACACAGTACTTTTTTATCTACTGTTAATGAGTTTTTTTCTTTATTTATACTTCTAATTAAGTTATCATTATTACGTGAGGTTAAAAAATGAAAATTAAGTACGTTTTCTTCGACTGTTGGGATACTGTTATTAACTTTGAAAGACAAGATAAGTACGAAGAAGTAAAGATAATTTATGATCATGTTATCAACAAGGAACTATGCTCTTTTGAAGAATTATGTGAAGCGCATGAAGCGCTACTTAAAGATTATCATCTTTCGACAAAATTTGAAGTGCCTCAAGACAGAATAATAGCGTATTTAGTTGAATCAAAAAACTTAAAATTAGATGTATCTTATAAGAAGATTTGTCAACTAAGGACCAAAGCTTGGCGTCCAACATTAATGGAAGGCATAAAAGAATTTATAACATTCTTAAAAGATAACAATATAGGTTGTTCAGTTCTTTCAAATACTATACAAACTCAAAAACAAACTGATAAGTATATTCGCAAATTATTTGGAGAAGATTATCCTTTTGACTTGGTTATTGCTTCTTCGGAATATTGCGTCAAAAAGCCAGATCCAAGATTTTTCTTATTAGGAGCTACAAAAATAGGAGTTGATCCTAAAGAATGCATTTATATCGGTGATACGTTTAGAGCTGATATTAGAGGCTCATCTTCTGCTGGTATGCATCCTATCTGGATAAACTGGAAGAAGAAAGAAACTCCAAAAGATGTTGATGGATTAGATTATCTTGAATTTACTTCCTATAAAGATATGATTAAGTATTTTAAATTAAGCGGGTGTAAATATGAGTTCTAATCTAAATAAATTAACAGAGGAAATACAGTTTTCTTATTCATATAGAGATGCATACAATAATCCTTTCCCTTCACATATTCTAGAATTATTTCAAGATATTGGCTCAGATCACGCTGATAAGTTAGGAGTTGGCTATAATGAAATGGTTAAGAAAAATATTATTTGGGTCATAACTAAAAACCGTTATCACATCTATCAAGATATGCCTTATGACAATTTAACCTTGACAACCTGGCCATTACAAAAGGGTGCCTTATCATTTGATCGTGAATATGTAATAAAAGACCTAAATTCAAATGTTATTGTTAAAGGCACTTCTAAATGGTGTCTTGTTGATATTAACACGCGTAAATTACTGCTCTCAAAAGTAATCGACTACATTGGTATTGAAGATTTTTGCACCGAGGTTAATTTTGAAGATCCATATGAGAACTTAATGGAATTTGAACATAATGAAGAAAATTATCTAAAATCATTTGATGTTAATTTTTCTCTACTCGATCATAACTTTCATCTAAATAATACTCATTATGCATCTTTTATCTTAGATTCAATTAAAAATATCAAAGGTAAAAAAATTATTGATTTACAGATAAATTACTTAGCTGAATGTAAATTCAACGATGAAATAAAAACTTTCTATAAAGAAGTTGATGAAAACACATTAATGATTGAAGGAATTAGACAAGATGATGTTGTTTCGTTTCTCTCATTAGTCAAAATTGAATCAATATGATAAAATAAATAAAAGGAGTCTATTTATGAATAACTTTAGCGACAAAATGAAAAAAAGATTTAATTCTTTCACAACAGAAAATTATATTATCTTTGCCATCGAACTTATACTTGCTGTAACTTTTATATATTTTACAATAAATTTATGGATTAGAATTAAATTAGGAATCACATTCTTTGGAGAAAAATTTAAAGCCTATGAAATAGTAGTCTCAGTTTTAGTAACTTTGCTTTCTATTATGATGGTAGCAATACTTATTTATGAGATATGCTTTAAAGATTTTGAAAAAGAAAAGAACATTGATAAAAAAATTATCAAAAACGGTCATGTTATTACCGTTGAAAAAGTAGATGAAGACAAAGAAGAAAACAAGAACAAAGAAACAGATGATTAAAAATTTTAAGGGATGTTAATTCAATCCCTTTTTTGATAATATTTGATGATATTAGTTATGTATTAAGATATAATTATTATAGTTTAGAAAGAGAGATACACAATGTCAAATCAAAAAATTAGTGCTTACAAATCCTTAGAACTTGGAAAAGAAGAAGTTGCAAAAGTAACAGAAGAAGAACTTCAAGGCGAAATTAATAAATTAGTTACTCAACAAACAAAATTAGAACCAAAAGAAGGAAAATCAGTTAATGGAGATACTGTTAATATTGATTTTGAAGGCTTTGTTGATGGAGTAGCTTTTGATGGTGGAAAAGCTGAAAAATTCGATCTCGAATTAGGTTCAAATACTTTTATTCCTGGTTTTGAGGATCAATTAGTTGGATTAGTTAAAGGCGATGAAAAAGATGTAGTTGTTAAATTCCCAGAGAACTATCAAGCTGAAAATTTAAAAGGCAAAGAAGCCACATTCAAATGTAAAGTTAACGAAGTTAAAGTTAAAAAAGAAGCTCAATTCAACGATGAATTAGCAAAATCATTGGGATTAAATAATGTTGATGAATTAAAAGAAAATATCAATAAGAATTTATTACTACAACACGAACAACATGCAAACAATGCATATTTATCAAAAGTCTGCAATCATATTGCTGAAAACAGCGATATTGATATTGAAGAAAAAGACACTGATGCAAGAGTCGAAAATATTATTGAGTATTACAAACAAAATATGGCTCAATACGGCTCAACTTTAGATCAATTCTTAGAAATGAGTGGTAAAACACTAGATGAATTCAAAAAAGAATTACGTCAAGAAGCTGTTAATTCTCTTAAAGTAGACCGTATCTTCGATTACATCAGAGATGAAGAAGGTTTGACTGCAACAGAAAAAGAAATTGATGATGAATGTAAAGCTATTCAAGCTCATTATCACATTACTGATGAACAACTCGCTAAATTTAAAGAAGAAAGAAGCGAAGACATCAAAGCTGAAATCGCTCGTCAAAAAATCTGCGAATTCTTAATCAAAAACAACAAGTAATCAAATAAAAAACATATCAATTTTACAATGATATGTTTTTTTATGTGCTTATTAATGTTTAAACTCGTATAACGCTACAACAACCGCGGTTGCAAGATTTAATGAATCAACATCGTTTGATTGTTCAATTTTTACTGAATGTTCATTTGCAAAATCATCGCATAATCCGGTTGCTTCATTTCCAAATACTAAAGCGTAGTTATCATTATTTGGTTTGTCTATTTGCTTCAAGAAATGTGCTGATTTTAACATAAATGGATAATAATCTCTTGGATATTTTTTTAGATATTCATCAAATGAAGCAAATGTTTCTTGTCGTATTGAAAAAAAAGCACCCATACTAGATCTAATTACTTTAGGATTAAACCTATCACCTGAAGGAACAATTATAGCTAAATCGCGATAATCAAAAGCTAACATACTTCTCATAATGTTACCTATATTTCCTTGATCTGATGGATTTACAAGAACTACATGCGATTTATTTTTATCTAGTGCTTCGTAATATTTTTTAAATACTCCGATAACATGGTCATTTCCTTTTTCTTTTAATTTATCAAAAATCTTTTCGGAAATAATAATCTTGTCTGCTGAAACAATGGAAGATAATTTTTTGTATCCTTCTGATTCCAACGCCGATTCCGAAACGTAAATATACATAAGTTCATTCTTATGATATTTAAGAAGTTCAAACGTTGGATAAAAGCCTAATGTGTAAGAATAATCATATTCTTTTTTATATTGTTTAATCATAGTTAAATTATATAATCATTCACAAAAAAATCCAACCCTTACGAGTTGGATAATAATAAAATTAGTCAGCGATATATGGTAATAAGGCCATGAATCTAGCGCGTTTGATAGCGACAGCAAGCATACGTTGATATTTAGCGGATGTTCCTGTGATTCTACGACTTGTGATTTTACCAGATGGAGAGATAAATTTTTTCAATAAATCTACATCTTTGTAATCAATAGTCTTAATCTTATTTTTTGTAAAGTAACAAATCTTTTTTCTAGGTTTTGCTCTTTTATTAAACATAGATGATATTTTCCTTTCTAGAATGGAAGAGAATCATCGGTTGTATCAATACCTTCTATTGGTTGATCATCAACTGGCTCGGCAGCGGATGAAGACATATTTGAAGAATCATTGCCATTTCCCTTCTTTTCCAAGAATTGAACAGAATCAGCAATTACTTCTACTACATTAACATTACGACCATCTTTTGATTGATATTGTCTTTGGTTTAAACGACCATCGACACCGATTAGGCTTCCCTTTTTCATATACTTGGCGACATTATTAGCGGTCGCATTCCAAGCTGTGCATGGAATAAAACTTGTGCTTTTCTCGCCATTAGATTTAGGACGATTATCGACAGCAACGGTGAAAGTAACGACTGAACTGTCATTTAGCGTCTTTCTTAATTCTGGATCTCTTACGAGTCTTCCAACGATTACTACTCTATTTATCATTTAATTTACTCCTTCAGTAATTATTCTGAAACAGTGATTAAATAACGTAAGACGTTTGCATCGATTCTGACTAATCTATCAAATTCATTGATAGCTTTTGTGTCTTCAGCTTCGATTTTAACGACGACATAATAACCCTTTTTTTCCTTCTTGATATCATAAGCAAGATCTTTAAGACCCCATTCATTAACATCAACAATCTTAGCTCCATTGCTGGAAAGAATTGTTTGAAGGGATGCGATGGCAGCTTTTGTGCCTTCAGCATCTAATTCAGGTTTAAGTATGTACATGATTTCGTATTTTTTCATAGTGCACCTCCCTGTGGACATCGGCCACCTACTTTTAAGTGGCAGAGAGAATAGTTTCTTTCACCAAACTATACCTTGAATATCATACGCTAATCACGTTGCAAAGTCAAAGGTTTTTAATCTTTGTTTCATTCTAAATATACTATACTACATTCCTTATTTAATTTGAAAATTTAACAGGCTTTTATAATAAAAAAAGTTAGATTTATCAATAATCAGTTGTAATAAAATATTCTTTTTACCGAAGTTCCTCCTAAGTATCTTTATATATTATTACATCTATCAATTCAATATCTTGACCATTTTTGTAGACTTAATATAGTAAAAGTATAGAAAATCTTTAAATACTTGTTTTTTTGCTTTAATATATACTTCACTTTTGTTATTTTATCGTCAATTTCTAACTATTTATCCCTTTAAATTGACTAGCAATTTTTTTGAATATATAATAATCAAAGTTAGGAGATTTTTATATGTCAAGAGTATTAAGTGGAGTTAAGCCAACCGGCAAAATGACTCTCGGTAATTATATAGGTTCGTTTAGAAATTTTAAGGAGTTTCAGGACTCAAATGAAACATATATCTTTGTTGCAGACTTGCACGCTTTAACAAAACCAATTGAGCCAAAAGATTTGAAAGCAACAACATACGATATCATTTCTTTTTATCTTGCAGCTGGATTAGATCCAAACAAATGTGTATTATTTAAACAATCAGATATCGCTGAAGTTGCGATGTTGAATACCATTTTAGTTAACTACATTTATATGGGTGAATTAAGTAGAATGACTCAATACAAAGATAACGTTGCTAAATCAAGTGGTAAAGAAATCGGGTGTGGTATTTTTACCTATCCAGTTTTAATGGCTGCTGATTTATTTATGTACGATACTGAATTATGTCCTGTCGGTGAAGATCAACGTCAACACGTTGAATTAGCGCATGATATTGCAAGACGTTTTAACTCACGTTATAAAGGTGATTTCTTAAAGCTACCTAAATCAATCGTTCCTAAGACAGGTAAACGTATTATGTCATTATCTGACCCAACACGTAAAATGTCAAAGTCTGATAAAGCTGATGAACAAAAAGGTGTTATATATTTACAAGATGATGAAAAAACAATTAGAAAAAAAATCATGTCAGCAGTAACTGATTCTGATATGTTAGTAAAATACGACCCAATAAATAAACCTGGAGTATCCAATTTACTAATGATTTACGCTGCAATGAAAAACATTGAAATTGAATATGCCGAAAAACAATTTGTAGGTGCTAATTATGGCACATTCAAAAAAGCAGTTGCTGACGCTGTTATGGATGAATTGAAACCATTCCAAGATCGTTTCAACACTTATAGACAAGATGAAAAAAATCTAAATAGAATTTTTGCAAATGGTGCGGATAAAGCTCGTGTCATTGCTAAAAATGTATTAGATAGAGTTATGAAGGTTGTAGGTCTTCGCTAAAATGTCTTTTAAGAAAAAACTTATATGTATCGATATGGATGGCACTCTTTTAACAAACGATAATAAAATAACTGACAAAACAAAAAACTACTTACGTGATTTACAAACAAAAGGACACTATATCGTTATTACCTCTGGTAGGCCATATCGTGCTATCAAAGATTATTATAATTCTATTGGATTAACCACTCCTGTAATATGTGGAAATGGAGCTAATATTGTACTTCCAAAAAGTAATAAAGTACTATTTTCAATTAAATATCCAACCGAACTTATTTATAAAACATTAAAAGAAATAGGTATAAATAACTTCGAGAACATTATGGTTGAAGATGATTTAAATAATCTTTATATGTTAAATGAAGGAAAGTCAATGGACACATTTAATTATAAAGATGGAATGAATGTTCATTATGGAGATATGACAAATAAGATTGAAGGAACTCCAACAGGAGTAATATTTGAATTAAAAAATTCGAAATATAAAGCTAAGATGATGAAACTTTGTTATTCATATAGTAATATAGGACTCCGTTTTTGGGAAAATTCAAATTTTGGCGAACTATATTTTACTTCAGTAAACAAACACACCGCCATCTGTGAAGTCGCTGATTTACTCGGAATAAATAAAGATAATACTATTTGCTTTGGTGATGCTGCTAACGATATTGAAATGATAGATAAAGCTGGCATTGGAGTAAGTATGATTAACGGAGAAAGATCAGTAAAGAATTATTCTTCACTTTGTTCTCTTGAAGATAATAACCATGATGGAGTAATTGAAACTTTAAAACTGCTACTTGCTGCAAATTAAGAACAATAAAAAATCCTCGAGTTGTAATTCAATTTCGAGGATTTTTTTATGTTATTTATCTTACTTATTTATTAAGTTTTAATAACTTAAGAATATCAGCGTGGAACATATCAGGTTTACCACTGGCATTTTCTCTAACTGTGTCAACAGCTTCATAGTAGAATTTACATTTTGGTTCTGTGCCGGAAGGTCTTATTGCGAACCATGAGCCATCAGAGAGATAGTATTTTAAGACATCGCTCTTTGGTAAATGGTTTAAGATAATTTTCTTACCGTTCTCAAATCTAACTTGTAAAAGATAATCCTCGACAGCAACTACATCAATATTAGCGACTACTGTAAGTTGATCTTTTCTAAGTGTGGACATAATATTTTGCATATCTTTCAAACCGGATTGACCTGGGAAATAAATGTTGAATAATTTACAAATATGATAACCATATTTTTGATATAACTCTTCAAGTTTTTGGTCTAATCTAATTCCTTCAAGAAGATAATGATTTGTCATTTCTGCAACCATTAATAAAGCTTCTAGAGAATCTTTATCACGGCAAAAATCTTTAAATAAATAGCCGTATGATTCTTCATAACCAAATTCATAATGGTGTTTTCTTGGAGATTCAGTATTAATATTCTGAATAGCATCACCAATGAATTTAAATCCAGTTAAGAATGATTGTGATTCAATTCCATAATTAGCAGCAATTTTTTCACCTAACAAAGAAGTAACAATCGTATCGCATAATACACCATCTTTATGTAATAAACCTAGTTTCTTTCTTTGAGATAAAACATAATCAATTAATAAAGCACCAGATTGATTGCCTGTATGTAATACATATTCACCTTTGGAATCTAAGAAACCAACGCCAACTCTGTCCGCATCTGGATCAGTAGTAAGAATTAAATCAGCATTAACTTTCTTTGCTAATTCAATAGCTTTAATATACGCTTCTTTATTTTCTGGGTTTGGTGAAACTGTGTTGCTAAAAAGTGGGTCTGGATTGCATTGCTCAACTACCGGATATAACTCATAGCCTAACTCTTTTAACAATCTGCAGCCAATAACAGATGAAGTTCCGTGTTGAGGAGTAAAAACAATTTTGATTATTTTTTTCTCATCCTTATTCAACGAGCAAGTTTTAACCGCACTAATAAAATCATTGTCCATCTTAGCATCGAAAACAGTTTCAACACCAGCTGTTGAATCTTTTTTATATGATAATGATATTTCATCGCCTAAATTGTTAATTATGTCCAATAAAATATCTGCTTTCCATGGAATTAATTGGCAGCCATTTTCATCGTAGACTTTATATCCATTGTATTCTTTAGGATTATGTGAAGCAGTAATCATTATTCCACCGACTGAATTAGCTTCTCTTACTGCAAATGATAATTCTGGAGTTGGTCTTAATGAATCAAAGATAAATGTATTGATTCCTAATTCGTTCAATAACTTGCTTGATTCAGTAACAAACAAACGTGAATTTGTTCTGTTATCATGAGATAACACTATGCCACGTTTTTTTCCTTCTTCTCCAAATTGCTTAATGATATATAAGCCAAAACCCAATGTAGCTTTTTTAACTGTTAAAATGTTCATTCTGTTAGATCCAGCACCTAAGACACCTCTTAAGCCTCCCGTACCAAACTCCAATGAACGATAAAACATATCGTTAATCTGTTCGGAAGAAGCGTGGCGAATCTCGTCTTTTAGATCTTCTGGAACAACTGAACTATCGAGCCATAATTTACTTTTTTCTATACTTGTCATAATATACCTCACTTTTTTATTATACCATATACACTAATAATTTTTATCTATTCAAATCATCCGAAGCCAACTTTTCAACTAAGTTATTTAGCAATGCTTTTTGATTCGAATCTTCCAATTTATCATGGAAGCTGACAATAGCTTTAAACTTGCTCACAATATTATCATAGCCGTTAATATCAAGCCAACAATATATCAATTGGTTATCTTCGAACTTCGAGGCAAATGAGAATAAATCAGATAAATCCATGTGGGATGAAAAGAATAATTTAGGTGAATCATACACTTTCTTTTCGTATACCAATGACTTGGTATTTGCTAAAGAAAATGCTAAATACCAATAGGCATAGTTAGAATTCTCTAAAGCTTTCTTTTCTGCGTTCTTTACGACATCGTAAATATCTTTCATAATCTTATCTTCACCTTGAATTTCCATATATTCACTAAGTAGGTGGTACACTAATAAGTCTTTAAGATAGACATCAATAATAGGGCCATATTGAAGCATTGTTGTTCCAAGTTCTTGATAATTTTCAAAGATAAAACCATGGTAACGAAGTTTCATATATGGATTTAATATATAAGACGCTTTAAAAAGGAATACATCTGAGATATATCCTAGTTTTTTTAAAGCAACAATCTTATCATACTTATCTTTATCTTCACTTTGAATTGTAGATAAAAAAGATTTATCTTCAAAAAGTTCATTAAACCAGCCCGGATATTTATAGATATCCTTCCCTAATGAAAGTAAATCATCATAGTAGATTTTATTAGATAAATATATTCGTTCCATAATTAACCAACGATAAAGTGCTGATAGATGTAAATCCCACCAATATAAAAACATGAAATCAAGATTAAGACTAGCAATGTAAGACAGGCTGTTTTCAACAATTTATACTTTGCACGAGAAAAAACATCGTACATTCTTTTATAATTAGAAAGATCGACATCAGCAGCTTTAATAGAAGAAAACTTATAGATATCGTTATCTAACAAGGTCGAAGAAAGACAAGCGTTAAAGATATACTCAGCTAAACTTTGAGCAGTCTTATTGATATTTGATATAATCTTAGCTTTCTTACGTTTATAGAACTTTTTATAATAAGAATACAAACATAAATTTCTTGAAAAATAACACGCTAATAAAACAAAAGCAATCAGATATAACGCTGAAAGAATAAGTAAAGCATAAACGCCATAAAACCACAAAGACTTAAAGTCTATTTTAAGTAAAGAATTACGAACGTTCTCTTTATTTGACATACATATATATATAATAAACGCAGTAGCAATAAGAGCAAAAAACGAATAAACCCCCATTACTAAATGAGATTTACGGACAATTGATTTCATACCTTCATTACCATGGGTTTTTTCCAATGGATAGATATATTTATCAATCGCTTCGTTTTTATAATATTCAACTTGTTTTGTTATCGCGTTAGCTTTGTAATTAATTTGATGCTCTGTGTCTGCAATTATGTCGTTAAATGATGTTTGTTTACTATCATACATCGTCATTAACTTACCTATAGATTTTGTTTTAACTTTATAGTCTTTTATGCATAAAGGATTTAAATAGTACTGCTCAAAAGATAGTTCTGATAAATAATTAATACGAGACGCTAGAGTAATACTTTCAGCAAAGGTACTGATATTGTAATTAATCGATTTAAAATCGTAGACGAGCATGTTGGATTTCTTCATGTTAAATTGCTGAGCCCATTCAACATTTTCAACAAGGACTTTATACGCTTCCGATTTAACTACTCCCTCAACATAAGAAGAAGTAAAACGTGAAACATCTACACCAAAATTTTCCGCTAGCAATATAACTTTATCTATATTATTCATAATAAAAATTGCCTCACTCCGCGAATTATTTCAATTCCAAAGTCTAAGAATCCATCTTCAAACATAAAAGCACTTCCTAACAGCACTGTAAATATACAATATACCGAACCGAAGAAAGCAAAATACATAAGGATAAATATTACATGACTAATACGTGAAGATAACTTTTTCGGTTGCTTTTTATTTACAATGCTTACTTTTATGATGATTCCAATAATTAAATAAGTCACATAAAAGGAACAAAACAATACCACCCCATTATAGATAGAAGAATTATCTGTTCTGCCAATACTCTCCATAAAGCCGCTTAATAAATTTTCAGTAATATTAAAAAGAGATTTATATATACCAAATTGATTAAACGAATAATCAATATAAATAATACCAACTAATATTGCAGATGAAATAAGGCATGATAAAGCAGATTTAAACACATGATTGTACGATGCAAACACCGCAATCAATAGTACTAGTGCTAAAACGAAAATAAGAACATAAGATAATGTCATTTATTTCTACCTATCCTACTTATATTTTATCATAAATTATCTTTTATTCATTAAAGATAATAGAATATCCTGTTCCTTTTTTGGAAGTGGAGCTTCAAATTTCTTATTTGACATATATGAGAGATAACCATCGATATCCTTAAATTCAAAAGTCGCAGCGTGTAAGAATTGAGATTTTAAATTATACTCCATGTCAAAATCTCTATTAATATAATAATCTCCATACTTAGAATCCCCTACAATCGGATGTTGAATTGCTTGGAAATGAACTCTTAATTGATGTGTTCTACCTGTTACTAACTTAGCACGAACCAAGGTAAAATCAGAACCAATTCTTTTTTCAACTTTATAAGTAGTAAGTGCAGTTTTTGCGCCCTTTTCAATTCGCCCAATTTTTACCATTCCTTTATCGTTGTCTTTAAGAAGTGGATAATCAATTCTTCCTTCGTTTGGCGTGCTACCTACTAACAAAGCTAAATAAGTCTTTTCAATATGAGTTTTTACTCTAAATAATTCAAGCAGTTGTTGCAAAGTTGGTAAATTCTTACCAAAGATTAGAATGCCTGAGGTATTACGATCTAACCGATGAGCTGGCCCAGGAACAAATTTTGTTGGATTGTTAGGATCATATTCTTTCTTAGCAATTAAGTAATTCAAGAACATATTATGAAGAGTTATTCTCTTTTCACCTTCATCTCCGTGAACTAATAAACCTTTTGGCTTATTTACTATAAGTAGATTTTCATCCTCATATAATATATCCATATCACATTTTACTGGACGAACAACGTTATTCTTTGAAAATTCTTCTAGTAAATCTTCTTTTATATAAACATCAACTATATCTCCTACTTTAGTAATATAGGATATATCCACTCTCTTTCCATTAACTTTTACGTCTTTTTGTCTAAACATTTTATAGATAAAAGACAATGGAGCGGCATTCAATGTACGCTTGATTGTTTTATCTATTCTTTGGTTGGCATCTATTTCAGTTATTTCTATTTTCATACACTAGATAATACCACAATTCAATTGACTAAAAAAAGTCTCTAGAGTAAACTTAATTTATGACTTTTAAATTTTAGCAAAAAGGAAGGCTTAATTATGAATTTTGTTTATGGTTATGAGAATCTCGATTCAACATGGAAAATGGTGTTGATAATTCTCTATTTGGTTATCGGATTATTATTGATTATTAAGGGTGGAGATTTCTTCGTTGATTCCGCCTCATGGATTGCTGAAAGAACTGGTATTCCTAAGTTAATTATCGGAGCAACAATTGTCTCGCTTGCAACAACATTACCTGAACTTCTAGTTTCTTGTTTTGCCGCTGCTGAAGGAGCGGTAAGTGGAACTTCTAGTGCGGTTGATATTGCAACGGGAAATGCCATTGGTTCAGTTATAGCTAACACTGGGTTAATCATGTCTATATCAATTATATTCATGCCAGTTAAAATCGATAGAAAGGCATTTATCTTAAAGCCAATCATCTTATTAACATCAATTGCCCTCTTATTTATTTTCTCAATATTTGGCAATCTCTATGTATGGGAAGCTTGCATTCTATTTGTAATCTTAGCAATATTCTTTGCAGATAATATTTATTCCGCTATTAAAGAAACAAAAACTCGTACCGCTTTAGTTTCAGCTAATACTTCAATTGATTTACCAAAAGTAAACGTTCCTGTTGAACAAAAAGTCGAATCAAAAGAAGATATTGCTTCGATTGAAAAAGTTGATTCTTCAACTGAAAAAGCATCGAAGAAAAAAGAATTATGGGTCAACATACTTAAATTTGTCTTCGGTGTTGCTGGAATCGTCGTTGGTGCTCAGTTCTTAGTTGATAATGGTACTGAATTTGCAGTCATCCTTGGTGTCCCAGATAAAGTTATTGCAATCACAATTATTGCGATTGGTACATCTTTACCAGAATTAATTACAACTATTACCGCTATAATTAAGAAACAATCAGATCTCTCCGTTGGTAATATCATCGGAGCAAATATTATTGATTTAACCTTGATCTTATCTCTTTGCTCATTTATCTATGGTGGTTCATTACCTATCTACAAATCAACATTATATCTTGATTTACCATTCTGTTTTGCTATTGTCTTTGTTGCCACAGTTCCAGCTTTAATTACAAAGAAGCTCCATAGATGGCAAGGCGTTGCGTGTTTAGTTCTCTACATTATTTATTTAACATTATCCTGCGTATTAACATTCTAATTATATAAGTAGTATTTATCGATTTGGAGCCGGCGTATCTATCCGGCTCCAAATTCTACTTTTTTTAAAAAAAGTCTAGTATTTTTTATTTATATCACTTATAATAATTAAGGCCTTGGAGCAATACCCAAGAGGCTGAAGGGGCGGGCTTGGAAAGCTCGTAGAAGGTAACACTTGCAAGGGTTCAAATCCCTTTTGCTCCGCCATTACAAAAACACAAAGTGATGTTCTAAAAAACATCACTTTTTTTGATGGATAAATGTTAATTAATCTTCTAATTATAGAGAGATAAATTCAGTAATATTATCCTTCTTAACGTAATCATTAATAAAATAATTATACTAATAAAAAACCCCAATTAATCTAACCGATGAATCGTTTGATTTACTGGGGATAATATAAATATTTATTTTACTTCAGCAATATCAGCTGTGGTCTCTTGTTTCTCTTGTTCAATAAGGGATTTAAGACGCTCAGCTTGTCTTTGTTTTCTTTCAGATACATGATCATATTTGTTAGCGTAATGATAGAATGTTGCAAGTAATAAAACCATTGCAATAAGACATAAGATTCCGCCGAATAATCTAAAATCAACCATGAACGAAAGATTGAAAACTGTAGACATGGACTTTTGAGCTTGATAGATTGGGTTGTTTGCCAACTTACCAGATCCGTTGAAAGCGTAGATACCTAAGCAACAAAAGATAAAGCCACAAAGCCAGATTGCGCCGAAGATTGATAAGAGAACAATTTCTCTATACTTTGATGCTCTTTCTTTCTTTGTCATATTAATTACTTACCTTCAGATTCGTTTTTAACTTCAACATTAGCATTAGCTGCTTTGGCTTTTTCAATCATATCTCTTTCATAAGCTTGAAGTTGACCAAAGACAAGATTGAAGGCTTTAAGCCATACTTCACGATAAGAATCGATGACTGGTGCGAAGATTGTTTCAAATCCTTGCATTGCAGCTTGCATTGTTTGTCCTTCAGCTAATTTCTTCGATCCATCGAAATAATGGAATTGATCTTCCATTTTTGAAATCATATCAACGAAAATAACATCGGTACTCTTATTGTGTGTTTTTAAGAAATTGAAGAATCCCATAACTCTTGTCATTTCATTGGAAATGAAGGCACAGGAAGGATCAACTTTTGGATCAAATCCAGCTTGTGTAGTTGGATCAATTCCATTCTTTTGTCTTTCAGAAGAAATATAAGATTTAACAGCTCCTTGATATTCGATGAATTTTGCAACGAAATTAGAAGCGACACAACGGAAAGCGATAGAACGATAGAAAGGATCATCAACATTTAACAAAGCCTTTAAATCATCCTCAAGGTTACCATCTTTTTCAAATTGATTGGAGAAACCAAGACAAATATCAGAAATGGTTTCATGTAAGCCAATAATATAATCAAGCATTTGTAAAGATAAACTTGATTCAACGGAGATAGCATCGTGATCAATTTTTACAATTCTTGAATCATCACCATAGACATCATCAAAGAATTCTTGTACTTGAGAAGAAATTCTATCACCGATTGTTTGATTAGAATTTTCCTTTGAAGTATTTTCTCTATTATTATCACAAAAAACTCTGAATGGAGATTTTTCTTCAATAAGATGGGAAAACATTTGTTTACGAGACTTATAAATCTCAACATTATATCCATTTTTTGGAGCTGGAATTAAGTATTCCATCGAATCACGGATAATTACCCCTATTTCATAAATCGCCATTACATATCTTGTTTGTTCATTCATACTATTTTTTGTCCTCCATAGCACTTAACATTATAATACATCTTCAGTTTAATAATCTATATATTTTACACACAAATCTACTTCAATTTGCCATCTTCAGTTAAGACGTAATCTCTAAGAGAAAATACACCTTCAACCTCAGTATTCGCTTTTGCTTTTACAAAATCTTTTGCATGGGACATTACAAAGCTATTCTTAAAGTTATCAAACATAGTGATGTCATTTTCAGAATCACCAATAACTGCTACTTCGTCCTCTTTTACGCCGATGAGTTCAAGATATTTTTTTAATGAATCAGCTTTATTTACGCCTTTTTTTGTAATTTCCATCGCATTTTTTGATTGTACTATTGTGAAATCATTACCATATAAATCTTCAAGAGCCATCTTGGCTTGTGCAGCGTTTTTGCACGCTTCTTTATTTATTCCAAAAACCGGCATCAATTTATATAAAGTATTATTTGTTATTGCGTTTATAAATGGCTTTTCGCCATTGATAAATTTCTCAGCGTAGGAGAAATTCAACGCATTCCCAATAATTGCTCCACATTGAATAATCTTTCCACCAATTTGAACGGTAATTTTTAAACTGTCTGTCGAATCAAACACCATCCAAATGCCTATACCAAATTTACCTTTTAAGTAATTATACATATTGAATACTTTTTCATTATCCATTGGAAAGGTTTCAACGTATTTTCCATTTTCGTAAACGAAAGATCCATTGCAACCTACAATGCTAATTGGAATTCCTAGTTTATGTTCAACTTTAGAAGCGATTAAGTAATTTCTACCAGTAACTAAAACAACTTTTCCACCAGCATGATAAAAATCTTTCAAGAATTCAGCATTCTTTCGAGTCATTAAGGTTAGTTTTCTTTTTGGATAGAATAGGGTTCCATCCAAATCAGTTGCAATAAGTTTAATCATATATTTATTAATATTTCACTATGTTAGTTATTTTATCATTTTCTAAGTCTTTTGAAATAGAAAAGTCACCAAATAACGTATTTGGTACGTAACATGTCTCATAAGTCCCCTTTTCTGTATTTCTTTCTCGAACAAAATATACTGCAGCAGCGTCAGTATTAAAATTTTTATTTAATTCTTCCAGCATTTTATTTGCTTCATCCAAAGAATTTGTATTCATTAATGCAGTGGTATACATATCGCACAATCCCGCATCTGACATCTTTATTGTTACTGCGTCAAAAAAAGATTCCGAGTATCCAGTTAGTGGATTAATAATATGACATCTACGTTTGTAAGAGCCATCTTCTTGTGTAGCGTAAAAGTATTGCTCGTAATATCCGGAAGTTGATATGCCAAATTCTCCTTTAGAATGATATTCAACCTCAGTGCTATTTAATTCAGATACTCCACTAGGTCCATTAGGCCCAGATAATATTTCATTATACAAAGGATTAGTAAAACTAATTCCCCAACTATTTCCATCAATTCGTGTATCAGTAAACTTCAAGGAGGAACTGCCTCCATTTAGAAGAACATTATAAGAAGAAAATTGTTCAGCAATCTTTTGGATAGCATAGCCTTTTCCAACTCCACCAAGAGTTAAGGAAGGAACAATATTTAGTTCAGTCAAACGTGGAACTGAATTAAATGTAACAGTACTATCGGTAGAATCCAATACTAAGTATTGTTTTAATTCATCGTAAGATAATACCGCTTTAGCTCCTTTTTCAACTAGAGAAGAAGAAGGATCTTCATATACCCATCTATTTTGATTAATAGATTCTTGATAATCCTTACTATCACTATCTTTTGTTGATGCTTTATCAATTTGCTCATTCCAAATCTCTGATAAATCACCGATAGATATATTAAATAAACCATTGCTGAACTTAGTCATCTCAACAGCGTCTTTTAGGGTGTTAAACAACACCGAATCAACTCTGATCTTATCACCAGTACCATAAGATTCATTAATAACACGCATATTATTAATAAGCTTATCATTTTCTTTGTAGAAATAATGCCTATCATAAAGAGCATGATACTTCATGGATAAATATTGAAAATCATCTCTAAAAGTTGAAGGCACATTATCTTTTTTTAACTGAAATAGTACAGCTTGAAAAAAAGTATTAAAAGGACTTAATGTACCTGTCATTGGGACTAATTCTTTATTATCGTTATAATCATACACTGTAATATCGCTGTTTTCAGTGAAGTTACCGGTATAAAATTGGGTTGCTTTATATTTATTACTCGGATCATCATCGCATCCACATAATAGCAATGCGGTACAAATGACAATAATTCCATTTACTATTTTCTTCATTAAATATTACCTACTCTCCAAATCTTCCTAGGTGATATTTTAACATAGTAAAAGGCAAAAGAAAAGCGAGCACAACCGGCTCGCTTCTCCTAAAAAGGAGGAATGACTTACTCGTCTATTTCAATAACACCAAGATCTCCGCTTTCACGTTTGTAAAGAACAGAGATAAGACCTGTATCAGAATCTAAATAAATAAAGAATGAATGGTCAAGAGCTTCCATTCTTGCGGCTGCTTCTTCAGCATCCATTGGAACAAGTGCTAATTTCTTTCTCTTAACAATAACATCTAAATCTTCTTCAACTTCATCATCAATCATATCCATACGAATATTTTCAGATAAGCCAGCTTTTTTATGAATCTTAGTAAATTGAGTTTTGAATTTTCTCATTTGACCTTCAAGTTTATCAATAACTAAATCAATTGCTTGATAAGCATCAGCTTGAGAAACTTTAGCTCTTAATTCTATATTTTTAGTAGTAACAGATATTTCTACTGTTTGATCATGATGGCCGACGGAAAATGTGACGAAGCATTTAACATTTGACTCGAGATCGAAATACTTGTCTAGTCTCGAAAGTTTCTTTTCTGTCTGTTCCTTCATGGCTGGAGTAACTTCAATACCTCTACCAATAATTTGACATCTCATATTATGAATTCTCCTTTCAAGAATGTAACTGCTTACATTCTTCTTCTACCTTCATTATAGCATATTTTTTTAAAAAATAAAGATATAAGGATTCAAAAAGAGCCTTTATTACGGGCTCATTTTCAAAACATAACAATTCTTTAAATAGTTGATTTTTTTGATATCGTTAATCAAAATATTAACTTGAATAAAGACGTCTAAAATAATTTATTCATGTGAATGAAGTAATAAAACTACTTCTCTTAATACTTTACACGCTACTTGAGTTGAGACATGTGAAGCATCATAATCCGGTGATAACTCAACCATATCAGCTCCAACGAGATTATTTAATTTTCTCATTGTAAGAATCGCATCTTCTAATTCCTTAAATGTTATTCCACCGGCTTCAGGTGTACCTGTACCTGGGAAAATAGAAGGATCAAGAACATCTAAATCGATAGTTAAATAGACTGGTTTATCCTTTAATTCATTGACAACTTCTTCAAGTCCTTTGGTATCAAAGCAATGTTGATGAATATGCTTTTCAGCCCACTCAAATTCACTTCTATCACCACTTCTTATTCCAAATTGATATAAATTGCCTTCGTTCAACATGTCATAGCATTTTCTTAATACTGTCGCATGTGATAGTTCACGACCCAAAAATTCAGTTCGTAAATCGGTATGGGCATCAAAGTGAATAATGTTCAAATCTGGGTATTTCTTAATGTATTCTCTGATTGTTCCATATGTGACTAGATGTTCTCCACCAATCATCATAGTTTTTTTGTTATCGGATAAAATGAGTTTTGTAACACGGGAGATTTCTTTTAAATCTTTATCTACATCTCCCATTGGTAAATCAAGATCACCAATATCGCAAGTTCCATAATCTTTTAAATCCATCTTCATATATGGAGAATACCACTCCATACCAATGCTATCTTGTCTTATAGCAGGACCCGCAAAACGAGTTCCTGGTCTAAATGAACAAGTTGCATCCATCGGTGAAGAAAAGATAACTACCGATGAATCACCATATTCCTTATCGCATGATTGGAATACTGACAAATTTCTTTTAAATCTATTTTTAGAAGTCATAATCTATTTCGCTCCCTAAGTACCATTTGCTTTGGTCTATAACTTTTATATATCCGTCCGGTGAATCTGATAATAAGACACCACCACTATCTTGATAAAATTCTACTAATTCTAAGGCGTTTTGAGAAATAATCTCACCTGGAATTGCAATTGGAATCCCTGGTGGATATATCATAATCGATTCAGCGGATATTTCTCCGATTGAATCTGATAGTTTAATTATTTTTGAAGGTGCATTAAACGCTTCTCGAGGACGTACTGCTAAATCGGGATAAACATAATTGAAATGAGGTACAACATAATCCTCTTTTACTTCGTAATACTCTTTTGATAAATAGGCTAAGGCACCAATAAGTTTATCAACGTCTTCTTTTAATGTACCTATACTAATTATTGCTAAGATTTCACTAACCTCTGCTAATTCAAGTTGAATATTAAATTTTTTTCTTATTTCAGAGAAAATATCAAAGCCAGATTTCCCTAGTCCCGATATATTGATAACCAGTTTTGTCTCATCAAAATCAAATCTTCCTGGACGATCACAATAAGATTTATCCATTGAATAGACTCCTGGAATTTTATTTATTTTCTCTCTAGCGTATTCTGATAATTCTAAAGCTTTATCAAGTAAATCTTTACCTTCAAAATATAACTTCTTTCTTGCAGCATCAACTGAAGCTAAAAGTACATGATTTGGAGAGGTAGAAGAAAACATAGCAAATACTCGTTGAACACGGGAAAAATCAATACGTTCTTTCTTTATTAATATCAAACTGGTTTGAGTTAAACTACCACCGGTTTTATGCAATGAACAAGAAGAAATATCCGCCCCTGCATCCATGGCGGATAATGGCATTTTGTCATTAAAGTGCAAATGAGAACCATGGGCTTCATCACACATAACAAGCATATCTCTTTTATGTGCTTCTTCAACGATAGTCTTTAAATCTGATGTAACTCCAAAGTATGTTGGATTAATTACAAAAATAGCTTTAGCATCTGGATTTTCATCCATGGCTTCAATGTATTTTTCAGTTGGTACTCCATTGGCAATACCAGTTTCTTCATCAACATCTGGACGAACAAATATCGGATATGCTCCAGATAAAATCAAAGCATTAATTACGGATTTGTGTACATTGCGAGGAATAATAATTTTTTCTTTAGCTCGTAAAAGGCTATTTATCATTGTCATGATTCCACCAGTTGTACCATTAACTGATATTAAGACTTCATCCGCATTAAAAGCGGATGCCAATAATTCTTCGGCTTCTTGAATAACTCCTTTTGGATGATAAAGATTATCAAGACCAAGCGGAGCATTAATATCTGCAACAAAAACATCTTTACCAACTAGTGAAACTAAGTCGGTATGTAAGCGACCCATTTTATGTCCGGGAACATCAAACGGAATAGGATTTGAAGCGATATATTCTTTTATCGCTTCAAGAAAAGGTTCTTTTTCTTGTCGTTTATCTTCTTCAAGATGAACATCCTGGCTTTTTTCCATTTTAGTTGTTTTTAATAAACTCCTTTAGTTTATCGACCATATCTAATTTTTCAAATGGCAAATCTAAATCAGGACGACCGAAATGACCATAATTTGTTAAATCTTGATATCTAAAAGAAGGCTTGGTTAATGAAAAACGATCGATAATTCCTTTTGGAGTAAAATCAAACAAATCATAAACCGCTTCTAAGATCTTGTCTTTAGCAACCGTTTCAGTTCCAAAAGTATCGATAGCAATACTGACTGGTTTTGAAACACCAATAGCATAAGAGACTTGAACTTGGCAACGAGCAGCTAGACCTGCTCCAACAATATTTTTGGCACAGTATCTTGCAGCGTATGCACCGGATCTATCAACTTTAGAAGGATCTTTGCCAGAGAAGGCGCCACCACCATGTGGACAACTGCCACCATAGGTATCAACAATGATTTTTCTCCCAGTAACTCCAGTATCACCTAAAGGTCCACCAATTACAAATAAACCGGTTGGATTAATATAATACTTAAAATCAATATTCATGTTAAATGACTTTACAACAGGAATAATTACTTTTTCCAATAATTCTTTTCTAAATGATTCAATATCGATTGATTCATCATGTTGACAAGAACAAACGATTGTATCAATACGTGGATTCTTTTCATCAGTATAATCAACAGTGACTTGAGCTTTCATATCTGGTCGTGCATGTGGTAATTTACCTTCTTTACGTAAATTCGAACCAGTACGTACAATTTTATGTGCCATAACAATTGGAAGAGGCATGAGGTTTTCTGTTTCGGAAGAAGCGTATCCAAACATCATTCCTTGGTCACCAGCTCCTAATGATTTTGAATCATAAGAAGAATCTACTCCTTGAGCAATATTCGATGATTGTTCTTTAATAAGAACAGTAACTTTACAAGAATCACAACCTATTCCATCTTCCGGAGTTAAATAACCAACTCTACGCATAACGTCTCTAGCGATTTTTTCATAATCCGGTTTGGCTTTTGTTGTAATTTCACCAGCAATAACAACTTGTTCTTTACATGCTAAAACTTCACATGCAACTCTTGAAGAAGAATCTTTCTCAAGGCATGCATCTAAAATTGCATCAGCGATTTGATCGCATAATTTATCTGGGTGACCTTCTGAAACAGATTCAGAAGTGAATAATATTTTTCTATTGCTCATTTTTCTTCCTTCCATAATATCTCTTAAATTATGAGTAAAATTTTACATCTTGTCAATAAAACTATTACTTAGTTTCTAAACTTTGTATTTCTTTTAAGGCTTTAGCAATTTGATCTGGACATGATGTGTTTTTTGGGCCACATTTTGTTCCTTCGATAGCGGAAATTACCTCTTCAAAAGTACGTCCTTTTACCAATGCGCTAATTCCTTTTAAATTTCCATTGCAACCACCGATTACATTTAAATCTTTGATTACATTTCCTTCATAGGTAATGTGCATTTCACGTGAACAAACACCTTTTGGATAATAAACATATTCTTTCATTTTTCCTATCTCCTTCTAATTCTCACCATATTGTCAAATGGTGGAAGTATTTTAATTACCATTGCTGCAAGAACAGCAAGCAAGCCTCCTGATAGCATAGCTAACGCAGCTAAAACAGGTAAATATAATATCATATAAAACGTCTGAACAATCAACAAATATACAACAATTTGGCCTAATACGTGGAAAAAGGCGCAAACTACTGAAACACCGTATATTGAAACCTTAGTAAACTTATAAAGTAGTAAACCTGCAATTAAAGATAATACTCCTCCTCCTAACGCTAGGAAAAACGGAGTCCCAAAGCCCGTTGAGATAAGTGCAACAATTAATATTCTCAATAATTGAATTGCAACATAATACCACGGTCCAAGATAGAATAATGAGAACACTCCAACAATGTTAGCCAAACCTAATTTAAATCCTGGAATAGCGATAAAAGCTGGTAGTAAAGACTCGATGTAATGGAAGACTACCGCCAAAGCTGTTAAGAAGGCTGTGGTAGTCATTTTATATACTTTCATTTTCTATACCTGCCCATCTATATTTCCAAAGTAATTTGGATTTGATAAGACTGTGCTAAATGAATTTGGTAAACAAACAACAGGCCAGTTTACTCTATTCTCAAATCCCTGTTTGGAACAATAATTCTTCGGAGAATTTTCTTTTTCAATTTGAAAGCCTTTATTATTTACTAGAATATCAATTTGAGGGCCTATGAAAGATTTAAAACCGTTGAACGCTAAAGCATCATCTTTGACAATAATGTATTTGTTTTTAATCTCATTAATTTTCAAATTAAAATCATATTTACGTAAGCTATCTATAGATTGAGTTTCTTCAGTCAATCCATATTTACTCAACAATTCAATATTATCGTCGTAACTTTCGTTGGTTTTTAATTCTCTTCTAAAAGATAACGCATAAGTTACTGCGGAAGAAGAGCTATCTACCACTTTAAAATTATTTAATACAATCTTATTCTCATAACGAATTTCCAATGTTGCTTCATTGACATCGACAGTTGGAAGGCCGAATAGCGAGACCAATAAAATAATAATAAGTATTATTAAAGTGGCAACGATGGCAATGCCATCGTGCCAATTAAAAACTATTCTTTTTTTTCTACTTTCTTCTGATATCATTGAAAATTTATAAAGAAACTTTTAATTTTGAACCATCTTTTCCTTCAGCAGAATTAAGATATTCAACAACTTCTTCAGCTTTTTCTTTCTTGATAACAGCGCAACGTTTAACGTGAGTTTCTTCACCTTTAACAATTGCATTTACTAAACCAGAACAACCGGCAAAACCACATGCGCCACAGTTTACTCCTGGCATCATCTCTAAGGCTTTTATTGCTCTTTCGTCTTCCTTAACTTTGAATTTTTCGGAAACAACAGCTATAATAACTCCAAGAATAATCGAGATACCGACGATAATTGCGACAGCGATTAAAATATCAATCATTTTTCATTTTCTCCTTTATCTTCTTTATCTACTTCATCTTTATATCCTTCTCCGATATTTTTAATGATTAGAGGTAAAGATGTATCTTCTTCTCTCTTTGAACAGTTCAACATACACGAACCACAACCGTGAAGTTCAACTTTAGGACAATTGTCCGGTTCTTTCGTATGTTTATTAATTAAATAAGTAACAAAGAATATTGCTACAAGTCCAACTACAAGAATAACTGCTAAAAGGATTTTTAACCAAGTTTCCATTTTTATCCGAAGAATCCACTTAATCCCATAAATGCTAAAGCCATGAAAGCTGTGCAGATAAAGCTCAAGGCTGCGCCTTTAAATGCTCTATGTGGGGTTGATAATTCAAGTCTTCCTTGAATAGCAGAAAAGACAACGATAATAATGAAATAACCAAGTGGGACGCCTAAACAAGTACCAAGAATTGTCCCGATGTATTCACCCGTTGATGCATAGTCAGCAGGAACCATACTTGCGACTGATAAAGCCAAACCTAAGACGACACAGTTTGTAGTAATAAGTGGTAAATAAATACCTAAAGCTTTATATAACGACGGTAAGAATTTCTTAGTAAGAATTTCGAGTATTTGAACTAATGAGGCAATGACAAGAATGAAGACAACTGTCTTCATATATTCAATTTCTAATGCACGAAGGGCAAATGATAAGCCCCAGCAAATTAATCCAGCGAAGAAAGCGACAACAGTAAGGGCCATACCCATACCAATAGACGACTTCCAGTTCTTTGATATACCAATATATGAACATAATCCTTTATATCCTGAAAGGACGATGTTATTGATAATCATTGTTGAAAATAATGTAATTAAGAAAGTCATAATTATTTAGCCTCCTTTGCATCATTTAATTTTGCTTTTTTTGCAACTTGAGATGAAGTAAATTTTTCTAAGCATAAATTGAATAGACCAATTACAACACCAATCATTAAGAAGCCGCCCGGAGCTTTAACCATAAGAGGTATCGCATAATCTTCTAATGGTAACCATGAATATGATTGATCAGAATCAAATGGATTGGTAATTGTAAAACCACCAGTTCCTAAGAATTCACGAAGAATAGCAATAGCGAAACAGCCAAGAGCAAAGCCACAGGCCATACCTAAAGCATCAACCATTGAATCTACTACTGAGTTCTTATTTGCGAAGGCTTCAGCTCTTCCTAAAATAATACAGTTAACTGTAATAAGGGGGATAAATTCACCAAGTGAATCTGATAAAGCTGGTGTATAGGCTTGCATTAATAAATCAACGCAAGAAACTAAAGAAGCAATAATAACAATATAGACTGGTATTCTTATTTCATTAGGAATTACACTTTTCAAAGCGGAAATAATAAGGTTTGAAAAGAATAAAACAATAAGAACAGCAACTGACATACCTAAGGCATTATCAATTGATTGAGTTGCAATGATAACTGGGCACATGCCTAAAATCAAAGCAAGAATTGGATTAGAGGAGAATACTCCATCAAGGAATATCTTTTTCTTAGAAGTCTTCATTATTTATTACCTCCAAAATCTGTGAGAATATATGATAACGCACTAGTCATAAGTTGATTTGATATATCAGTAGTTGCACCGGTAATAGTGTCAAAGGAAGATAAGCTTGTATATGGCGTATCAACCGATACTTTACCATTAAAGCTTCTCATCGTTGCTCTAAGCATTCCACTACCACTGATGAATTGGTAATCAATTATTCCTGCTTCATTAGCAATTGCGGCAAATTTACCATCATCTACATCTCCTTCAATATTTATTTGAGTAAAGGAAATAACATAGAAGGAAGCATCTTTCGAATTAAATTTAAAATTCCATTTAGTATCTACTTTAGATTCTGTTGTTTTATCAATATTAATTGCTAAAGCAGCAGTAGTAACATCAGTTACACTATCCATTGTAATATCAGTATCTTGATTCAAATTATTTTTCCACATGAATTGGAGTTGCTCTAAAGCAGTTCCTTTAGTTGGGAAGTCCTTAACAACAATACCACCACTGGCTTTAGCATCAGCAATAGCAACTTCAAGGGTTTCACCTATAACAGGAAGTGTTTTTTTAGCTGTAGCAGAAGAAGTAACTTTACCACCAGAAACAAATGGATTATCAGTAGATATCTCTAATGCTTTTGCTGCTTTAACACCAATATCATCCTCGGTAGCATCAATAAAACGAGTACCAATAACAGAAAAATTCTTTAATTCAACCATAGCACCAAAAGTAACTTTTCCAGTATAACCTTTAGGAGTAATGAGTTTGTAATATAGATATTCTACATTACTTTCCATTGTGACTTTCTTCTTTTCAAGAATTAATTTTTTCTGATCAGAATCAGTTAATGCCACATCAGTAGTAGTATATTCTTTAACTACTTCATTAGCAGATTTAGCAATCTTATAGATTGCTTCATTGGCTTTCTTTTCAACGTTAATAGCAACTTGATCTTTTGTTGCAAAGTTTAACGTAGCTAAGGCGCCACCACAGACTAAGCAGACACAACCAAGGACCAAAGGATAAAGAATATATGGGTTTAATTTTTTAGCCATATTAATAATTTCCTCCTTCAATATCTAAAACAATTTCTTGATTAGCAATAATTGTTTTATTAGCCTTATTCTCTTCTCTTAAAGAGACTGGATTAGATTCAACATATGATGAAGTCTTTTTTTTATTTAATGAGCCATATGTAAGTCCAAAGGCAACAGAAACTAACATCAATCCACCAATAACACAGGACTTAACAACTAAGTGCTTGTCTTGTTTATCGGAAATCAATTTATCGATAAGCGGAGTGAGCATATTCATAATAAGAATTGAGTAAGCAACACCTTCAACCGCTGCTGCTTGATATCTAATCATGCAGGTGATTAACGCTGCACCAACAGCGTAGATTATCTTACCAACTAGACTGGTTGGAGAAGTAACTGGATCAGTTAAACAGAATGTTGCACCGATTAAAATACCACCGATTAAGATAAACTTTAATGCATATTCAAATGAACTTGCTCCTAAGCCACCGGTTAAACCAACTGCCAAAGCAGTAAGAAAACAAGTAACCAAATAGAAGGCGGAGATTCTCCAATCGATAATATTTCTAACGATTAAATAAATAAGAGCGATAATTAAGGCTAAACCTAAAGTTTCACCTAAAGCTCCTTGATATGTACCAAGGAAGATATCACCTAAGCCAACGGATAAATCATTTGTAATCCATCCGGCGTTATTTAATCCAGTAACAACTGTTGCTCCGGTAGTAACTGTAGGATCTAAACTAACAGTTAATGCGCTTGGAAAACAAACTTGAACAAAGACACGACCAACAACAGCTGGGTTGAAGACGTTTTTAGCAAAGCCACCAAAGATTGATTTAGCTAAGAAGGTACCAACAAATGCACCAATTATTACAGCGTAATATGAAGCACCAACCGGTAAAAGTAAAGCGAAGATAAGTCCGGAGACATAACCATAGGAATCAAGGATTTTAATTCCCCAGTTCTTAAATCTTTCTCCAACATTAACTACTTTCTTGTCAAATAACATTGGAAGGTTATATAAGCCATCTGATAAAGAAGAGATAAGAACAGAAATAATAATCATCGCTAAGGTTTTAACACCAAAATCTGCTCCAAGAGTAAAATTATAGATAATTGCCCATAATGCTACAAAACCAATAACTGCAGTAAGTTCTAACATTAAACTACGAGTAGTTCTCTTGTTTGTAATATGAGGTTTAGGTTGAATTGAAAATGTCATATTATTTCCTCCTACTTCTTTTTGGCTTTACTACTTTTTAATACAGTAAGTAGTTTAGCTTTCTTAACTCCGTCACACACTTCAATATGTGAAGGACAAACGTATGAACAAAGTCCACAACTAATACAATCCATAACACCTAAATCAAAACAACGATCAAAGTCGTTTCTCTTAGCTGCATAATTAATTTCGCATGGTTGAAGTTGACGTGGACATGTAGCGGAACATTCGCCACATCTTAAACATTCTTGAGCAACGAACTTTTTCTTTTCTAATACTGTAATTGCATTAGAAGATAGAAGGAGTGGAACATCATCGGTTTTTAAATGCTCACCGCACATCGGCCCGCCATTAACAAGAACAACAGCATCCTTAGAATATCCTTTACAAGAATCTACTAAATCTTTAACCAATGTTCCAACTGGTACTAAGACATTAGAAGGAGCATTAACTAGTCCAGAAACTGTAACTAATTTCTTACTGATAATTTGACCATTAAACATCGCATTACCAATAGCTTCTATAGTTTGATAGTTATCGACGATAACATGAGCTTCAGCTGGTAATCTATCGTATTTTCTATTTACGACCATTTCAATAAGAAGTCTTTCCCATCCAGCAGGGTAAACACTTTTTACTGGTTTTAAACTAATACGAGAATCATCAAATTCAATGATGCTCTTTGTTAATGATTCACAAAGAAGTACTCGTTCAGCTTTACAAGCAATGATTGCTTTTGGAATTTTATAAACATCAAGGAGTTTAGCAATTGTCTTTAAGACAAATAAAACATCTCCTTTGGTTCCTTTAACAAAATCAGTTGTTATGTAAGGTTCACATTCAACCGCATTAACTATAAGCGTATCAATATCGTTAGCTTTAAACTTAATGTAGGTTGGGAAACCTGCACCACCTAAACCAACAACTCCGCTTAATCTTAAAGCTTCGAGAGCTTCTTCCTTACTTCCATTCTTCTTTAAAGCTTCATTTTTATCAAATGAATACTTCAAGTCATTTTCGATTTCAAAATGATCAACTGGTCTTCCAATTAATGAAGAATTCTTTTTTACAATCGCTTTAATCGTTCCGCTTACAGAACTGTAAACAGGAATATTAAAGTCTTTTCTAACTCCAAGCAAAGTGCCAACATGAACTTCATCTCCAACCTTAGCCATATTATCAAGAGGGTTTCCCTTGTTGTCTAAGGCACAAATATAAACAAAAGATGGATCACATTTAATAATAGATCCGTTTTCCGTTTGTTCTTTGTAAGATGGAATGTGTCTGCATCCGCTGGATTTCAAAATATGAAACATATTATTTATCTCCTTACAAATAAAAGTATAGCATATAAAAAAAGAATTAATATAGCAGTTATACCCTCAAAATTACTACTTTTATTATGACTTTTTACATTAAATCAATAAATGCGCATAAACACGCATTTCTTGATTTTTCTTTATCGTTTTTGCTACTTAGTTTTCCGTTACTTTTTCGCTAAGTAAGACACCTTTAACATCTTTATATTTCAATGTTTCTCCAAGTGGAATGCCACTGTAAGTTAAACCATCTAATAACAAATCAATATCTTTAAATAATAATTCGTTAGATAAAGAACAATAATTGCCTTTTAGTTTCCTAATAGCTAAATCGTATAGTTCATTAAAAGACATGACTGAACTTTTTCCCGTGTATGGATCTTGCCACGCTAGATGATTTTCATTTAATACATTGTGATTAGTTTTAAATGGAATATGTAAGGCCCCAACTCTTCCTTTACCTAATAATTTAGTTTTAAATGCGCTAATTCCGTTAGTAAAACGAAGACATGCTCTCATATTGAGTATGGCAGACTTATAAATGTTATCCGCTATTTTTTTTTCAAAATACGTACGAAGAACATTATCAAAGTGCTTAGAAATAACATCTAACTTTTTATCATCTATTGCAATAACTTGATATGGCTTATTAATCAGTTCTTCGCTTTCGTTACGTAAACAAACTAAGGAAGAATCAATACGTGCTTCAAAGTGCGGATGTAAATAATGATACTTACCACTTAAATGACCACCATCATCAAAGCCAGAAAAATAATAGACGTATGGGTGAACAGTAGAATCTAGAATATAATGGGCAAACTGCCCATAAGTAAACGCTAAAAACATGTTCTTTTCTTCAAGATTAGAAATATCTTTAGTTTCGTTTATCATTAATCTAAAGAGACGTTTGCCATCTGATTTATGTAATTGACCACCATATTTCTTATTTGCTTCAAATAAATGAAGCCCGTTAAAAGGAAGAAGTCCGAAGAAAAACAACGGATCTGGACCTTGGGTTCCTAATAAGAAGCAATCTTCGTTATTGATTAAGAAATCTTTTTTATCTGTTATGGATTTTAAGAAATCTGACGCGAAGAAATAATGAGTTAATGTACTGGGCATAGTATAAAAAATTACTTAACTAATGTGCCGTATATTTCACCAGCTAAACCACCAGCGTTACATTCATCGGTATCGATATGCATAGCTAAAGCATATTTAGGAGAGACTCTAATTACTACATCACCAAAGACTAAATGTCTATCGAACTTAGATTCGCAATTAACGGAAACAATTTCTCCGTCTTTTACTCCAAAGTTTTCAGCATCAGCTGGTGTCATATGAATATGACGTTTAGCGACGATAACACCTTCTTTTAATTCAACTTCACCGACTGGTCCAACAATCTTACATGGCGCAGATCCTTCGATCTTTCCAGATTCTCTAACTGGAGCAGAAACGCCGATTACTCTAGCGTCGGAAAAAGATAATTCAACTTGGTTATGATCTCTACACGGACCAAGAATAGAACAAGCAAGTTCTCCTTTGGGGCCAACAACTTTGACTTTATCAAAAGAAGCGAATTGTCCAGGTTGAGATAAGTCTTTCTTTGAGACTAATTCATGACCTTTACCAAATAAGACTTCAAGAACTTCTTTAGTAACATGTACGTGACGTGCACTTGTTTCAATTAAAATTTTGTTTTCCATATTTCATTCCTCTTTTATAGATAGTTTTTTCTAACACTATTAGATTAACACAAATATCGTTTTTTGAACTATAAAATACTTATTTATTTCAATTTTGTACTTGAAAACATATTGCTAAAATAAGAAATAAACATGGTAAGATATATATGCTATGAAAAAAGACACACTTAAGTTTCTCAAAGATAACAATGTTGAAGTAGATTCAATTATTGAGTTAAAAGAAGGTATTTCCAATACTAATTATCTAATTAATGATTCGTATGTTTTAAAAGAACCTTTTGATGTATCTTTTTCACGTATCAATTCTGCTATAGTAGCTTTTCAAAATAAAAATAATTTAACTGATATTTCTCCTGCCGTTCTTGCCTATAATACTAAACTTGGACTACTACTTACAAAATACTTAAAAGGTTATCATCCATTGACTAAAGAAGAACTAAACGATGAAATAATAGACAAAATAATAAATCTATTATCTACTTTTCATTTATCTTCTTTTGATCTTCCAAAACTAGATTACATTTCTCTTTTAACGTTATATCGAAATATGATTGATACAAAAGATAGAATCTATCTTGAAGTAATTGAATCTTCCTCTATCTTACAAGGTGAGTTAGAAATAAGTCATATGGACTTACTTCTATCTAACTTTATGATAAATGATTCAAAGCATTTAGAATTAATCGACTATGAGTTTTGTTCCTATGCTCCAAAATACTTCGACCTTATCTCTCTTCTTGAAGAAAACAATTTAAACGATAATCTAAAAGCTAAAATTATTTGTAAATATTTT
Organism: Bacillota bacterium; assembly: GCA_023398335.1. Lineage (GTDB taxonomy): Bacteria > Bacillota_I > Bacilli_A > RFN20 > CAG-288 > HGM10890. Next base: position 62,732 of record JAEWSJ010000037.1, read on the forward strand.
GATAATGAGAAAGAAAAAGAAGCCTTCTTAGCTAAATATAATACCTACGCAGCATTATCTGATCTACTTTGGTATCACTGGGCTTACGCTAGATATATAAATAGTGGAAAAAAAGTTTTTTATGAGATTGCCATCCATAAAAAAGACGCTTTATATAAACATCTTAAATTAGTAGATTAAGTAGCAAGCAAAAAAGCGGTTTGAGCCGCTTTTCGTTATAGTTTTTCAATAACAGCTTGAATTCTATTATTAACTTCTTCTTTTCCTAAAATGTGTAAGACTTGATAAAGGTTTGGAGATTGTTTTGAAGTTGTAAGAGAAAGTCTTAACATTTCCGCTACATCACCGACATGTCCTTTATAACTGTCTTTATCCTTTTTATATATCTTGAAGTTTTCAGCAAAGCCATGTTTAACCGCAAGAGCTTTTAATGAAGCAAACCATGATTGTTCATCCAAAGAATAATCCATAGTAGTCATAAATTCTGAGAGAACTTCTTTTATTAATGATTTGTCAATAAATGGGTTCCATTCAAGAACATTTTCTTTGGCCATATTAACGTAATATTGTGGATAGAAGAACTTAATCTTATCGAGAACATCGATGAATTTTTCATAATCTTTACGTGGTTTTTCTTGTTCTCTTTCAATATTGATAATACTTTCGAATTTGGCTTTATCTGAGAGAATTAAATCTTTTAATTCTGGATTATATTTATTCGCCCAATTTAAGCAAAGTGAAGTAAATTCTTCTTTGGTATAATACGCCAAGACTTCTTTACAAATATTTTGTAATTTTGGTAAATCGAACAACGCACCATCTAATGACATTTTTTCAAATGTGAAATTAAATTCCTTAACTGGAGTCCGTGGGTTTTGTAAAAGCCATTCTTCAAAGTTTGAATTAGCGATGGTTAATAAGTATTTAATAATACCTTCAACTGGATAACCTTGTTCAAGAAAGAAGCTTACAGCTGCTTCTTGGTCTTTACGTTTCGATAACTTTCTCTTGTTTCCATTATCTAACTTCATAATAACTGGAAGATGAGCGTAGGAAGGAGCTTTGAAGCCCATGGTATTAAATAAATCTAAATGAATTGGTAAAGAAGAAATCCATTCTTCTCCTCTAGTAACAATAGTCGTATGCATAAAATGATCATCGCAAAGGTGAGCAAAATGATATGTTGGTAAGCCGTCGCTCTTTAAAATAACGATATCTTGATCGTTTTCGGATAAAGCTAAGTCTCCTCTTACTAAATCATGAACTCGAACGTAATTTAAATGATTACCTTCGGATTTAAATCTGATGACATATTTATCTCCGTTTTGAACCTTTTCATAAACTTCATCAATTGATAAATAGCGGCATTTAGCATATTCGCCATAGTAGCCAGGAATAACTTTATTTGCTTCTTGAGTTTGACGTAATAAGTCAAGGTCAGCAGAAGAACAGAAGCAAGGATATGCTCTTCCTCTTCTAATTAATTCCTTAATACATACTTTATATACATCCGCACGTTTAGATTGAACATAAGGACCATATTGACCTTCTTCATGGTCTCCGAAATATCCTTCGTTTTGTTTAACTCCAAATATTTCAAGTTGTTCAACTAATTCTTTTCCACTTCCTTCTACTTCTCTCTTTTGGTCAGTATCTTCAAGACGGAAATAGTAAACACCTTTGGATTGATGCGCAACAGTATAAGCAATAAGAGCGGTAAATAATGAGCCTGTGTGTAAGAAGCCTGTTGGGGATGGAGCAAATCTAGTGACTGCAGCACCTTCTGGTAGTTTTCTTTCAGGATATTCTTTTTCTAAATCAGCAACTGTTTTAGTTACTTCTGGAAAAATAAGATCCGCTAATTCTTCGTATGTATGCATAATTTCTTTCTCCTTTATATTATTTAAGTGGTTTTATATAGAATCGACCATAGACTTGATTGGAATTAACTACGTTTACAAATGCGTATTTATCAAGTTTTCTAACTAGTTCTACAACTTCTTTAACTTCTGACATTGATACTACCATGTATATCATTTTACGAGGCTGACCGGTGTATCCACCTACAGCATCAACTATGGTACAACCATGCGGAACTGTTCTAAGTAACAAGACTGGTAAATTTTCATCTGAAGTCGTAATCTGCAATTCAGTCTTTCTATTTTTAATATTAACTATATCGACAACTTTAGCACAAGTGAAGAAATAGATAATTGTAAATAAAGCCATTTTTACTTCTTCTAATCCGCCGATATAAATACATTGTAACAAGGTATAAATAATAACTGTAACTCCATTGATGAATAATGAGTATTTACCAACTGAAGTTGATTTCTTCTCAGCTATAGCAAACGCGACTATATCAATTCCTCCAGCGGAGGAGCCAACTGAGAAAGCACATCCAGAAGATAATCCAGTTAAGATGCCAGCAAATAAGGCACGAGCGATATAATCTGTATCAATTTGGAATATAACCACCGCTTCGTTTGGCAAGACTTCAATTAGTACTGAAGTAAGGACAACGTTATATATTGTAGTTATAGTAAATTTTTTACCAATGAATTTCCACGCTATAAAGAATAAAGGAATATTTATTGCTAAATAAAGCGAAGATTGAATTAGGTTTTCATTTTCTTTATATCCAAATATTTGAATAATTTTAACAAAGACCTGCGCAATACCAGAAGCACCACCAGAAATAAGGTGGGAAGCAACCTTTGGAGCGATAAAAGCTCGATAACCATAGGAGAATAAAATAGCTGATAAAGTTAGCATGAAAAAAATATAAATATTAGAAACTATAGTTTTTGTAACCGGATGATCTAATAAATACTCCGTGAAATCACCTTTAGCTTTATCAATAGAAATAATCCTCTTTTTTGAATTTTTCTTGTTACCAAGTTCTTTTTTTGCCATTAATATATCCTACCTCTTAAGTACATAACTATTATACATTGAACCTTTGTTAATTTGTATCTTTTTTGGCTTTAAAAAAGCCTGCTTTTTCAAGCAGACTTAATTATTCGTACTTACCTACTTATTAGTTAGCCTTAGCTTTAACTTCAATGACTTTTTTGCCATTGTAGTAGCCACAACTTGGGCATACGTGATGTGATGGTATCATCGCTCCACAGTTGCTACAGGTAACTAACCCTTGAGGATTAAGTTTGAAATGTGTTCTTCTTAAACGCTTTCTGGTTTTAGAAGTACGTCTTGCTGGAACTGCCATATTCACACCTCGCTTTCCGCATTCGCAACTAAAATTATACTAATCTTATAATCTATTGTCAATTAGAAACTATGAGATTTTAACACGAATTTATCAAAGTGACAAGTCGGGCTTGATTAATTCTATGTTTTAATTAATCCAATAATTGTTTTTGAAAACAATTTCTAATTAATTCCAAATGATTTGATGTAAATTGCCTTTGAAGATGTTTGTGTAATGACAAATTTGACTTCACCTGATAAAACACCATCGTTGGCTACTTCAAATACATAATCTGTTGGAGTTGTGGTAAGTGTTTTTTTCTCTCCAATTTGTTCGCCGTTAATATATGCTGTTATTTTTCCATTGATACTCTTAGCCCCTGAACAATTCATTGATAATTTTTTTATTCCACCCGAATAGTATTTTGTCGATAAAGAAATCTCTTTTGCAGGATCACTTCCGGATCCTATTTGGAATCCTTTATTATTATTAGCATCCCATACAATAAAGTTTCCATTATTTGATGTAGACCACTCATAGTCTCCGCATTTGTAATCAGTTACCGAATTGTTTTCTACAAATAATCCACTGCCTTTTACCAAATTATATGTATATGAGTTTCCTACATCAGGTTTCGCGGTGATAGTAATACTCAATTTATTAGATGTTATGGAACCTATTGTAGCAGTGATGTCAACCGATCCTTCAGCAACACCAGTAATCTTACCTGTAGTTTCATCAATAGTAGCTTTACTATCATCAGAAGAATGCCATGTTACTTCTTTATCAATTGCACCTTCAGGAATAACAGTAGCACCACATTGTAGTGTGCCACCTACCGCAACAGATGTTGCACTATCTGCAGCACTAATAGTAACGCCAGTAGCAACAACCTTGGCTTTTACGGTTAAAACAAATGAGTCATCAACAGCAGTCTCACCTTCACCAATAGTTAACTTAATTGTAGTTGTTCCTTCTGTTAAACCTGTAACAGTACCATTTGAAACTGTAGCAACAGCTTCATTGCTACTAGACCAAACACCAGTAGATATATCAGCATTAGCTGATACTTTAGCAACACTAATATCAATTGTTTCATCTACTTGTATTTCGCTCTTAGTAGAGCTTAAAGTGATTGAGTTTAATTTACCAACAGCTTTATAAACTTGTAATGTAACATCGCTTTTTGTTACCAATTCATATTTAGAATTGTTATAAAGAGTTAATGACCCTTTAGCACAAACAACATCATCAACTTCTACCGTTGTTATCCCTTCAGCAAATGGCATCCTTGAATTATGAAATAGTAAGAATTCATTTATCCCATCAGAAATAGTGATTTTATTAATTGCATTAGACTTAGTTGTTACTTCTGTAACTTTTCCAGTAACATATGCATATTTTGTTGAATAAGCCGAACTATCTACATTATCAATAATTTCAATAGCTTCACTTGTACTTAGTTCGTTTCCTTCACTACCTAAATTTAACTCAGTAACAGTAACTTCAAATTCATCTGAAGTAACTCCGCCAATAGTAGCAGTAATGTTTGTAGTACCAATGGCCTTACCAACAACTTCTCCTGTTGTACTTACTGTAGCCTTAGTGGTATCACTTGATTTCCAAGTAATTTCATTAGCTGCAGCATTAGTAGGATTCTTCGTCGCGGTTAATTTAATCTTTCTACCAACTGAAACAGTATTATCACCAGTAACAGTTACGGATAAAACATCAATGTTTTCATATACTTCAACATCAATTGTTGCTTTAACACCATTTTGGGCTTCAGCAGTAATTGTAACTGTACCAGAGGTTAAACCAGTAACTACTCCTTCATTACTTACTGAAGCAACATCAGTGTTGCTTGAAGTATATGTTAAAGTACCTAGTTTTGCATTCTTTTGATTTGAAGTAGCTTTTAAATTTAAAGTTTCATTTAATTTAATTCTTGCATCAGCATCACCATCAACACTTAAAGTGAAAGATTCTAGTTTTCTAGATACTTTCATTGTTTTCGGATTAACGTTATATTTTGGACTTGTACTTAATCCTCTAGTTTGTTCCTTGGTAATTGGAGAATTGATAACAACTTTATCGCCTTTTTCAACTACTGAAATATCGGTGTAATAATACACATGATACGCATAAATAATATCATCTGTAATTTCATCTTTAACGTGGAAATCATAAACTGTTCCACCAGAAATTGCTTTTGAAGTTGGAACATCATTGACAATTCCAGTAAACCAGCAATCTTTTGGAGTCCAATCACCTACTTCATATTCACCTACAATAGTATTTAAACTAGAAATAGATATAGGGGCTTCCTCTGAACCATAATCAATATTATCTTTAACAGTAACAGTATAACTTTCAGATGAGACACTACCACATTGAGCAATGATCTTACATGTACCAGTACTGACACCAGTGACAACACCATTACTAACTGTAGCAACAGCTTCGTTTGTTGATCTCCAAGATAATGTTTTATCCGTGGTAGTTTCTGGTAAGACAGTAGCAGTTAAAGTTATTGTTTCATTTAATAAAACTTCATTATCCCCACTAATTGTAACTGAAGTAGCTTCAACAACAGGTTCGTATACTGTAACTTTATAAGCGGAAGAAACCACTCCTCCACAAATCGCAACAATATTGACTTCACCGGTTGTAACACCAGTGACAACACCTTGATTATCTACTGTTGCAACACCATCATTTTTTGATTCCCATGCAACATCGGTATAAGATGCATTTTCAGGTAATACTGTTGTGGTTAAATTAATTGAAGCACCTTTTTCTACTCTACTTGGACCACTAATTGTAACTGAAGTTACTTGTATTATTTCAATAGTAGAAGAGGAACTTGATGGTTCTTCTGGAGTACTAGGCGCGGTAGTTGGAGCGTCCGTAATAGGAGCGCTTGTTGGAGTACTAGGAGTTTCTGTCGTAGGAGTTTCCGTCGTAGGTGCAGATGTTGGTGCCTCTGTAGTATTAGTAGGCGTCGAATCTGCAACCGAAGTACTTGTATGACTTGTTGAAGAGTTTTGTGATGTAGAAATGTTTGGATCATCACACGAAACAATGGATAGAGCCATTAATGGAATTAAGGCTAAGACTACGAATGGGTTCTTTTTCATTTTATCTTCCTTTCTTTCTTTCACAAAAAAAGACAACCAAACAAAGGTTATCTAGATTTTGTGTTTTTATAAATTGTAAGGGTGTTATTTTTAGGATTAGACACTAAAAAATATGAAATATATTTACAGTTTTTTTCTTCATTAAAAGAACTAATAAATAAATTAAACATCACTTCCCCCAATAATATAAGTTATGTTTTAAGTTCCCACTAAAAACTAACAAAATTATTTTAACATATTAAATCATGTTTTTGTTTATAAAAATGAATTATTTCACTTTTTTTACTAAAATATTGGTTTATTAGATATAATAAAAACATATAATAATTAAAGGAGCAAACATTAATGAAAAAATCTTACTGTTTAATCTTATCTCTTTCACTTCTTCTTGTAGGATGTAACGATGTTTCTTCCACTAGTAAACCTAGTTCTGAATCAACTAGCAGTTCAACTTCTAATTCTACTAGTAATATCACTTCTTCCGTTGCTCAATCTTATACAAAAAGCCAAACATATCAGCATTCATTTGTTTCAGGTGATATTAAGGCTGCAGGTGGTCAACTTAATTCCATTAACGGATTAACTTGGACAACTACTGCTACAACATATCTAGGTTACACCACCGGAAAAGGTGTTCAACTTGGTTCTGCTAATAACCCACAAACTACTCCGTGGACTATCTCTACTTCTTTTGGTGAAGATATCCAAATTGATTCATATGAAATCTGTCTTTCTAACGCTAAGGGCGGCAGTGCTAATTACATCGTAAGTGGTAGTAACGGGCAAATTAATACTGAAGATTTTTCTACTACTACTTCTTCCGCTTTCACTTATTCTACCGCCTTTACCACTTCTTCTTTTGAATTATCATTAAAAGCCAGTGCAAAAGGAATGTATCTAAATTCAATTAAACTTACTGTTAAAACAACAGAGTCTTCTTCTCTTTCTTTAAGTGAAGATGAGATTGAAGAAGAAGGTGATATTACTGAAGTTATTCCAGGTACAGGATTAATACCTAAAGTTAACTTCCAAAGTCTAACCGATACATCTTCGTATTATACTGATGTAGATTTAACCGCGTCTGGAAATACACTAAGAACAAACATCCATAATAAAATATCAACAATGACAAATGTAAACTATGGTCAGGCAAGATATATGCTCCAATACTCCGATGAAAACCCTACTAAAAAAGGTTACTTATATGGTTTATATGATGGTGATGATATAAAAGCCAAATGGGATGAGGGAATATCTTGGAATAGAGAACATGTTTGGGCTTGTGCTCAAATGAAAATAGGCGGAGTTGATCCGCGTCCAGGTAATGATGATATAGGTATTGGAACAGATTTATTTAATTTAAGAGTGGCCTGTCCACAAGCTAATGGATATCACAGCGATAAATTCTACGATTTAACCAATACTTCTAATACCATGTTACCTAACCTTACTTCTTCTGAAATATCTTCAGGAACTCATAATTTTACTGGAGATCATAGAGGAGATGTAGCAAGAACTTTATTCTATATGTATTCAAACTATATAGATCTTCAATTAGATAATGAGTTGAATACAAACAATGATATATCTATGGGAAAACTATCCGTCTTACTTCAATGGAATAAAGAAGATCCTGTTGATGAATTTGAAAAGCAAAGAAACAACAGAATCTACAATTATCAAGGTAATAGAAATCCATTTGTAGATTATTACGACTCTGAAGGAAGTTTAGCAAATAGATTGTTTGCATAATAACAAAATTTATCAACGTAAAAAGGAACGGCATGTGTCGTTCCTTTTATTTGTTCTAACGAAATAAGTTATAGTCCAAACCTACATATAATAAACTGTAATTGAATTTATATATATTCTCTTTGAAGTTGATCCAATAGACAAATTATCAGAACTATTTATGTCAAACGTATATTCATCATAATCAGTTTTAAGAGTCTGGGAATCATCATTTACTTTTAATCCGGAATTGTCATTTCCATAATTTTTTGCTGAAATAACAACCTTTGTAATTGTCTTTGATGTAGACAAGGTAATATTACCAGTTCCTGAACCAGAGCCTAATTTATATGAACTATCTATTCCAGAAAAAACCTTAGTTTTCGAAACCACAGTTATAATATTACCAGCCACATTATCAAAAGTTTTTTGAACGTCCGCTATAACCAAATCTGTACTACCATCAGTAGTGGATTTTGGCATAGTATATTTCAATGAATATTCAACTACCTCACTCTTAAACTCAACAACAACCGCATTAGTATCGTCAGCGATGAATGAATAAATACCTTCAGTAGGAGTAATCTCTGTGCCATTTAACTTAACACTGGCAATCTCTTTTCCTTCTGCAGGATTAATAGTAATGGTAATAGAATCACCTTTAGTAATATTTTCTGTTGCACTTAAACTAAATGTTCCATAAGTATTGTCTTGTCCTTCAGCATAATCTATTGAAGCAGTAACTTTTTCATCTGTTAATTTACCATATGTATCTAACGTAGTCTTAAATCCAGCTAAATCAATACCATTAACAGCTTCCTTTGTTTCTGCTTCATTAAGTGCCGCAACAATTGAATTATAATCATCAGTCATACTGGCGTAAATATCTGCTTTATATTCAGCTTCTATATATGTATTCCATATATTATCTATCTCGGTCTTTTTAGCTTCTTTAGTTTTCTCTATTGTCTTATATGTGTCTAAAGTAGCTTTTAAGTCCGTGTAGACATCTTTTGATATAGCTTGTAAGCCAGTTAAATCTTCTTTAGTATTAATTGTATTAGATAAAGTTGTTATATCACCATCCATAGAAGTCCAATCATCTGCAAAGTAATTCGCTTCAACATATAAACCTTTAACATAATCGACATAAGCTTTGAAATCAGCTTTTAAGTTTTCAAAGTTATAATCTTTAAAGTTAATTGTTCCGTTGAATGCGCTATTATTTATAGAACCTGTACTATCGTAATATGAATACCAGAATTGACCATTAAGGCCTTCATTAGCAATAATTTTCTTACCGCTAGGACCAACCATGTTTTCAACGTTAATTACAACATTGGTATAATCATTTTTTAAAGCTTCTGAATTTACTTGTTGGAAAATTAAGAATCCTTCATAATCACCACTTAATGTTTCATCATATTGGTTACCATCAAGATTAAATGTAAATCCAGTATTAGAATAGTTGGAAATTCTTAATCCATTTCCAGCATATTCCATATGGTTGTTCTTGATATTAATTACAGCTTCATCACTAATACGATAGAATGAAACAAAATTGTTAGAGAACGAACCTTTTTTAGTAACGTTATTTTCAACAATAGTTCCAGAAGCGGTAGGATATGCTTCATCTTGAGAAAATTCAATTGGATTATATAAAGAAGCATTAGCACCAAAGAGATTGTTAGCTACTCTAACTTTACCTTTAGCTTCAATTACAGCGCCATCTCTATATCCAGTTAAATTATCAAAAGTACAACCTAATAATGAGAAATCGCCTTCAGTTTTAACACTAATGACTTTTCCTACTTTTGAACCATTTACTGATTTTGAAGAAACACCTTTAAAAGTGATATTATCAACAATTGAATTACTTCCAGTAATATTTAATTGTCCATCAATGGAAGCATTATTACCAATGATTCTCTTTTCACCAAGCACTTCAACAACATCATCACCTAAATCGAAATTAGCGTCTTTAACATAAATATACTTAGTTGAAGCATTTGCAGCAGCGGTTTTAAATTCATCAACCGTTGCAACTGGCTCAATCTTATAATTAACTGTGTAATCATTCTTTCCACATTCTAAACATGTTTTTGAAGATACGTCATATAAATTACCTTTAACTAATTTATATGTAGATCCTTCATTATTCATCCAAACATGTTCACATGTTTTTGTATTAGTAATTTTTACTCTTTCAGAAGTACCATCGGTATAAGAGATAATATAGACATCATAACCTGGAACGGATTCAGTTTCGCTATAAAGAATTGAAACTACACCTTTACCTTCTTCACCCTTATCACCTTTTGCACCTGTTTCACCGGTAGCTCCGGTAGCACCGGTGTTTCCTTTATCGCCTTGTTCACCCTTATCGCCTTTTGCACCCTTATCACCTTTTGCACCAACAACATAACCTAAATCATGCTTTGCTCCGCCATAAGTAACATATAAATGACCATCAGTATCTACATAGGCTTCAGTGATTGTGTCACCACTTTCACCTTTAGCGCCGGTATCACCCTTATCACCTTGGTCACCTTTTAGACCTTGATCACCTTTAGCGCCGGTATCACCCTTATCACCTTGGTCACCTTTTAGTCCAGTGGCACCAACTACTTTACCAACGTTAATTGGAGTACCTTCACCAATAGTAATAAGTAAATTACCTTCAGCATCAATAGATACAGCAGTAATGCTTAAGCCTTGAATACCTTGAGCACCAGTTTCGCCTTTGATGTTACCAGTCTTTACCCAACCAGAATCACCTTTTGAATATAAATCACAGGTGGAAGAATCGATATACAGATCACCTATACTTCCATTATCATTTGAAGGAACTCCTTCTCCATTTAATATAGTTGCACCTTTATCGCCCTTATCACCTTTTTCACCTTGAGCACCGTTAATCCCATCTTCGCCTTTAGCACCAGCGGCACCATCTTTTCCGTTTTCACCATCTTTTCCGTTTTGACCATTCTCTCCAGCGTCACCTTTTTCACCAGTTTCACCTTTGATATTGCCCATCTTAATCCAGCTATTTTTAGTCTTTACAAAGAGGTCAAAAGAAACTGTATTAATATACAAATCATTTTCTTTTCCGTTTTTATCATCAGGATTAGAAGTGCCAGTTAATATACTTGCACCATCTAAGCCGTTTATTCCATCTTTACCATCAGTTCCGTTGGTTCCGTTGGTACCATCTAAGCCGTCTTTTCCGTCTTCACCGTCTTTTCCATCTTCTCCTCTTATTGAGGCTAACCAATCTTCATAAGATTGATAGGTATCAGGATTAGATTTCTTATATAAATCGTATATAGCTTTTAAATTAGCTTCTAAATCATTGTTAGTAGATGTAGTAGTATCAGAAGTATCTGATCCACTTGTTGTGTTATCAGCAATTACATCGCTAGTTGGGAATGTAGGCAATTCAGCATCGTTACAAGATGCTAAGGTCGAAATAGACAATAATCCAGCAACGATTATTGTGCTTAACAAATTAATTTTTTTCATGTTCAACTTCCTTTATTATTATTTAGTTTTTGATTTTACACAAGGATATGCATGTCTAAGAACCCATATGTTCTTAGACATACAATGAAATATATAGATTGGTATAGTAGTTAAATAGAATAATAAAACTTATTTTGCTAAAACAATTGATATTTTTTCAATATAGCAAGCGTTTTGTGGTTTTGATAATTTGAAGAATGTGCTATCTGTTGTTGGAGTAATGTCATAGGAATTTGTTCCTAAAACGCCAGTAGTTGTAATTCCACCAGTTGTAGCACTTTCTAATGACTCAGAGCCAAAATAAACAGTAGGAATTGAAGGAGCATATTTAGAGGTTTCATACTTCGAATCTTCAAATTTCAAAGTAATTTTTTCGATTTTATTTGAAAAAGCAGTTGTATTAAATAATTCAGAATTCTTCTTACTAACAGATCCTAATTGAATATAAGTTAAAAGGGCATTAAAATCAGACATTAACTCTGTGAATTTATATGTTACACCACCTACTTCTTTTTCACCTGAAACATATGATTTACCTAATCCAAGTGATGTACCAGTTAATTCAATTGTACCTTCAACAGCTGGTGCAGTTGTAGGGGGTTCAGTCGTTACTGGTGCAGTTGTTGTAGGGGCAGCTGTGGTTGTAGGTGCTGGTGTTGTTGGAGCTGGAGTAGTTGTATTGTCGGATACTGTTGGAGTAGATGTAGGATTTTTAACAGAACTGCTATCTTCTCCACAAGCTGTGATTGCTAATCCCATTAATGGAACTAACGCTAAGACTAATAACGAACTTTTTTTCATAATACTTTTTTCCTTTCTTTCATTATGAATGGGATTTTTGTAGAAAAAAAGACTGTTCAGGCAGTCTTAAAATCCGATAGATAAATTATTAGAGGTGCAAAAAGTTGTTTTAGTTGCGCATAAAAGCGTATAAGAAACATCAAAGTCATTTGTTAAGCAAATGTAACTATATGTGTACAACTTCCTCTCCTCCTATAAATATATTTATGCAAATCACTATACGTAAACTTGCAAAGGTTACCCCACTAACCTCTCTATATAAAATTATAACATATTAAAAATTGATATCAAAACAAAATTTGATATCAAAATGCATTATTTTACATTTATTGCTTAAAATAATAAATTTCTATTAAAAAGGCCACATAGAAATTTGTGACCAAATGAATTTAATTATCTTTGTTTATTAAATAAACTCAATTCTTTTCTTTCAAGTTCATCCTTGATAGAAATTGAATCAATAATAAGTTTGATAATTTGATCTAAATCACTGCCCTTTGAATAATTAGCAGAAGCGATATAATTTACTCTACCATCTTCAAAAATCTTTGTGACTTTATCTTTTTTACCTCTTGGATAAACTGCAATAGAATTGCCACCATTTTCCTTACATAGAATCATACAAGGAACATCGGTAAGTCCATCCCCTAAATACACCATGTTTCTATATGGTATTCTTTTAGATACTGCTTTTTCATTTAAAGCTTTATCGTCTCCTGGATCAATGACCCCTTTAGAAATACGATAGAAATACTGAGTCTTCATTGTATAGTTAACTGCAAACTTCGGCCAAATAGGTAAACCTGTTTTATCATCGAATAAGAATTCACAACCGTATATTGCTTTGAATTCTTTAGCGATGGCACAGCCATCGACTATTTCTTTTGTTCCGGAAGAAATAAGATAATGTTCTACTTTAACATTCCTTGATTCTCCGTATTCATTAATACGTTTAAACCAACCTAAGACGCCTTCATAGAAGGTAATATTTTTACCTAAACTATTAAGCCATTCTTTTGTCATCTTTACACCCTTTTCCTTGGCGGTGCTTACCATAACATACATATAAGACAAAATACTTTCAACACCAGTCTTGTTAGAGAATTCTGTGGTCTTACCCCAGAATTCCGCTGGTGTCATTCCCATTGCTGGAATAAAAGCGTAGTTTTGCATGTCCTCTTTGCAAAGCGTTTTATCAAAATCGTACATAATTGCCATTACTGGTCTTTTATCTTCCATAATACCTTTTCCTCGCATTGATAGATTATCATTAAATTTCAATATTGTCAAAAAAAGTGCGTATTTTAAAGGATATTAAGCAATTAACAATTCTAAAAACATACTTATGTTGTTTTTAACTAATTAAAACTTCTTAGCCCACAAAGAGTGGAGATTACAATAAGCATATGCCTCTTCTACTTTTTCATCTTTTTCTATATAGAAAACAGCTTCTGGTTTATCACCAGGCATTAATTCTTTTCTTTGATTTCCTTTATCAGTTGAAAGAAGAATCCATTCAATATAATGGACATCAACCATAGGATGCAAAGTCTCTCCGACTGTAACAGTAACTTTATTACCTTCAACTTTAATTACTGGAACATGCTTTTCATGTGCAGCATCAGTAGTATTAGGTATAATTTCATTCATCTCTTTTCCACAACATACTAAAGGTACTTTCGTATCCTTAATCTTCACAACAATTTGACCACAGATCGAACACTTGTAGAACTTATTCATAATAAAGTCCTCCTATATATACATTTTACATCATATTTAAATATTATCAATTGTTTTGCTTAAAAAAACGTAAGACTAACAAAGGCCTTACGTTTAATAGTTAATTAAATAAGCTTAATTAATTAAGCTGCAGTAGGATAACCAACTTCAACTGATAAAGCTGCTGAAGTTGTATTTTTAGTTGATGTGGTGGAAAGCTTTAATCTAGCATATTTTGCTAATACCATGCTTGTTCCAGATTCGACAGAGAAATTTGCTCCATCAGCAACTGTTGAACTATCGAAAGAAGTACCTGTGCTAACCCATGTTTCTCCATCTATTGAATATTCAACATCAAAGGTTAAGTCTTGAGCTTTTTTTGCCCAAGATCTTAAATTAAACTTTATTGATGAAAAATTCCATAATGATGAAATTTGTAAATATGATGTAACAGTACTCTTTGCAGCTAAGATAACTTTTTTATCTGAATCTTCTGACCAATCTCCAGTTATAGATGTTCCTGTAGGTCCTGAATAACCAGCGTTATTTGCAGAGAACAAAACATTATCAATTGTAGCTTCACTTTTGCCATAAGAAGTTGTTTGATTTGAGAATGATGTAGCGTTAGCTGCTAAATCATATGTTTTTGCACCAGTAGGAACAACTAAAGCGCTAACTGTAGCAGTAACATTATTAATACATCCAGCTTTGAATAAATAGAAACCATCATCCCCAACCGCTAATACTTCACTAGTATATCCTCTATCAAGTTTAACAGCGACAGAAAAACCAGCATTCATAGTAACCTTAAATTTAACATCAGCATTCCAATCGAGTTGATCTTTCTTTGTTTTATCTGTTGTTCCTTCAGCTAAATCTTGATATTCAACTGTAACACCAGAAGCATCGGCAGTAACACCTTCTGCATATGTAATTGTAGATTTAGAAGAATACTTATACGTTAATGTTGAAGCTTTAAGTGCTGATTCAAAATATGAACCATTAATTTCAACAGTGCTATAGGCTTTTACGTATTCAGCTACACCAACAATAGTAATATAATCACCAACTTCAATACCTTGAACACCTTCAGTTGCAGAATCTAAATCTATTGTTGCAAAATTTGCTGGATTAGTAAATGCACCGGCATATGTTCCATCACCATTATCAGTTAATGTAATAGCATCAGATGCAGCAGCAATTCCATATACAGGAAGAGTTTTACCATTTATTGGATCAGATAAATTTATATATCCTTTTGTAGAATTAGATATTTTTTCTACAATTCCAGAAATTCTAACAACCTCTTTTTTAGATGTTTCAGCAGTTAAATCAAGAACCTTAGAATAATCAGTGACTTCTGTAATCGCAGGTGCAGGTGCAGGTGTAGTTGTAGGTGCTTGAGTTGTAGGAGTTTGTGTTGTAGGAGTTTGTGTTGTAGGAGTCTGTGTTGTAGGAGCAACAGATGATGTTGGTTCTACAGTTGTAGATACATCTCCACATGAAGCTAATGAAAATAAGACTAACGGCATTACGGCAAACGCTAATAAATTTTTCTTCATAGATATGACGAGTAATCGGAAGTACTCAATTTTCTCCTTAAATCTCCGATTTAGGAACAGTAAGTTTCCTCTTTTCGTTCATTATACTATTTTTATACGATTAATTAAACCTTTTTATAAAAAAACTCATATTGAAAAAATATATGTTAGCAGACTTGAATAAAATAAGACTTCAAAAAAGTCATTTATATATGACTTGTCTATCGTAGATATTAAGTTGTTTTGATGCAACATGAATTTGATCTTTAAATATATCATTATACATAATAAATAATCATTTTTATTTTATAACTTAAAGACGGACTACTAACTATGTAAATTATAACTTTTGAAGTTAAGATTTGAAACCTATTAGTTTTAAAGTTAAGATTTTAATCAAGACTTATCAATTGAGATTAACACTACACATTAATCATTAACGAAATATCTTGCGTTAAGTCTCATATAACCTGTCTTTCGACGATCACTTCAAAAAATGGTGCTAAATCGTAAAACCCATTATTTTTTTGATGTTCTTATCAGTAAGAACATAGTTATCAAGGTTTAAACCTAATCTTGTATTTATTACT
>JAEWSJ010000013.1 GCA_023398335.1 Bacillota bacterium
AATATAAATTGGTCGTATTTACCGCTGACAGCGATGAACCAATTACTATTGCTGAACACGCAGTATTTCTAACAATTACCGACATTGCTAACAAACTAAAGATCTTTATTGAAGATAAAAGTCGTGGCAGTGCAATTTTTAATTCTTTAAATGTCATTTTTTTTTCGTTCCTTCTTTTTACATAGAAAAAGGTGCTTGAATTAATCAAACACCTTTTTATCTTTATAATGTTTATATTTTTTTTATCTTTTTAAGTATATCACTTGTTTAAAAGAATAGATAGCATAGTAGCAAATTAAATTTGTTTTAGTGTAACCTACCCACTAGACTTATAACTTATAAGATTAAATGGTTATATATTTGTGGTCAATATTTAAATCACTTAATAATGCATCTTCCCTATCTTGGCATGTAAACATAATTATTTGCCTGTTTTGTTCCTTTGATTCATTAGCTAATATCTTAAAGACTCCTTTAAGGCGGTTTTTATCATAATTTACAAATGAATCGTCTAAGATTAAAGGATAAATATTTTCAGTAATTGTTCTATTAATACCTAAGCGCATTGAAAAGTATATTTGATCGATTGTACCTTTACTAAAGCCGTTGATGTTGACATCACTATTAGTAGCCTTTTCAAAGACTCTAACATTCATATCTTTATCTATTTTTACATCATTATATTTATCATGAGTTATCTTTTCTATTAAATTAGATATTTCACTATTTAATTTTGGCGCAAACTCATATCTTATCTCTTCAGAAAGATCTTTAAGGGTTGTTTTTATCAAGTCTAACGCCTCTAATTCATTTTTGAGTTCTTTTAGTTTAGTTTTAGTTACCTTAATATCATTTATAATTAAAGCAGGCTCACGGTAGCGTTTTTCAATATGATTAATGGCTTCAGAATATTTAATTATTTCTTTTGATAACTCGCTATATTTCTCTCTTAAGATTACTTCATCATTTAAGAGTCTTTCATAAGTTTCTTTATCAAACGCGACTTCCTTTTCAAAATTAATACTCAACTTTAATTCTTCTAAAGTAATCTTACCTAAATGGTCTTTCATTCTTATGTTTAAAGCGTTTATCTCTTTAATATAATTTGTATACTCTTCTTTTTTACTTAAACCTTCTTTAAAGCTTTCTAAGTTTTTGACTTTATTCTTTTTTAGTTTTTCGTTAAAAGTATTTTGATTCTCTTTAAGTGTTTCAGAGTTTTCTTGGAAAGACTCTTTTAAGTCATTTAAGTTTTTATTAGTAGTTTCTAAATCTCTTTTTAAGTCTTCATGTTTTTTAATAACATCTTGGACTTCTAGTCTAGTATTATCATCTATTATAGGATTATTAATGATGTGTTTAAACTTTAAGGAAAGTTCATTCTTTAACTTATTATATTTAGGTTCATTAGTTTTTAGTTTTTCATTTAGTTCTTCTAAACGTTTTTCATCTCTTTCTGATGCGCTAATTAAACCGGCATTTTCCATGTATAAAGCATCAAATTCAAACGAAGATGTCACATTATAGAACTTGAAGGTTTCTTCATTAAGCTTTTGTTGGTTAGTATATTTTGAGTTTAGTTCTTCTAAGTCTTTATTTAAGTCTTTTAGTTCCTCTTGATTCTTTAAAATATTTTCATTAATCTCAGAAACCTTTTTATGATAATTAATCAGTAAAAAGATCCCGATTATAAAGATGATTAATGCTATATATACATATTTTAAAACAGGACTTGGTAACCTTACTTCTAAGTTCTTAATATCATTTTTTACATTATTGATTTTATAATTTACTTCATTTATTTCTTGTTGATAATTAGGTTCATTGTTTTTACCATATTTTATATAATCTTCTTTAATATTTTTATATTCTATAGGGCCTTCTTCTCTATTAGTTAAACGTTTAATTTCTGCTTGATCGTTATCAAGCGCCTTTTTTAATGTTTGATAATTATAATATTCATTTTGAATCTCGCTAACTTTTACATCGTTTTCATTTAAGTATTGATAGTTAGATATTTTTTCTTCTAAGTCTGTTTTTTTACTTAATAAATCCTTTAGTTCTTCTTCTTGTTTATTAATTACCGGCTTTAAGTCTTTTATTTTTGAATTTAAATATAAACATTTATTATAAGTTTCTAATTCTAAAGACTTATACTGACTAAGCTTTTCAGCCTTTTCTTCTAACTCATTCCGTTTTTCAGCAAGTTTTTTAACTATTTCATACTTTTCTTTTAATTGTTCGTTTTTATAAATATCCTTTTGTTCATTTAAAGCTTTTAGTTTTAAAAAAACCTTATTGAACTCATTATTTAAATTGCTAATCTCTTTTTGGTATTCTCTTATTTCTTGATACTTAAGTTTAGACTCATTTAGTTCATCAGAAAAGGTTTCTAGTTTTTGAGTAGTTAAAAAATAAGGTCTTGTTCGAGATCTACTAGAACCTATTTCGCTTTCCCTTGTTTCAATTTCTTTAATCACATCAGGAACAGAAATTCTTTCTGTTTTTGATGTTTGCAAATTACTTATTTTTTCAACTACTACGGCAGCTAAATCCCCTGATGTTTCATTTTCCATTTGGGCAACTGAAATAGTATCTTTATATAATGTATAATCAATTCCTAAGTATGATGGTAAGTCTGGAAGCCTTGTTCCTGAGTTTTCTGGGAGTGTATTAGAAATATCTTCACCTGTGACATTATCAATGATTTTTAAGGTTGGGTTATTTCTTGAAAAGTTTCTTTCGATATTTAATTCTCTGCCTTTAAACTCGATTAACATACTACCGGCATAATGATCTTTCATTCTTGGTAAATACGCATCATAATCATCATTAAGTAGTCGCATACTTCTATGGGGTCTAAAAAAGCCAAAAATCATCCCTTCAATAAATTTATGGATAGTACTTTTACCGGCTTCATTTAAGCCATAGATTAAATTAATATCGTCATCTAAGATAATTGTTTTACCATTAAATTTTCCAAATGAAGTTAGGCGGAGTTCTTTTATTTTCATAAGAGGCCCTCCTTACTATTTAAAAGTAATTCTAAGCCTGTATTAAAGGCTTTTTTTGTTATTTCATCATCAAGATCTAAGTCTTCAAACCTCTTAATAAATAAACCAATGACATTATCTTTATTTTCTTCTTTTAATTGTTCAATATCAAAATCAAGATTCGCATTATTCTTAAACTCGATATATGTAAACTCATCTTTAAAGATATTATTTAAATCAAAAACATCCAAATTAACATGATGGTTATATCTACCCTTAAAAATAACTCTATAAAAGTTCTTTCTTTTATTTTCAGTTGAATCAATTCCTGAAATTAGATTATAAATATCATTATCGCTTAATTCACCATTTAAATAAATTTCTTTAATAATAAATTCTCTTTCGGCAAAAGGAATAAATTTAGTCTTAACTTGATCGTTAATTTCTAGATATATAAAGCCATGTTTACCAGTCTCACCAAAGTCAAGCGGTTCTAAAGACCCTGAATAAGCAATTCTTTCTGTAACAAACTCATGTTTATGAATATGACCTAAAGCCACATAATCAAAGCCTTTACTAATAAGGTTTTCTTTATCTATTGGTAAGTAATTACTCTCTTTAGTGTAAATATCACCATGAGCAATTAAGATATTTCTTTTAGTTTTATCAAGTTCATCTATTTCATTTAAGAGTTTCTCACTAATATATGACCTATTCCAAGAATGACCATAAACAACTAAGTTATCTTCTTTAAATTCTATCTTTTCAACTTCATCATTAAAAAGATAAATATTATCATTATAATCAATCGTTTTCCAAAACGAGTCTTCACTAATAAAATCATGATTACCAGCTATTAATAAAACTTGACCATTAAACTCGCCAAGTTTTCTAAAAACACTTTTAACATCACTTATCTTCATATTAGGCGTATCAAAAAGGTCTCCTGAATGGAGAATATAATCAATATCGTTTTCATTTGCGTAATCGACAACTTTAAATAAAGTATTAATAATTTCTCTTTGTCTTCTTAAAGCAAAATCACCTGCATAAGATGAACTTTTTAAAGCGGCGCCAATATGATTATCAGCAACATGAATTATTTTAAGCACTTTTATCACTTGACCCCTTCTATATATTATTAGTAACTATATTAATTGTATCATTTATTATAGATTATTGCCATTCCGACATCGTTATGTTTATCAGTTAGCTTTAATTCAATTTTCTGCCAGTTTGGACTAGATCTTTCTAATTGAATTAAATAAGCAGTTAAATATTTTCCTTTATTATCAACGTGTTCTTTAACTTGTTGGAAGGATAAAAGATTTGTTGGTACATCATCAACTTTAACTATTATTGAATCTTGATTAATATTAGGGGAAATGTCTTTATCACCTGATTTAAACTTTTTAAGATTCATCGGTCTAAAATAAATAAATATTGGATTAAATGTTCCAAAAACATTAAAAACATTTGTTCCATATAATTCATTAGTTCCTATTACTACCTCTAAAGAATGATTATCTTTTAAATCGATATTTAAACCCCAAAACTCAAGATAAGCCTCACCATAATCTTTAACAACAGTCAAAAATGGATAAAATCCACTTTCTTCTTGAATTTCAAAATAACCATTTTTATCAGTCTGAGTTTTTAAGATTGTCCTAAAGTCTTTGTCTTTTAATTCAACTATTGCCTTAGATAACAATCTTCCTTTTGAGTTTTTAACTGTTCCTTTTAACATCTACTCAACCGCCTTTAATTGTTTATGCAAATAATTATTGTTCTTTTTCTTAATAGTTTTGTTATTCTTTTATTAAAATCTCGCTCAATATTATTTTCAATATTCCATAATCTACAAGCTTTTCAATTATATTAATTCAATTTCATTTTTTCTTATAAAAGACATTTTTACATTGTCCTTCAGCTTCAATTAAATTGTATTTTAGCATCTTATTTAATAAGTCAATTGCTTTAGTTTTTCTAGCTTATAAGTGCTCTTTTGCTTTTTTCATTGTAATTTCCAAATTAATATCAAGAAGATTTAAAATTCTTTTTTCTTCATTTAAATTTTCATCGTTAAAAAATAAGTTACGTAAAATAACTTTTATAATATAATTTAAAATTATTGCGCCTATTTAGGACCTTCACAATATAAAACCTTTTTTTCATAAATATATTTGATTAAGATACTGTTTATTATAACTCTAAATTTTTTCTTTATAGAGTTTTTACACTCTCGCGCCTTTTGTTTAATTTAATACTCTTTTTTATATTTTATCAGCTATTCCATTATTTTGAATAAAGACCATAAAGTTTACAATCTCTTCATTTAATGTTATTTGAGTTGTATACTTAGCAATTGCAACATTATCTTCTATTGAATATATTTCAACTTCAAGCTTTTGGTTTTCAATGGGTTTAAATCTTAAGCCTAATTCTAGAACACTATCATTAAAAAATTTAACCTCATACCAACCAATTGGAACGCCTAAAATAATCGATGAATAGTCATATGTGGTTTTCTCAGCTTGATTTATTATTTCATAAAAAAAAGAATACTCTACTAGTTCTTCTCCAGTCATATTTATTTTATAATATACAATTGAATAATCTATATACATATATTATTATTGTGTGGTTGCCTTTATTATACACTATAATCATTTCTATTTAAGCAAAAACTATAAATCAAACCCTAATCACACTTTCGCAAGGTGGTTTTGATATATTTAAATTTTCATATACAAAAACATATCTCAATGTAAAAGTAAAATAAATTTAAGAATAAATAGAATCCGCCAAAGTATGCCGGGATGGATTACATGTTCCTTAATTTTATAAAATAAACATTTAAACAATTTTATGTAATCGTGTAAAAATCACTTGTAATCGTGTAAAATTTATTCAAATCGTGTAAATCTACATATAATCGTGTAAAATTTTATTGCCTGAATGAAAAAGTCGTACATACTGACTTATAAATATCATTTTGTTCTACTTTGAGTTTTTGAATATAGGGAGAATTGCCCTATCTGCACAAAAAAAAGGCCTGATACTTTTGTATCAAACCTATGCATTTAATATGGAGCAAGTGACGGGAATCGAACCCGCATATTAACCTTGGCAAGGTTACGTTCTACCACTGAACTACACCTGCAGTTGCAGCACTTGCATTAGTAATATTACAAGAGATTGACGCTAAATGCAAGAACTTTTTAAAAAATCTTTACTTAAAAATGAATTTTTTTCGTGTGGTATAATTCCAAAATAAAACTACGAGAGTACGAATAATAAAAGTAATAATATATGATATGTGAAGATAATCATAAAACAAAAACTGAAGACCAATACCTATAAACAAACCAGCTGCACTTAATACTACAAATAATAAAATTCCATTTATGGATTTAGAGCAATTTTTATCAGTAGTGCTTTTAAACACCATATATACGGAGCAAAGATAATTTACAGTGACTCCTACAATGAATCCCATTGTGACTGAAATAATTGTTAGATATATTGGGGCCAGTGTCTGAGGCAAGAATATATATTGAAATAAATAGCAGGTGGAAAAATCAAATAAAGAGGCGATAACACCGACTAAAGCAAAACGGAATATTTCATAAAACACACTTTTGTTTTCTACATAATCAAGAATATATAGTTTATACATCATATATGAGTAGGATAAGAAAATCACAGTTGTTAAAAATATATTTAGAAGATAATTCATATTTATGAAAATTTTAAATATTTGCATCAAGATAAAATGAGCAAAAACACCTAAGATTGACAAGATAATGAAGAAAAATAGTTTTGATATTTTAGATATAGAAGGTTTTTCTTTTGTTGTTGGATAAAAAATATTAATGAGAATCAATAATATTTCCGATAAAATTGAAAATACTATCGAAGGTATGATTAATGATTTATCATAGGAAAAAAGAACTTCTCCACCTTTTGTTATTTTGATTATTTCTTCTGGAAAAGAAAAGAATAAGCCAAATAGCAAACATATTAGACTAAGTAGCAGGACGCTGCCGCCATTAATTATCATCTCTTTTTTATAAAATATCGGTGTATCTTTCTTCATATTTTCTTCCATCTTATCTCTCCCCCGTGTAGTCTTATTTTTAATTATAGACTTACTTAATAAATATATCTACAATTTAATTTAATCGAGGGCAATTCATAAGTGAATTTACATATATTCATGATATAATAATAAGGAGATTTTAAGAGAGAAATATATGGGTATAGATTTTATTAATGAATTAAACAAGAATCAGTATTTAGCAGCAACAAGCAATGCTAAATATTTAAGAATAATTGCAGGTGCTGGAACAGGTAAAACCCGTACCTTGACTTATCGTTTAGCTTATCTTATTGGTCGTGAAGGTATGGTTCCAAGTGAAATAGTTGCTATTACTTTTACCAATAAAGTTGCTAAAGAGATGAAAGAAAGAGTAACGAAGATTCTGAATGATAATAATTTTGACGTTTTAGGGTTCCCACTTATTTTAACTTTCCATGGTTTTTGTTATCGCTTTTTACTTCGAGAAATAACGCAAATTAGAGGATATAGATTAAATTTTCAAATTGCGGATGATACAGATCAAAATGCGATATTTAAGAAAATAGCTGATAAACTTCATTACAAAGCGACTTCGCGTGAATTTAAGGACTACATTAGCATTATTCATTCGCTAAAAACTTCCGGAGTTGAATGTGCTGATTTTTCTTCTTCTGATGTTGGACCATCTATAGATTTTAGACGTGTTCAAGATGTTTATGAAGAATATCAAAAGGAACTTATCCGTTGCAACTTAGTTGATTTTGATGACCTTCTACTTTACACTCGGAAAATAATGCAAAATAATGAAAAGACCAGAGAGTATTATCAAAGTAAAATTCGTTGCTTTTTAGTTGATGAATTTCAGGATACCAACGATATTCAATATGATATCGTTCGTCTTTTTATGAATAAAGAATGTGAATTATGCGTGGTTGGAGACCCAGATCAAACAATCTACACCTGGAGAGGAGCGGATAATTCAATTATTAAAGATAAGTTAAGAATGGATTTTTCTCCCCTCGAAACCATTACTTTAGACTTGAACTATCGTTCAACTCAAAAGATATTAGATAAAGCTAATATGCTGATTAAGAATAATAAAAACAGAGTAGATAAATCTTTAACTGCCTACGATACTTCTATGGGAGATGAAGTAGAATACTTACGCGAATACAGCAGTGCAGAGGAAGCTAAGGCTGTTGCACGAAAGATTCAAACTTTACACAATGATAAAAATGTTGATTATAGCGATATTGCAATAATTTATCGCTCTAATTATTTATCACGTGAATTTGAACACGCTTTTCCGATGATTGGAATTCCATATAGATTATATGGCTCGATAAAATTCTACGATCGTTTAGAAGTAAAGACTGCTTTATCTTACTTAAGATTGATTGTTAATAGAGATGATAATCTTTCTCTTGAACGTGCTTTAAAATATCCTTCACGAAAGATAGGGGATATTACTTTAGAAAAACTTTATTTAGAAGCAAACAAATATGGGTTACCACTTCTAGATTACTTATTAACTCATTTAGATGAGGCTCCATTAGGTGCTTCATCTAAAGATAGCGTTAGTATATTTTTAAAAGCTTATGTTGTTGCAGCAAAAATACTGAATAGTGATAAGGTCGTTCCTGTTCGTGATATTGATTTAGTAATAAGAAAATACCTCGATGAATCTGGCTTTAATAGATACGTAAGAGAACTAGATATAAAAGAAAAAGACTCCGTCGATAAATATCAATCACGTGAAGATAATATCAATGAATTGTACAAAGCCATTCAAACTTATTTGCTCTCAGGTGAAGGTGAATCACTTACTCTTACAGACTTCCTTATTAATGTATCTATGGAAGCTGCGCAAGACACAATGCAAGAGACAAATGCAGTAACCGTAATGACTGCTCATATTTCAAAAGGACTTGAGTATAAATATGTCTTTGTCACGGGTTTAGTAGATTGTGTTTTTCCTTCTCGTCACGCTATCGATACTGGTCGACAAGAAGCAATTGAAGAAGAAAGAAGACTGTTCTACGTTGCAATGACTCGAGCTAAAAAATATTTATGTATTTCATCTTTTGGTGGTAGTTCATACGATGGTAGTTTCAATATACCTTCGAGATTTATCAAAGAAATTGGATTTGTTTCTAAGCCGACAAGAAACAGTCTTGAATCATCGTTTTCTCATCGCGGACTTGAAAATGCTCGCCAAGGAAATGCTAGATTTACCTCAGGAGAAGGTGGATGGAAAAACACCAACTCCGAGTTGTTTGCTAAGGTTGATAAAGCTTATGCTTCGGGCGGATATAGCGGAGATGAAAATTACGATAATGATTACACATTTAAACCATTACCAAAGAAAATGGGAATATCAAAACCTAATTTTGAAAAGTCCTCTGATTCATACGCTATCGGTGATAAAGTTGCTCACGTTTCTTATGGTGTAGGTAAGGTTATTGCAGTCGATGGAAATAAGATTAAAGTCTCATTCGGAGAAGAATTTGGTATCAAGACATTAGTAATTGGCTTTAAAGCTTTTAAGAAAATAGATTAAAATATAATAGAGGTGAAAAGATATGTATGAAGATAAAAAGAGAGTAGATGAATTAACCGATTTATTGAATCGATACAATTATGAATATTACGCCTTAAATGAATCTTCGGTAAGTGATCAAGAATATGATCGACTGATGGAAGAACTTCAAAAACTTGAAGAAAAAAGGCCAGATTTAAAATCTAAACTTTCACCAACAACTAGAGTAGGAGGCGCCGTTTCTTCTTCATTTAAGAAAATCACTCATAGCCGTTTGATGTTATCTTTAGGTGATGTATTTAATGAAAATGAACTCGTTGATTTTGATAGAAAAGTCAGAGAGGGAACTTCTCTTTCTGAAGTTGAATATATGGCTGAAGTTAAAATCGATGGACTAGCTATGACTCTTGTATATAATAACGGAGATTTACAATACGCCGCGACAAGAGGAGATGGAAATGTTGGTGAAGATGTTACTAATAATGTTTTAACTATTCCTTCCGTTCCTACTCATATTAAAGATAAAAGAAACATCGAAGTACGTGGCGAAGTATATATGTCTAAGAAGACATTAGAATTGCTAAACGATGAAAGAAAAAAGAATGGTGAACCACTTCTCGCCAATGCGAGAAATGCTGCAGCTGGATCTATTAGACAATTGGATTCGAAGATTGCAGCTTCCCGCCATCTTGATGCTTTCTGGTATTATTTTGTTAATGCGGAAGAATGTGGATTTAAGAATCACTCGGATTCCTTAGATTATTTAGCTTCCTTAGGATTTGTAACAAACCCGGAACGCAGAAGAGTAAAAGGAATAAAAGGAATATTGGATTATGTCGATGAATATCACGAGAAAAGACCTTCTTTAGCTTATGATATTGATGGATTAGTCTTGAAAGTTGATTCGCTTCCACTTCATGATGAATTAGGTTATACCTTGAAGACTCCTAAATGGGCGATTGCGTATAAATTTCCACCGGAAGAAGCAATAACTGAATTAAAAGATATTGTCATAACTGTTGGAAGAACAGGGCGTGTTACACCTAATGCAATTCTTGAACCAGTTAGAGTAGCAGGTTCGATGATTGGACGAGCAACTTTAAATAATGAAGATTTTATTAAAAATCTCGATATACGAATTGGTGATTTTGTGGCCTTACATAAGGCTGGAGATGTCATTCCAGAAGTAACAAGAGTAATTAAAGAAAAGAGAAGTCCTTCCTCAAAGCCATATGTGTTTCCAACACATTGTCCATATTGTGGAACGGAGTTTGTTAAATCGTCTTCGGATGTTCAACATCGGTGTCCAAATGAAACGTGTCCTTCTCGATCAATAAATAAATTAATCTATTTCGCTTCGGATTTTGGAATGGATATTGATGGCTTAGGCGATTCACTTATTGAAGATTTATTCAATGAAAAAATTCTTACCGATATTGCAAGTATATATAAATTGAAGGAACATGAAGAAGAGATTGCTCTTCTTGATGGAGTGGGTGAAAAGACGATGAAATCTCTTTTCTCCAGCATTGAGAAATCAAAGAATAATTCGCTTGAAATGTTAATTGCAGCTCTAGGTATTCCTTTTGTTGGAAAAAAGACTGCAAAAGTACTAGCTTATCATTATGTGACTTTAGATGCGTTAATTGCTTCAACAGAAGAGGAATTAATGAGCTTAAGTGATGTTGGAGATAAGACAGCAAAGACAATTAAAGAATTCTTTGAAGATTCGAATAATCTTAGAATTGTTGAGTCATTAAGAGCGGAAAACATAAATTTCAAATGCTTAAATATTAAAGAAGTAGTTAAAGATAATTTCTTCAAAGGAAAGAAATTTGTTCTTACCGGATCCTTAACTTCTTATTCACGTTCGGAAATGACAAAAAAGCTTGAAGATTTAGGAGCTATATCCGCTTCTTCAGTTTCTAAAGCTACGGATTTAGTTATTGTAGGAAGTGAACCAGGATCTAAATTTGATAAGGCTAAATCTTTAGGAATAAGAATTATCGAAGAAGAGGAATTATTAAATCTTCTTTATAAGGAAGAAGAAAAGTGATACTATTACATAGTATTTTAATGAGGTAGATATATATGACTAAAATAGATAAAAAGATTATTGAAGAATGTGCTGAAAACTTATTGTTTAATATTTCTTCGAAGGAAGAAGATGTTTTACTTAATGAGTTTAACGCTATAATTGCTCAAATGTCTTTCTTAGGAAAAATTGAAAATATCGATTCTGCGGAACCGATGACTTTTCCAACTGAAGAACATTATTCGTATTTAAGAGAAGATATTCCTTCTATTCCAGTAGATCCAAAAGAAGAACTTAAGAACGTTTCTTCTAAATTAGGAAATCAGGTTAAATTACCAAAGGTGGTGCAATAATGTCATATTTAGATTTAACACTTTCAGAAATGCATAGAGCTTTATTTGAAAAGAAAGTTACTTCTTATGAACTCGTTGAAGAAGCTATTAAGCGTCTACAAGAAGATAAGACAAATTCATTGGAAGCAACAAATTTTGATGAGGCTTTAGAAGAAGCAAAAAAAATAAATGAAGTTAAAGAAGATGAATTCTTTAAAGGAATTCCCTATGTTTGTAAAGATAATTATTCAACAAAAGGAATTGAAACTACCGCTTCATCGAATGTACTAACTAATTATGTTCCTCTTTTTGATGCAGAAGTTGTCGATAGATTAAAGTCTGCGGGAGCAATAATGCTATCAAAGACTACTCTTGATGAACTTGCTATGGGCGGAACTGGAACCACTGGACACAAAGGTACAACACTTAATCCATATGATTCAAAAAGAATTATTGGCGGTTCCTCTTGTGGAAGCTGCTCATTAGTTGCTTCTTCTTGTGTTCCATTTGCTTTAGGTTCTGATACTGGTGACTCTGTTAGAAAACCAGCGTCTTTTGGTGGTATAGTTGGTTTTAAACCTTCGTGGGGAAGAATATCACGTTTTGGTTTATTTCCTTTTGCTCCATCTTTAGATTCGGTTGCGTATTTTGCTAGATCTTGTGAAGATATTGCTCATATTACTTCTTTATTAAGTGGTCACGATGAGAAAGATATGTCTTCTTCTTACAAAGAAGTAGAAGATTATTCTCAATATCTTAATTCAAATAAATTACCGAAGAGAATCGGTTATTTTGGTTCGGTAATAAAGGCGATTCAGAATAAAACTATCGTCGATTCATTTAATTCTCTTTGCGATGAATTAAGAAAAGAAGGATATGTTGTTGAAGATTATGATTATCCAGTAGAGTTATTAAACGCGCTCTATCCAACATATATGATTATTTCTTGCTCCGAAGCGACATCAAACGATGCTAATTTAGATGGTATTAAATTTGGTATTAAGCCAACTGGAGAAGAAAAAACATGGCAAGAATATATGACTTCGGCTCGTACTCGTGGTTTTTCTGATTTAATTAAAAGAAGATTCATCATTGGTTCGTTCTCACTTTTAGCTGCAAACCAAGATGTCTTATTTAGAAGAGCGCAAAGAAGTAGAAGAATTATCGTTGACAATCTAAATAAGTTCTATGAAAAATATGATTATCTTCTTTTACCTGCGGGTGGTACTGTTGCTCCATTAATTTCTTCGATTGATAATAAATGGGATTCTAAACCAAACTTTGTTGAGAATCATTTATCCCTAGGAAATTTTGCGGGATTACCAAGTCTTACTTTACCTTTAGGTTATGATGAAAATATGCCTTTTGGTGTTAATGTTACTGGGAAGCAAATGGAAGAGGGTAATGTTATTGGTTTAGGAGAAGTTATTGAAAACATCACTAAACTAAAGAATATTTCAACTCGTACAAGGGGGATAAAATAATATGAACTTTGAACCTGTTATTGGTATTGAAATTCACGTTGAATTAAATACAAAATCAAAAATGTTTTCTTCCGCTCCTGTGACATTTGGTAAAATGCCAAATTCACAGACTGTTCCTTATGATTTAGCTCATCCAGGAACAATGCCTCTTGTTAATAAAGAAGCAGTAAGAGACGGAATCAAAATTGCTACCGCGTTAAATATGTCAGTAGATAAGTTAGTTCAATTCGATCGTAAAAACTATTTCTATCCAGATTTAACAAAAGGTTATCAGATCACTCAACAAGAACATCCAATTGGGTCGGAAGGTTATCTTGATCTAGATATCGATGGAAAAGTTGTTCGAGTTGGTATTGAAAGAGCTCACTTAGAAGAAGATACAGCTAAGCAACTTCACTTAGGCGATATGTCTTTAGTTGATTATAATCGTGCGGGTACTCCTCTTGTTGAAATTGTTTCTAAACCAGATATGCATAGTGGTTTAGAGGCGATGAAATATGTTGAAGAAATTCGTGAAATTGTTACTTTCCTTGATGTTTCTGATGGTAAGATGGAAAACGGTTCGATGAGATGTGATGTTAATGTTTCTATTCGACCAATTGGAACAACTACTTTAGGAACAAAATGTGAAATTAAGAATTTAAACAGTATTGCTAATGTTCGTGCGGCTATTGATTACGAAGTTAAAAGACAAGCCGAATTAATTCTTAAAGGTGAACAAGTTAGACAAGAGACTCGTCGTTATGATGAATCGAATAAATGCACGACTTTAATGAGAGTAAAGACTAATGCGGTTGACTATAAATACTTTAGAGAACCAAACATAGTTCCAATTAAATTGAGTGATGAATTTGTTGAAGAAACAATTAATTCTATGAATAAACTTCCTTCAGTTTATAAAAAAGAATTATTAGCGGAAGGCTTATCTACATATGAAACTGATTTGCTTTTAGCAAATAAAGAGTTTGTTGATTACTTTAATTCCTGTGTTGAGTTGAAAGTAAAATCATTAAAGACATTATGGAATTATCTCTTGGGTGATATATCAGCATATATCAATAAAGAATTCTTAAAACTTTCTGATTTGAAGTTCTCTCCATCTGATTTAGTCTCATTATGTAATCTTGTTTCAGATAACAAGATTAACTCTAAACAAGCTAAAGAAGTTCTAGGTTTAATGATTAAAGACGGAGTTAATCCTGAAAAGATTGTTAAAGATTTAGGAATGGAACAAGTATCGGATGAAGGAGAAATTCTTGAAATAGTACGTAAGGTATTAGCGGAGAATGCTCAATCAATCCAAGACTATAAAAATGGTAAAGATAAAGCTTTAGGTTATATTGTTGGTCAAGTAATGAAAGCAAGTAAAGGTAAAGCTAATCCTTCTTTAGCGAAAGAATTAGTTTTAAAAGAAATAGAATAAAACATTAATCTCTTCTTTGAAATATAGGAAGAGATTTTTTAATGTTTAGGAAATTGAATCTTTAATTTGTTCAAAAAAAACGTAATTATATATTGTTTTACTATTTATTTATATTAAAAAGATTTTTAGTAATAACTTTATCAAATTGGATAATAACTCAGTTTTTATATATATATTCGAGCAATGTGAATATATGTGAAAGATAGTGTTTTTTCATAGTTCATATTGATAAGTGTTATTCTCGGTGCTAAACTTAAAATATATAGTGAATGGAAAACTAGATATGAAATCGATAAAGTTTTTATGGGGAATTTTATTATTTTTTGTCTATCTTCTTGCGGAGAAACATCTACTGAACGAGATAAGCATACATATCAAGATTATATTTATTATATTAATTTAATGAATATTGTATATCCTGATGGTTATCATTTGAAAGATGGATGGTATTCTTATTATATTTATTCAAATATAAACCTAGATAACAATGTTAATCGTATTGATAATATTGAATTAGTTGGTGATTTTAAATTTGAAAACAATGACTATAAAGGTTCTTTATCTTCTTTTGAAATGTCTAAAAATTTTTGTGAAGTTGATGAATCGACTAGTTTTATTGTAACTAAGAAAGAGACATCTAAGTTTGATGGAACTACATACTATTTGGAAAAATCCACAAATGAATATTCTGTTGGTGATAGTTTTGTTAAAAAGTCATTTGAAACAGACAAAATAAAAAAAGTAAACTATTCTTTGAATCTACCTACTGATTTCATGGAATATAAGTCATATAACGAAATGCTGGAAGATGGGCGTATTTCTTCAATTAATGTTCGTTTCCGTGATGATATAAATGAAATATCAATAGTAAAGCAAGAAAAGAATCAATATTTAACTAAATATTATTATGAAAACATTGAATTTAGTAGGAAATATGAAGTTTTTAAATATAATTTGAATATTACTTATGACTATGATGAAAGCAATGATTTTGTTGTTGAAAATGGATTAAAGGATTATAAGAGTTTTGCGGTGTTTAAAGTTGTAGACACTAAAGAAATTGCTATAGATACTAAAGCGGACGATGTCTATGATGGTGGATATTCTACGTTGAATATAAATTTATAGAGTTTAAGGAGATCATAATTTATGAAAAAATATAACGTTTTATCAGCGTTGATTATGTTACCTTTTTGTCTATCTTCTTGTAATAACACCGTAGATTATTCAAGGTCAAAGTACATGGAGTTTTTCAAAAAAATATACCAAGCAAACGTATATAATATAGGTACAGAACAAAACCGTGTCATAGTTGATGATTTGATGGCGGTGGATGGATGGTGGAAAGCCCATAAAGAACAATGGGCATATAATTCAGAAGACGGATCAACAGTATATGAAAAAGCTAATTATATAATGCTTTCTCATTCAATGTGTTCTGGATATACATCTTCTATATCTTTTGATTATTATTATAAAAAATCAGAAAAAATAATTAAATCAAAAGAAGAGACAACAGTTATTAATAGTGAAGTATATTATAACAACAATATGTTTTATGAAAAAGATATTACTCGAACGAATAATCGCGAAGCAGTAATAACAACAAAAGGTGGCACAATTTATGGCGCTGGTGCAGAAATAAATGCTAATGGTTGGGATTTATTTTTGCTTGAATATAGTGATGAAGATAAGACAATTGGTTTAAAATATTCTGATACGTCACTTGATTTCTCGTTTTGCTTCGGGACCCTACTTAAAGGTGAAAACAACTATGTATTTGGAGAAAACTACAAATTGATAAGTAAAAGAAGAATAAGACATATTCTTATAGCAAAAGATTCTCCTGATTATGAAAAAAATGGAAAATACACGAACGTTGATACTGACACTAAATGGTATCCTTCGAGTGAAGTACAAATTAATGTACCTACAGATTATGAAATAGATATATCTGATAGCGATTATTGGTATCAAGATCATATTTAAAGAAGTAATTAAATATATGGAATAAATAAAGGCAATTTTTTTATTTCCTTGTTGACAATGATTTTCAATAAGTGTATTATATATTTGTTGGAAATGGTTTCCAATTAGAAATATTTAAAGGAGAATTTATTATATGAAGTACAGATGTTTAGTTTGTGGTCAAATAGTTGACATCAAAGATGGAGAAGAACTCATTTGCCCAGTTTGTCACGCTAAGGGTGAAAAGTTAGTTCCATATGTTGAAGAAGAATTAACTTGGGCTGATGAACATAAAATAGGAATTGCTAATGGTTTAGATGAAGAAGTTGTTGGTGGCTTAAAAGATCATTTCAATGGTGAATGTAAAGAAGTTGGTATGTATCTTGCTATGGCACGTCAAGCTTTTAGAGAAGGATATCCAGAAGTTGCTGTTGTTTTAGAACAAATAGCTAAAGAAGAATCTGAACACGCTGCTAGATTCCAAGAAATGCTAGGAGATTTAGTTAGTAATTCAACTAAAGAAAATCTTGAAAAAATGTTAGCTGGTGAAAACGGTGCATGTAAAGGTAAATTAGCAATTGCTAAACGCGCCAAAGAACTTGGTTATGATGCAATTCATGATTCTGTTCATGAAATGTGCAAAGATGAAGCAAGACATGGTAAGGCCTTAGTTGCATTACTTGATAGATATTTTGCTAAATAATTGTTAAACTACTAATATTACAAATAAGAAGGAGTGAATTATGGTAGAAAGAAATACTACTCAAAAAGAATATATTCGTAATTATATGATTAATTCTTTTTCTCATCCTTCAGCCTTTGATATTGAAGCTGATTCAAAAAAAGCAGGAATGAAGATTGGACTTACTTCTATATATAGAATTTTGAATAATATGGTTGATAATAATGAATTAACTACGATTATTACAAAAGATAATATTGTTCATTACGATTACAATCGAAAAGATCATTATCATTTCGTTTGTAAGAAGTGCAATAAGATCATTGACATTTCTGACGAAAAAGAATTGTTTCAAAAGATATCTAAGGATCATAATTTAGAACTTGATGAAATTCAAGAAGTTATAATCTATGGTACCTGCGCTTCTTGTTCTTCAAAATAGAAAATTAAACTAAGATTGAATTAGTAAATGAAGCTAATTCAATCTTTTTATTTGCTTAAATGACAGATTATAAGTAAAATATATAAGCGTTATAGATATGAGGTGAAGCGGAATGAAAAGTAAAAACATTGAATTAGAAATATTACACGTTGATAAGAACTGCGGTGCAAGATATGGAATCTTACATACTCCTCATGGAGATGTTGAAGTTCCGATGTTTATGCCAGTTGGAACTTTAGCGACTGTAAAAACTCTTTCACCTGAAGAAATAAAATCTATTGGAGCAGGAGTAATTCTTGCAAATACTTATCATTTGGCTTTAAGGCCAGGTGCAGATTTAGTTGAAAAAGCGGGTGGAGTTCAAAAATTTATGAATTATCAAGGACCGATGCTTACTGATTCTGGTGGTTTTCAAGTATTTTCTTTAGCGGAAAATAGACAAATTAAAGAAGAAGGTGTTACATTTAAATCTCATTTAAATGGTGATAAATTATTCTTTTCTCCAGAAGTAGTCATGGATATTGAAGGTAAAATTGGCGCAGATATTATCATGTGTTTAGATGAATGCGCTCCTTATCCTTGCACGCATAAATATATGGAAGACTCCGTTGAGAGAACATTAAGATGGGCTCAAAGATGTAAGGATTCTAAAAAAAGAGATGATCAAGCTTTATTCGGAATTGTTCAAGGTGGTGACTTTGAAGATTTAAGAAAGCATTGTGCAGAAGAGTTAGTTAAAATTGGCTTTGATGGTTACGCTATCGGCGGAACTTCAATTGGAGAACCAAAAGATGTTGAATATCACATGGTTTCTCTTACTGCTAAATATCTTCCTTTTGATAGGCCAAGATATTTGATGGGGGTTGGTTCGTTAGATATGATCTTTGACGGAATATCTAAAGGTGTTGATATGTTTGATTGTGTCCTTCCAACTCGTATAGCTCGTCATGGTAGTTTAATGACTAGTAAGGGAAGAGTTAATATTGAGAATGCTTGTTATGCGGATGACTTTACACCTATCGATGATGAATGCGATTGTTATGCTTGTAAAAACTTTACTAAAGCGTATGTCCATCATCTTATTAAATGCGGTGAATCTTTTGGTCAAAGATTATGTTCGATTCATAATTTGAGATTTTTAATTAAGACTATGGAACAAGCAAGAGAAGCAATCAAAGAAGATCGCTTTATGGAGTTTCAAGAAGAAATAATGACAAAGTTTGGTTCGAAGAGAGGTTTCTAATAATGGAAAAACAATTTGATTATGATATATATGATTTAGATGAATATGATTATTATTTACCTGAAGAATTAATTGCACAGTCTCCAGCTAAAAAACGTGATGAATCACGTCTTTTAGTCATGGATTATTTAACTGGTAATCTTGAAGATAAGCATTTTTATGATATTTTAGATTACTTGAATGAAGGAGATGTTATTGTTAGAAATAATACTAAAGTTATTCCAGCTCGACTTATTGGAGAAAAGAAGGAAACTGGAGCGCATGTTGAAGTTCTTCTTTTACATCCTTCTGAGACAGATAAAAATGTTTGGCAAGCTTTAGTCGGTAATGCTCGTACTGTTAAAGTAGGTACTGTTGTTTCCTTTGGACCTAATGAAGAATTAAAAGCCACTTGTTTAGAAATTCAAGAAGAAGGATTACGTATGTTCCGTCTTGAGTATGAGGGTATATTCTATGAAGTATTGGATAAACTTGGCAAAATGCCTCTTCCACCATATATTCATAATCAACTTTCACCAAACGATCGTTATCAAACAGTCTATGCTCAAGTTGAAGGAAGCGCAGCTGCGCCAACTGCGGGTTTTCATTTTACTCCTGAGCTATTTGAAAAGATTAAAGCTAAAGGTGTTGAAGTTCTTGATGTTACTTTGCATGTTGGACTTGGAACATTTAGACCTGTAAAAGAACACAATATCAAAAATCATGTTATGCATTCTGAATATTATGAGATGAGTGCATACACTGCTGAAAGATTGAATATAGCAAAAAAAGAAGGCAGACGTATCATTGCAGTAGGAACCACTTCAACAAGAACATTGGAGTCGGTTATGAAAGAATATGGCACATTTAAAGAGTGTCATGGTAATACACAATTATTTATTTATCCTGGATTTGAGTTTAAAGCTATTGATGCTTTAATTACTAATTTCCATTTACCAAAATCAACATTGGTCATGTTGGTAGCAGCCCTTACTACTAGAGATTATATTTTAAATGCGTATAAGCACGCAGTTGATAATAGATATCGTTTCTTCTCCTTTGGAGATGCGATGTTCATCTATCCGAAGAAAAAATAATTATGAAAATCAATTACAACGAAGTATTTAAAGAAAGAATTAATGAGATATCTAATTTAAATGATAAGCCTTCGTTGTTTTTGCATGCTTGTTGTGGACCATGTTTAACTTATCCATTATCAATATTAGTTAAGTATTTTAAGGTTACAGTTGGATATATTAATCCTAATATTTATCCTGAAAGTGAATATGATCTTCGCTTTAACGAACTTAAAAGATTTGTGGACGAGTATTCAAAAGATGAAAATGTTAATATTAATGTAGTTTCCTTTAAGTATAATTACAATGATTATTTATGTGCGGTAAAAGGTTATGAAGATAATATAGAAGGTGGAGAAAGATGCACAATCTGTCATCGTCTTCGTTTATCTTTGGCATATGATTATGCGGAAGAAAATAAGTTTGATTATTTTGCTACAGTAATGACTGTCTCTTCTAAAAAGCCAAGCAACTTATTAAATGAAATTGCAATAGATTTATCTAAAGATAAAAAAACTAAATATTTACCATCGGATTTTAAAAAAGAGAATGGTAATTTAAAAGGAATTCAAATAGCGAAACATTACAATCTATATCGTCAGTGTTATTGTGGATGTTCTTTCTCTTACGAAGAAATGCAAAAAAGAATTAAAAAGCAATAAAATCTTATATTTTTTTTCGGTTAATATATTAATTATGCAAATTTATTGCGCAAAAAAAATATTTTGTGGTAATCTATATACGTAAGAAATTCTTACGTATAAATATCTATGATTTAGGGAGGAAATTAAATCATGAAAAAAACATTAGTATTGAGCTCCGTCGCTTTATTAGCATGTGGCTTAATGTCATCTTGTGGTGATTCTACAGCAGAACCAGTTGCTTGTTCCGCTTATGGAGTTGTTAATGGTGGTGCTTGTGTCGCTGAAGTTAAATTAACAGTTGCAGACAAGCTCATTAAGACAATTTCAATTAACGAAACATATACTCCAGTTACATGGACAGAATTATCTGCAACTGAAGCTGAAACAGTTGAAAATATTTCTGTTGAGGTCACTTCTTGGAGTGGTACAAAAACCATAAACTATGCAAAGTATGTTAAGGTTGATGGCGTTGTTTACACAGGCGAAAAGTTAGATGCAGCCGCTGATGGTCAATACGTTAAGTATATGGCTGGAACAGTTTCTTTAATGGAAAAAATTAAAGATAACTCTGAATGGTATTGGAATTGTGTCGTTGATGCAGCAAACAAGATTACTGTTGCTTCTAATGCAGAAGGAACTGCTGTTTCTGATCACGTTTATTTTGCACAAAAGGCTTTCAAAGCTGATGAAAATTCAACATATTGGCCACAAACCGCAACTGCGTTAGGTTGGAAGGGCAATATTGCCGCAATAGAAGCATATTTAGTTGGCAAAGATCCATCTAAGATTGCCTCTTTCGTTAAAGCTACTGAAGCTGGTGAAGATGAAAAGAAATATTTCATGGATGGTACAGTAAGCACTGGTGCAACAATTAATGCTACCGACGCTTATTTACAATTAGCAAAAGCTGCTTTTGCAAAAGTTAAGTAATATCTAATTTATTTACAAATAAAAAACTTGGTTTAATCACCAAGTTTTTTTATGCTCTTATTTATTATTTAACTAACTCAATATTTTTCTTTTTGTTTTGTTGATTATAAATTACTTTAGAGATTTCTTTTACTATGTTTTCGCAATCTTCAATATGGCGGACTTTGTATTGCTTTGAAATTATTGAAACAATTACTGTTCCTGCTCCACCACGAAGAAAATATCTTCTTGAAGAAACGTCAGTAATTTCATCTAAAGAAAGAACGATTTAATTTTTAATTGATAATTTATGAGTTTCATCTATAAATAACGGATCACGTGGAAGAATAAGACAATCAACCATAGAGATAATTGATATTAAAACAAGCAATAAACCAATAATGATTAATGTATAAGTAATGCAATTGAAAATAGATAATAATGTACCAATAATTAGTAATACGATTTCGAATATTTGATTAGTTTTTAGCGTATACCATGTTGTCCAACTTGCTTTAACTAAGCATAACATGATTAATATTTAATTCGCATATTGGGTGGACAAATAGATAAGTAGATAATGATTATTCACTTATAGTTTTAGCAACTAAATTCTTATTTTTCTTGAAAAAACGAATGATATAGAAAATAGAAACAAATATCGTAATAACCCATCCGATTGAGAATGACCAACAGACGGCGTCAAAACCCATAAACGGTGCAAAAGAGTAAGTGAGAATAACACGTACGAATAAATCGGTAAATGTACATACGGTGAACGCTAACATATTTTGACTGCCTTTTAAGATTCCGTCGCACATAATTTTAAAAGACACAACACAATAGAAAGGTACGACTATATATAAAAATCTTGAACCATAATCGATAATTAATTGTCTATTACCATCGGTGGCTTCTGAAATAAATAAACCGATAACTTGTTGAGGAATAATAAGTAGTAAAGCAGTGAAGATAAGGACTAATATTTCACCGATAATAATTATATCAATAAATCCTTTTTTAATTCTTTTGATATCATCAACTCCTAAGTTTTGCGCGGTAAAGGTTGAGATAGCGTTAGACATCGCAACAATACTTAAGGTAACTAAACTATTGATCTTTAAGGCAATTCCAAAACCTGTGAACATTTCAGTTATGGCATAAGACATTATAAGAGATTGAATTAGTAAATTACCGATAGAAATAAAGCTTTGTTGTAGGATGGAAGGAATTGCAACTTTAGTCATATTGCCAAGAATTTTAAATGAAAATATCTCTGCTTTTTCAGTAGTCTTAATCATACTAATCTTTCTTAAGAGTAATATAACTGATACAAATGAGATAACACCCTGGCAGACAAATGTGGCCCAGGCAACTGCTTCAACAATGTTTTCAAATAAGTTTGCAAACCAAATATCACAAGCAATATTAGATAAAGAAGACACTATTAACAAATATAGCGGAGTTCTACTATCACCTAATCCAGTAAATATACTATTTGAAATATTATAAATAAACATAAAGAAGAAGCCATATAAATATATTTTTAGGTACTGATCTGCAAGCTCTAGAATATCTGGAGTAGTATTTAAAATTATTAATAAAGGACGACTAATAAGCAAGCCCACTCCAGTTAGTATTCCCGCAAGAGTGGTTAAAGATATCATCGAAGTAAATATTGCTGTTTTAGTAAGAGCGTATTTTTTTTGCCCAAATAGACGAGATATAATAACTGCCGCTCCAGTTGTTCCACCAACCGAGAAAGCAATAAAGATATTAACAATGTTTGCGGAGGCGTTAATGGCGGAAGAAGCTAACATTGATGAAGCTCCACCCATGTTACCAGCAACGATATTATCTGCTAAGGAATATATCTGTTGGAATATCATTGATAATAGTAAAGGAAGCGCAAATTTTAACAGTACTTTAAAAGGATCACCTACAGTTAAATCACCTTTTTTTATTTCTTTGCTTATTTCTTCACTCATTGATAAACCCCGCTTATTTGATAACTATGAGTTATATTGTATTCTATATCTCAAAGATAATCATTAAAAAAACTCGAATTAATTATGAAACTGATTTCATGATGTAATTCGAGATAAAGAGAGAATTAGAATGCGAGCGAATTATCTTTTAAATACTTGGTTATAGACGCAACATCAGAAATAACGAAATTGTTATTATCTGAACTTAGTACGATTAGAGTTGGCGCTTTATCAACATGGTACTTTTCTACTAAGTCTTGTCTTTCAGTCGCATCAATTAAAGAAAATTTAATTCCATTTTCTTCTAAGATATGCTTGATCATTTTACAGTTAGAGCATGTTGGAGTGGTAAAGAGAAGATATTCATATGTTGTTTCTTTGTTATTTAGTGGAGTTTCAGTATGAACTTCTTCTTTTTTAACTTCTTCAGCAACTTTTGGAGTGTTTTGTTTTACTTCACCTAGAGAAGAACAAACATCGTAGGTTTTTCTTTCTTTAAATTCTTGGCTCTTTCCATCGTTCCAGTTTTGAATTGGTCGATAATAGCCAGTGATTCGTGAATAAACTTCAGTTTTCTTTCCACA
This sequence comes from Bacillota bacterium, assembly GCA_023398335.1. Taxonomy (GTDB): domain Bacteria; phylum Bacillota_I; class Bacilli_A; order RFN20; family CAG-288; genus HGM10890. The sequence continues at coordinate 24,403 of JAEWSJ010000013.1, forward strand.
TATTGGACAAGTGTATTTTTCACCTTGAATATATCCGTGAGTTGTACATATAGAATAAGTTGGAGATATTGTGTAGTAAGGTAATTTGTAATTTTGTGCAATCTTTCTTACTAGAAGTGCAGCGGATTTCCAAGAAGGAAGCTTTTCACCTAAGAATGTATGGAAGACTGTTCCAGAAGTATATAGAATTTGAAGTTTATCTTGAATATCAAGAGCCTTAAATACATCATCTGTAAAACCAACTGGTAAGTTAGAAGAGTTGGTGTAGTATGGTTCTTCACCATTCTTTCCACCAGAGGTAATGATATTTTTGAAGTTTTCAACATCGTGTTTGGCTAAACGATATGATGTTGATTCAGCTGGTGTGGCTTCAAGATTATATAAGTCGCCATATTGAGTTTGATAAATAATAAGTCTGTCTCTCATGTGTGTTAACACTTCAGCGGCAAAGTTTTGAGCATCGGTATGAGTTAAATCATGCTTAATCCATTTGGCATTAAGTGTTGCTTCGTTCATACCGACTAAGCCGATAGTGGAGAAGTGATTATTAAATGTGCCTAAATATTTTCTTGTATATGGGTATAATCCTTCGTCAAGAAGTTTAGAAATAACTGTTCTCTTAATTTTCAATGAACGAGCGCTGATATCCATGATTTTATCTAATCTATTATAGAAGTCTTCTTTATTTTCAGCTAGATAAGCAATGTGTGGAAGATTAATTGTTACAACTCCAATTGAACCAGTAGATTCACCTGAACCAAAATATCCACCTGACTTTTTACGCAATTCTCTTAAATCAAGTCTTAAACGGCAACACATAGATCTAACATCACTTGGTTGCATTTCAGAATTGACGTAATTTGAGAAATACGGAGTGCCATACTTAGCGGTCATTTCAAATAATAGTTTGTTATTTTCAGTTTCGGACCAGTCGAAGTCTTTAGTAATAGAATATGTTGGAATAGGATATTGGAAGCCTCTTCCATTCGCATCACCTTCAATCATTGTTTCAATAAAGGCTTTGTTAATCATATCCATTTCTTTTTTACAATCGGAATACTTATACTTCATAAGCTTTCCGCCAACGATACAATATTGTTCAGCTAAGTCATTCGGAACTGTCCAATCTAAAGTGATATTAGAGAATGGAGACTGAGTACCCCAACGACATGGAATATTAACTCCATAAATGAAACTTTCAATACATTTTTTAACTTCTGGATAGGTAAGATGATCTTCTTTTACAAATGGAGCAAGATAGGTATCAAAAGAAGAAAAGGCTTGAGCTCCAGCCCATTCATTCTGCATGATTCCTAAAAAGTTAACCATTTGGTTACATAAGACCGAAAGATGCTTAGCAGGAGAAGAAGTTGTTTTACCAACTAATCCGCCTAAGCCTTCTTGAATGAGTTGTTTTAAACTCCAGCCGGCACAATATCCGGAAAGCATACTTAAATCATGAATGTGAATTTCGGCTTTCTTATGTGCGGAAGCTATTTCATCATCGTATATTTCTGAAAGCCAGTAATTAGCTGTAATAGCACCAGAGTTAGATAAGATTAAACCACCGATAGAATAAGTAACAGTAGAGTTTTCTTTAACTCTCCAGTCGATATTCTTTACATAGCCATCAACTATTTTTTTGTAGTCAAGGAGAGTGTTCTTCATATCTCTGATTTTCTCGTGGTTTTTACGATAGAGAATATAACTCTTCGCGACATTAATATAACCGGATTTTGATAAGATTGATTCGACGCTATCTTGAATATCTTCGATGGAAATAAGATTGTCCTTAATTTTGCTTTCGAAATCTGAAGTAACATTTAATGCCAAAAGGTCAATAACTGATTGACTATAGTCTCTATTGACTGATTCGAAAGCACGTGTTATTGCTCGGCAAATTTTGTTGATATCAAATTCGACTTTGGATCCATCTCTTTTTAATACTTTGTACATTTTGTTTTCTCCTTAATCTATTCCTCTAATTGAACATGGAATATCGTGCTTTTCTATTGTTGCTTTAAACATTTCTAATTCTTCACAACTGAAGCCGTGAAGACCTTTAACTAAGACATCTGCGCTATCGACATAGTTTTGAATGTAGTATTTTTTTGTTCCTTTAATCAACTTGGCTATTTCATTAAAGTCATCTGCATTATGGAATTCTTTTACTACTGTTGTTCTGAATTCATATGGAACATTGCTTTTTTTTAGAATTGCGATACTTTCCTTAATCCTATTAATATCTAAGTCTTTTATTCCGGCTGTTAATGGATATTTTGTTAGTGAATTTTTAATGTCCATTGCAACATAATCGATTAAATTAAGATTGATAATTTCTTTTAACTTATCTGGTAAGTATCCGTTTGTGTCTAATTTAACTTTGTATCCAATTGATTTTATTTTTTTGATAAATTCAATTAAATCCTTTTGAAGTAATGGTTCTCCTCCTGTAATGCATACAGCGTCAATTTTTCCAAATCTACCTTGGAGAAAATCTAGTATTTCCTCTTCTTTGATAAATTCTAGATTCTTATTTTCGATAATAAGAGAAGAATTATGACAGAAAGGGCAACGAAATTCACAACCTTGAGTGAAAATAGTAGCGGCTAGTTCTCCTTCGTAATCGAGGAGAGTTAATTTTTGTAGACCACAAATTCTCATTTTGTAAATGTCCTTTAAAAAAAATTGACTATGTACTAATACGATATTGAAAAAACTTTTTTTAGTCAACTCAAAAAAATGAGATTTATCAAAATGTAAATTCGCTTTCAGTAAACACTTTATTTTATTGCTTTTTTAAAGTTATCCACCGCTAATAATAAAAAAGTGCGTGAAACAATGCAATGTTGTTAATATAACTGAGTTTTCATTTAATTATTTTAAAGTTAAAAGGAGAATATATTCGTTACTCAAAGCAATTTTTAGTAGATTTGTAGTATTGAAAAATAATTAAAAGAAAATTTTGTGAAAATAGTTTCAAAGTATTTTCTATTAAAATTGTGTATAACTTGTTAATAAGTTGTTAACAAGTACCAATATATAGAGCTAGAATGATGTAAGATTCAGCAAGAAAAATAGTTTTGCGTTTTTATTGTGTTTACATCCGCGAATGTAATATGATTATATTACAAGATTAAGGGGTTATATATGGCTAGTCAAATTACTGATGAACATCAAATTGATGAAAACATGCACGAACTTGTAAGCCACGGAAAAGTTGAATTTCCGGTTGCTTTTTATGGTGACGCATATAAGTTCCTTGGAAGTAAATCTTTCTATGCTCACTGGCATGCGGAAGTAGAAGTTACTATTGCGGTTAAAGGAGATATCGAAGTTTCCTGCAATGATGAAATTATTACTATTAAAGAAGGCGACGCATTATTTATTAATTCTAATATTTTGCATTGCTTAATTCATGATAATTATCCGGACTCAATCTGTGAGACAATTGTTTTTAATCCTATTATTATATATGGGTATCATAATAGTGCGATTGAAACTAAATATGTTTTACCAATAATCAATGGCAACGCTCCATACATATATATTAGTCATGATAGCGATGATGAAGTATGGGGAAAAAGATGCGTTGAATCCTATATGAATGCAATTAAGTTCTTTAAGACTAAAAAAGATGGATATGAATTAGGTATAAAAATAATGCTTTGTGATGCATGGTATACCATGTATAAGAATGTACCACGCAGCGATATTGTTGGAAGTGCGTTTTCTTCTAAAGTCTTGCTAGTCAAAAATGCGGTTAATTTTATTCATAATAATTATCCTCATGACATTACTCTAGATGATATTGCTCATTCTAGTCTTTTATCAAAGAGTGAATTATGTAAGTTATTTAAGAAATATATCAATCAGTCTCCTATTCAATATTTGTTAAAACATCGTATCTCTAAAGCTTGTTATTATTTAGTTTATACTAATGATTCAATAACTGATATTTCAAATAAGGTAGGAATTTACGATCCAAACTATTTTGCAATTTCATTTAAAAAGTTGATGAATATAACTCCAACAGAGTATCGTAAGAACGGGTTGAAGAATAAAGAAAAAATAGAATTATCCGAGTATAAGGATATAGGTTAATTACAAGTTAAACCACGGCACATATATATAAGGATTAACGTTCTTTGTATATATGTGTTTTTTTGTTGCGGTGATTATCGAAATTCTTTCTTTTTTTATTAGAAAATACTTGACGTCTTTTTTACTACATTGTATATTATTAGTTGCACGGAATAAACTTCCGGGCTATTTCTATGGTTGAACGTGGAAACACCCGGTGTCGTGTAAAGTTACATAAATGAAAGGGGAATTAATAAATTATGCCAACTATTAATCAATTAGTTCGTACAGGCAGAGTTAATTCTGAAAGTAAGTCAAAAGCTCCTGCATTAGGCAAGAGATGGGATTCTTTAAATAAGAAAGAACACAATCAATCCGCTCCACAAAAGCGTGGTGTTTGTACCCGTGTCGGAACAATGACTCCTAAGAAACCAAACTCAGCTTTACGTAAGTACGCCAGAGTAAGATTGACCAACGGATACGAAGTCACAGCTTACATTGGTGGAGAAGGTCACAACCTTCAGGAACACAAAGTCGTCTTAATTAGAGGCGGCCGTGTTAAGGATTTACCAGGTGTTAGATATCACATCGTTCGTGGTGGTCTCGAATGCTTCGGTGTCGAAAATAGAAAACAAGGACGTTCGTTATACGGTACAAAGAAGACCGGCGACGTCTCAAAGAAATAATAGGGAGGAGATAGTAATAATATGCCACGTAGAAACGGAAGTGTTGAAAAGCGCGATGTATTGCCAGATCCAATCTACAATTCAAAACTTGTCACACGTTTAATTAATAAGCTTATGGTCGATGGTAAGAAGGGAACTTCCCAAACCATTCTCTATAACGCATTCAAAAAAGTCGAAGAAAAAACCGGCAAACCAGCCATGGAAGTCTTCGAAGTTGCAATCGGTAACATCATGCCTGAACTTGAATTAAAGGCCAGACGTGTTGGTGCTGCTAACTACCAAGTTCCAGTTGAAGTTTCAGCTGAAAGAAAGGTTACACTTGGCCTTCGTTGGTTAGTTTCTTATTCAAGATTAAGAAAGAGCGAAAAAAGCATGGAAGACAAATTAGCTGCTGAAATATTAGATGCTGCTAATGGTAACGGTGGTGCTTGTAAGAAGAAGGACGACACACACAAGATGGCAGAAGCTAACAAGGCTTATGCTCACTATAGATTCTAAGGAAAGGTAGGAAATAAATATGGCTCGTGAATATCCATTAGATAAAACAAGAAATATTGGTATTATGGCTCACATTGATGCCGGGAAAACCACAACTACCGAACGTGTTCTTTTCTTCACAGGAAAAACACATAAAATTGGAGAAACCCACGATGGCGCTGCCACAATGGATTTCTTAAAGCAAGAACAAGATAGAGGTATTACAATTCAATCAGCCGCTACAACATGTTTCTGGAAAGGTCATCGTATTAATATTATCGATACTCCAGGACACGTTGACTTCACCGCTGAAGTTGAACGTTCCTTACGTGTTCTTGATGGTGCTGTCACTGTTCTCGATGGTAAAAATGGTGTTGAACCACAAACCGAAACAGTTTGGAGACAAGCAACAAAGTACAATATTCCACGTATCGTCTTCTGTAATAAACTTGATGCTATCGGTGCTGACTATGAAATGTCAGTTCGTTCCATCAAAGAAAAATTAGGTGCTGAAGGTATTGCTATTGAATATCCTATTGGCTTATCTGCTGAATTCAAAGGTATCATTGATTTAGTTACAATGAGAGCATTTGAATATAATTCAGATTTCCCAACAGAATTACCAAAAGAAATGGATATACCTGAAGACTATAAAGATGTTGCTGCTCAATGGCATCAAGAAATGCTTGAAAAGTTAGCTAACTTCGATGATGAGTTAATGGAAGATGTTCTTGAAATGAAAGAACCAAGCCTTGAAAAGGTTAAATCTGTAATTAGAACAAATACTATTGCTGGTAATATTTTCCCAGTCTTAGCTGGTTCTGCTTATAAGAATAAGGGCGTCAGATTACTTCTTGATGCTGTTATTGATTACTTACCATCCCCAGTTGATATTCCAGCTGCTGTTGGTAAAGATGATAATGGTAATGAAGTCGTTTGTACTCCAGGTGATGATCAACCATTAGCTTCTTTAGCTTTCAAGATCACAACTGATCCATTTATTGGAAAACTTTGCTTCTTCAGAGTTTACTCTGGAACAGCAAAAGCTGGTACATACGTTTATAACGCTACAAAGGGAACAACCGAAAGAATTTCTCGTTTGGTCTTAATGCACGCAAACCACAGACAAGATGTTGATGCTATTCACTCTGGTGAAATCGGCGCCATCGTCGGTCTTAAAGTAACAGGTACTGGTGATACATTATGTGATGATACACGTCATGTTCATCTTGAATCCATCGTTTTCTCTGATCCAGTTATTTCCGAAGCTATTGAACCAGCTTCAAAAGCTGATCAAGATAAGATGACAGTTGCTTTATTAAAACTTCAAGAAGAAGATCCAACTTTCCATTTCTACACAAATGCTGAAACTGGTCAAAACATTATCGCTGGTGTTGGTGAATTACAACTCGACGTTAACGTCACAAGACTTAGAGATGATTTCGGTGTAAAATGTAATGTCGGTGCTCCACAAGTTGCTTACCGTGAAACAATCAAGAAGGAAGCAGAATGTGAAGGTCGTTATATTAAACAATCCGGTGGTCACGGTCAATATGGTCACGTTTGGGTTAGATTTACACCAAATCCAGGTAAAGGCTTCGAATTCGTCGATGCAGTTACTGGTGGTGCTATTCCAAAAGAATTCATTAAACCTTCCGCTGATGGCTTAAGAGACTCACTTCCAAGAGGTTTAGTTGCTGGATATCCAATTATCGATATTAAGGCAACATTATTCGATGGTTCTTACCACGATGTTGACTCTTCCGAAGCCGCATATAAATTAGCTGCTGCTTTAGCTCTTAAAGAAGCTGCAAATAAGTGTGCTCCAGTCATTCTTGAACCAATTGTTAAAGCTGAAATTACTACACCTATTGATTATTTAGGTACAGTATTAGGCGATGTCTCTTCAAGAAGAGGTCAAACTGAAGGCATGGAAATGCATGGTAACGCTCAAGTTATTACTGCTTATATTCCACTTGCTAATATGTTCGGTTATATTTCTGATTTAAGATCTATGACACAAGGCCGTGGTATCTATTCTATGTTCTTCGATCATTACCAAGAAGTTCCACGTAATGTTGCTGAAGAAATCATTAAGAAGAGAGCCAACTAATTAATTAGTTAAATCAACCGTCTTAACCGCGGTGATGCTTAGGTAGAAGATTTCCAAAGAAATCTTCTTCTAAGAGCCTTATTATTTATAGTAATAAGAGGTTAAATATTAGAAAATTTTTACTCAGACGACTTGTTGAAAAAGCCAAGTATTATATGCTATATTATGAATTAGAAATTTAATGGAGGAATTTCACAAATGGCAAAAGAAAAATTTGATAGAAGTAAAGTCCACGTTAATATTGGTACAATCGGTCACGTTGACCACGGTAAAACCACATTAACAGCGGCCATTACCCAAGTCTTATCTAAGAAGGGTGATGCAACAGCTATGGCCTATGACCAAATCGATGCTGCCCCAGAGGAAAAGGCTAGAGGTATTACAATTAATACAGCTCACATCGAATACCAAACCGACAAGAGACACTATGCTCACGTTGACTGTCCAGGACACGCTGACTATGTTAAGAACATGATCACCGGTGCTGCTCAAATGGATGGAGCTATCCTTGTTGTTGCTGGTACTGATGGTGTTATGCCACAAACCAGAGAACACGTTTTACTTGCAAGACAAGTTGGTGTTCCATATATCGTTGTTTTCATCAACAAAACAGACCTTGTCGACGATCCAGAATTACTTGATTTAGTCGAAATGGATGTTCGTGAACTCTTAAGCAAATACGGTTTCCCAGGTGACGAGGTCCCAGTAATCCGTGGTTCTGCTAGAAAAGCTCTCGATGGCGATGAAGAAGCTCAAAAAGACATTTTAGCTTTAATGGATGCTGTTGATTCTTATATCCCAGATCCAGCTCGTGATGACGCAAAACCATTCTTACTTGCAGTTGAAGATGTTCTTACAATTACAGGTCGTGGTACAGTCGTTACTGGTAGAGTTGAAAGAGGTCAATGTAAGATGGGTGACACACTTGAAATTGTTGGTATTAAGCCAACCAAATCAGCTGTTGTTACTGGTATGGAAATGTTCAGAAAGACTCTTGATTTCTGCGAAGCAGGCGATAACGTTGGTATCCTTTTAAGAGGTGTTGAACGTGATGATGTCGTTCGTGGTCAAGTTCTTGCTAAGCCAGGTACAGTTACCCCACATACAATCTTCAAGGCTCAAGTCTATGTATTAACCAAAGAAGAAGGTGGTCGTCATACTGCTTTCTTCAACAACTATAGACCACAATTCTATTTCCGTACAACTGATATTACAGGTGTTATCACTTTACCAGAAGGTACAGAAATGGTTATGCCAGGTGATAATATCGAAATGACAGTCGAATTAATTCACCCAGTTGCTATTGAACAAGGTACAAAGTTCTCCATCCGTGAAGGTGGACACACTGTTGGTGCTGGTACAGTCGCAACAATCGTTAAGTAATATTTAATTACTAATATTAAACCCGGAGGATTTATTTCTCTGGGTTTTTTAAATATGTTATTTTCTTATAGTAAAAATTATGTTAATAATGTATATTATTCATTAAGGAGTTTGAAGCGAATGAAGATTGAAGAAATATGTAAAAAAGGCTCGGTATTTAGAAGAATTGCTTCTTATTTTTTAGATTTAATTATTGCGGCTTTACTAACTGTATTTGTTCAATTTGCTGTAGTTGGCCCAATTACGAATGTATCTTCGGATTATAAACAAACTTACCAAAAATTCGAAGATGAGGTTTTAGCAACTCATCTTTTTGTCAAACTTAAAGATGGCTCACTTGAAATGATCAGTGAGATGTACGATGAATCTTTAACATACTTTTATACTAATTATGACTCGATAGATAATTACAATTTAGCTAAATCACAATCTAAATATTTCACATATAATACAGAAGCTGGAAATTATGTTGCAATCGGAACTGAAGATCAAATGCGAACTTTTTATGTTCCTCTCATATCCAAAAGCTATCGAACAATATTTTTATTAAGAGAAGATATTAACGCGATAAATAAACGCCTACAATCAATAATCATCTTTGAGTGGATACTTTCGTTTGTCATTGCTTATTTAATTCCATTGGTGTTTGTTCCGACATTTACTCGTAATGGGAAAACATTAGGAATGAGCTTATTAAAACTTCAAGCAAGATCGACAAAAGGAAACTTTAAGATAGGAAAAATGCAATCTTTCATGCGTTATTTTTCTTTTTTCGCATTAGAAATTGCTGGTGGAGCGGCGACATTTGGTCTTACTCCTCTAATATCAATTATCATGATGTTCGTTACTAAAGACCATCTTACAATTCATGATTTTATTTGTCATACAGTAGTTATAGATGGCAGTAAAGAAATTGATAAAATTAGAGATAAAGACAAGATTTTCTTATCATATGAAGATGATGAAGTTGAAGAAGAAAAAGATACTTCGAAAGATGTTTATGATTCAGATCCAAGATATAAGTCTGGAGGAGAATTAAATAAAGATTTAGATAAAGAGGGCAAAAATGGAAGATAACAAAAGAAAAGTAGTTGACGTCATTAAAAGAGAAAAGACTAGAAATATTGAACCGATGCCTGAATCTGCTTCAATATACAAAACTACTCAACCTTCATATATAAAAAGATTAGCTTCTTTTGTTCTTGATTTAGTATTGTTTTTAATTCTTGCAACAGGAATAGGTTTTCTTACTTCTTTAGCACTAGATACGACAGGAAATTTAAATAATTTACACACAAAATATGTAGAACATGGAGTATATGTTTTAAATGATTCTTCAGAATATATTTATTGCGATACAACAAAGGAAGAATGCAAAAATGCTTGGCTCGAATTTAATAGAGATGAAGTGGCATGCAGCTATTATGACAAAATGGTAAATGATTCATTAATAATAACTACAGTTGGAGCATCAGTGTCTTTATTAATCTTGGAATTTGCTGTTCCATTATTGTTTAAAAATGGTATGACTGTTGGTAAAAAAATACTTAATATTACATTGATTGATAAAAGAGGAATTAGAGTAAAAAATATTCAAATATTTGCTCGCTGTGTAATTGGAAAAATCGGTTTTGTCGCACTTGTTCCAACATATATGTTGATATTTTCTTTCTTCAATATTGGTGGTGGATTATTAGGAACTTTGATATTTGCTGCAATAGAATTAACTAACTTGTGCATGCTGGGATTGACACCAAATCATATTGGTATTTCTGACGCAATAGGAGGTGTATATCCAGTTGATAATTCCACTCAAATTTACTTCGATACTGTTGAAGAATTGAATGATGCAAAATGCAAAGAAGAAGAAGAATATATTAAAACAGCAAAGGTGAAAGATTAGATAATAAGATAACATGAAAAGACACATGTTATCTTTATTTTTTTATATAAATTATTTACAAATGTAAATCTATTATTTTCAAATTATCCACTTTTCGAAATTCATGAAAGCGATTTCATAAAAATCCTTGTAAGATTATTATTGAAAATGTATAATAACTAATAGACCATGCTTTTATATATTATTTGCATGTGTTATATTTAAAGAAAGGTAAATATATTATATATATTTATGATTAAGGAGAGTTAGACATGAAAGTCACATTGGACAAGTTAACGAAGATCTTCCCTAGTAGAAAGAAAAACGGACCGGAAGTTATTGCAGTTAACAATTTTTCGTTTGAAATTCCTGATGGCAAACTTATTGGTTTGTTAGGTCCTTCTGGATGCGGTAAATCCACAACATTATTTATGTTATCGGGCTTACAAAAACCATCGTCAGGTAAAATCTTTTTTGGTGAAGATGATGTTACAAATCTAGCACCAGAAAAACGTGGAGTTGGCTTAGTTTTCCAAAATTATGCATTATACCCACACATGACAGTAAAGCAGAATATTTTATTCCCTTTACAAAATGTTCATATGCCAAAAGATGAAGCTTTAGCTAAAGTTGTTGAAGTTGCAAAATTAGTTCAAATTGATGATTTACTTGATAGAAAACCAAGTGAATTATCCGGTGGTCAGCAACAACGTGTTGCTATTGCAAGAGCTTTGGTTAAAACCCCAAGAGTCTTATTACTTGATGAACCATTATCAAACCTTGATGCTCGTTTACGTTTACAAACTCGTGAAGAGATTAGACGTATTCAAAGAGATACTGGTGTTACAACCGTTTTCGTTACTCACGACCAAGAAGAAGCAATGTCAATTTCTGACTTCATTGTCGTTATGAAAAAAGGTCTTGTTCAACAAATTGGTGTTCCACAAGATGTTTATGATGATCCACACAATTTATTCGTTTCAAAATTCTTAGGAACTCCTCCAATTAATGTTTTTAGAGGTGAAATTAAGGATCACGTTCTATATATCGGCTCTGAAAGAATCTTCGATGTTAAATCCGTTGATGATCAACAAGTTTATGTTGGTATTAGACCAGAAGGCTTTATCGTTGATCCAAAAGGACCATTAACAACAAAGATTAGAAGCGTTGAAGTTATGGGCAGAGATAGTTCTATCGTTTCTGAAATGTCAGAATCTGAAAATGCAGTCATTAGATCCATTGTTGATGCTGACACCAAGATCGATCCAGCTTCTACTGAAATTTCATTCTCATTAAAAGCTCATAAAGTCTTCTTATTCAATAGAGATACTGAAGAAAGAATTTACTTACCAGGCGATAAAGTTACTACTGGATATGAAGAAAAAGAAGAAGAAAAAGAAGAAGTAGTAACTGAACAAGTTGAAGAAGTAAAACTTGAAGAAGTAAAACTTGAAGACGTTAAAGTCGAAGAAAAAACTGAAGAAGTAAAAGTTGAGAAAAAAACTGCTTCTAAGGCAAAAAAAGAAGTAAAAAAACCAGTTTCAAAAAAAGTAGTTGAAAAGAAAAAAACTGAACCAAAGAAGCCAGCAAAAAAAGCGGCTAAAAAAACTGAGGTAAAGTAAAATGGCTGATTCAAAACAACAATGGAAAGGTTGGCTATATTTATTACCAGCAATAATAATGCTTCTAATATTTACAGTATGGCCACTTATTAATACTGTTAGAATTGCCTTCTTAGATAAATATTCTGCTCTTGGTGTCCAAGGTGGAGAAAGTTATCCTTTTGGTGTTCAAAACTTCATCGATGTTGTTAATTATGCTAAGTTTACTACATGTTTACAAAATACATGCTTACTTACAGTAATTACAGTACCGATTTCCTGTTTCTTAGCTTTGGTAATTGCGGTTGTATTAAATTCAATCCCAATGTTCTCAAAGTTCTTCCAAACAGTTTATTTCTTACCTTATGTTACAAACGCTATTGCTATTGGTATGGTTTTCAGCGTTATGTTTAATATCGTTGGTATTACACCAGTAAATGTTGCTGAATATACAGGTACATTATCTATTTACAATACTTACATTGATCCAAACACTGGATATACAATGGGTTATGTTGCTTCTTCATGGGGTATCATTAATAATTTATTAATGTCTATGGGATTAAATCCAGTTAACTGGTTAAACGCAGGTTCATCATATACTGCAAATATCGCAGTTATGGTTATCTACATCGTTTGGAACTCACTTCCATTCAAGATTTTAATTCTTCTTGGTGGTTTACAAAGTGTTAACAAACAATATTATGATGCTGCAAAAATCGATGGTGCTTCAAAGATCAGAGTCTTTAACCACGTTACAGTTCCACTTTTGTCTCCGATGATTGCTTATGTAGTCATTACAGGATTTATCGGTGGATTCAAGGAATATTCATCTATCATAGGTGTCTTTGGTGAAACAATGGGTGCTCCAGGTAATGCAAAAGGCTTAAATACAATCGTCGGATTTATCTATGATGCGTTAGCTACAGATAGCCAAGGACGTGCTTCTTCTGCTGCATTAATTTTATTCGGAATTATCTTCGCAGTTACAATGCTTAATATGTATGTTTCTAAGAAGAAAGTTCATTATTAGGAGGTAGTGAAAATGGATAATAATTTAGAAAAAAAATCATTTAAAACTAGACTCCAAGATTTCTTTAGAAAAGATAATAAAAACGTTGATGTTAAAGATGAAACTAATAGAGCGAAAGTAGGAAAAATTGTTGCATTAGTATTTGCTTATTTATTCTTAGCACTTGTTGCTGTCGCTATTATTTTCCCATTCTATTGGATGATTAACTCTTCGCTTAAAACTTTAACTGAATATAAGTATTCAGTTCCTACATTCTGGCCACAATCAGTTCAATGGTCAAACTATGCTGAAGCTTTTAGTACTGCTAGATTAGGCAACTTAATGCTTAATACAATTCTTGTTGGTGTTGTCTCAACAATACTTTCATTAGTTATTACAGTTTTATCAGCTTTCGCTTTTGCTAGACTTGAATTTAAAGGAAAGAACGCTTTATTTGCCTTTTTATTAGCTACAATGATGATTCCAGGCGAATTATTTACAATTACAAACTATGAAACTGTAGTTGTTTGGTTTAACTGGGGTAATACATTTACCGCTTTGATTGTTCCTTTCTTAGTATCGGTCTTCTATATTTATTTATTAAGACAAAACTTCATGCAAGTTCCTAATGAATTATATTTAGCCGCTAAGGTTGATGGAACATCCGATTTCAAATATTTATTAAAAGTTATGATTCCTTTAGCACTTCCAACAATTATTACAATCACAATTTTAAAGATGATGGGTGCTTGGAACTCATATATTTGGCCAAGATTAGTTGCTAATGATGATGCTCATAAACTTATTACAAACGGTTTACGTGGCACTGCATTCACAGTCTCTGGTGGTAATGAAATTAACTATCCAGTTCAAATGGCTGCTGTTGCAATTGTATCTTTACCATTATTCTGCGTATTCTTATTCCTTAGAAAATACATTATGAGAGGGGTTTCTCGTAGTGGTATTAAAGGATAGATGTTAGACTATAATTAAGATGAATATTGCATATACTTTTGCATTATTTATAAAGAAAGAAAAGGAGAACATATGAAAAGTAAGAAGTTTTTATTAGGCGTTACTACTATGGCTACAGTTCTTGGAACTGTCCTCTCACTCGCATCCTGCGGTGCAACAAAGGGTACACCTAACTTTGACATTCCTGAAGGTGGCTTTGACAAAGATACTAAAGTATCAATCACTTTCTATTCTACAATGAGTACTACATCTTTAGTTCCAGTCGTTGATGATGCTATAGTTGAATTTAACAAACTATATCCGAATATTGTAATCGACCACAAACAACCAGGTAGTTACAACGATGTTCGTGACCAAATTAAGACTGAATTAGCTGTTGGACAAGGACCAAATATGGCTTATTGTTATCCAGATCACATTGCTTTATATAACAAAGCAAAGAAAGTTGTCACATTAGACAATTTAATCGATGATAAGAAGAATGAATTAGGTCTTACTGATGCTGAAAAAGCTGATTACATTGAAGGATATTATACCGAAGGCAAACAATTCGGTGATGAATTAATGTATTCTATGCCATTCTCCAAATCAACTGAAGTTTTATATTATAATAAGACCTTCTTTGATGCCAATAATTTAACTGTTCCAACAACATGGGACGAAATGGAAACCGTTTGTAAAGAAATTAAAAGGTTAGCTCCAAACTCAACTCCACTTGGTGTTGATAGTGCTTCTAACTGGTTTATTACAATGTGTGAACAACTCGGTAGTGGTTACACATCTGCATCTGGAAACCATTTCTTATTTAACAATGATACAAACAAAGCTTTCGTTAAGAAATTCGCTTCATGGTATCAACAAGGTTTAGTTACAACACAAGGTTTATATGGTGCTTATACTTCGGGGTTATTTACTAAAACTGATGGCACACAAGCCTATATGTGTATTGGTTCTTCCGCTGGTGCTTCCTATCAAGCAATCAATGGACAAGAAGTCGGAATTACACAAATCCCACATGCTGCAAATGGTAAGATGAAAGTTATTTCACAAGGACCATCTGTTTGTATCTTTAAGAAAGAAAATCCACAAGAAGTTATGGCTTCATGGCTATTCTTAAAATACTTAACAACATCCGTTGCTTTCCAAGCTCAATTTGGAATGAAGTCCGGATATGTTCCAGTAATTAAATCAGTTGGTGACAATGAAGTTTATAAAGCTTATCTTGCTCAAGCAAGTACAGCTAAAGCAGGCTTACCAGCTGCTGCTGCAAAAGTTGCATTAGCTCAAGCTGATTACTATTATACTTCTCCAGCTTTCATCGGTTCTTCAACCGCTCGTGATCAAGTTGGTGATCTTCTTGAAAAAGCCATGTCAACATCTGGACTTACAGATGAACAATTAAATAAATTATTCACAGATGCTATTTCTGAATGTGAATACGATGCTGCCTAATTAGAAAGATAATATGAATAAGAACAAGTTTAAAAAAATCCTATCTATGTCATTGGTACTTTCCACGCTAGCTTTAGCTAGCTGTGGTTATGTAAAGCCTGATTTTGTAATGCCTTCAGAAGGATTTGATACTAATACTGATATTAGTATTACTTTCTATCACACCATGAGCCAAGATTTAAAAGATGTTTTGGATTTAGCTTTACAACAATTTAAAATTTTATATCCAAATATTACTGTTAATCACAGTTCAATTGGTGCTTATGATGATATTAAGAGTCAGATTGTTACTCAAGTTTCTAGTGGTAAAACTGAAGCCGACTTATTATATTGTTATCCAGACCATATCGCTCTTTATAACAAAGCAAAAGCGGTTGCTACACTCGACACATTGATTGATGATGACAAATATGGGTATACTGCCGCTCAAAAGTCTGATTTTGTTGAGGCATATTACAACGAAGGTAAACAATTTGGTGATAATAAGATGTATTGTCTTCCGTTTGTTAAATCTTCTGAAGTTA
Organism: Bacillota bacterium; assembly: GCA_023398335.1. Taxonomy (GTDB): domain Bacteria; phylum Bacillota_I; class Bacilli_A; order RFN20; family CAG-288; genus HGM10890. The sequence goes on from JAEWSJ010000013.1 coordinate 40,591, forward strand.
TGTATTATAACAAAACAGTTTTTGATGAAAATAATTTATCCGTTCCAACCAATTGGGATGAAATGGAAACTGTTTGTAAAACTTTAAAGAAAATATATCCAAACTCAACACCTTTAGGTTATGATTCATCTTCTAACTGGTTTATTACTATGTGTGAACAAATGAATATTCCTTATACCACTTCAAGTGGAAAAGGTGGCGGACATTATTTATTTAATAATGATCAAGCGAAAGCCTTTGTTAAAAAATTAAAAGGATGGAGAGATAAAGGATATATAACCACCAAAGGTTTATACGGTTCATACACTTCTGGCTTGTTTACAAAAACTGATGGAACACAATCATTCATGTGTATTGGTTCTTCAGCCGGGGCTTCCTATCAAAAGATTGATGGACAAGAGGTAGATATTGCTTCTATTCCTCAATATGATAGTGCAAGAAAAGCTGTTATTTCTCAAGGGCCTTCGGTTACTATTTTAAGAAACGATAATCCACAAAAGGTGTTAGCCTCTTGGTTACTTCTTAAGTTCTTAACAACTGATGTTAATTTCCAAGCTCAGTTTTCAATGACTTCAGGATATACTCCTGTAATAAAGTCGGTTAACGATAATGCTATATATAAAGCATGGCTTGAATCAGGATCTACGAATAATCTCCAAGCTCTTTCAGTTCAACAAACTTCAAAGCAATCAAGTATGTTCTTTTCTTCACCAGTATTTATTGGCTCTTCTCAAGCTAGAGACAATGTTGGTGCGTTATTAGATGCTGCATTAGCGGGATCTAAATCAGTAGATCAAGCTTTCCAAGATGCATTTGATGAATGTGCATATATTTAACAAGAGGTAACTAATATGAAAAAAGGTATAAAATTATTTTTATCGTTATTATGCTTAGTGGTTATGCCACTTGGTTTTGTGACCTCTTGCGGAGATAACTCATCTTCTGTTAATCAATTGGTTGATTATGTTGATCAATTAAAATTTGATACTACTTCAGGAAGAAAAGCATCAGAAGTTGATGTTTATAGTTATATTGATGGTGATACTGTTCACTTTTGTGAAAATGATAAATCTTCAAATTATCCTACTGGTGCTGCTGTAATAGGCGGAGTTGTTAAAGCTAGATTTTTAGCTATTGATACTCCTGAATCTACAGGAAAAGTTCAACCTTGGGGTAAAAAAGCTTCTAATTTCACCCATAAAACACTTCAAGATGCAAGTGCTGTTATGATTGAATCGGAAGATAGCAACTGGAATCTAGACTCCACTGCTGGAAGATATTTACTTTGGATTTGGTATAAGAAAACTGCTACATCAGATTGGAGATTATTAAATCTCGAATTGATGCAAGAAGGTTTAGCTGCGGCAAAGAATTATGCAAGTACAATTTATGCTGATATTTTTGGCAAAGCTTATAGTCAAGCTGTTTCGAATAAATTGAATTATTATTCAACTGATAAAGATCCAGATTTTGATTATTCTACTGAAACCGAATTAATCACTATTAAAGATTTACGTGATGAAGCATCTACTTATGTTGATAAGCGTGTTAAATTTATCGGCCTTGTAACAAAGATTGTTGAATCTAGCACAACTACTGCATATGTTCAGTATTATGATGATGAAGCTGATGCATACTATGGTATGCCAGTTTTCTTAGCTTATACCTATGCTTCAATGTCTAGCTTATATAAAGTCGGAAATGAGGTTATGGTCAACGGTACCTACACATATTCAGATAACTTTGGTTATCAAGTATCAGGTATCTCATATAATCCTATGTATCCAAACAGTCCTACTAATTCAAAATTAGTTTCTGAAAACAATGATGTTACTCCATTTGTTGTTAATAGTGCGACATTTACTGAAAAAGCAAGTTCACTTTTATCGCTTCTTGTTGAAGTTAAAAACATCACTGTTGAAAAGGTATATACAACAGATAATGGCGGAGCATCTGATGGTGCAATGACATTAACATGTTCAGATACTGCTTCAACTAACAAATTAAAGATTAGAACATCTGTCTTATACAAAGATGCAACAAAGACCATACCAGTTATCGATTCTGATTTATTAGACAAAACAATTACCATTAAAGGTGTTGTTGATTCGTATAATGATTCTATGCAAATCCAATTATTTGCATATACTGACATTTCATTTATAGATTAATAAAAGAAAGGAATTCAATTATGAAATCAATGAAAAAATTTAGTGCTATGTCTATCGCTTTAGTCTTATCACTTGGCTTATTTGCTTCATGTGGAGAAGATACTGTTCAAGCTGGTGTAGATGAAGCTGCTTCTTATTTATATCAAATTTATAAAGATACTACATCTAAATCTGCTTCATTTAAAGTTGTTGCTGAAGTAGCAATTGAAGGAAAAGTTTATCCAGTTTCATGGTCTGTTGCTAAGAAGAGTGGCATTGATAATGTTTGCTCTGTTGGTGATACTGTAGATAAACAAACAACAATTAATGTTAAATATGAATATTTATTCAATACTGAAGCTTCAGTTTACACATTAACAGGCTCTGTTAATAATGATAAAGGCACGGCTAAAGCCGTTGAAAAATCTTTCGATTTTACAGTTCCTGAATTTAAATTTGTTTCCATTTCAGACTTCATTAAGAATGGTAAAAATTATACAGCAGCAAATCCAGCGGTTGTTAAAGGTGTTGTCTCTGCCATTAATGGTTCAAAAGCAGGAAAATCATTCACAATTACTGATGATTCTAACAGTACAATTTTCTGTTACAAAGCCTTTAAATCTGATGGAACAACAGGTTATACTCCAGTTTTAGGAAATGAAATAATTGTTTCTTCTGACTTTAATTCATACAGTGGTTTCCCACAATTAGGTAATTCTACCGCTAAAGTATTAAACGAAGAAAATGCTACAGGTAAATTAGATGATGTTTGGACAAAAGATAAGGCCTATACATCCTATACTGCGGCTGAATTATTCGGAAAAATAGCTGACGCTAATAAGAATATGGCAAATTACTCTAAGAAACTTTATAAAGTAACTGGTTTCTTAAGAAAAGATGGTGATTTTAAAGCTTTATTTACAACTGCTGATGGAACAGATAAGTTCTCATTATATGCTTCTCCAGCACCAGATGATTCTTTATTAAATAGTGAAATAGATGTTTACTGTGCAATTAGAGGAATTTCTTCAAGTGGAATTACACTTCAAGCTGCTAAAATTGTTGCTAAAGGTGCAGCAGTCGATTGGTCTAAGTAGTTTATAAAATTCAACATTAAAAGCGAGGCGAAAGCGTCGCTTTTATTTTGCAAAGATATGTGTTATATTTCATGTGATAAAGAGGAAACGAATATGGAAAATAGTGAAATTCAAATGCCGTGGTATAAGAAACTACTGAATTATGTAGCTTCAACTACAAACGGGATGGCAATTGGTTTATTTGGAACTTTAATTATTGGTACAATAATTAATCAGTTTGCGACGATTCCACATATGGAAGCAATAAAAGATTTTGCTACTGTTATAAAAGGTCTAATGGGTGCTGGAATTGGTTTAGGTGTGGCTTTATCATTAAAAAAACAAGGTGTAACTGTCGTTGCGGCAACTGCAGCTGGAATGATAGGTAATTATGCTTTTAGTTTTGCAACTGGAAAAGTAAGTTCGATTGGTGATCCACTTTCATGTTATATTTCTGCAGTTATTTGTCTTCAAATGATTGATCTTATTATGAGAAAGAAGACTCCAGTAGATTTAATACTTATTCCATTAGTTGGTTTAATCTTTTCAATGATTTACGCTACTCTTCTTTCAAACTATATTCATTATGTAACAGTAGGTATTGGTGAACTAATTAAAATAGCCTTTGACTTTATTCCATTTATTATGTGCATTGTTGTTAGTGTCTTAATGGGAATGGCTTTAACCGCTCCAATCAGTTCAGTTGCTATTGCTATTACTATATCAATAGGTAATGTTCCTCTTGCAGCGGGAGCAGCATTGCTAGGTTGTTGTACTCAAATGGTTGGCTTCGCTGTTCAAACATCCCGTGATAATAAATGGGGGAGTGTTCTTGCGGTAGGAATAGGAACTTCAATGCTTCAGTTTAAGAATATAGTAAAAAAGCCTATTATTTGGTTACCTACTATTATTTCTAGTGCAATACTTGGACCTTTCGCAATGTTGTTTGATTTTGCTACTGATTCAGTAGGAGCTGGTATGGGTACTTCTGGTTTGGTTGGTATTCTTAACACATTAAATGTTATGGGATATGATTATCTTATAGTTATAGAAGTGTTAAGCTTTACACTTATCGTTCCAGCTGTACTTGTTTTCTTAATTGACTTTGGCTTTAGAAAATTACATTGGATTGAAAAAGGCGACTTATCATTATCAAGCGAGATTTAATAAAAAGAGATTCACGACTAGCGTGAATCTCTTTCCTTATATTTGTATAGTTATATTTATTTTATAGAATTCCTTCGAGTAAAATCTTAATACCGATTCCAATAAATACTAGACCAGCAATAAGTGTGGCGTATTTTTGAAGTTTATCTCCAATAAGTTTTCCAAGTAGAGTTGTTGTAAATGAAAGAACGAAAGTTGAAATACCGATAATTGCAAATACCAATAACGCTTCATTAATAGGTGAAGCTAAATAAACAAAGCCAATACATAAGGCGTCTATTGATGTGGCGATTCCTTGCGCAAATATATCAAATGGTTTTATTATTTTTGATTCTTTAATCTCCGAAGCGTTTTCTTTTGATTCTTTTAATTCTTTAACCCAATCAATTATCGATTTGATTCCTAGAAGGACTAAGAGAGAAAAAGCGATCCAAGGAATGTATTTTGAAAGGTAATCCTTAAAGCCATAACCGATGAAGTATCCGATTACTGGCATAACGAATTGAAATACTCCGAACGTTGCAGCGATAATAAGTGCTTTTCTTTTTTTCATGTTTGCTTCGACAATGCCATCAGTAGCTCCGACAGTCATTGCATCAACGGACATTGAAAGTGATACTAAGATCGTATTGATCCAATCCATAATTATTATTCCTTTCGTATATTATTCAAATAAAGAGTTTAACTTCATGATTATATATTATTTATATATCTTTAATCAATTTGTTTTTTCATTAAAAAAGCTGAGAATGTGAATGAATCAATAACCATTGATAATTCATTCTTCTCAGCCTATTTTTACTTACTTATTTTCTTTGCTTTCTTCTTTTATTTCTTCGACTTCTGAATTAAGAACTGGAGAAGAAGGTTTGATGTTGTTATGCTCAATATTATTAACTTCTTTGTTATCTATTGTTTTGTTTTGATTATCTACATCAACAACCTGTTCATTCTTTTCTTGTTTTTCAACTTCAATTGCTTTAACAGGTTTTGGTTTTGCATATGTCTTACGATAAGTGGAATAGTTTATATAACCATCGATGATGGAATATAACGCAAGAATAGTACAAAGAGAAGCGAAGATATATCTTAACCAATTCTCATCAAAGTCTTTAGATACTACCATTGCAGCACCGATACTGATAAAAATTACACTTGCAATGAATTTACTTACTTCAGCTTTGGTTTTGAAAAATCCTGTTTCAGCAAGGTAAACAATACCACGAATATATAGAACTGCTGCGGTTAAATACTTGTACATCCACATATAAGCACTTAAATCAGAGTTAAAGGAAAAGGCTACAAGTAAGGCACCAATAATTAAATCGATAAAGATTTCAACGGTGTTAGCAACAACTGCTTTTTTATCATCTAAAGATTTGATTAAAGGATAGAAACGAATTACACCAAAGGCAAGAACAGCGACCCCTGTAACAAAGCATGCCATTTTATTTCCGAAGTTATCCGGATTTACAAATAAGATGATTGAAAATGTTAATGTTGCGACAAATATTAGAATCATGAATATCCATCTATATTTTTTGAAAAAATTCATATTAAGAGCTCCTTTTTCTAGCCATTATTATATCACAAATCATTATTTTGTATATGTTAAGTATATTATTTACGTAAATCAACTTGATATGTTAAAACAACACCTTTCCAAGTGGTATCAATGTAGTTTTTAACATCTTTAGAAAGAAGGGTATCTGTTAACGCATCAATTTTATTCTTGTATATTTCGTCTGATTTATATCTAGTTGTTGACGCTGCAATAATATTAGCCTTGGCATTTGCTAAGGTTTCACTTTCGGAAGGAAGATTTTTATTATTTTCGCTAGTAGCATCGATGTTACCTGTCATGGCTGTATTACATGGAAGAACAGCGTAATCATAGTCAGCTAAAGAAGAAACTAATAAGTTCTCTGCAATTAATGAAATACGTGAAGGTAATTTAGTTAAATCAGCGTTATCATCGGAAGTTTTATCATAGGAAGAAATAACGTTAGAAGTTATTAATAAATCTAATGCTCTAGTAGCATTAGAAACATCGTTGCAAATAGCAAAAGTTGCGTTATGATCAGTATAAGAAACTGCCTTTTTTCCAGCGTAGATTCTTAAAGGTTCATAATGGATTTTTGCCGTAGCAAAAACATTTTCTTGCTTTTCATTTCCAGAATACGAAAGTAAATATGGAACGTGTTGGAAGTAGTTGGCATCATAGTCACCATCTTTTACCGCATCATTTTGTAGAGTCCAATTTAGAACAGTAACTTCAAGATCGTAACCTTTTGCTTTAAGCAAAGGTTTTACTGATTCATTAAGTATCTGTGCGTGTGGAAGTTCAGAAGCACATACGGTAATTTTATGCGATGTATCTCCACATGAAGACAATAGATTACTACATAAGATAAGACTAAATATTGATATTATTTTTATTTGTTTTTTCATTTCGCTTTTCTCCTTTTATCAATTTTTTTAGAAAGTATCAATCCAGTTTCTTGGATTATTTGAACAATAACAATTACGATTACTAAGAATACCCATATATCTGGATATTGATAGAAGTCATTGGTATGTTGAGTAAAGAACTTATATGCTGCAGCAATAAGACCGCCTGCTCCTAAATCATAAGCAAACGCTGTATAACCTAGAATGGAAATAGAACTAACTGCAACGCCAAGAATTAAGGAAGGTATAGCTTCTTTAAACATAACTTTAAAAACTATTTGTTTGTTACTTGCACCTAAGGAACGAGCCATTTCAATAATTCCTCCATCCACTTCATTAAATGAAGTTTCAACCATTCTTGCAACAAACGCGAAGGAAGAGAAGAAGAGAGGAATAATCATCGTGAACCATTTTCCTGATCCACGGTTAAATATTAATCTAGTTAATGGCATGAGTAAGATGATTAATAATAAGCACGGTATAGAACGTAAGATATTTACAAATACTCCTAGACTGTTATTAATCCATTTATTATAATGAAGACCATTTTTTGAAGTGACATTAAGTATTATTCCAAGAGGGAAGCCGACGAGGTAACTTAATGTTGTTGCTATTAAGGTCATTAAGATTGTTTCATAGCAAGCAGTCCATATTTCGATTATGTTCATTAGTTAGTTACCTCCTCATAAGAGACATTATGTAAACTTAAGTATTTTTCAAGTTTGGTAATATCTTTTTTGTTCTTAGGTAGTTTAATTACAACTTGGCCATACATCTTGTCATCAATTACCTTGGTATCCGCATAAACAATAGATACTAAGATAGAACAATCTTGAACGATGTTCGCAATAATTGGTTCGTCCAAATTCCCATTGAATATTAGTCTTATCATTTTATTTTTATCTAGCATTGTTTTTACATGGCCGGAATAAATAAGATTCTTCGCAATATCAGTTTTAGGATTTAAGAAGACATCGGATAATTCTCCTTTTTCAACAATCCTAGAAGAATCGATAATTGCAACTTTAGTACAAATGGATTCAATAGCGTTCATTTGATGAGAAATCATTATTATTGTTAATCCAAGTTCTTTATTTAACTGCTTTAGCAAGTTGAGAATAGATTCAGTGGTTTCTGGATCAAGCGCAGAAGTGGCTTCATCGGAGAGAAGAACATCAGGATTAAGAACTAAAGCACGTGCTATTGCAACACGTTGACATTGACCTCCGGATAATTCAGAAGGATAAGAATTTATTTTGTCTTCTAGTCCGACCTTTTTTAAAGCATCGAGAGCTTTCTCTTTATTATTATCTTTACTACCAGCTATCTCTAATGCTAATTCAACATTTTGAATAACATTTTTTTGAGAAAGCAAATTAAACGATTGAAAAATCATTGCAATCTTTCTTCTTCTTTCTCGCTCTATTTTCTTATTTGAAGAACATAGAAGAGCATCGTTGTAATAAATCTCACCTTTATCAAAGGTTTCTAATCCGTTAATACATCTTACAAGAGTAGATTTTCCCGCTCCAGAAAGTCCTAGTATTCCGTAAATATCGCTTTTTTCGATGGTTAAAGAAATATCATCTAGTATTTTCTTATCACCAAACGATTTAGATAAGTGTTTAATCTCTATTTCTGACATTTGTTCTCGCTTTCTAGTTAAAGCGAGAATATAAAAAGTCTCGCCCTAACGTTTTACAGTTAAGGACGAGACCGTTAATCCCGTGTTACCACCTTAATTCGCCATATTTATCTATATGTAAATATAACCTTTCGAGTACTAACATACTCTATCGCTTTAACGGGCGAACCCGTACTAACCTACATATCGGAAAGTCAACTCTGAGGCCATGTTCGATATATTACCCTATCTCTTTTCACCACTTAAGAGACTCTCTACAAAGGATTTTAATATTTACTCTTCCTCTTCTTTGTCTTTATGGATTTATATTAACATGAAAAAAGTTAAAGTCAATAAAAAAGTTTCAACTTGGTTGTTGAAACATGTTTTTTAATTATGGCGGAGTAAGAGAGACTCGAACTCTCGCACCGGTTACCCGATCTACTTCCTTAGCAGGGAAGCCTCTTCACCAACTTGAGTATTACTCCGTTAATTAATCTTGCGCAAAGATAACGCTTAGTTATTATGAAAGAAAAAAACTTTTTTGTCAACATTATTAATGAAAAGGGACATTAAAAAATATTGAATTTGCGCTAGAAATATATGCGTAAATCAATTAATCATATTTAATTATTTCATATTGATGATTTTAGTGCATTATTCGTAAAATAATTGAATTTTTCTAGACTGTTATGCTAAGATCTTCTCAGAGAAAATTTAGTGAAAGTATTTGATAAAGTACTTGCACTTTGAACGTGCTTTATACTATAATTAACAATGCATAAGGGATTTTTTGCCTTTTTTTAGGTGGCTTATGCAAGATAAGTCGTGGGAGAAGAAGAATCATTCGTACCACGCTCGAATACATTCGAAATATTATCAAGGAGGAAATGTATGGCGAAAAAAGTTCTAAGAACGATGAAAATCGTTGCTATGGGTGGCGAAGCTAGCCCAGCTAAATTAGGTCAAAAATTAGGACCTTATGGTATCGGTGGTAAATTCTGTCAAGAATTTAATGCCAAATCTTCAGATCGTAAAGGTGAATTAGTTCCAGCTTTATTGACAATCTATGAAGATAAGTCTTTTGACATTGTCTTAAAGACAACCCCAGTTACATTCTTAATTAAGAAAGCTTGTAACATTGAAAAGGGTGCTAAGGACAAGAGCTCCGTTGTTGCAACTATCTCTAAGGATGAGATTAAGAAAATTGCTGAATACAAAATGGCAGATCTTAATGTCGATTCTATTGAAGGTGCTGTTAGATGCGTTGAAGGAACCTGTAAATCTATGGGTGTCAAGATCGCTGACTAAGGAGAATAAGTAAAATGAAAAAAATGTCAAAGAAATACGCTGCTGCTCTTGCGTTAGTTGAAAAGGGCAAATCTTATTCAGTTAGCGAAGCTGCTGAATTAGTTAAAAAAACATCCGTTACAAAATTTGATGCCTCTGTTGATATCTCTTTCAAGTTAAATCTTGATACAAAACAAGCAGATCAACAACTTCGTGGCACAATTACTCTTCCATTTGGCAATGGTAAGACCAAGAAAATCTTAGCTATCACAAATACAAAAGTTGATGAAGCTAAGGCTGCTGGTGCTGACTTTGTCGGTGGCAAAGATATGTTACAAAAGATTCAATCCGAAAACTGGTTCGACTTCGATGTTATCGTTGCTACACCAGATATGATGGGTGAATTAGGCCGTATGGGTCGTGTCCTTGGTCCAAAAGGATTAATGCCAAACCCAAAAGCCGGAACAGTTTCAATGGATATTGCTAGTGCAATTGAAGAAATTAAGAATGGTAAGATTGAATACCGTACTGATAAAGAAGGTAATTTAAATCTTTCTATTGCTAAAGTTTCATTTGATGCTGAAAAGATCGCTAAGAACGTTCAATCAATTATTGATTTAATCGTTCGTATTAAACCAGCTTCCGTTAAAGGTGCTTACATCCAAAATTGTGTTATTTCCACAACTATGGGACCATCTTTAAAGCTTGCTCTTGATGTTAAGTAATATTTAATTATTTATCATCGTCGACAAATTAGTGTGCATTCAATATACCATAGACAGCGACGGCTTAGTGCTTAATCATGTCGCCGAGGTGAAATGTATAAAATACAAATAACTTCCTTTGTAAAAAGGAAATCATGGATATTGTTGCCTATATTTTTCTAAAAGATAGGAGGTGTAAAATCATGAATGAAAAGATTTTAGAAGTCAAAAAGGAAATTGTTAATGGCCTTAACGAACATCTAAAGAATTCCAAATGTGCAATCATTGTCACATACCATTCTTTACCTGTTGTTTCATTAACCCAATTACGTAAAGGTCTCAAAAAGGCCGGTGCGAAAATTGAAGTACACAAGAACACTTTAGTTAAAAGAGCTCTTGATGCTGAAGGTTATCAATCACTTGAACCATTACTCAAAGGTCCTAATGCTTTAATCACATGCCCAGATGCTACTTCTGCCTTACCAGTTTTAACAGCTTTTGCTCAAAAGAACAAAGCTCTTGAAATTAAGGGCGCAGTCATCGACGGTTCTTTCTGTGACGCTAGTAAGTTAGCTGACTTAGGTAAAGTTGGAACAAAAGAAAATGCTTTATCAATGTTATGCGGTACATTACAATCGCCAATTCGTAATTTTGCATATGGCTTGAAGGCCTATGCAGAAGCCAATCAAAAATAATTTTTACAATAAAAATTAATATCTAGGAGGATAAAATTATTATGGCAAAGTTAACAAACGAAGAGATTATCTCCTCTTTAAAAGAGATGAACATGATCGAAGTCTTAGACTTAGTCAAGGCTATCGAAACTGAATTCGGCGTTTCCGCTGCTGCTCCAGTTGCTGCTGCAGGTGCTGCTGCTGCTGAAGACGATACACCAAGCGTTGTCAACGTTACTTTAAAGGCTGTTGGTGCTTCCAAGGTTCAAGTCATCAAGGCTGTACAAGGTATCACTGGTTTAGGCTTAATGGATGCTAAGAAATTAGTTGATGGTGTTCCATGCAACATTAAAGAAGGCATTTCCACAGCTGAAGCTGCTGAATACAAGAAGACTTTAGAAGCTGCTGGCGCTGAAGTCGAAGTCAAATAAGCTTAATTAATATAAGTTTTATTTAACCCTGAAAAGGGGATATCGTCTTTAAAAAAGGGCTAGGCCGAAACCTAGCCCTTAAAGGCGTTATATTAAGGTAAGCAAAATTTGATAGCAGCCTTAAGGATACACAGCGCATTTCAATTTGCTATCAGTAGAATATAATGGAGCAAAACTAATGAAAACTTTTGAAGAAATTTTCGGTAGAAAGATGAATTATCTTTCTAACCACAGAGCAAATTTTTCTAAAATTAGTGGACAATTACCTCTTCCATACTTATGCGAGATTCAAACTGAATCTTTTCAATGGTTAAAGAAGGAAGGTATTCGTGAAGTTTTAAATGATTTCTTCCCAATTACTAATGCGGATAAATCTATGGAACTTGACTATGTCGACTATAGCTTTGGTGAGCCAAAGCATGACTATTTTGAATGCAAGTTGTCTAATATGACATATTGTGCCCCGCTTCACGTTACTTTGAGACTTATCAATAACGGTGGAGATGGAATTATTCAAGATGGTTCAATCTTCATGGGAGATTTCCCAATGATGACTGATGCTGGTACTTTTATCATCAATGGTACAGAAAAGGTTGTTGAATCACAAATTGTTCGTTCTTCAGGTGCTTATATGAGTAAAGATAAGGATCCTAAGACAGGTAAATACTTTTATGGTGGGAATATTATTCCAGCCCGTGGTACTTGGCTTGAATTCGAATCTGATTCTAAAGATTTATTAAATGTTCGTATTGATAAACAAAAGAAAGTTAGTGCTATCACATTAATTAGAGCTCTTGGTTTAGTCCATGATGCGGATATATATTCCCTCTTTGGCTCTGATAATGAAATGTTAAAGAAGACTATTGAGAAGACTCCAGAAGCCACTGATATCAATGGCGATGATGGAAGAATTTCAATTCTTGCTTTAAAGGAAATCTATGCAAAGTTACGTCCAGGTGAACCAATCGATGATGATGATGTTGCTCGTCAAATCAAAACTAGATTCTTCACTCATAGAAACTATGATTTAGGACATGCTGGTAGATTTAAGATTGCTAAAAAATTAGGTATATACAATAGACTTTTAAATCGTGTTGTTGCTGAAGATTTAATTTCAGCTGAAGGCGAAGTAAGAGTTGAAAAAGGTCAATTAATTAACAAAATATTATTGGATCAATTACGCGAAGAAAAATTCTTTGAAAAAGGTGCTTGTGCCTACCAATTTACCGTTAATGAAAATCTTGATGAACATAACGTTCTTAATATTGTTTCCGTCTATGCAGATGAAAAGAATGAAAAGGTCGTTAGATGTGTTGGTACAGATTTAAATATTGTCGAAGAATATTTAACACCATGCGATATTATCGCTTGCTTCTCCTATTTCCTTAATATTATTGATGGAGTAGGCGATATTGATGATATCGATCACTTAGGTAACCGTAGAATTAGATCTGCAGGTGAACTTATTCAAAATCAATTCCGTACTGGTTTATTCAGAATGGAAAGAATTATTATGGATAAAATGTCCATTTCTAAAGAACAAGCTACAGTTACTCCAGAAAGCTTAATCAATATTAAGCCACTTACTTCTTGCATTAAAGAATTCTTTAACTCTTCACAATTATCTCAATTTATGGATCAAACAAACCCATTATCTGAGTTAACAAATAAGAGAAGAATTTCCGCCTTAGGACCTGGTGGTATTACAAGAGATAGAGCTTCATTCGATGTTCGTGATGTTCACTATTCTCACTATGGTCGTATTTGTCCTATTGAAACACCAGAAGGTCAAAACATCGGTCTTATTAACAACTTAGCTTCTTATGCTAAAGTTGATGAATATGGCTTCCTTCTCTCTCCTTATAGAAGAGTTATTAATGGTGTTGTTTCCAATAAGAAAGAAGATACTGTCTATCTTTCTGCTGATGATGAAAGAAACTACATTATCGCTCAAGCAAACGTTAAAACAAATGAAGAAGGTTATATTGAAGATGAAAAAGTTATCACTAGATTGAATGGTGATACGTTAATTGTTACTCGTGATCAAGTCAATTATATTGATGTTTCACCAAAACAAATTGTCTCTATTGCTTCTGCATGTATTCCATTCCTTGAAAACGATGATACAACACGTGCTTTGATGGGTGCTAACATGCAACGTCAAGCTTTACCACTTTTAAAACCACATGCTCCATTTGTTGGAACAGGTCTTGAATCAAAGATTGCGCAAGATAGTGGTAGTGCCGTTGTCGCAAGAGCAGATGCAGTTATTAAATATGTTGATTCTAAGAGAATCGATGTAGTTGAAGATGGTGTTGAAGGAGTTTATTCCTATCAACTCAAAAAGTTCAGCCGAGCCAATGCTGGAACTTGTATGACTCAAAGCCCAATTGTTACAGTTGGACAAAAAGTTAAAAAAGGTGATGTTATCGCTGATGGTCCAGCAATGGATAATGGTGATCTTGCCTTAGGTCAAAATGTTACTATCGCCTTTACAACATGGCATGGTTACAACTACGAAGACGCAGTTATTATGTCAGAAAGACTTGTTAAAGATGATGTATATACAACTCTTCATATTGAAGAATATTCAATTGAAAGACGTAAAGCTAAGAACGGCTTAGAAGTCTTTACTCCTGATGTTCCAAATGTCTCTGATAAGATGAAAGCTCATCTCGATTCGAGAGGTATTGTTATCCCAGGTGCTGAAGTTAAAGAAAACGATATTCTCGTTGGTAAAACTTCTCCAAAGGGTGAACAAGAACAATCTCCAGAAGAAAAGTTATTACAAGCTATTTTCTTAAATAAAGCCAAGGAAGGTAAAGATTCTTCTTTAAGACTCCCTCATGGTGGTGCTGGTATCGTTCTTTCAGTTAAAGTCTTCTCAAGAGAAAATGGTGATGAATTACCACCTAATGTTCTTGAATCCGTTAAAGTCTATGTCATTCAAAAGAGAAAAATCTCTGAAGGTGATAAGATGTCCGGACGTCATGGTAACAAAGGTGTTATTTCTAGAATCGTTCCAGAAGAAGATATGCCATTCTTACCAGATGGTACTCCAGTTGATATTATGTTAAACCCACTCGGTGTTCCTTCACGTATGAACATCGGTCAGATTCTTGAAGTCCATTTAGGTATGGCTTGTAAGAAACTCGGTGGTTTAAAGATTGCAACTCCAGTTTTCGATGGTATTACCAACGATGAAATCTTCCAAATGATGGAAGCTGCTGGTATGGATAAAGATGGTAAGACAATCTTATATGATGGCCGTACTGGTGAGAGATTTGATTCTCGTATTAATGTTGGTGTCATGTATATGATTAAACTTGTCCACATGGTCGATGATAAACTTCACGCCCGTGCTATTGGACCATATTCCTTAGTTACACAACAACCTTTAGGCGGTAAAGCCCAAAATGGTGGTCAGAGATTTGGTGAAATGGAAGTTTGGGCACTTGAAGCTTATGGTGCTGCTCACGTTTTACAAGAAATGCTTACAATCAAATCTGATGATATGGTTGGTCGTAATCAATGTTACGAAGCAATTCTTAAGAATAAACCAATTCCAAAACCAAATATGCCTGAGTCATTCAGAGTCTTAGTTAAGGAATTACAAGCTTTAGCAATTGATGTTACATTAGTTGATGAAGATAATAAGATTATTGATATGTCTGCCATTACTTCTGACTCAGTTAAGGAAGAAAGACGTATTAAACACGATATCTTAGATTATAAAGTCAAGGAAGCACATGATGAATCTGCCGACGCTTTCATTGAAAGTGATGATGAAGCGGAAGACGATGTCAAACTTGGTTCAATCTCTGATATTGAAGAAGATGCTGAGTAATAGGAAGGAAGGTAAATATGTTTGATTTAAATAAATTATCTGCTATTCAAGTTAAGTTAGCATCTCCAGAAATGATAGAGAAATGGGCTAAAGGAGAAGTTTTAACTCCTGAGACTATTAACTATCGTACACAAAAACCAGAAGTTGATGGTTTGTTCTGCGAAAAAATCTTTGGACCTTCTAAAGATTATCAATGTTATTGCGGAAAATATAAAAAGCCAAGATACGCTGGAATTGTTTGTGATAAGTGCGGTGTTGAAGTTACCACCAAAGCTGTCCGTCGTGAAAGAATGGGTAAAATTACCCTTGCTTCACCATGTACACATATTTGGTATTTAAAAGGGACTCCTTCACGTATTGCTTTATTGCTTGATATTGCACCAAAACAACTTGAAGAAGTTGTTTACTTCGCTTCTCATATCGTTTTAAATCCAGGTACAAGTAAAGTCTTGTCCAAAGGTTTAGTTTTAAACGAAAGAGATTCTCGTTCAATATTTATTGCTATTATTAAAGATTTACTTGACTCTAATGTTGTTGATGCTGAATCAACTGATGCATCTAGAGCTAAGAATATTCTTTTAAGACTTAATACAGAATCTGAACCAGTTGATTTTATCACCTGTGCAAATTATGTCCAAAAATATACTGGTGCTGAATTCAGCATTGGTGCTGAAGCTATTCAAAGATTATTAAAAGAAGTTGACTTAGATGAAGAATTCGACAAGATTCAAGTCGAACTTAAAGCAACTAACTCTCCAAAAAATCAAAAGAGAGTTAAGTTACTTAAACGTTTGGAAGTTGTTGAAGCTTTCCGTAATTCCTCAAATAAACCTTCATGGATGGTTTTGAATGTCCTTCCGGTTATTCCACCGGATTTACGTCCAATGCTTCCTCTTGATGGTGGTCGTTATGCAACTTCCGATTTAAATGATTTATATCGTAGAGTAATTACTCGTAATAACAGATTAAAGAGACTTATTGAACAACGCGCTCCAAATGTTATTACAATCAATGAAAAACGTATGCTTCAAGAAGCAGTTGACGCTTTAATTGATAATGGTAGAAGATCTAAACCAGTCTTAGGTGCTGGTAATAGACCTCTTAAATCTTTATCTTCTTCCTTAAAAGGTAAGCAAGGTAGATTTAGACAAAACTTACTTGGAAAACGTGTCGACTATTCTGGTCGTTCCGTTATTGCTGTCGGTCCAACATTACATATGGATCAATGCGGTATTCCTCGTGAAATGGCCATTCAATTATTTAAGCCATTCATTTGCTGTAAGTTAATGACTATTGATAAAGTTGCAAACACACATAAGCAAGCTGAACAAATGATTGCAAATAACGATGAAAAAGTCTTTGATGCTATCGAAGAAATCATCAGCAAGCACCCAGTTTTACTTAACCGTGCTCCAACATTACATAGACTTGGTATTCAAGCTTTCCGTCCAGTCTTAGTTGAAGGTCGTGCTATCCGTTTACACCCATTAGTTTGTACAGGCTTTAACGCCGACTTCGATGGTGACCAAATGGCTGTTCACGTTCCACTTTCAAAGAAGGCTCAACAAGAAGCTATTGATTTGATGATTGCTAACCATAACATCTTAGGTCCAAAGGATGGTAAACCAATTTGTATTCCTTCACAGGATATGCTCTTAGGTAACTACTACATTACTATGGAAGGCGATGTTCAAGTTTTCAAGAATCAAGCTAAGTACTATCGTTCATTTAACGATGAAGAAGAAGCTGAATTATACGATTTATATGCAAAATGTGAAGGTAAAGTTTTCAAAGACTTTGATGAAGTTATGTTAGCTTATCAAACACATCAAATTCATTTACAAAACCGTATTGCAATTCGTGCCTCATCTTTAAAGAAGACTTGCTTTACTGAAGAACAAAATAAGTGTTACCTCATTACTACTCCAGGTAAACTTATCTTTAACTCCATTTATCCTGCTGATTTCCCATATATCAATACAACTGATAAGGCAAATTACAAGAATAATGTTGCTGAAGATTTCGTTAAACCAGGAACAGATATCAAAGCTTTGATTGCCTCTCGTCCACTTAGAAAACCTATTGGCAAGAAACAAATTGAAGGTATCATTAATGAATTGTTCAACCGTTATAAAGCTGAAGAAACATCCCATATTCTTGACTCTATCAAAAACTTAGGATTTGATTATTCCACAGTTTCCGGTATTACAGTTTCCTTATCTGATATTTCTGCTGATTCAACAACTGATGGGTCACCATCTCCACTTGCTGATAAACAAGAATTATTCAAAGAAGCTGAAAAGATCGTTGATAAACTTTCAAATCAATATAAGAAAGGTTTATTAACCGATTCCGAAAGACACGCTCGTGTCGTTGCTGCTTGGAAGAAAGTTAATGATGAAGTCGAAAAGAGATTAACAACTCTTATGGATAACGAAATTAGAAACCCAGTCTTCATGATGTCACAATCAGGAGCGAGAGGTAAGTTATCTAACTTCGTTCAACTTATCGGTTGGCGTGGTCTTATGTCCAAGCCAAACGGTGAAGAAATTGAAATTCCAATTAAGTCATGTTTTAGAGATGGCTTGTTAGTTAGTGAATTCTTTACCGCTACTCACGGTGCTCGTAAGGGTGGTGCTGATACTGCGTTAAAGACAGCTGACTCTGGTTACTTGACAAGAAGACTTATCGATGTTTCTCATGACGTTATTGTTAGAGAAGAAGATTGTGGATGTGACCATGGCTTTATGGTTAAAACCATTGTTGATCCAAAAGATGGCAAGCCAATTGTTTCCTTAAAGGACAGATTAGCTGGTCGTTATTCCACTCGTGATATCGTTAATCCTACAACTGGCGAAGTTATCGTTCCAGGAAATACATTAATGACATCTGAAGATGCGAAGAACATCGACGCTGCTGGAATTACTGAAGTTGAAATTAGATCCTTATTCACTTGTGAAACTAAGGATGGTGTATGTATCCATTGTTATGGTAAGAACTTAGCCACTGGAGAACTCGTTAAGATTGGTGATGCTGTCGGTATTATGGCGGCTCAATCTATCGGTGAGCCAGGTACTCAGTTAACCATGAAAAACTTCCACACTGGTGGTGTTGCTGGTGGAGACGATATTACTCAAGGTTTACCAAGAGTTCAAGAATTACTTGAAGCTCGTGAACCAAAGGGTGTTGCCGTAATTTCTGAAATTTCAGGTACAGTAAGTGCCATTGAACAAGCTGATGCTTCTACTAACAGATATCAAATTACCGTTAAGAATGACCTTGAAGAAAGATCGTACTTAACTAACTCTGATGCTCGTGTTATTATTAGTGTTGGAGATGAAGTTATTAATGGTCAAGCTTTAACTTCTGGTTCTATCGATCCTAAGAAGTTAATTGAAGCTTCCGATGTTGAAGCTGTTGAAAATTATTTACTCCAAGAAGTTCAAAAGGTTTATAGATCTCAATCTATTGGTATTTCTGATAAGCATATTGAAGTTATTGTCCGTCAAATGGTTAGAAAGATTCTTGTCGTTGATGGTGGTGATACAGATATGTTACCAGGACTTAAAGTTGATGTTATTGACTTTACAGATTCTAACGAAAAAGCCATTCTTGAGGGAAAGAGACCAGCAGTTGGTCGTCCATTAGTCTTAGGTATTACTAAGGCTGCTCTTGATACACGTTCATTCTTATCTTCTGCTTCCTTCCAGGAAACAACAAGAGTATTAACTGATGCTGCTGTTAAAGGCAGAATCGATACTCTCCATGGTTTGAAGGAAAATGTCATGATTGGTAAGCTCATCCCAGCTGGAACCGGATTTAAAGGTGAAACTGATGATGAACTCGATTATGAAACAGAATTCGAAAGAGTTGATGATGATGATGAAGACTCGATAGAGGATATTCATTATGAAGCTCCTTCCCAAGAAGAAGTTGTTGATGAAGAAGATGCTAAAGAAGATGGACTTAACGCTTTAACTGAAGAAGAAATCGAAGCCGCTGCTAAAGAATAGTAGTAACTTAGATAACTAATCAATAATAATAAGTCGTTAATGTGAAAAAGCATTAACGACTTTTATTTTTTTACGGCAAATTAAAAAACATCAATGTAAGCGGTTTACATCCGTTATATAAAAAATATTTAAAAATAAAGTTGACATGATATTGCCTATGTGCTATATTTTTTTTAACAAAAGTCCGGTAAACTGACTTAGAAGGGAAAAACTTATGAAGAAAAACTTTAAAAATGGTATGACTTTAAGTATACTTGCTTTTTCTGTTTTATCACTCGCCTCTTGCGGTGATGATACAGCAGCAAAGAAATATACTTATCGTGATTATTTACCAGCGTCTCCTGAAACATGGAACGTACACAACTGGTCGACAAACTCTGATTCGCTTATTATGGGATATTCCGAAATTGGATTATACGATTTCGCGATGAACTCTTCTGGAGATGGATATGAAATAGTACCTGAAATGGCAAGTGGTGATCCTGTAACAGCTGAATTAACTGATGCTGAAAAGCAAAAGTACTATGATGCCACTACTGATGAGAAAAAAGCTGCATTAGCAGGAAAAGGTTATAAGTGGACAATTAGTCTTAACCAAAACGCTAAATGGGAAGATGGTACAATCATTAATGCTGATACTTATGTCGAATCTATGGAGTTAATGCTCAATTCTAAATATAAGAATTTAAGAGCTTCAACATATACAAGTGGTACTGCTCAATTAGCTCACGCTTCAGATTATAATAAGAATGGTGAATCAATTTATGAAGATCCTTCTAAAACTGCAGTTGATAGTAATTTCTACTTCAACTTATATGAAAAGTTACCACAATTTAGTTATAACTATAGTATGGATGATTTATTTAGTGGATACTTATCAGCCGCTTCTGCTCCTAAATTAGCTGCTGCATTTGCAGATGAAGCAACATGGGGAAATAAACAAGTTTCTAAATATGTTGTAATTAATGCTTCAAATGCTGCTGCAATTGTTGATTATCTAAATGAAGTTGCTTCATTGTTCGGTGGATTCCCAACAATTAGCACAGCTCTCACTCCTACAACAGATTTATCTGGTGAAGCTGTTGTTGACTGGGGCTTTGTAAAAACTGGTACATATAGCGCTGAATTCAAAGATGTTGGTATTAAGAAAGAAAGTGATTACTCATTCTCTTTATATCTTGCAGCTCCAATTTCAAAGAATTTCAATTTCTACTATAGCGTTGGTGCAAGTAACTGGATTGTCAAAAAAGATATTTATGTTAGTAATACAACCACCACTGGTGGATTATCAAAGACAACATATGGTACTACTAAAGATGCTTATATGTCTTATGGTCCATACAAACTCACAGATTATCAATTAGATAAAACAATCAAACTTGATAGAAATGAAAATTGGTATGGTTGGACTGATGGAAAACATAAAGATCAATATCAAACAACAGATATTGAAGTTAAGATTATCGCTGATGAAAATGCTGCCTTATTAGCATTTGAAAATGGTGAAATTGATAGTATTGGTTTAAGACCAGCTGATTTATCTAAGTATGGTAAGTCTTCAAATCTTCTTTATACACCACAATCTTATACAACAAAGATGTCTCTTAATAGTAACTATGCTGCTTTAAAAGCTAGACAAGATCAATCTAAGAAAGAAAATAAAACTATCTTAGCAAACAGAGACTTCCGTGAAGCCTTATCTTGGTCAATCAATAGAACTGATTTAGCACAAACACAAACAGCAGGATCACAAGGATACTTAGTTCCAATTAATGATTCTTACATTGCTGATTCTGATACAGGCTTAAGATATCGTAATACTGAAGAAGGTAAGAGAGTTATCACTAACGTATTTGGTACTAATGCCTCTGGTTACGATCACGATAAAGTTGTTTCTTTAGTTAAAAAAGCAGTTGATACAGAAATTGCATCTAAATCTGATGGACACTATAGAGAAGGCGATAAAGTTGTCTTATTATGGTCCGTTTATAATGATGGATGGAAGACAATGATTGATTGGCTCATCGAAAAGATTCAATCCGCTATGGTTGGTACAGCTCTTGAAGGCAAACTTGAAATTAAGACTGAATATGATCTTCAATATGCTGATAAGATGCAAGCGGGTAAAACAGATATTTGTATGTCTACATGGGGTGGAGCTACATTTGATCCATATGGTATTCCAGAAGTTTATTGTGATGCTTCTTACAAATATGAATTTGGATTTAATCCACTTGATGAGAATACAGCGTTTGCTGTTGAAGGAATAGAAAACGGCGATAAGCATACATTCCAATGGTGGTATGATGCTTTAAATAAGTCTACTGGTGCTTATAATGCTTCTTCTGCAACAACAGCTGTAAGAATTAAGATTCTTGCTGCATGGGAAGAAAATTATATTAAGACTTTCAATGTTATCTCTTTATATGCAAGACGTTCTGTTTCTATTGAATCATTCAAAGTAAAACAAGGAACAGAAGATTACAATGAATTATATGGTTATGGTGGTGTCAGATTTATGACATATAACTATACTGATTCTGAATGGGCAACAAGAGTTTCTTCGGGTCTTGACTATACAATTTAATTAGTTTATTCAAATAGATTAATTTAGTGTAATTATAAGGGTGTCATATATATATATATTGATGCCCTTATTTTTATTTAAATGTGTGATATTTAGTATTAATACTCGATTTTTTGTTGTATTATATTAATACTTCATATAAAATATTTAATTAGAAATGAGAGAGGGAAAACTAAATGTTTAAATATACTTTAAAAAGAATAGGGCTATTATTAATTACTTTTTTTGTAGTAATGTTAATGTGCTTTGTTTTATTAAAATTAGTTCCTGAGACTATTGTTTGTACTCCTACTTCCCAAGGTGGAAACTGTGATGCAGTTTATGCCTGGTATGAAGCCATGGGTTATAACAAGCCAATTATGGAACAATTCTGGATTTACTTATCCAAATTCTTTACAGGTGATTTTGGTATGGGTACAAAAATGTATCCTATGCAAAGCGTTGTTAGTGTTATGGCGCAAAAATTACCAGCTACTATTGCGGTTAATATATATACAATGATTTTCTCTGTTCCACTTGGATTATTATTTGGTGCTTTTGCTGCATTAAAGAAAAATAAATGGCAAGATCAAGCTATATCAGTTGGTGTTATGCTTATTATTTCAGTTCCAAGTTATGTTTATTGCTTTATAATTTTATATTTACTTTGTTTTAAACTTGGCTGGTTCCCATTACGTGTTAATGATGGAACAAATTATTTTACTTTCGAAATGTTTTATTCGATGATTCCAGCGTGTTTATGTTTGGGTTTAGGTACTATTGCAGGATTAACTAGATATACTAGAGCTGAATTAACTGAAGTATTAACTAGTGAATATATGCTTCTTGCAAGAGCTAAAGGCTTATCAAGAGGACAAGCAACAGTAAGACACGCATTTAGAAATGCTATGGTTCCTATTTTTCCTATGATATTAGGTGAAATTATTGGTGTCTTAGGCGGTTCGCTTATTGTTGAAAAATTCTTTTCTATTCCAGGAGTTGGTAATTTGTATATTCAATCAATTACAGTTATGGATTACAGTTTCTATATGTTCTTGAATATGTTCTATATTTCTATAGGACTTGTTGCGGGACTTGTTATCGATTTATCTTATGGATTAATCGATCCACGTATAAGAATGGGAGGTAGAAAATAATGAAAAAAAATAGCTTTGATAATTCTTTGTCTAAAGAAGAATTTAGTTTTGTTCAAAAAGATGCAAAGATATTTGATCAAAAATTCCAAACCAAGAAGATCGGTTCTTTTAAAGACGCTATGATTAGATTTTCTAGAAATAAAGGATCGGTTATCGCTTTTATAATTTTAGGTTTATTGGTATTGTTTTCAATTGTTGTTCCGATTGTTAGTGGATATGATGTATCTTATACTGATTCTTATTATGTAAATTGTACTCCAAAAGTTTTCGAAGCTGGCACTGGATTTTGGGATGGCACTGTTTCCGAAGAAAAAGAAGAAACTTCGTACGAATATTTTTTAAATTATGGTGCGGTCGTTAAGACTAATTCTAAAAGAACTTACTTTAATCAAGATGTCGGTAAAGATGTAACAATGTATACTTTTACTAGAAATACATATGTTCAAGGATATAAGTTTGCTCAAGTTGGCAAAACTGAATTAGATAAGTATATTGCGTATGATAAAACAGTTACTTCTGATAAAGACAAGATTTTGTCTCCTTTGATAGATTATTCATATATTGATGATTTACCAACTGGAGATTTTAACAAAATCACTTTAAAGTCTAATTTAGAGAGAGATGCAAACTACTTCTACAAGGTCAATGAAAAACTTAAACCAATGAAAAGTGATGGTAAGCTACAATATATTTATAAGACAAATTCAGATGGTTCTTATGATTATTATGAACAAGCAACAAATTCTGATGGTGAATTAACTAATTCTTATAAAATTAGATACAATTACGATAATAAATATATATTCCTTAATGGATCTGCTCCAAAATATGTTTTAGGTTCAAACTCTGCAGGATATGATATCATTACTAGATTAGCTTCTGGTGGTAGATTATCTTTAATTTTAGGATTTGCTGTAGCTTCTATTAACATTTTATTAGGTGTTATTTATGGATCCATCGAAGGTTATTACGGAGGCAGAGTTGACTTAGTAATGGAACGTGTATCTGATATTTTAAGTAGTGTTCCATCTATGGTTGTTGTCACGTTAATGGGCATACACTTGAATAAAATATTTGCGTTTGATGGCGGTTCAATTATAGTATTGTTTATAGCGTTTGTTTCTACGGGATGGATAGGTACGGCTTCTACAGTTCGTATGCAGTTCTACAGATATAAAAACCAAGAATATATTCTTGCTGCAAGAACATTAGGCGCAGGAGATTCAAGACTTATTTTCCATCATATTTTACCTAACGCTATTGGACCAGTTGTAACTTCTTCTGTTTTGATGATTCCAGGAGTTATTTTCTCTGAGTCGATGCTTTCTTATTTGAACATTATTGATTTATCATCAAGAACTGTAACAAGTATTGGTACTATGTTAAGTGAAGGTCAATCTGCATTTACAACTTATCCAAATAATATAGTTTGGCCAGCTTTGTTCATATCGCTTTTAATGATATCATTTAACATTTTTGGTAATGGATTACGTGATGCGTTCAATCCATCTTTGAGAGGTGCAGAATAAAATGAATAGTAAAAAGAATGAAGAAAACTTTAGAAATGAGTCGAATAAAGTACTAGATGTTAAAAATTTAAGAGTTTCATTTTATACTGTCAATGGTACTGTTAAAGCTGTTAGAGGAATTGATTTCTCTTTATACAAGGGTAAAACTTTAGCAATTGTCGGTGAGTCTGGTAGCGGAAAATCTGTTACTTCACGTGCTATTATGGGCATTTTAGCTCAAAATAGAATCATTGAAGAAGGTCAAATATTGTATGATGGAAAAGATATTCTTCAATTATCTGAAGATGAATTAACAAAGATCAGAGGTAGCAAGATATCGATGATTTTCCAAGATCCTATGTCTTCTTTAAATCCAATTATGAAGGTTGGTAAGCAAGTTACAGAGGCCATGGTTTTAAAAGAAAAATCTACAATTAAAGAAGCTAAAAAGAAAACTAATTACTTATTAAGTAGAATAAATACCGAAGGTTTAAAATCTAGTTTTCCAGGATATTCAACAATTTCACTAAATAAAAACTTTGTTGATAGTGTATTAAATAAGACTGAATTTAAAGATTTTGACTTTAAAGCATTAATCGATGCTTTATTTGTAAGTAATAGAGCAGAAGTAGATGATATTAGAAAAAAAGCTTTAGTTGAAATTGAAACTATTAAAAATGAAATTATTATTGATAATAGTATTAATGTTGCTAACTATAAGAAAAATAAAAAGAGACTTGCAGCTTTAATGAATGAGATTGAAGATAAATTATTATCTTCAAGAGAAAATATTATTTCAACATTCTCTGTATTAGTTAATTATTCCGTTTCAAATTATATTGGTACTGTAAAACGTATATTAAAAGAAGAAAAAAGACAAAAGAAATTTGAAGGAAAGACTGTTAGTGAACAAGCTGAGATTAAAGCTAGAGCATTTGGTAGCGAAATAGTTGTTACCCCCGAGATAATTGCAAAACATTTATCGGATTCCTTTGCTGAATTAATTGAATACTTAAATGATAGTATTAATTCTAAAGCTAAACATACTTCTGATGCATTCATTCAACAACTTAATGAAAATATTGTTGATGCACATTTAAAAGTTGATAAAAAAGATATTTATAATAGAGCTGTAAAAGTTTTAAGCGAAGTTGGAATTCCTGAACCTGCAAAAAGAATGAAACAATATCCATTCCAATTTTCAGGTGGTATGAGACAAAGAATTGTCATTGCAATTGCATTGTCATCAAATCCAGAAATTTTGATTTGTGATGAACCAACAACTGCTCTTGACGTTACCATTCAAGCTCAAATACTTGATCTTATTGATAATTTAAAGAAGAAGAGAAATTTATCGATTGTTTTTATTACCCATAACTTAGGCGTTGTCGCAAGAATGGCTGATGATGTTGCTGTTATGTATGCTGGTAAAATTGTCGAATATGGTACAGTTGATGAAATTTTCTATGAACCGTGTCATCCATATACTTGGGCATTACTTGCATCTATGCCTGATTTGGATTCTAAAGAAAAACTTGATGCAATTCCTGGAACACCTCCAAATATGATTATCCCTCCAGTTGGGGATGCATTTGCGGCTAGAAACAAATACGCAATGAAGATTGATTTTGAAAAGCAACCTGATTTATTTGAAGTATCTCCTACTCACTTTGCTGCTACTTGGTTATTGCACCCATCCGCACCAAAAGTAGAGCCACCAAAAATTGTAATTAATCGTATTAATAAGATGAAAGCTGCTATTGAGAGTCAAAAACAGATAAAAGGAGGAAAATCAAATGCCAACAAAGAAAAAAGTGGAAAATGATAAAGAAGTAATCCTTTCGGTTAGACATTTAAAACAATATTTCAAATTTTCATCTGGCGAGATGAAATACAATAAAGCGGTTCATGATGTATCTTTCGATGTTTATAAAGGCGAAGTTTTCGGATTAGTCGGTGAATCTGGTTGTGGTAAAACAACTACTGGACGTTCTATTATTAAACTTTATGATATTACTTCAGGTTCGATTTATTTTGAAGGTCAAAGAATTTCTGCTGGTACAAGATGGAATGAAAAAGAAATTAAATGGACAAAAAAGAGAACTGGTCGTAAAATTCTCGAATTAAAAGAGGAAAGAAAATCAGCTATTAAAGAAGCAACTTTGGATGCGCAAGATGATGCTTCAGTTAGAGAAATTGAAGAACACATTAAAAAAGAATATGACGATAAGATCAATGATTTGCTTGATAAAGAAAAGAAAACGGTCAAAGAACAAGTTGCTATTATTAAATCTGCAAGATATGATTCAAAGAATGCCGATAAAATTTATGCAAGAGAAGAAATTGAAAAAGTTAAAAAGCATTTTGCAAAGAAATTTGCAGAAGCGGATACTTTAAGCAAAAAATTAGATACATTTATTAAATATAGAAAAGCTTATCGACTTGCTTCTCATGAAAAAATCATGTCAAAGATGCAGATGATTTTCCAAGATCCTATTGCAAGTCTTGATCCACGTATGACAGTAAAAGAAATTATTGCTGAAGGTTTACGTATTAAGGGAATTAAGGACAAAAATGTAATTGAAGAAAAAGTTAATGATGTTTTAAAATTAGTTGGCTTACTTCCTGAACATTCTACAAGATATCCACATGAATTCTCTGGTGGTCAAAGACAACGTATTGGTATTGCTAGAGCATTAGTTATGAATCCTGATTTAATCATTGCGGACGAACCAGTCTCCGCTCTTGATGTTTCTATTCAAGCTCAGGTTATTAACTTATTAAATGATTTAAAATCCTCTTTAGGATTAACAATCTTATTTGTCGCTCACGATTTATCTGTTGTTAAATATTTCTGCGATAGAATTGCAGTTATGTATTTTGGTAAGATTGTCGAACTTACTACTTCGGATGAATTATTCAAGCATCCATGTCATCCATATACAATTTCATTACTTAGTGCTATTCCTATTCCTGATCCACATACAGAAAGACACCATAAACGTATTAATTATGTTCCTTCTAAAGATCATGATTATTCAGTCAACAAACCATCATTTAGAGAAATCATTCCAGGACATTTTGTTGACTGTAATGATGAAGAAGCGGCAAAGTATTTAGAGCTTTGCTCAAAGTAAAATGAATAAGCCAAGCAAAGATAATATCGATGAAATGATATGTAAGCCT
The DNA here is from genome assembly GCA_023398335.1 of Bacillota bacterium. Classification (GTDB taxonomy): domain Bacteria; phylum Bacillota_I; class Bacilli_A; order RFN20; family CAG-288; genus HGM10890. The sequence continues at coordinate 68,435 of JAEWSJ010000013.1, forward strand.
AAAAAGAAAATTCATTGGAAGCAATTCTTTATCGAAAGTGTTATTTCTCTTGTAATTTTGTCACTTATTGGATTAGGTGTTGGCTTTATTAGTGTTTATTCAAAAGGATTTACTTTTGAAAAAGAAAGTTTTCGTATTTTATGCGACTCGTTCTTCGTCAGTGGTATTTTGGGGATATGCTTTTGGTTATTGTTGTTCGTTTCACGTGAAGGCGGCTTTGATTTATTGGTATATGGCTGTAAGAAATTATTCTTATACACATTTACTTCTAAGAAACATGCCGCAGAAAAAATGCCAGAATCATATGTTGAATATGTTGAAATGAAAAGAGAAAAAAGAAAAGATTTATTTTTCGGACTTCTAGTTTGTTCTTCTATATATTTTATTCTTTCTTTGATTTTCTTGTTTTTAACAAAGTAATTAGAATTAAACTTAACAATAATATTTTCAATAATGTGTTGTTAGGTTTTTTTATTAAACAAATTTTATATTGTTTATAAGATATAAAAAATTTTATAATTAATTAAAATTCAGCAATTGTAATCGGTTACAATATCATTACGTTATATTTCACTTGCAACATTTAATTTATATATATATAATAATCTCAATTATCAGCACTTATTGTGTGATTTTACAGGAGAATTTATATGCATAGAAAAAGTTTTGGGATAGTTTTTGTTTTATCGTTATTATTTTGCGTATCAAGTTGTGGTGAAAACACTAACTTTGGAAAAGATTGTGAAATAAATGACATTAAAAGCAAATTTACTATTGCGTCAAGAAAAGTTGTTGAAGCCACGGGCAAAGTTGAGATGTTTAGTTCTGTCAATGCTGACAATAAATCGGTCGTTGAGTTTAAGACACAATATTATCAAAATGCGTTAGTGAAGAAAGAAACTACAAATAAAAACATTTCAAGTGATACCTTATCGGTTGTTAAGAGGGTTAGTGGTGTTGCTACCACAATTACATATGATTATATTAGTAAATCATATACTGAAGTAGTGGGAAGTGTTTCTTTTATACCAGTTTTTACTAGTTTATTAAATAAAGTTAATTCTTATTCAGAAGCGGCATATAGCCATAGATTAGATTCAAAGAGCTTCACTTGTAAAGAGAAAAAATTGGAAGTGGATTATTCTCAAAATCCAATTACTCTTGATGTTGAGACAAAATTAAAATTGAGAAGTATTTGCTTAACTATGGATGATGAACAATTGGTCGGAGTTAAATATGCAACGCAGTTATCAAATATTATTACATCATACGAAGTATCATATTCTTATGGTACTCTAGCTGAATTTGACTTATCCACTTTGAAAATTGATTCAAACTGGAAAGCAAACTAATTTATAAGAGGTAAATGAAATGAAAAAAAGAGCGGTTTTATTAGTAGCTTCTAGTGTATTGATGGGTTCGTTTTTAGTGAATAAACCTATTTCATTAAGAAGTTTATCTAAAGGTGAAAGATATATTGTTGAATTAAACGGCAAATCAGACGTTAGTAATTCAGAAGTCACAAGAGAATATTTATTAAGTAATCAAAAAAGATTATTAAACAAAATTAAATTAATTTCTAGTATCGATATTGATCTAGATTCAGTTGATAATTTTACGACTGTCATTAATGCTATAAGTCTCAACTTATGTAAAGATGATATTAATAGAATTAAAGCTTTACCAGAAGTAAAAAATGTTTATCACGATAATAAACATGAAGTTGTTAGTTTATCTAATGATGAAGTAAAGAAAAGTGTTGAAGTTGCAACTAACAATTATTCTTTGGGTACAATGAATAGACCAGACGTTGACAAACCTGGATATAACGTTTTAGTTTCTGTTCTAGATGATGGGTTCTTCATTGAACAAGGTGCAAATGATACAGTAAATGCTCATGAAGCATATGCTGATAATTTGGGATCACTAGCATTAAAATACAACGAAGCATATTTTACTAACAAAAAGTTAAATGCTGGTTTGCTTAGTAAAAATGCCAAAAGATTAAACAACAAAGTTCCATATTATTATGATTATGCTGGAAATGGAAAAGCTGATGATTTAGAAGATACTGATGTATTTGATCCTTCTTCTTCCCACGGTACGCATGTTTCAACTTCAATAGCAGGTAAATCAAGTTCTTATGAAGGTGTTGCTCCATATGCTCAATTATCATTGATGAAAGTTGCAAACGATGGCGGTGGTGCTAGTGATACTAATATTATTCGTGCTTTAGAAGATTCGACTAAATTAGGCGTTGATTTAATATCAATGTCAATGGGATCTGATATTCTTGATTTTGATGATGATATTGATGATTCTGCAATGAGTACTGTATTGAATTCAATGACAGACAGCGGCATTTTATTCAATGTTGCAGCTGGTAACAATGGAAAAGCTACATTTGAATATTCTGATGGATATAATTATAATTCTCCTGCTTTAAATCAAACTGGCGTAATTGGTTCAACTGCATGTGATGATAGAGTTATGACTATTGCAAACTCAACAAATGATTATTATAAAACTTCCGCTTTAAAATTCAATAATAACTACTATGAATATAGTAATAGTTCCCTTGATAAACTTCCTTTTAGTGATTTAGTTAAAAACTCTCCTTTAGATTATGTATTAGTTCCAAATTTAGGCGAAGTTGCCGATTATGAAAACTTGAATGTAGAAGGTAAAATTTGCGTAGTAAGTAGAGGTAAAAATAGTTTTGCTGAAAAAGTAGTTAATGCTCAAGATAAAGGTGCAAAAGGTGTTATAGTTTACGATAACATTTATCAAGATTCTAAAATTAGTATGTCTATGACTGGATCATCTAAAGAAATAACTATTCCATCATGTTTTGTTCAAAGAAGAGCATATGATGATATTGTAAATGATGCCGATAAAAAATTTGAAATTGTCGTTGATTCAGTAATTGAAAATTACTATAAGAAACAAGTTTCAAGTTCTTCTAGTGATGGATCTAACTCTGCTTTAGCTTTAAAGCCAGAAATATCTACTCCAGGAACAGAAGTTACTGCTGGTGTTATTGGCAAAAATAGCGATGGAAAGTATGTTTCTTCATATGAAGATTACACCGGAACATCTATGGCTACACCAAACTATAGTGGCTCATTGGCGTTGTTATTATCTCAAGGTGTTTCTAAAGACGAACTTGTTATGAAAACAATGTCCACTGCTGATCCGATGACGGATAATAACGAACAATACTATTCTCCACGTCGTCAAGGTGCTGGACTTATTAACATCAGTGAAGCTTTAAAAACCTCTCAATTTATTGAAGGTTCTGATCAAAGAAATTTAGCTGCTTCGCATATCAAAGAATCATATAAGAGTTCTAAGATACAACTTGGTTTTAATACAACTGGTAATTTCTCTTTAAAATATAAAATTGTGAATGAAAGTGCTACTGCTGTTACATATACACCAGAAGTTAATGTAATGATTCCTCGTACAGTTGATATTAAAAATGTTGTAGATGAGTATGGCAATGACCGTAAGGTTGAATCAGAAGGAACAACATATCAAACAGTAGGAGACAAAACATTAAGAAAATTTACTGTTGCTCCAATTACTGTCTCTCCGAATTCCTCAAAAGATATGAATATTGAATTAAAGTTATCAGAGGAAGAAAAAGGCTTAATTGCAAGTATCTTCAAAGATCAAGATGGCTTAGTTGGAACTTATATTGAAGGATATATTTTCTTAACGCCTTCCGATAACTCAATTCAAAAATTAAATGTTCCTTTCATGGGATTCTATGGTGATTTTGCAAATAGTAAGGTGGTTGAAGCGTTTGATTTTGAAAAGAAACCAGGTGAAATTTATCAATCTGATTTAGTTAATAGTGTTATTAACACAATGTCAAATAACGCCACTTTAGGATTAAGTCCAGATTATGGTTCCAAGTGGATTATGAGTGGTAATTCTGATGCTTCAGTAAAGGATGTTATTGAAAACAAAAAATCTATTTCATCTTTTGGTACATCAATCGGGTACAATACTGCTTTAAAAAAAGTTGATTCAACAAATGACTTCTATGTTGGTTCTCCAAATAATACAGATGTAATGTATATTCAACAATTTGTTCTTGGTTCTGTAGCAACAAACAAGATCACATTAAAGAATAATAGTACAAATAATGTTGTGTTAGAAGATCATATGTTTGATACCATATATAATGGTTTGTGGGATAATGAGGATAAATCAGCATCAATTAATAGTTATAGATTAACTAGATCAATGATTGATTTAGATTTCTTACCATATGGCAAAGATACTTATTATGCTGCTTCTAGAGCGTATACAATTATTCCTTTATATAATTATGAAATTGATCTAACAACTAAAAAATGGAATAAAACAACAAGTTTTCCTGATGGTGAATATACTATGACGTTCGATTACACCTCTGAGGCTAGTGTCTTATTTGGAAATACTACCGTTGAAGAAGCAAAAGCTTCTCAACACAAGGAATATAATCTTCATATTGATTCAGTTAAACCAACCATTGAGAATTATGAAATTGTTAAAGAAAATGGCACTGAATATTTGAAGATTACAGCCAACGATAATCAAGCACTTATGGAAATCAAAGTTGATAATATGAGTGTCTCACCTGAAAAAGATTCTGAAACAAATAAGTATTTTGCAAAGATTAAAACATCATTATTATCTTCAGATAAGTTAAATTTAATTGTTAAAGATAAAGCCAATAATGCTGTTTCTTCATCTTTCTATCTCTCTGATGTTGCTGATTTAAAACATACGTTTAGTTCATCTGATGGAGCTTTCTCAGTTATATCTAATGATATTAATCAAGATGTTGTTGTTTCTATGGTAACAACAGATGAATCAGAATATGGTAAGTATTATGAATTGACATTTAAGTCAGGTGATACAGTTTTACAAACTACTTCAACATATAAGTTAACATTTAGAAATAATACCTCGGCTGGAGATAAAGTTGAATATATGAATGCTTTCTATGTTGATAGTAATGGTAACCTTGTTGAAGTAGAGGTTTCCTTAGTTGCTGGGAAATTGATTATTACCGTTCCAAATGGTCAGTATAAGAAAGTTCTATTTATTAACTTTAATGATTTGTCTCCTTTATTTGAAGGTGTTAATGAATTAACTGGATTAGGAAATGTATCTACAAATATCACACTTTCATATCATTATGTAAAATCTGGTAATTAACATGAAATTAGTTAATATAATTAAAACTGGGTTGTTATGCTTAACAAGCATAGCAACCCTTGTTGTATCTTGTGTGTATTTATACAATAATCAAGATATAGATTTAATGTCATTTGATAGTAAAAGTAATATATCGTTAAAAAATATAAAGCTAAAACCAGGTAATAAAGATATTTCTACTGATTTTGGAAAAGAATTTTACGTAAGAGATTTAAAATCTCTTACTAATGATATTGTCGCATCTGAAAATTATGTTGCTAATATGAAGACAAGCAATTATATGAGTTCTTTGTTGTCAAAAGACGGATACTTCTATATATTATATGAAGATTTTAATAGTTCAAAAGTTGAATTTCGTGATTGCGGATCAATTTTTGGCGACAAAGGTTTTGCTCAATATGGATTTAATTTTCCAAGGTATTCAGCAACATTGAGTAGATATTATGATAATGATTTCAATGCCTATTGTTTTTCGCAAAAATACAAATTTGATGAAGGAAAGTATTTCTATTCAGCAAAAGATAATATATTGAATATGTTCAAAGATAATAAATCTGATCTTTACGAAGTTATTGGAGATGTCGTTTATATGAAAGTTTTGAATTTGGATACTAAAGAATATGAAAAAGATTTTAAATTAGAAATTAGTTTTGAAGATAGTATTTATTACAAAACAATTAATATTTTTGGAGTTGATCCGGATCAAACCGTTCATGTGATATTATGAAAATTAACATATTAAAAAAGACTTATGGTTCTAATATCATATTAGAAAAACTTCGCTTTACAATTGATCAAAAAGGGTCAATTGCTTTAGTTGGATTAAATGGTTCTGGTAAATCAACATTATTAAAAGTAATTAGTGGTATTTGTCAAAACTATACTGGTGATATTGACTTAGAATCTCGTAAAATAGCATCGTTGATTGATGGATGGGGTTATTATCGTTTTTATACTGGAAGAGAAATGATGGAGTACTTATTAACAGATGATGAAATTGTAGCTGCTCAAGAATATTTAGATGTTTTTAAAGTTCGTTCTTATTTAGATAATAAGTTCTATAAATATTCATTAGGAATGAAGCAAAGATTAGCATTAGTATGTACTTTTGCAAAAAAGTCTGATTTGTTATTATTAGATGAGCCTATAAATGGATTAGATCCTGAAGGGATCTCTGATTTTAAAAATATAATTACTAAATTAAAAAAAGAAAAAACAATTATTATTTCTACACATATATTAACTGATATTAGTTCATACTGTGATCAAGTATTTGTTTTGGAAAATCATTCTCTTCAAAGTCATGTATTTGAAGGTAATGCTTTTCGTTTTGCGTTTGATAATGAAGAAGACGCACTTAAATTATCAAAACTAATGGGTGATAATTGCAAATCCGATGTTACCGACAAAATCCTAGTTGCAACTATAAAAGACGATTATTTTAGAAAAATTATTAAATTGATTGCTGAAAACTCTTTATCTATTAATTCAATTGATAAAGTAAGTAACTCTATTGATTATAATTTATTGGAGAAGATTTGGTAAAATGAAAAAACAAATAACTAGAATGTTTACATCATCAACTTTTGTTATCTTTTTTGTGTTAGCATTGGCAACATTTTTATCATTGTTGATAACATTTTCTCAAAGAAGTATCTCTAGTCCTTTTGCTACTGTTTTCACTTCGTTTGATCAAAATAATATTATAGGTGAGATTGATAAATTAGATTATTTAATTAAAAATGCGAAAGAATTAATTGATGCAAATAAAGGTAATGATCAGGCTATTGCAGCTTTGAATCAACGTCTTTTATCTTATCAGTTTGAAAAGCAAGTATTACAACAAGCACTTGATAATAGCATTCAACTTTCTAGTATTGCCGACTTCAATTATATTTATCAGAAATCCTCAATTCCATTAACAAATGGAATGTTCAATGGATATAATTACATTCTTGTTTTTTCTCCGATATTTGTTATGCTTACTTCGTTAGGTACTAATGTAATCAATAATTTGATGGTCACTTATGATTGCGAATGTGGAATGATGAATGTTATGTTGTCAAATAATACAAATCATAAAAAAATATTTAAGAATAAATTTTTATGTTCATTGATAGGAAATAGTCTAATATTTATTATATTTTTAACTTTATACTTATCCTGCATTGGTGCGTTCTCTTTCGATTTTGAATATGTTGCTTTTAATTATCAAGGTAAAGCTTTATTGTTAACAACAACCTCGTTCATATGGAGCATTGTAGCAATGTCATTGATAAATATATTTATATATTCACTGATTTCATATTCGCTTTCATACCTTATTCGAAACTCATTATTGAATTTTGTTTGTGGATTAGGATTTATGGCTTTGGTGAATTGTATGGATACTTTCTTATTTAATCCATTTATATATTCCAACTTTAACATTTATTATTACTATTTTGCCTTGAAAACTCTATTAATTGTATTCTCAATTTGGCTATTCGTTATTGTTAATAAAAAACTGGAAAAGATTGATTTCTAATAATAATTGTATTTTTTGTTGATTTGCATAGTAAAAGCACTTATACATTGTTAAATGTTTAAGTGCTTTTCATTTTGTATTAATTTATTTTTTGTGTGGAACTTCGTGATGTCTTCTACATCTAGCTTCGTAACATTCATTAGCTCCAACTACTATAATTGGATCTTCATAATTTGCTGGTTTCCCATTAATTATTCTTTGAGTTCTAGTTGCACCTTTTCCACAAACTTTACATGCCGCACTTAACTTTGTAACAAATTCAGCTTTTGCAAGAAGAGCGGGCATAATTCCAAATGGTTCACCTCTAAAGTCCATATCTAAGCCAGCAACGATAACTCTTTTCCCACTATCAGCATATTTATCGATAAGAGGAAGAATATCATCGTTGAAAAATTGTATTTCATCGATAGCAACGACGTCAGTGTTTTCTGTAACATACTCATCAATCTCTTTGCTTGATTTAACCGCGTAGGCTTTATATTTACCTCCGGCATGAGAAGCAATCTCAGTTTCTGAATATCTATTATCAATTGATGGTTTAAAGCATTTTATGTTTTTATTTGCGTACTTTAATGTTCTAATTCTTCTAATTAGTTCCTCGGACTTTCCTGCAAACATTGGTCCGGTAATAACTTCAATCCACCCATCTTGAAATTCTTGATACATATTTTCTAATCTCCTTTTTATCTTTTTTGATTATAGCATGTAAAAAATGTATATTCAGTCTTGACATTATCTTTTTTTGTTAAAAATATGTTAAATTAATAACTAGAGAAAAAGAGAGAATTAAAAATGCTATTGTTAAATTCAGAAGATAAAAAGATTATTAAAGTGTCGGTTCTAGAATTAAGTTTGCTTATTGATTTGCTAGTATGTACTATTTGCAGATATACTTGTGGACTTAATTCCATTGTCTATATTTTCTTAGTTGGAATTTTACCATTTGTTTTATTACTATTTATTTTTTATCCGACTATGGATTTATTTAAAAAAATAAAAAATTTATCTTCGGTTGAAAAGATAAATTTAGTTGGCTTTTTTGTATTAATTGTTTATTATATTACGGCTATGTTTATCTTGCGATAGAGAAGCGATAGAAGGATCTATCTTACATAAAGGATACATTAATAAATAAAGAAGTATCGAACGTAAAATTCCATTGACGGAGAAGATTAGTAATTGAGTAAATGAATTAATCATATAATCTAAACCGAAGAATAGATAATTCCATAAACCTAATAAAGACATTGAAATAAATAATTCATTAGTTAAACTTATAAGATATATATCATAGAAAGAGAAGTATTTCTCTTCTCGAGATGGAATATGTATCTTTTTTATTTTGAATGTAATTAGCGCTACAGTAAATAAAAGAGCAAAATACAATATAACTATAAATGGAATTAATACTTTTACCCAGGTATCTAAATTAAATGATATATTTAATGATTTTGAAGAATATTTATCATAAAGCGAAACAAAAGCAATAACATATGCACCGATACATAAAATAATAAAAGAACTATAGAGAGCTTGATATTTATATCTACCTTTAAACGCTCTTATTACTAGATAAGGTATTATGCCTTGAAGTGCTGCGTCAATTGTATATCCATAAAAATATGGACCCGAAGGAAACATCATCGCTCCTGATAAATCAGCAATTGCCCCAGTTAATGCTCCGTATATTGGTCCGGTTAATAAAGAGGAAATAATAATAGGTATTGAACCAAATCCTAAGCGAAAAAAGCCATAATTATAAGAAGCAAAGCGAGTTAAAACAACACCAAGCGCAGCTAAGAAAGCAGCGTAACAAATGTTTCTAATCTGTCTATTTAACTTGCTGTTCATTATTATTAACTATTCCTATCTTTAATTTCTTGATTGATTTTTCGCTCGGTATCTCTTTTTTTGATTGTCTCACGTTTATCGTAAGTGTTTTTACCTTTACCTAAAGCTATTTCAAGTTTGGCTTTACCTTTTTTTATATAGCATTTTGTTGCAATAATTGTGTATCCTTTAATATTAGCATTTTGCGCATATTTAAGAATTTCGGTTTTGTGCATTAAAAGTTTTCTACTTCTTTTTGGTTCGTGATTAAAAATGTTACCTTTTTCATATACTGGAATATCCATATTTAAAATATAAGCTTCGCCATTTTTTATCATGACATAAGAATCACTGAGAGAGCATTTACCCTGACGTAATGACTTAATTTCGGTACCTAAAAGCTCAAGACCGACTTCGAGTTTATCCTGTAAAAAATACTCGAAGTTTGCTCGTCTGTTAGATGCGATTAATTTGTTGTTAGTGCTTTTACTTGCTTCCGCCATATTTTCTACCACCTCTTACAGAAGAAGATGATTTTGATCCACGTGAGTAATTACCACGTTTTTCACCAGAGGCATTGTAATAAGTTTTCTTAGCGCCATCTCTTGAGGAAGAAGAACTTCTATCTCCGTATGATTTTCTTTCGTATGGTTTTCTATCTTCGCTACCGCGTGAAGAATATCCACCTTCTCTTGGTTTTCTAGAATAACTTCTAGAAGAGGAAGAACCTCTATCACTATAAGACTTTCTTTCGTATGGTTTCTTATCACCATAGGAAGAACTTCTATCTCCATATGACTTTCTTTCGTATGGTTTTCTATCTTCGCTACCGCGTGAAGAATATCCACCTTCTCTTGGTTTTCTAGAATAACTTCTAGAAGAGGAAGAACCTCTATCACTGTAGGATGTCTTCTTATCTCCGAATCTACTCATACGTGATTCCTTTCTTCTTTCTTTTCTAGCATCTTTTTCTTCGTTAGAAGTAAAGCGTTCTCTGTTATATGCACAGACTCTAGAATAGTCAGCACGAGTTCTAACTTGCTCGTTTTCTTTTTCTTGTTTAGCTTTATAGATTTGATATCTTTCTTCAAATGCTTGTCCAGCTGTAGTAAATAAATTAATGGTCTTATCTTCAAAACTGACATCTTTAATAATGACACTTAATCTGGTGCCAAGTTTGAATAAATCACGGTCTTCTTTTCCAATCGATTGAATATCCATATGTTTATCAGAATAGATATATTCAAAGTCTGGATTGATATCTTCAAGTTTCATTAAACCTTCAATACCATTTGAAAGTTCAATATACATACCGTATTTAGTAATGCTAGTAACAACACCTTCAAAAGTTTCACCGATATGTTTAGACATGTATTTACATGATTCTAAATCATCGACAGCACGTTCAATTGTTACTGCTCTTCTTTCACAAGCGGAAGTTAACATACCTAAGTTAACTAATCTATTGTACATTGCAGAATATTTTACTTCTTGTTTTTCAAAGACGTATGTATGTAAAGTACGATTAACGATTAAATCTGGGTATCTTCTAATTGGGGAAGTAAAATGTAAGTAATCTTCTTCGGCTAAACCAAAGTGTCCTGAATTATCTGGAGAGTATTTTGCCTTAGCTAAAGATCTAAGTAAGAACGAAGAAATAACTTCGTGCATTTCTTTATCTTTGATGTTTTCTAACCAGTTAGAAAGATTGACAGAAGATATCTTTGAAGGGAAATCTTTTGTCATGTTAATATTTTTTAAGAATTGTTTGAAGGAATTAATTTTATCGGTAGGTGGATTGTCATGAACTCTAAATAAGCATGGAATCTTCTTTTCTTCAAGTAATTTAGCTACTTCAACATTAGCGATAATCATTAAGTCTTCAATCATCTCTTCGGCTGTTTTTTGTTCTCTTTTTACAACATCAGTTGGTTGACCTTTTTCATCAAGAACAAATTTGAGTTCGGTTGATTCAAGATTTAACGCTCCGTTACGATCTCTTCTTTTTCTGATTTTTGCAGTAGCTTTCTTTAAAAGAAGAAGCATATCGACTGTTTCATCGTTTAATTCGCCTTTATCATTATTATCAAATAAATTATTTACTTGATTATATGTAAGTCTTCCATGTGAACGAATAATACCCGGAACGATTCTGGATTTAAAGACGTTTCCAGATTCATCAACGTTCATAATACATGAAATAACTAATCTATCGACATTTGGATTTAAGGAACAAATACCATTGGATAATTCTTTTGGTAACATTGGAACTACTCTGTCTGCGACATAGATTGATGTTCCTCTTTTTTCTGCTTCTTGGTCTAAGAAAGAAGTGGGTCTAACATAATGACCAACATCCGCAATATGAACTCCAATTAAGTAACCATGAGTTACTGGTTGAATTTCAACAGCATCATCAAAATCAAGGGCATCATCACCATCGATAGTAACAATATTGTGATTTCTAAAGTCTTCACGACCAATTAATTCTTTTTCACTTACTTCCTGCGAAAGCATTTTTGCTTCTACTAAGACTTCACTTGGGAAAGTTAAAGGTGCATCGTTAGAAACGATGATTGAAGATATATCAGCACCGACTTCATCAGCTTTTACTAATACTCCTTCAAATTTTGCTTTTATTTCATCAATGACATAGGATTCGATTTTGCATTTTACTAAATCGCCATCAGAGATATCATATTTAGCTAAGTCTTCATCAATAACTATATTAATATTGGTTTCTTCGACTTCTTTAGCTTTTAAATAATAACCTTTATTTGTGCGCTTAAAAACCGTACCAACAAGGTATTCTTTTCTTTTATATAAACCAACGATGGTTCCGTTTAATTCGTAATCGTCACGAATATAAACTAAATCACCTAAAATAAATCCTTCTAATGATTTACCACTTACTCTTATATCAGAACTTTTATCGTCTTTAGCACCTACTGGAGTGACATACGCAAAAGTGGATTTTCTTAAAACGATTTTTCCTAAGACGATGTTACAATCTTTAGAGAGCATGTAACCATCCAAAGTTAAAACGATGATACCAGATTCAAGATAAGTCTCGAGTTCTGTTTCAGTTTCCTTTTCGGTGAGTTTAAATTGTTTGGCTATATCAGTTAATGACCTAGCTGTATTTTTGAGATACTTTGATAAAAGTTTAAAATCCATATTGTTTCCTCCATATGTGTTAATAGATCGATTTTCAAAAAGCGATAGAAAGTTGTAGTAACGACGACAGACAAATAAAAAAGGGAAATAAAGTCCCTTTTATTTATTTTTTATAAATAGCGGGCTAAAATGCCAAACAAGAAGAATAGAATGGCAAATCCCATGGTGATATAAGAGATGATTTTATCAACTCCTCTTTCCTTGGTCTTGGCAAATATATTCATCTTTGTTCCACCGGTAATAGCACCAGAAGCACCTTCTGATTTACCACCTGTGAGCAAAGCAAGTAATATTAATATAATTGAGATAACGAACAAAGTAATTTCAAATCCTGACATACTATCCTCCAAAAATTCAGATATCTTATATATTATAAGGTTAGATGAGACTTAACGCAAGATATTTCGTTAATGATTAATGTGTAGTGTTAATCTCAATTGATAAGTCTTGATTAAAATCTCCCGTTTTTAGGATTTAACACCACATTTTTACGATGAAAAAATTGATATAAATAATAATATTGTGAATTCATATTACTATGTAATATGTCCCGTTTTTAGGATTTAACACCATATTTTTCCGATGAAAAAATTGATATAAATAATAATATTGTGAATTCATATTACTATGTAATATGTTTTTTTGTTTTTATATTGTTTTATTTATTTTTATATTGTATAATTAATGGTGTATAATGGTGTACATGATACTT
>JAEWSJ010000004.1 GCA_023398335.1 Bacillota bacterium
CTGTGCACTGCATTAAGACCTGCGACTACACCAAAAGTCCTTACTGCATTATACGAGCATTGTACAACGCCTACAAGGGCGACATGCAAAAAGGATATACTTTTGCCGGTGCAAACGCTTATTTAGCGAAAAAGATAAGTAGTGTTAAAGAGATTGTGTCAATTTTAAAAGCAGAGTTTAATGTTGCAAATGCATAAATAAAAAAATACGGGCTGATTGAACAGTCCGTATTTTTTATACACTTTATGAGTTTAAATCTGTATAATCAGATTAAGCTTAGGTGGGTTAACATAATAAGACATACCATTCTTTTATTAACTGCCCTCTATCGTAGCACAATATACTACATTTACAAATATAATTAGCGCAAAGAATTATATTAAATGGGAAACCTTAATTTTCTTATACTTTTTTCCAATATCAAGCAAAAACGCATTCTGGTCTTTTATAATAAGTTCACCTTTTTGTAAACCCGCAATTTCACTTCTAATTTCTTGTAATTCCTTTCCATTAACGCCAAACAGATCTTTAATGACAGGGTCTGAAATAGTCTGTTGCTTCATAATCAATGGATATTGAGCGTTTGCATAAAAATCAAAATGCTTGCTTTTAAAACTTTCCATATTTTGCGTTGCAAGAATAATACTCAACCCCTTATTACGTCCAACAGCAATCAGATTCCTCAATGGGCGATTATCAAAATCCAACATATAATGCGCCTCATCAATGATTGTAAAATGACGTATTTGCACATAATCCTCACTAACAGCTTGTTTTTCTAATTTTTCATATATCAAGTTCAGTTTCGAAACTATAAAGTATACAATAGCTTTAGCCAATGGACCATCCTTTGGAAATTTATCCATTCTGATAATAAAGCATTCATCTGTCAAATTTACTTTATCTTCCTTCTCAAATAAGTTTGCTCTTATTAGCTGTTTCAAAACAGAGGTCACACTATCATCTTTATCCGAATTTACCATTTTACTTTGATATATTTGCAGAATTAATTCAAAAGTGATAGGAGTACAATTTGTATATTTATATGCATCCACTATCGCTTCACTCAACCTATTACTCATGTTTGCGCTAATATTCGCTCTATCGAGCACACAAAGAGCATTAGCCATCTCAGTTGAGTAAAGATTAATTTCATTTATCGTCTTTCCTGTAAAATCTTTAAACGGAGTAAACGGAAGAGGTTTCTCCATTGGATTCAACAAACAACTCCTATCAACATCAAAATGATTCAACCAACCAATATTTGCAGGATCTGAAAACTCTCCCTTATAATCAAACAAAAGGAAATTTACAGGATAAGTCGTTTCTACTGAAAGTCTTCTGAACTGATTAATAAGCACTGCTAATAAGTTTGTTTTACCCGATCCGGTCGACCCAGCTATAAGAATTTGGGTATTGGTAATTGCTTTACCATTGATGTTTAGTGAAGCTTCCATTTCATCACTATACTGTCCGATAATAAGTTCTAGAGCAGGAACAGAACCAGAAGCTTTTCTATAAGTAGTAGTTGTGAGCAGGAAATCGTTCAATTTATTCTCATCAAGCAAATACTCTTTGCCTCTAAACATTTCTGCCGCAATGATTCTTGAAACCAATGGGTTGTCATTCCAATCAATCTTAAAATCTCTATATCTAAGTTTCAGCAAAGCTGAGTATAAAGAACGCAAATCATTATGCGTAAAGAAACTAGACGGAATTCTAATACTTGATCTTGAAAGTTGAATACTATTTACTTCTTCCAAAGAACGTTTATCTGCGAGGTTTAAACCTGCAATTAAACAAATACGCATAATTTTATTCCCTGTAAGTGTCACACGTTTCTCTGAACCAATAACCCGAGATAAATTAAGACGATGTTCTATTATTTCTTTCAAGGCATTTAGTTCATCCAAAATGCCTTCTGCCTGACGTACATTATCTAATGCAATTTCCATATTTTCAATCTTTAAGATTAATACCAAAATAACCGTTTTCTACAACAGTATTTTGTCCTTCCACATTACGTTTCAACGTGTAAGTTTTTGAGATAAATGGTTCCAAACGCAAATAATCACTGTCTTTACGAATTTCGGAAGTTGTACATAACAAAATTGTTTGTTCAGCCAACTGGGGAAAATATTCTTCCATCAAAACATCACGACTTTCTTCATCTAACACCCCCATGACTGTATCAATCATTACCGGTGGATTATAATCTCCCAGGTTACGCAGCACCTTAAGCAATACTTGAATGAAAATTTGCTTTGAAGCAGCATTGAGTTGATTCAATGATATCTCATTTCCGGCCTTATGATATAATTTTATAGCAAAATTGTCTAGTGTATCTGACAACTCAACGCGAGCAATGCACCCTTTATAAGAGAGTAATAACATATTGAGTTGTTTTTGCATTTCATTTTCTATAAGAAGTTTTTTCTGTCTAAGTAACGAGTTTACTACATCTTCAAAAAACGGCTTCATTTTTGCCAATGTATCATACTTAATATCTGGTTCTTGTTGAATCTGCACATCATACTGATGAATACGTTTATTCAATCGAGCAATATCATCAGAAATTTGCAATTTTTCTTCTTCTAAACGTTTAATTTGGGATTCTTTTGCCTCATAGTCCTTTATCATTTCAAAGTTTCCCCTAATCTGACTTCTTTCATAAGCCTCTTTCTGTATTTTCTGATTACTCAAATTAAGAATTCTTTCTTCAAGTTCCTGCCTAGTCCGGTCTAATTGCAAAAAGTCATTCGTATAATTGATATTAAGCAACCCTTTTAGGGCATCTACTTCCGAATCATCAAGAAAAGCATAATCATCTTGCTTATCTGTTCGTTTCTGCTTAGCAAGAATATAATTAGCCACATTCATTAAATCAATATCAGAAGAGCATAATGCAAATTCTTTCAGATAATCAAGCACATCTTTTGTAATCAAAAAAACCTCTTCAGGAGTATATTGTCCACCAAGTCCTTGTTTCAAGTCATCTTTAAGCTTTAATATGCCATTAATCTCTACCGACATATTTGATGCTATTTTGGGCAAAAAAATATTCAATTCAAGGTTCTCTACAAATCCCTTTACAGAAGTGGAATAATCAATAACCTTTTTTATTGTTTCCTGTATGCTACTATCTAGTTGTTGGATTTTTATTTTTGTCTGATTCTCATCTTCTTCTCCGGATTTTGCTTTATCGTAACTTTCTTTCATCGCTGCCAGATACTTATAAAGTTTATCCATATCCTCAGACACACAATTTATCTTATTTTCAAGATCCAATTTATCCTTGCATAAACCTTCATATTCTTCAATTTCTTTTTGAGCATTCATCCTCTGAACAGTCCATTCCTGCAAGAGCTTTTCAGACGCACGCTTCAACTGAATATATTTATTGAACCCCATAACATTCTCTATATTATCGCGAATGATTTGAGCAAACATATTTTCCTCTAATAACTTGCTGGATTGCATGGCATCGAACAAAAAATACTGACTTAATTCCTGTGGAAGATTAGCCTTTATAATCTTGTTTACCTGTTGCTCACTTTTTGCACGTTGCGCCGGAGGAGTAGCAGTTCCATAAACAAATATGTTTCCATTCATATTTAGAGATACACTTTCCACAGGTTTCTCTGCTGGATTAAGTACATATGTACGCTTCAATATATATTTTTGCTCTTGACCAAGAACTAGTCCCACAAAAGTTAGTTCCAACTCAATCTTATGCTCTGCTTTATTAAAAGCACCATTATTAAGCAATTCATTAAAATGTTGCTTATTCTTAATTTCTAGGCCATATAGCGCACCACAGATTGCTTCAAACAAGGTAGTTTTACCTCCGCCGTTCATACCACCAATAAGAATAATTGGCTGTTCACTGTTGACAGACAAATCAAGATCCAAATTCAGGTAAGTTTTATAGTTGCTTACTTTTATCCGTTTTATTATCATGGTATCCTCCTATCTGATTTGTTGAATTGCTGATTTTATAACCGACTCTGTCTCATTATCAGTTATTTCAATAGAATCAACCTTTTTGGCATGATAATTTCGTAGAATATCTTCACTTACCCAATTAAAATCCACTTCATGCTTTTCGCATAAAGCTTTAATTAACTGCATATCTTCATTACGTATACCGTAATGAAGAAATTTATTATCTAATCCTTTTTCCATCACTTTATGATTTATATTCATCAGGGTAGAAACTATCCCAGTTTACAATCTCTGTTGTATTTTCAATCTTCATTGGAGAATATTTCCAGTTTTCTCCATCCTGAATAATAATTCCACCTTTAAGGCTCTTATCTTTATTCTCATCATTGTTAATGTAATCAATCAAAGCATTATGCTTATTGACACCGTTTTTATCACTACCTGCACTCTTAGTATCAAATAAAAATATCTGTCCATTTTTCATTCTGATAACAAAGTCTACATAAAATAACGCTTTTTCTTCATCCACATTCGTGTACCCTATGGAATAATGTTGCTTGCCAGAATCTCCATTCTTATACCACCAGTCTATGTATTCTTTATTTTCTTCAAGAAATTGAGCAAATTTAAGCTCAGGAGCAAATATATTTTGAAGCTGTATATACGGCATCAAAGCGTGATTTTCTACCTGCTCATTTATAATATTCGTATCCTCTTTGTAAAGGCGGTCGGCAGGTACTTCCCAGTTATATCTCACAAAACCTTTTGATTTATATTCCACTTGTCTCTTTCTAAGAATATGAGAATATGAATTCAACGCTTTTTGAATAATATCTATAAATTTTTTCCTATTTGCACGAAAAAGAATAACTTTAATTGCATCACTTTCAAATAGTTCAAAAAGCTCTTCCATAGCTTCTTGCAAAGCAATTGCCAAGGTCTTTACGCTAACCCTTTCGTATGTGCCGCCGAGTACTTGCGCACAGAAGGCCATAAAAGCTATATTCAGTTCACTCATGGTACGTACATACTTAGCCTTATTTTTGATCATGGTCTGTCCAATCTCTCCTGTTATTTCAAGATCCTCAACTATATCAATACTAATACTGGCCACATTGAAATTGATTTTGTCGACAACAGCCTGTCTGTTTTTATAAATTTGACTAGCCCTATCCTCCTGGCTTAAGTCTTGTTCTTCCTCACCGTCAAATTCAGCGGCAGTAAAAAGAGAATGCATAAGATTGGTCACCAGCCAATTCTTTTCAAAAGTGCTTATTAAATGCCTTTTAAAATCAGAGCCAAGTCGGTTACGCTCTGCAGAAGTACGTTCATTATATTCCGAAATAAGATTCACATTGACAAGTTCAGCTCTTCTCACAGCATGTAACGAAGACATATAGTCCATATCTTCCTTCACAATTTCTATGATATCTTTACTCAGGTTAGTATAAACATATCCCCTATTTAAGATATCATTCTGATAATAATGCTGCTCAGGCATACGCAGAATACGTCCTACAGTCTGGGCCGAGAATGTAAAGCTTTCAATCTTCCTGAAAATTAAAAGCACAGCAGCACGAGGACAATCCCAACCTAAAGCAATTGCCTGTTTGAAGAGCAACACTTCAGTAAGATCATCATTATCAGCTATATCTCTCAAGTTATCTGTTTTTTCATTACTTAGCCAGATAGCCAGCTTACCATTATTGACAGTTATATTTTCTATTTTATCAAGGTATTCAAGTACTTCCTCCTTTACACTGTTATCTTCACTACTCATTCCTTCACCATCATTGGGCAACTGTATGAGTAATAAAGGATTTATGTTTACCCCCAACTTATTATATGCTTCCGCCAGTTCTTTACGTTTTTTTAAAGCTAAATAGATAAGATGTTGATTCAATGACCCTAAAGATTCTTTGAACACTAGCTCAGGGTTCAATACAACCCCTTCTTTTATCATCTCTTCCGCGATAACTTTTTCTCGAGGTACGTTCACTTGCTCGTCAGCACGTGCGGTCGTTTCCGGAAGAGGAGTAGCAGATAGTCTTATTTCAACTTTTGGCTGTATATTGGCTAACACTTTCTCAGACTTCTTAGCATTTCTGCTACCAAACATGTGCTCCTCATCAATAATAACCACTATAGGAATGCCATTATCTACCTGAGTTCGGCGAGTTATGTCATAGAGCGACGCTGATAATTCTGTATCACGAATCATTATAGCATTATCCTTATTAATACTCTCCCAGTTGACGAACAATATTTCCCCGGATTTAATATAACCATCTATAGAATGGTCCAATTCATCGTATATAACAGGGCGAAGTACTTTTGTTTCCGTGAAGTAATTCTTCATTTTAAAATAACTCTGTTCATGTAATTTGTTGGGTGCTATCCATATATAAGCCACTTCTGTATAAGGAGAATCCGGCCGTTCTATCAGTTCATTATTTAAGCGCATAAGCATTTCCGAGGCCATAACTGTTTTCCCGCTACCGGTGGGCGACTTGAATACCAAAATATGCCGATTACCACTTAACGATAATAGATCAATGGTCTTGCCTACCAATTCTTTTACAGCTTTCTGTTGGTATGCTATATTTTTCATGCTTTTCCTCCTTCTTCTAATATTTTTTTCATTTTAGTTATTAAGACGTATCTCAACTTATTATCAAATTTGACCCTTGCAGTAGTTATAAATTCAAACACATGCATAGCATTGAATGCTTGATTTATCTGCGGTATAATTTCCTTTGCCACTGATGACATTTCTGGGAACTTCACGTATGTTTGATAGGTTTGCATGCTCATAATTCACCTCCATTACCATCAAAGTTGAGTTCAGGCTGAAAAAAATGTTCACTTTTTAAAGAAGAATGTGCCAGCCCATCCACCTTGGCCAATGCTTCCGGCAAAAACTTAGGTTTGCGTTTGGGCAACACTTTCTTATAAGCGTCATAAATTGCAGCAGGCAATGCACAAAGCTTCACCTTATCTACAACCTCTATAAATTCATCATCAAAAGCGTAACTACTCGGAGAAAAAAGGTAAATCATAATTTTTTCTTTTTCCAAAGGCATTGATTGCAGCAGTTCTATAATGAATGGAATTACTCGTTCGTCATAGATAACCAACATTTTTCGTTCTCCTTCCTCAAAATAGCGAGCGAACTTTACAGGCAGTTTCTTGCCTGCAAATAGTTTTTCTGTATAAATATCATTCTTTATGCAAAGTAAATCTGTGGACGCTACAACCAAGGCGCGCATATTGCGTGGCGTTTGATCACGAGAGATGAAGTCCGTTTTATAATAACGGAGAGTATTGGACTTCAGTCCTTCTACTTCATCACCTTTTGGCGTTGTATAACCGTTTATAACTCGTTTATTACGTTCATATGTAACTTCTTCGCAAATATTATTCTCATTATTAGTTACAAGAATGCATTTACGGTGTCCGCCATCTTCAGAGTTTAATTTCATTGTTGCATGAAGGGTTGTACCGCTACCAGCGAAAAAATCAAGGATGGTAATATTCTTATTCTCCCAAAAAGGCATCTTAGATAAATACGAGATTAAAGAAGTTGGTTTAGCATAATTAAAATCAAGGTTTAACTCTCTGATTTCTTTTTGGGCCTCTTCGTTTGTACCCACTAAAACTTCGTCATCAATAATGTTAGATGGAATCTTTGTTGACTTACTACTTTTTTGAAAACGTGGTGAAAACTGAAATGATTTAATTAAAAAATAAGTACCCTCAGAAACTTCTCTATTAAGATTCTTCTGTCCCCACTTAAAATTCCCCTTAGCTTTAAAAGCATTTTTATTTCTACCATTTTCTACTATTACACCATCAATTAAATCTATTTTATATGAGTTTTTAGCTATATAGACTCCGTCTGGAATGTTAAAATGCACTGAATTCATTGGAAATTCTAAAATTCCAAGTGGATTACCTGAATTTAATAACGGAACATCTCCGCCATTTATATAACCTTGAGCATAGGTTCTTTGAGGTAAATCTTTATTCTGATAACAAAGAACATATTCTAGCTTCCTTCTAATTTTATAGGACAAAGCTGGAGGAGTACTGGTACGTTTCCAAAAGTAAACACCTACAAAGTTATTAGGTAAAAATATTTCATCGCACAACAATTTTAATTGTGCTTGTTCATTGTCATCAATAGAAATAAATACAACCCCTTCATCTGACAAAAGTTTTTTTGCGATATTCAATCGTTTACTCATAAATGAAAGCCATTTGGAGTGTCTATAGCCATCTTCGATATCAACAAAAGAATCATTGTAAACAAAATCCTTATTCCCTGTATTATAAGGAGGATCAATATAAATCACATCTATCTTTCCTTCATGTGTATAACTAAGAGTAGTGAGAGCTTCCAAATTATCACCTTCAATAAGAATATGATTTGGGGCATCCTTATCCTCACTAATAAGAGCACGTTCTTTTACCTCTTTCAACACAGGTAACTCATCCCTGAGACGTTCCTCTACATCTTCCGGCTTATCTTCCCACACTAAACCATATTTCTTTTGCTTACGCAATAAATCTATTAAGGCTGATTTTTCATCACTAGTTAGCCCTTCAATAGTTCGCATTTTGTTTACAAGTGCATTTTTATCCATTACTTCAATGTTATTTTCAGATTGCTCTTTATTTCACAAACCTTACAGTTTGAATACTCTCGTCCAAAGAAGAATTCAAAAGATCTTTCACGTCTACTTCCAGTGCATTGGCTATCTGTAATAGTATTTCCAAACCAGATTGGAATGTATTTTTGCACCACTTTAAAACAGTAGCAAGATCTTTATATAACTGTTCTGCCAGCCACTTATTAGTTCTCTTCTTCTCTACAAGAACCACCTTTATTCTATTTATATCTTTTGTCGTTTCCATTTTTTTTGATATTATTTTCAGCTCTTTACAAAGATATAGATTATGGTTTAAAGTAACATCATTCAAAAAAAATATTTTGCTATAAAATTAGCGTATTGCCTCATTGAATTTATGATATAACACGCCAATAGAATTATTCATTCTTGCTATTTACGAGTTAAATATATACTTATTAAACTTTTGTATATATTTTAATTTTCTCACTAATTCGTAGATTATAAAAAAATCCCGTATAGCAATAAAAAGATCCAACAAATACATATAAATTAATATCAAAAGATAAGTTAACCCATACAAATTAGCGTCTAAATTAGCGTAGCACCTAGTGCAATCATAAAAGACAGCTTACTGTAGATCTGTATAAAACTTGAAATACAATTTATTTTATATAATAACTATTTACATCTTCAAATGGCATATTTTCATAACAATTAAGAGTGATATTGTATATCTTACATGACCCATAAGATCGTGTTTTTGGAATCCCAGTTAAATTACTGTGTTTAACATCTACTATTATACTTGTTTTGCCTATTAGTCCTTTTCTGTCTATGAATATTCTAATATCAAACATATTACCTAATCTCCTAGTTGATGGTGATTTATCTAGAATTCTAAATGGATTTGGTATTTTTGATGAGTCATTTTTTACAGCATCGTAACATTCCCATTCAGCATTCGCTATCAACTGTTTGCAACTGTCGTTTCCAAAAAAAAGTAACATTGTTTCTTTTTAGTGTAATTTTATGTTTTGTGCTTAAATAAAACAATACTTCGGTTGAATCGTTGCAAACCGAAAATAACGTATCCCTATATTCAACAGCTCCAGAATTATCTATTGGATCTGGCCCGAATATTGGATCGTATATTGCATAAAAAACAATCATTACTAATACAAAACCGGCAAATGGCATTTTTAATACGCCCAATAAAATAAGTAATCCGTATTTATCCCAAAATCCAGGATTGTTGTTTTTATTTTCTTCCATAAACAGACATTAATTTAGCGTAATGCAGCCATTTACTATTTAACTAAATGGTTCAATTATAACAAGGCACCGTAAAGCTACTCTTTTTTCACCACAAAATAAACTTTCCCCTCACTACATCGTCGTGAAATAACACCAATGCGGGTGAGCAAACGGCCAAAGTGCACAATCTTACCGGTGCTGAGCCGCAAAGCACTCTTGCGGAGAATGTGTTCCAATATGCCCACGGCAAGCAACCACTCGCCTTCTTCGTTCTTTTTGGCGGGGCGGAAATATTGATGAAACAATTCTTCCAGAGGTGATACTTCCTGAAAATCTTGGTTGTGCGTGGT
>JAEWSJ010000022.1 GCA_023398335.1 Bacillota bacterium
AGACTAGGTTTAGCTAAATTAGATAATGCTCAACTTAGAAAAAAAGACGTTGAAAATATCTTAAACGCAGAATTATATTTTGATTAATTTAACACTATATTTTAAGGTTCTAACCTAAAGACAGGTACTATACGATTATAGTATAAATTATCATTAACTTCAATTAAGTAGGAAAGTCATTGAAAACAATTTTAATAAGAAAAAAACTTTGAAATTTCTAAAATCTCAAAGCTTATTAATTATAGAACTGCGTTTAAAAATTGTTTAGTTCTTTCTTCTTTAGTATCTTTAAATATTTGTTCTGGTGTACCTCGTTCAACTATATACCCACCATCCATAAAAATTACTTCGTCAGATACTTCTTTAGCAAAACCCATTTCATGAGTAACAATAACCATAGTCATGCCTGAATCCGCTAATTTTTTTATAACATCTAAAACGCCTTTTACCATTTCAGGGTCTAATGCTGAAGTTGGTTCATCAAAGAGAATTACATCCGGATTCATCGCTAAAGAACGTGCAATAGCAACACGTTGCTTTTGACCACCACTAAGTTTTATTGGATATTCATCAGCTTTTTCTTTAACTCCAACTTTATCTAATAAATCTAAAGAAATTTCTTTCGCTTCTTCTTTATTCTTACCTAGTAAGTCCGTAAGTCCAATCATTACATTTTGAATAACAGTTTTATTATTAAATAAATTAAACGATTGGAAAACCATACCAACTTTGGTTCTAAGTTTATTAACTTCTTTTTCTGATATTAAGATAGAATCTTTATTTTTGTTATTCTTTCCAAATATTGTTCGGCCTTCGAAACTAATCGTTCCGTTAGTGGGAATATCAAGTAAATTTAAACAACGTAAGAAAGTAGATTTACCGCTTCCAGAAGGTCCTATTATTGAATAAACCTTTCCTTTTATTACATTGAAAGATATATCTTTAAGAACTTCTAATGAAGAGAAGTTTTTCTTTAAATTGTCAACTTGAATAATGATATTATCTTGCTGCATATTTATTGAGTTTCCTTTCTCCAAAACAAATTAAAAAGGTCAAACTTGTAGTAATTACATAATATAAAACAGCTGCATAAATCAAAGCTTCAAATACTTTTAAAGTATCCGCTTTGACTATATCTGCTACTCTTGTAATATCAGCAATTCCAATTAAAGAAACAACGGACGATTCTTTAACAATGGTGACAAATTCATTTCCGATTGCCGGTAAAATATTTTTTAACGCTTGTGGGAAAACAACATTTTTTATCGTATACGAATAGGAGAATCCTAATGAACGAGAACCTTCAATTTGACCACTATCTACCGACTGAATTCCCGAGCGGAAAATTTCCGCAACATAGGCCGAAGAATTTAATCCTAAAGCCAATATTCCAGATATGTAAATACTGATATTTACACTAAGTAGCATTGGAATACCATACGCTAAAATATATAGTTGAATAAGAAGTGGTGTTCCTCTTACTACAGAAATATAAAAAGCTGAAATCGAAGACAGTACTTTACTTTTTGAAATACGACATAAACATAATAAGAAACCCAATAAAGTTCCAATTACTATAGTTGCAAGCGCAAAGCCAAGTGTTATTAACACACCTTGCATAAATTGACCAGTAGCTTTAAATACCGGATTAAAATCTAACACATAATCAAGATTATTAATCATTATCGTTAGTCACTAACTAAAGAACCATTTGCTGCTTCTTGATACAACTGATTCAACTTACCATTATCAGTATTTTTCTTTATGCATGAATTAACAATTTTGATCAGGTCCTCGCCGATAGTATAATTTGTCGCTATGCCATAAGCCCCATCATCACCAAAGTCTATTGAATCAATTATTTTTAAGCCACTTTGTAACTTAATAATTTGTTCTGCAACCGGTTTTTCTACCACTAAGCCTTCTAATGTATTTGATTGTAAGGCGAGAATTAAATTTGAAATTGATGTTAAAGTTTGATTCGAAGAAGAGAAATCTTCTCCAGAAATAATATCGCCTTGTACTGTTCCAAGTTGAGCACCAAGTTTGACATTTTTTAACGAATCAAAATCAGTTATTGATGTATTGCTTTCCTTAGTAACGACAACAGTTTTAGATTCGAAATAAGAATCAGAAAATAAGACTGATTCTTTTCTTGTATCGGTAATTGAAAAAGCTGAAACAATAAGATCTATTTGTTTAGCTTGTAATGACCCGATTAATCCATCGAAATTCATATCTTTAAAGACGACATTAACATTGGAATTATCTGTCGAATTAATTTCTTCAACAATTAATTTGGATACTTCAATATCAAACCCTTGAAATTGTCCATTTGCTGAGTTTTTATACTCGAATGGTTTGTAACCAGCTTCAAAACCAACAACTAATTTTTTAGATGCAATAATTGTTGATAAATCACCACCACATCCAAAGACGTCTCCACAACTTGTGGTTGTTCCTAATGTTGTAACAAGAAGAAGACAACCGAATAATTTTTTGAGTTTCATATTTTTTACCTCCTTAATAGTGAAACTTAACACCTAGAGGAAATAAAAAATCCCTAGGCTTCAATAAGCCTAAGGACGTAATATACGTGGTACCACCTTAGTTTGTCATTAATTCACATTAATAACCTTATAGAGTACATCTTTCACCAATAATACTCCTCTGCTTTAACGGGCAATTCCGTCAGCTCCTATGAATTCAGAGTTGCAGCTCCAAGACGCGTTCTTCCTGTCCTTCAATATTACTCTCTCACCACCAGTAACTCGCTCATATCTATCTCCAAGAATACTATTTCTCTTCCTAGCTTTATGGATTAATAATAATGATCTGCTTTATCAATGCCAATTATTTTTTTTAGGTTTTTTTTTTTAAACGGTTTCATTTAATCGTTTCTTACATAAAGTAGTAAATGAAAATAATGAATTTATTGTAGAACACATTTTTATTTAATGTTATAATTGTTTTTGCATTGGAGCAATACCCAAGCTGGCTGAAGGGGCTGGTCTCGAAAACCGGTAGGAGGTAACACTCGCAAGGGTTCAAATCCCTTTTGCTCCGCCATTAAGAAATAATGTGGAGATATACCATTTGGTTATCTCCTTTTTTATCATAAATTATCGTAGTATTAGGTGCTTCTATTGAAATATTACGAGCAAGACTGCGAAAAATCATTTTTAAAATTTCAGGCTTTTTATTACGAAATTTCTCATTTTCACTATTTTCAAAAACAAAGAAACTATCGTAATAGTTGCGCGTAATCTCATAGCCAAGTTCTTTATCATCTTGTACAGATATAGGCCAGCCACCTCTACAAATCAAATAAGCTATATCATTAAGCGTATAATTATCATTTGAATCAAAATATAGAACCAAAAGTAAGAGATAAAGATAAAAGAAGAGCGACTTATAAAAGATTCTATTCCAATCAAAAATGGGGAAGACCTTGTAATTATGATATATCATTAAATAGTAATTCATTAGGAATCGACCAGTGTGTAAAAATCATCCTTGATGTATATAAAAAATAGTCCTGGTGATTTTAATTATGAAAAAAAGCTGAATCACTTTTTTCTTAATCTTATTTATTTTTTATTTGTTAATCTTATCTAAATCCGCTAAATAATTAAGCATTATTGTTGCACTAGCAGAATTGGTAGCAAGAGGAATAGACATAACATCACATAATCTTAACAAGGCAGAAATATCTGGTTCATGTGGTAATGCATGAAGTGGATCTCTTAAGAAAATAACCATATCTAATTTATTTTCAGCAACCATAGAACCAATTTGTTGGTCTCCACCAAGTGGACCGGATTTCATTCTAGTAATAGATAGACCTGTTTCTCCCATGACCATAGTACCGGTTGTTCCAGTTGCGAAAAGGGTATGCTTTGCTAAAACATCTCTATATTTAACGCATAAATCAATCATTTCTTGTTTTTTCTTATCGTGAGCAATCAAAGCTATTTTCATAATTATTTTCTCCTTTAAAATACTTATACATTAATAATATCTTAAACAATACAAAAAAGAAATATATCTTAAGTATTGTTTATTTAGTTCATTTGTAAGATAATTAAAAATAGTGAAAAAGGAGATAAAAACATGTTAACAGTAGTAAAACATCCGTTAATTGATGTCAAACTCGCCATCATGAGAGACGAAACCACAAAAAGTAAGGAGTTTCGTGAAAATCTTGATGAGATTGCATCATTAATGTCTTTTGAAGTATTCAAAGATTTGAAAACTTATCCTTCAGATGAAATAATTTCAACCCCTACCGGAGCTAAATTACATCGTGAAAAATTAGAGAACAAAATTATTCTTGCCCCAATCCTTCGTGCTGGTATTGGAATGGTTGATGGAGTTAGAAGAATGATTCCAACCGCAAGAACCGGTCATATTGGTATGTTCAGAGATGAAAAGACTCTTGAACCACATGAATATTATTTCAAACTACCTGTAGTAGAGAATCCATTAGTAGTTATTATCGATCCAATGCTTGCCACCGGTGGCAGCGCTATTGCCGCTATCGGAGCAGTTGAAAAAAGAGGATATAAAAATATTAGATTAATGTGTTTAGTTGGCTGCCCAGAAGGAATCAAAGCTGTCGAAAAAGCCTATCCTAACATTCATATCTATTTAGCCGCTGTAGATGAAAAGTTAAACGAAAAAGGTTATATTCTTCCAGGTCTAGGTGACGCTGGAGATCGTATCTTCGGAACAAAGTAAAAAAATAAAGTGATATTTGCAATTAAAGCATTTATCACTTTTGTTTTTATTTATGTTTTTTCTCTATTACTATTAACTTAGGTTTAGAGATAATCACTTTTCGATTAGAAGGAATAGACTCGCCACAGATATAAACGTTTGAACCAATGACAACATCATCACCAATAGTAACATCCCCACCTAATATAGAAGCTCCAGAGTATATAGTAACTCTGTTTCCAATTGTTGGGTGTCTTTTGATTCCTTTCATCAATTGACCTTTAGCTAAAGATAACGCACCTAATGTTACACCTTGATATAATTTACAGTTATCTCCGATAACTGTGGTTTCTCCAACAACAATACCCGTGCCGTGGTCAATGAAGAAATAGTGACCGATTTTAGCGCCTGGATGAATATCAATTCCAGTTAAGAAATGCGCTTCTTCTGAAATAATACGGGCTCTTACTTTAAGTCCTAAGCGATACAATTCATGCGCTATACGGTAATAGAATGTCGCAGTATATCCAGGATAAGTAGAGATAATTTCTTCATAAGAATCACAGGCTGGATCAGAGTTATAGAACGATTCTAAATCTTCCATCATTTTCTTACGTAATTTATCTACCTTTTGAAAGAATTTATTACAATGTTCATCGTTATCTGAAATGTATTTTTTAAATAGATACATCGATTTGCTATATTCTTCTTTATCACCTTCATATATTGAGAAAAAGTTTGGAAATACAATGTTCTTCATAGAATCAACAAAGGATAGTATTCCTCTTTTATCAGGAAATGATAAGTAATCTAGTTTTAAGTCCATGTTTCACCTCATTCATTAATGTACTATGTACATAATAATTATACACAATTAGTTTATTTTTTTATGAAATATGATTATTGGATTGCTTTTTTTTAAAATCGCAATTAAGATAATAGAGCACGGGGCATCGCACAGCTTGGTAGTGCGCTTGGTTCGGGACCAAGAGGTCGAGAGTTCAAATCTCTCTGCTCCGACCATTATATAACACATGAACAATACTATTAATTGGTGTTGTTTTTTTGTATTTTATGGCATTATAAATCGATTAACGGTTATTTTTGAACTTTGTCAAATAAGTTAACGATTAAGGCGTATAAATTTGAATCTTAAAACGAAATCGTTAGGTGAAAATCATAACTTTTGCAGTTAAGTTTTAAAACCTATTAGTTTTGAAGTTAAGATTTTAATCAAGCTATCTTCGATGACTCAAAAAGAACAAATAAGAACGAGCAATATTGTTATAAACACGAATAGTATTTTTGACGTGCTTAATTTTTACAAAGATGTTTTAATGCTTGATCTTATATTTACAAACAAAGAGACATATATATTTAGAGTCTCTGATAATCAATTTATTGAATTAAAGCCATCAAAAAAAGATAAAATTAACGTTGACTCATTTTATGGATTTAGACACATATGTATTGAAGTTGTAGATATAGACGAAATGTTGATAAAACTTCAAGCTAATGGATTAATTAATTATACAAATATCTGTAAAGGTATGGATGGTTCATATCAATTTTGGCTCCATGACCCTGAAGATAATAAATACTAACTTATGAACTATACTCCTGAATCTAAACAAGTAAAATACGCAAGACAGTAATGCTTGTATCAAACATTAACCTCTGCAAGTGAAGAACTTAGTAAAGATACACTCCAATAATAAGTATTATTGAATGCTGTTTGAAAGTCAGCAACGAAACATAATGAAACCTTAGTGTTGGTATCAACATAATCTTTCAATGCTGAATAGTTTGCCGAAGTAAGTTTTTGTTCACTATCATTTGAAAAAATAACAGATTTATTACTACTTCCATACACATTATTTATAGTATCAAAACTACTACTTTGATAACTATCAGTAAGAATCATATTAGCTCTACCATCTTTCCAATAATAATTAACGTAACCTTCCATTCTAAAAACTTTTTTGAATGCTGCTTCGTAATTTTTAACGTGTGCTGTAGAATCGTTAGTTTTTTGGATTTCACCAAAATTTGCTGCAGTAACTAATGTTGAATTAAATACTTCAGTCTCACCTTGTTCGACGAACGTGCTTTGAACATATTCTAAAGAAGGAGCATACATATACATATCAGCAAAGCCAACAAAATCATAAACATTATTAATAGTAAGACCGTTATTAATTTTGCTATTACCATGAATTCTTAATACGTTATTTCCGTCGTATACTTCAATAACTGAATTATTTATCTTAGCAATATATTTTGCTCTCACTTTTACTAAATTACCCATACGTGTTCCTTTTTTGTTAATTGATAAAGAAGTTGTATAGTCATATAAGTCTGAAATATTGGTATATGAAGTTGCAAAAGACGAAATAATATCTTTCGTTATTTCTGTATCTTTTCCTTCTTTCCATTCAATAGAACTA
The DNA here is from genome assembly GCA_023398335.1 of Bacillota bacterium. Lineage (GTDB taxonomy): Bacteria > Bacillota_I > Bacilli_A > RFN20 > CAG-288 > HGM10890. Next base: position 7,167 of record JAEWSJ010000022.1, read on the forward strand.
ACATTTACACATGGTTGACCAAGATATAAAGAAGCATAACCTTTAACGCGATATAATGAATCACTACCGTTTGCGTAAGAAGAGTATTTATTATCGTTATAATGAGCAAAAATATACCCAGTACTATCTACAAAACTATAAGCATACTTTGGAAGATAACCCGAACTAGAAGTAATCATATCATTATAAGTAGTTAGGTGTCCTTCAAAAGTAACCATCTTTGTTCCAATAACACAACCTTGTTCATTTTCAGAACCTTTTAGTGTTTGACAATATTCAACTATAGATGAAATATCTTCCTTATCATTTGTTTCTTCGCTAGATGAAGGTGATGAAATTTCGCCTGAAGAAGAATCAACACTGCTTGTTGGTACTTCTTCTGCAGTTGAAGAACTATATTCCTCAGATGTTGTCGGTAACGAACTAGAATTATTTATTAGGGATGTATTTGGTGATGTTGTACTTTCTTCGTTACATCCAGTAAGTCCCCAAACCAATACCGGAAGTAACATCAGTACATGATGTTTTTTCATAACTCTAATGATAACATACCAATTAGTTTTTTTTAAGTCGAAAAACAAGATATTGTAAATTCAATGTCAAATAGAAAATTTTAATAGTAATCAAATAATTTTTTTGCGACTAATACGATACAATATATATATGAACAGAATATATTTATGTATCGATTTAAAAACTTTTTATGCCTCAGTTGAATGTGCATTGAGGGGGCTCGATCCATTTAAAACAAATCTTGTCGTGGCGGATCCATCAAGGAAAAATGGTGCATTATGTTTAGCTATTACTCCAGCTATGAAGGCTTTAGGTATCCATAATAGATGTCGTCTTTTTGAAATTCAAAAAAATGTTAAATATATCATCGCTTTACCACGTATGCAAAAATATATCGATACTTCTGCAGAGGTATATTCCATCTACCTTAGATATGTTGCCAAAGAAGATATTCATGTTTATTCAATTGACGAAGCGTTTTTAGATGTAACAAACTATCTAAAGTTATATCGTATGACTGCTGAAGAACTCGCTAAAACTATAATGAATGATATATATAACGAACTCCATTTAACAGCAACTGCCGGAATAGGAACTAATCTTTTCTTATGTAAAGTCGCTCTTGATATTACTGCAAAACATATTAAATCGAATATCGGTTATCTTGACGAACAAAAGTTTAAAGACGAATTATGGCTTCATACTCCATTAACAGATTTTTGGCAAATAGGAAGAGGAATAAGTAGAAGATTAAATAATATGGGACTATATACTATGAAAGATATAGCACTTTGTGATGAAAAAAGAATCTACAAAGAATTTGGAATAAATGGAGAATTTATTATCGATCATTCAAAGGGAATTGAACCGTGCACGATGAAAGAAATCAAAAATTATAAACGTGAGAATAATTCTATATCTCAAGGTCAAGTCTTGTTTGAAGATTACACTTATGACAAAGCACGAATTGCTATGAAAGAAATGGTTGATTTATTAAGTTTAGAACTAATTGATAAAAAACTTGTAGGTAATGTCTTAGTATTAAATATTGGATACTCTAAAGATATTATTAAATCTACTGGAGGTGCAGTAAAGATTACACAAACAACTAATGTCTTTTCAATTCTTTTAAAGTACTTTGATGATTTGTACTTTCAAACAACAAGCCCAGATTTTCCAATAAGACGAATTACAATCGCTGTAGATAATGTTATCTCTGAAGATAAAGAATTTTTTGATTTATTTACCGACGAAGAAAAAGTAAAAAAGGAACGTTCGATGGAACGAACCATAAACGAGATCAAAAAAATGTACGGTAAAAACTCCATTCTTAAAGCGATGAATTTACAAGAAGGAGCTACGACAAGAAAAAGAAATAAACTACTAGGAGGACATAACAGTGGAGAAGAAAATTAAAGCTGATCGCGCTAAACAATTTTTGCCTTTTGATTCATTAAAAGGTTTCCGCGAAGCCATAAAAGAAAAAGAAACAATTTATGTTGATAAGATAGAATTGCCTGATGAAGACAAACTTCTTTTATCCGATGTCATTTCATCCTTAAGAAAAAATACCATGGTAGAAATAACCCATTATAAAAAGAAACAATACATAAAAATTTGTGGACTGATTTCTGATATCGATCCAATAAATAAAACTCTACATGTTGTTAAAGAAAAAATTGAATTTGATAATATACTAAAAATTGATGTCGTCTTAGATTACTAGAAAACGTGTAATTCTTTTACTTCTACTTTGTCTTTACTAATTGATAAATGAGTCATATTCATATTCAATAATTTTGTTGAAAAGCAATATTTGTTTGAATCAATATAAGAAAGTAATCCTTTAATTGCATGAGAATGACTTACTAAAAGTATTCTTTTATTATCGTATTCTTTTAATAAATCTATCGCAGCGCAATATACTCTTTCTTCAAGTGAAGAATTTCTTTCGCATCCAGGATAATAACTTTCTTTATTGCTATCAATTACGTCTCGAACTAATGCAACATCTTGAGTCTCTAATTCACCAAAATCTCTCTCGATAAATCCTTCATTAATTATTGTTGGCAAATTGATATTTAGTTCATCTTTTATAATGCTTAATGTTTCTTGGGCACGGATTAAAGGTGAAGTCATAAAAACATCAAAAGACAATCCTTTGTCTTTGATCTTTTTTCCTAAATTATGCGCTTGGATTTTCCCATTATCATTTAAATGATTATCGATTCTTCCTTGGCATAAAAGTTTTTTATTCCAATCTGTCTCTCCGTGTCGTACCAAATATAATTCAATCATGTTTTTTCACCTTAGTAATTATACCATGATAATACGGCTTTTTGTGGTATTATATTTACAAGGAGATTATAAGAAAATGAAGAACGCTGAGATTGATTTATCGCATATCTTATTAACAACTGATAGACTAATTCTACGTCCTTTTGCTTTCTCTGATCTTGATGATTTTTATGAATATGCCAAGGTTGATGGTGTTGGTGAATGCGCTGGTTGGGTCCATCATAAATCAAAAGAAGAATCAAATGAAATACTTAACATGTTTATTAAAGAGAAAAAAACATTTGCTATAGTATATAAAGAAAATAACAAAGTTATCGGATCGTTAGGAATAGAAGAAACCAGTGAGATATATGGTAAGTATATTGAAGAAAATGCTAAAATCCGTACTCTTGGTTATGTTTTATCAAAGGATTATTGGGGAAAAGGTTTGATGACGGAAGCAGTAAAAACTGTTATCACTTATTTGTTTACTAATAATATTGTAGATTACTTATCTATCGATCATTATTGTTTTAATAATCGTTCTCAACGCGTAATCGAAAAATGTGGATTCAGATTCGTATTTGATGGAATGGCTAAAACAAGATATAACACAATCGAAAAAGCAAAGTATTATCTACTAAAGAAAGAGAAGTAATATGTGGATTTTTTTTATTGAGACTATTCCTTCGTGGGTTTCTATTTCAATTGGTATATTAGATTTATTAGTCATTATCTCTATCGTCTTTCTTGAAAAGAAAAATCCTCGAAGCATAATTATTTGGATTTTGTTATTTTTGGTAATTCCATTTTCCGGATTCTTTTTGTATTTAATGTTTGGTAATGGTCCGAAAATAAATCGTAAAAAATGGTCGAAGAACAAAGCGATTAACGACTCTAACATTCATAACAAAATGGACTATGGTGCTTTTAAACTATATCCTTCTGCAAAAGAAAATAACGATATAGTAAAAGAACTAATTAGATTAAACGAGATTAATCATTTTCCTTGTACAGAAAATAACAAAGTAGATTTTTACGTTGATGCAAAATCTTTATACGCTGATATGTTAAAAGATATTTCAAATGCCAAAAAATCCATTAATATGATGTACTACATATTTAGAAATGATCGTATTGGTAAAGAATTCATTGCTGCAATAACAAAAAAAGCCAAAGAAGGTATCATTGTTAATTTAATGTACGATGCCTCCGCAAATAAAAGAATAGATAAAAGAAACTTCAAAGAGTTAATAAATGCAGGTGGACATGTTGAAGCTTTCTTCGGTACAAGATTAATCATTTTAAACTTAATTAATTCAAGTTACCGAAATCATCGTAAAATCACAGTCATTGACGGACATATTAGTTATGTTGGTGGCATGAACATCGGTGTTGAATATTTAGGGGAACATAAACGCATTACTCCGTGGCGTGATACATCAATAAGAATCGAAGGAGATGCAAGTGCGATGCTCCAAATGAGATATCTTCAAGATTTGGCCTCAAATAGTAATAAGATTGATTCAAATACATATAGCAATTTAATTTCGTTAAACAAACTTTTTTTTAGTAAAATTCAACTTAAGAATATTTCACCAGTACAAATAATTTCCTCTGGACCAGATACTCCTTCAACAGAAATTAAATACTGCTATCAAAAAATGATTAATTCTGCAACCCATGATGTTTATCTTGAAACACCTTATTTCATCCCAGATTTATCCTTCTATGATTCAATTATGTTAGCTCAACAATCGGGAATTAACGTTCACTTAATCATCCCGGGAATCTACGATCACAAAATGGTCTATTATGTTACACTTGCAAATCTTGAACCTCTTTTAAAAGCAGGCGTCAAAGTGTATTTATACAACGGATTTATCCATTCAAAAATGTGTGTAAGTGATGATATCTGTGCTAGTATAGGAACCGCAAATCTAGATATGAGAAGTTTTGAACTTAACTTTGAAGTAAATGCTATTCTCTATGGAAAAGCGGAGGTAGCTAAATCGCTTGATATAATAAAGAAAGATATTGAGAATTCGAAAGAACTCACCTATGAGCAATTCAAGAATAGAAGTAGATTTGAAAAAATCAAAGAAGGATTTTTCAGAATATTTTCTCCATTGATGTAAAGTAAAAAACACCAGAATTAATTAACAAGGCTTTTGTATAAACACACATAAAATTTACCTCACTTTTATGTTTTCTTTTTTTAAAAATTATATATAATATAAGTACCTAAACCTATAAAGGTTTGCACCACCGCATGAGATGTGGTGTTTTTTTTCCTTTTTTTAACTTTAGCGAATTTAATTACATCATTTTCTTGTTTCTTAGAAATATGTGTCTTACGATAAACATTCATATTTATATTTACATTATTGAAATTAATCGGTTTACCATTTATATTTTTAGTAATATACCCATGGTCGACACCACTAGGAGTTCTCTATGACTAAATTTCATTTTTTTATAAAGACCACGTTTTAATTGAGTAAATCTATAATTGTCGCGCTTATATAAATGCGTTAATTCTATAGCCCTTACTTCATTAGTTCTCTTATCCTTATAAACTAAATAATAGTGTGTTGAATTAGGTTTAATTGAATTAAACATATACTTATTTTTTATCTTTGTTATTTTCACTTCCTTTTACTCCTTTTATTCTTTTCTTTCTTTTTAATTCTTTCGTTTGCTACACCCATTGTAGCGCCTATTAATTTTGTGATCGAACTTAGTAAAGGCCAACAAAGAACAATTACTAAGATAGTAGCTAATGCAAAGGTAACCGAGTTTTTAAAACTCTCAAATGATATAAAGTCTTTTGTATCTTTGGGTCTATAAAACCCATTTTTAAATGTTTCTTGAGCCATAATAGCGCCATTGTTAAATTGTGTATATGAATAGACAAAATACCCAATAACCAAGGTTATAAGGCATAATATATAAGAGGTTTTTTAATCTTTTCATAAAATTTACCTCACTTTTATGTTTTCTTTTTTTGAATTTATATATAATATAAGAAGTCAGTAACTAGTCAAGGTTACTACATAACCCAAGCAATCAAGCATTGGTTTTTTTATTTTTTATCAATAATATGTTTATACCTTTTGGGAATATAGTACCGGTATAAGAAAGATACAATTTATTTACTTTAATTTTAATTTTTTTATGATTAACTCCACTTAAGTGATGTTAATTAAATTCATTCTTTGGAATAGGAGTTATTATCCCATTTCTAGCATCATTTAATTTACGATAATTTTTTCACTGATGTAAAGTAAAAGCACTTGACACAGTTGTGTAAAGCATATATACTTAACAGTGTTAGAAAAGGAGATATATTTATGGTAAAAATTAGATTAGCTCGTATTGGTAGACATTTAGATCCATTCTACAGAGTCGTTGTTACTGATTCTCGTAGTGCTAGAGATGGTGCCTTTATTGAACAAATAGGTAATTACAATCCTTCAAAACCATATGCAGAAGCCACAATCGATGCCGACAAAGCTGTTGCTTGGTTATTAAAGGGAGCCGTTCCATCAGATACAATCAAATCAATGTTATCTGTTAAAGGAATCTACGCTTCATATTTAGAAGCTAAAAAATCAGCGAAGAAGGCTAAGTAATTATGGCAGCGGATTACATTTCAATAATCAAATCCGTTATTGATCCACTTGTTAAAGATCCTGAATCCCTTCTTATAAGGTGTATGGATAAAGAAGAAGACTCACCAAGAGATGTTAACTATCTCATTTGTTGTTCTTCTGATGAACTTGGAAAACTTATTGGTAAGCGTGGCGCAGTTGCTGATGCAATTAGAACTATCGTTAACGTTAAAGCTAGAGATGAACACCAACGTGTTCACATCAAGTTCGAATCCTTCGATTCTGATGAAGCAAGTAATTAAGCTATAGTAATAGACACCTTCTTTAGGTGTCTATTTTTAATAAAAGGAATATATATGGAATATAAATTAGTTTGTAAAATAGTATCAACACACGGACTTAAAGGCGAAGTAAAAATTTTTTTAAATACCACAGAAATAGATAAGCGTTTTAAAAAAGGAAATTCTTTATTTTTACTTTTAGATGACAAAAATTACTTAACTCTTACTGTTAATACTTTTAAACAAATTGATGGTAAATTCGCATTTGTTACTTTTAAAGGTTTTGACGATATAAATAAAATTGAAAAATACTTAAAGAAAGAAATTTATGGAGAAAAGCTCGAATTCAAGAACAAGATTTATTATTCTGATTTAGTCGGCTTTTCAGTTTTATATAGATCTTCTCCAATAGGTGAAATATCCGAAATAACTTTGATTGCCGGAAAAGAATACATGATTATAAATAATCGCTATGTTCCCTTTATTAAAAATGTCTTTTATATTAATTTAAACGAAGAAAACAAAACTATCGAATTAACAGATATGGGAAAGGATGTCTATCTCAATGCTTAAAATAACAATTTTAACTCTCTTCCCACAATACTTCGATTCATTCTTAGAAAATTCAATTATTGCTCGTACTATTTCTAAACAAATAGTTGAGTTTAAAATTGTCAATATCCGTGATTACACCACCGATAAATACCATCGTGTAGATGATCATCCATGTGGTGGTGGTGCCGGATTAATAATGAAAATGCAACCGATTGTTGACGCCTTAAAAGATAATGATTATTTATCTTCTAAAGTAATATTAATGTCGCCACATGGAGCAACATATAACCAACAAAAAGCTATTGAATTATCAAAGGAAACAAATATCACTTTAATCTGTGGCCATTACGAAGGAATCGATTCAAGAATAGATAATTACATCGATGAAAAAATATCGATTGGTGACTATATTCTTACCGGTGGAGAAGTAGGTGCTATTGCTATCTCCGATTCAGTAACAAGATTACTTGATGGTGCTATTGCAGATGAATCTACTGAAGAAGAAAGTTTCAATGATGGTTTACTTGAATATCCTCAATATACATTTCCATATGATTATGACGGCTACAAAATACCGGATATCCTCTTCTCAGGTAATCATGAAGCAATTAAACGTTATCATAAACGTGAATCGTTTAGATTAACTCGAGAATTACGTCCTGATTTATTCAACAAATATTCTTTCTCAAAACAAGATAAAAAAATACTTCAAGAACTTGATAATAATGAAATATCACGTATAGAAAAAGAAGCCTTAATTAAAGGCGAAAGATTTCTAAAAAAATAAAAACAGAACAAAAGTGAAATAAATTTCACATTAGCGTGAGTCAAACAAACTCACGCTTTAATTTTGAGTTGGTTTTTGATAGATTATTTTCATATGTTCCCTAACTCAGATTTTAAGAAAGACACTTTTTATCAACAGTCACAATACAAGCAACAATTAGATAAAGCTCGTTTTGCTGGTTATAAGACTTACGTTAATGAAGTTAGAAAAATTAATAACATTAGATTAGCTAATAGGTATCGTGGAAAAATTAAAATCCATGATATTTTAATGGCGTGTTGGAAAGATTTTAAAATTAAATACGCTAAGAAGCTTACAAGAGAAGGCGTAGTTAAAGCGGTTGAAGATTCAATTGATTGTGGAAC
>JAEWSJ010000019.1 GCA_023398335.1 Bacillota bacterium
CCTTTGTGGATTAATCCTAATCCGGCACACGATATAACTCCTACTCCTCCTTCATTTGCAACGGCCGATGCCAGCCCCGAAAGAGATACTCCAACTCCCATGCCACCTTGTACTATGGGGAGTTTAACTTCTAAATTTCCAATAAAAAACGATTTCATCATACTTGAAATATGTCTCACAATTATGGCATAAAGGTAGTAGTTGGAGCATGAACACAAGTAGGACTTTTATGCCTATTACAGGTACTTTCTGGCGTTTTAATGCTTATTGGCGAAATTTTTCCAGAAAGACAGAAGGGGAGAGGATGACTTTTTTCTTGAATATACGCGAAAAGTAAGAGGGGTCTTCAAAGCCGAGGTGGTAAGCAATGGTGCTGACGCTCAATTGGCTGTACACCAAAAGGCGTTTGGCTTCGGCTATTTTAAGTTCCAAAAGAAATTGCTTGGCGGAGCTTCCTGCAAACTTGTGACATAGATCGTTGAGGGAGGGCAACGATACTTGCAGGCTGTTGGCGTATTGTTCCATTGATTGAAACTTGATGTTTTTGGAAAGAATCAGTTCTTTAAACTGACTCAGCAGGGTGCTTTTTTCCTTATGATCAGATTCAACTTCATGCATCTCTTCTGAGATGAGGGAATAAAAATAAGATAGGTCAATCTCGATGCCTGAAGTTACGTTTTTATTAATCATATTCTCAATGACCAGTTTTAATAACGGAGTTTTCTCGCAGCTGAGGTCTATATAGGGTGAATGAACGGCTATTCCCAGCTGCGCAGCTACTGCTTTGTCGAACATAAGTACGTAGCCTTTTGCGTCATTGCTATACAGGCGGTTGTGTATTTGCTCCGGTGAGGTAAGGAATATTCTGTTGGGTTGAATGGAATATTCTGCGAAGTCAATAATGGCTGTTCCATTTCCTTCCGTGAACCAGGTGATGGAATAAAAATTTCGTTTATGGGGCCATGCTAAACCGATTTGATCTATTTTTTCAAGCGGACAAACGTAATTTAATACCTGCTTAGATAGCGCAGGGCATATATCTTTAATGGTGTACTCCTTTAACATGGCTCAAAGATATGAATAAAGTGATAGTTGCAGTTTAAATTCGAAACTTTAACTAAATAGTTCTGCGACTTTTATACACTTTCAAACATACGGCTACGAGCTAGCATGCATGCACCAATGATTCCGGCTTTATCTTTTAGTTTTGAAGTAGTGATAACTGAATCTTTATTAACTAGGTTTAGTGAGTATTTACGAATTGCTGTTCTGATAGGTTGGGTCATGTAATCTCCTGTTAGTGAGAGAGTTCCACCTATGATGACAAGCTCGGGATTGAAAATATTGATAAGGCCGGCTATTTGTTTGCCTAGCTTCTGCCCAATCTCTTCTACTATTTCTATACATAGCACATCTTCTTTGTTCACGGCTGCGATAATCTCGTCTAATGTAATAGGAGTTTCACTGTTAATACGTTTTGATAAAATAGAGTTCTCACCTTTTTTTATACGTTCCAGTAAAATACGATGCAGAGCAGATCCTGATGCTTCTGTTTCTAAACATCCTTTTTTCCCGCAGTGACATATTATTTCATTCTCAAAAGTGCTAACATGTCCAAATTCTCCTGAAAAACCGGATTTTCCTTTATATATTTTTCCGTCAATAATGATTCCGATCCCTAATCCCCAACTTACATTAACGAAAATAATATCTTTTTCTCCTTTTACGCTTCCTTGCATATATTCTCCGTAGGTCATGGCACGTGTATCATTGTCTATAGTGACTGGGTACCCGATTTTTTCGCTGAGTATATCAGCGAGAGGGCGTTCTTCAAAATTAAACTGACTAAAGCTGAAACCTGATTCGGGATTAACACGTCCGGACACGTTGACATTTATATTTAATATCTTCTCTGCATCTACTTCTGCATTCAATATGAAATTGGAAATAAGCTGGCATAATTTATCTAAACCTTCTTTGCTATTTTCAAATAAATAAGGAATATCCATTTTTAGCTCTACCATATCTCCTTTAAAGTTTATCAACCCGATATTAATTGCAAAATGTTTGATGTCTACACCTACGAAATAACCCGATTCCGGATTTAATCCGTATAAACTGGGGTGACGGCCTCCACTGGTCTCTAGCTTTCCGTAATCGTTTATGTAGCCGTCTTCACACATTTCACTTATAAGTTTGGTTATTGTAGGGACACTTAGATCCATCTCTCTAGATAAATCTGTCAGAGTTGAGCTACCATTATATATATAATGAGTAATAATCTTTTTCTTCAATAAAGCATTTTTGCTTCCTTTCTCTATTTCCTTTAATAACTGTTGGTTCATATAGTCTTATTTTATCTTCCTTTTGCAAACATAATAAAATATTTTATTAATATGCGTGTGTATATCTTCTTTTTTGTTTTTTTAAAAGGTCTCCATTATTATCTAATGCAATAGGTTATTATATATTTTGCTTATACATTCCTTATTTAATGCTTTTTTATTTGTAATGAGGCGTTTAATTCTACTTTATATTAAATAAATAGCAATTATATAATAAAATATTTCATTATTTATTGTTTATATAATAAATATATGTATTTTTGTGGCATCTAAAGACTTTGTTTAGCTCAAAAAATAAATGGTATGAAAATGAATAATCGAAGAGATTTTCTAAAAAAAACGGCATTAGCTGGCGCTTCGTTGTTGGCCGCTCCATCTTTATTGGGAAATTCAATAATGGAAGTGGAGAAAAAAGTTACTTCAAAAGGTTTCTCAAGTGGTGAATTTCTTGTTCCAAAAAATAACGGATTGAAAATAACTGGTACTTTTTTAGATGAAATATCTCATGATATTCCTCATCAGAATTGGGGTGAGAAAGAGTGGGATCTAGATTTTCAACACATGAAAGGTATTGGTATTGATACGGTGATTTTAATCCGATCGGGTTATAGGAAATTTATTACGTATCCTTCCAAATACCTATTAAGTAAAGGTTGTTATATGCCATCTGTTGATTTGGTAGATCTTTTCTTAAAATTATCAGAAAAGTATGGTATGAAATTTTATTTTGGGCTGTATGATTCGGGGCATTATTGGGATACGCATGATATGTCTTGGGAAGTAGAATATAATAAGTATGTGATTGAAGAGATCTGGAATATGTATGGCCAAAAATACACAGGTTTTGGAGGATGGTACATCAGTACGGAAATAAGTCGTAGTACCAAGGGTGCTATTGATTCTATTCATGCAATGGGTAAGCAATGCAAGGATTTCTCAAACGGTCTTCCTACTTTTATTTCACCTTGGATTGACGGTAAAAAAGCCATAATGGGAACAGGCAAACTAACTCGAGAAGATGCTGTGTCTGTTGAACAACATGAAAGGGAATGGAACGAAATTTTTGATGGAATTCACGATGTAGTCAATGCTTGTGCTTTTCAAGATGGACATATTGATTACGATGAATTGGATGCCTTTTTTGCAGTCAATAAGAAACTGGCCGATAAATATAATATGGAGTGTTGGACTAACGCAGAAAGTTTTGATAGGGATATGCCGATTCGCTTTCTTCCTATCAAGTTTGATAAACTACGTATGAAGTTAGAGGCTGCTAAACGTGCCGGTTATGATAAAGCTATCACTTTTGAATTTTCACATTTTATGAGTCCTCAATCTTCCTACTTACAGGCTGGGCACTTGTATAATAGATATAGAGAATATTTTAATTTGTAATATTCGGATATATGAAAGAAAACATCAATATTGGTTATCTTCTATTTCTAGCTGTAGTGGCTGCGGTTGGTGGCTATCTTTTTGGTTATGATACGGCCGTGATATCTGGTACGATATCACAAATCACAAATCTGTTTCATTTGGATAAGATACAAGAGGGGTGGTATGTGGGTTGTGCATTGATTGGTTCAATTGTGGGTGTTATATTGGCAGGTCGATTAAGTGATTGTATCGGTAGAAAAGTTACCATGCTTATTTCGGCCGTTTTATTTTCCATGTCGGCTATCGGGTGTGCAATCTCGGCTTCTTTTTTTGATTTGGTGATTTGGCGTATGGTAGGAGGATTGGGTATTGGAGTTATTTCAATCATTTCTCCATTGTATATATCTGAAGTATCTATTGCTAAATATAGAGGAAGATTAGTTGCTCTTTATCAGTTGGCGGTAACTATAGGCTTTTTAGGTGCTTATTTAGTGAATTATTTATTGCTGGATATGGCACAAAGTGGCACCTTGCTCGGAATATGGTGGCTCGATGGTATAATAGCGACAGAAGTGTGGAGGGCTATGTTGGGAATGGCTATGTGGCCGGCTATTGCGTTTTTTATTATATTGTTTTTTATACCCGAAAGTCCCCGATGGCTGGTTTTACGTGGAAAAGAACAACGCGCTAGAACAACTTTACAGAGGATCAATCAATCGGTAGATATTGTCAATAAACAGATAGCAGATATAAAGGAGGTCATTTCCTCAGAAACAAATACTGATTGGAAATTAATATTCAAGCCAGGAATATTAAAGGCTGTGATAATAGGTGCAAGCATTGCCATTTTAGGCCAATTTATGGGTGTGAATGCTGTTTTATATTATGGCCCTTCTATTTTTGAGGAGGCAGGTTTGTCGGGTGGAGATGCGCTTTACAGTCAGGTTCTAGTAGGAATAGTAAATATGCTTACTACAATCGTTGCGGTTTTGATTATTGATAAAGTTGGTCGAAAGAAACTGGTTTATTATGGCGTTTCTGGAATGACTTTGTCATTATTGCTAATAGGATTTTATTTTCATTTTCATATAGCTTACGAATTACCAAATCATTTTCTTCTTTTCTTTTTTCTGTTTTATGTGTTTTGTTGCGCCATCTCTATTTGTGCAGTTATTTTTGTCTTGTTGTCTGAAATGTACCCCACACGGATTCGCGGACTAGCTATGTCAGTAGCAGGTTTTGCACTTTGGGTGGGCACTTACCTCATTGGTCAGCTTACTCCATGGATGCTCCAAAATTTTACCCCCGCAGGAACATTCCTCTTGTTTGCTGTTATGTGTATTCCTTACATGTTAATCGTCTGGAAACTTATTCCTGAAACAACAGGAAAGTCGCTGGAAGATATTGAACGTTACTGGACTGATTCGAAACAATAACATATCGACCTTAAAAAAATATAGAATATGGATTTTAAACTATTAGCAGAACAGTACAAAAATGAACTGTTCAACCATGTTATTCCCTTTTGGCTTGAAAAATCGCAAGATTTGGAATACGGAGGGTATCTCACTTGCTTGGAACGTGATGGTAAGGTGTTTGATTCTGATAAGTATATTTGGTTGCAAGGACGCCAAGTTTGGCTTTTTTCTATGCTCTGTAATCAAGTTGAAAAGAAGCAAGAATGGCTTGATTGTGCTACACAAGGAGGTGAGTTCCTGAAAAAGTATGGTCATGATGGGTACTATAACTGGTACTTTTCACTAGATCGTAAAGGAAATCCTTTAATTGAACCTTACAATATTTTCTCATACACTTTTGCTACAATGGCTTTTGGTCAGTTGAGTTTGGCTACGGGCAATAGTGAATATGCTGATATTGCCAAGAATACATTTGATATTATTCTTTCTAAGACAAATAATCCTAAAGGTAAATGGAATAAAGCGCATCCGGGTACGCGTGATTTGAAGAACTTTGCGCTACCAATGATCTTATGTAATTTGGCTTTGGAAATAGAGCATTTATTAGAACCTCAGTTTCTTGAGCAGACTATGGAGACATGTATACATGAAGTGATGGATGTGTTTTACAGACCTGAGTTAGGAGGTATTATTGTAGAAAATGTTTTGGCAAATGGTGAATTGTCTGATTCTTTTGAAGGAAGACAGATTACCCCGGGACATGCTATAGAAGCAATGTGGTTTATTATGGACTTAGGTAAAAGATTGGATCGTCCTGAGTTGATTACAAAAGCTAAAGATGTTACATTAACCATGCTTGAATATGGATGGGATAAAGAATATGGAGGTATATTTTATTTTATGGATCGTTTGGGACACCCAACGCAACAATTAGAATGGGATCAAAAGTTATGGTGGGTACATATTGAAACACTTATTTCGTTATTAAAAGGATACCAACTAACTGGTGATACCAAATGCTTAGAATGGTTTGAAACGGTGCATAATTATGTTTGGAAGCATTTCAGAGATCCTCAATATGATGAATGGTTTGGTTATCTGAACCGCCAGGGAGAAGTTTTATTATCTCTGAAGGGAGGAAAATGGAAGGGATGCTTTCATGTGCCACGAGGGCTTTATCAATGCTGGCAAGTATTGGAAACCTTGTAATCTATTAATTAATCTAGTTAACCTATATTTTTAAACTTTTAAATTCAGATTTTATGAGAGAAACTAGCCATGATTCAATTAAAAATTTTAGGAGGATAGTAACTTCTATATTTTTATTAATATTCTTGCAATTTTGCTATGTAAACAGCTACGCACAGAATATGGCAGTATCCGGAGAAGTAACTGACGCCGGAGGCGGATTTTTGCCTGGTGTCAGTGTCAGCGTAAAAGGTTCCAATATTGGTACTATAACTAATGAAAATGGAAAATACACATTAAACGTTCAGAGAAATGCAACTTTAGTATTCTCTTTTGTAGGCATGAAAACGGAAGAAGTAAGTGTTGGCGGAAGGAGAACTATTAATCTCAGAATGACGGATGAATCAGAAGTATTAGATGAAGTAGTGGTGGTTGGTTACGGGAACCAAAAGAAGAGTTCATTAACGAGTGCCGTTTCTGCAATGAAGGGAGATGAACTTCTAAAAGCACCTTCAACAAATATTTCTCAAGTTCTAGGGGGGCGTTTGCCAGGTATTTCTTCTGTGCAGGAATCTGGAGAACCCGGTCTTGACCAGGCTTCTTTAAAAATCCGTGGTTCAGTTTATAGTGTAGCATATGTTGTAGACGGATTTCCTGTAAATAATATTAATGACTTAGACCCTAATGATATTGAGAGTGTTTCTGTCTTAAAAGATGGTGCTTCAGCTGCTGTATACGGATTGCAAAGTGCTGGAGGTGTAATCATTGTTACAACAAAAAAAGGAGAGGCTGGAAAAACGAAAGTAACTTATGATGTTTCTTTTGGAGCTTCAATGAATGCTAACTTTCCTGATTTCATGACTGGACCCCAGTTTGCTTATTATTATAATATGGGTGATATGATGGATCAGTTGGCAAATGGTACTATAACAGATAAAAGTCAGTACGTGCCGATGTATTCAAAAGAAAATGTTGCAGCAATGCAAAATAACGATCCGACTGATGGATGGGATAATGTGAATTACATAGATAAAGTTTTCGGTACGGGATTTAATCAAAAACACAGTTTGACTGTTCAAGGGGGTAGCGAAAAAATGCGTTATTTTGCTTCTGTAGGATATTTGGGTCAAAGTGGTAATATTGATAACTTTAATTATAGACGATATAATTTAAGGACAAATATAGAATCTGATTTTGCTAAAAACTTTCACTTTACATTAGGTGTGGCAGGCAACGTAGGGAGACGTCATACTCCAGCATTTGCTTCGGGGGGAACAGATGGTAGTTCCTCTTTAGGTGAGCAGGGATGGCTCTCCATTGCTCATCAGGCAATTATGATGCACCCTTATTTGCCTGAGAAATACGAAGGTTTATATACTGCTACCTTACAGAATAATACGTCTTTACCAAATAGTCCGCTAGCTGCAATCTATGATTCTGGTTCTAAAAAGACTCGTAGCACAGATTTGCAAACTAATTTTTCATTATCATACAATGTGCCTTGGGTGAAAGGATTATCGCTTAAAATAAATGGTTCATATAATTACGGTACTTCTCGCAATAAAAACTTAAATACTCCATATTCAACAATGGTGAGAAATAGCTCAATGGACTGGATAAAATCTGCTGATCCGCGTGGCACTGATCTTGGAATTAATATTGGTGAAGGACAATACACCTATGAACAGATGGTAGGGCAAGGAAGTATTAATTATGTCAATTCATTTGGTAAGAACAACATAGATTTGATGGCTCTGGTTGAGGCTCGTGATTATAAGGAGAATAGTATGTCTGCCTATGCAAAAAATCTGCCTTTTAAAGAATTGCCAGAACTCGGACAAGGTATTGCAACAGATTCGCCGGTAGGAGGATGGAGTAATGCTTCACGTTCAGCCGGTTATGTGTTTCGCTTAAAATATGATTATGATAGTAAATATTTAGCGGAAATTTCGGGACGTTATGATGGCTCATATAAATTTTATGGAATGTCAGGAAAACGATGGGGCTTTTTCCCATCTGCTTCTTTGGGATGGAGACTCTCAAAAGAAAAATTTATGAGTGGATTGTCCTTTCTAGACGATTTAAAAGTTAGAACTTCAGTTGGACTATTAGGAAATGATGGAGTGTCTGCTTATTCATTCTTAAGTCAATATACAAATAAGTATTCATCAAATATAGTGATAAACGGTGTTTTGTCCCCTGCGTATTATACGAACGTTATTGCGAATCAAAATTTAACTTGGGAAAAGACTTTGTCTTGGAATGTAGGTTTTGATTTTACGATGTGGAATGGACTGTTAGGAATGGAGGTTGATGCATTTTATAATTATACTTATGATATTCTCACCGCTATGGGAGGAGACTATCCACCTTCCATGGGAGGGTATTTCCCAACGTATGCCAATAATAATAAAATTGATGCAAAAGGTGTGGATGTATTGATTACTCATAAAAATGAAATACAGCTGGCCGGAGAGACATTTAAATATGGAATAAGTGGTAATTTAACATTCTCAAAGACTCGCTGGTTAGTGTACCCAGACAGTCCTAATACTATGGAATGGAGGAAAATTACAGGCACAACTTACGGGTCACTCATGGGATGGCAAGCAGAAGGGTTATTCAAATCAGAAGATGAAATTACTAATTCTGCTTGGTATGGTACTCGTCCCAATATTGGGGATGTTAAGTATAAGGATTTAAACGGTGATGGAAAAATTACAGAGGATGACAAAGCTGTTATAGGGCGTAGCAATAGACCCCAGCTGACTTATGGATTAAACTTGAATTGTTCATGGAAGGGATTTGATTTAAATGCACAATTCACGGGAGGTGCTTTGTTCGATGTTTCCTTAACTGGTACGTATTATAATGGATATGATGATAATACTGTTTGGACACAGACTTTTAAGGAAGGCGCTAATTCTCCACTGTATTTAGTTGAGAATGCTTATAGTGTTGAGAATCCAAATGGAACTTTCCCTCGTATAACAACTGGGCATTTGACTCATGGGGGAGATAACGGGTTGTCTTCAACTTTTTGGATGAGAGATGGCAAGTATATTCGTTTAAAATCAGCACAATTAGGCTATACTCTTCCTAAAAGATGGTTGACTGCGGCAAATATACAGAATCTCAGAGTTTATGTGGAAGGCTCCAATCTTTTCACAATAAGTGGGCTGCCTGAAGGTATTGATCCTGAATCTCCGGGTGTAAACAATGGCTATTATCCGCAACAGCGAATAATTATGGGCGGTATTTCTGTTACTTTCTAGTCTAACTCTTAAAATTAAGTTTTATGAAATTTAAATGGTTCAACTTATATTTATTGGGAATCTCGTTTAGTTTGACTTCCTGTAATGATTATTTAGACATGACTCCAACGGATAGTGTATCTGATAAAATGGTGTGGAGTTCTACGCAAAATGCTGAATATGCAGTTAATTATTTGTATAAGTCGTTTTATCAATTGAGTAATTTTACTTTGGGACAATGTGCAGCTGGTATGACGGAAGGGCTTACTGATATGTTAAAATATGGTTCCTCCAACTACAACGCTTTGCAATATATCCCGAGTGAAATAGCTTATGGAGGAACTACATTGACAGTTAATTATGTGAGCGTGTATTTGGGAAATTGGGATACGATGTATGATTATATTCGTAGAACAAATGAAAATCTGTATAACCTACATCGATATGGAACAATTAGTGAGAACGATGCAACTCGTCTTGAAGCTGAAATGCGATTTATTAGAGCGTTTCTTTATTTTGACCTTATTAAACGATACAAAGAGGTGATTATTTATGATGATGACTTGACTAAGATGACAAAAGATAAGGCTCTAAGCACTGAAAGTGAGGCTTGGGATTTTGTTGAGGCTGACTTAAAGTATGCTGCCGAAAAACTGCCAATGAAAGCAAATGCCAATGGACGTCTGGATAAGGGAGCTGCTTATGCATTCATGACTCGAGCTATGTTGTATGCAGAACGCTGGGAGGCAGTAAGAACTGCAGCCAACGAAGTGAAAAAATTAGGATACGGACTAGAAACAAATTATGCTGATTCATATTCTAAAACAATAAAAGACGGAAATAAAGAAGCTATTTTGCAGTATTGCTTTGATCAAAGTAAATTTTCCGTAGGACATGATTTTGATTCGTATTATGCACCTGGTGGTGATAAAGCACTAGATGGGAATACTGTTGTGGGAGGATTTGGTACGCCAACGCAAGAAATGGTTGAATCTTATGAATTGGCTACGGGGGGATTTCCTGATTGGACGGCATGGCATACAACCGAAGGGACGACAAATCAACCGCCTTATGTGAACTTAGAACCACGTTTCCAAGCTACAATACTTTATAATGGAGCCTCTTGGAAAGGACGTATTGTTGAACCTTATGTTAAAGGTACAGATGGATGGGCTACATGGATGGTTGATGCTAAACCTGAAGGTAGAACTACAACAGGTTATTATTTACGTAAGTTGGTCGATGAAGGTCATAGTTTTAAAACGACTCAAGTTAGTACTCAACCATGGACGGTAATTCGTTATGCTGAAGTATTACTTAATAATGCTGAAGCTTGTTATCGTTTAAATGATGCCACCAACGCTAACATATCTATTAAGGAAATACGATCAAGAGTTGGACTTCCTTATCAAGACAAAGATGGTACTGAATTATGGAAGGCAATTAAGCAAGAACGGAAAGTCGAACTTGCTTACGAAGGACAATGGTATTGGGACTTGCGTCGTTGGAAATTGGCTTCTCAATCCTATGATAATGGAGGTTTGAATAATTACCGTGTTCATGGGGTGAAAATTGAAAAATCTGGTGATAATTTTATCTATACCTATGTGGAATGTGATACTCAGGATCGCAATTATCCATCAAAAATGTATCGTTTCCCTATTCCTCAAACAGAGTTGAATAACAATGCATTGGTTGAACAGAGTCAAGAATGGAAATAACACTAATTGATTTGAATTATGAAAAAAATATTATATTTTTTACTTGGTGCAATAATACTTTCTTCTTCATGCCAAGATCCGGAATATGTACTTGCTACAGCCAACCGACAAGGAATTACTAGCCTAACTGCTATATTTGTTGAAGGTGAATATGCTGAAAAAGTAGCTGTTGAATATAAAATAGCTGATGCTTCTACCGATAAATTAGTTATTCCTATTCCCTATTATTATCCTGAATCTAGTGATAATGAAACGGATCAATATATGTCAAAAATAAAGGTGCAGGCTGAATTGGCTCCCAATTGCCTCCTTTCTCCTTCACTTGGTATTTTAGATTTGACAAAGGAGAACTATTTTACATTGACTGAGCCTGACGGAACCCAAAGAAAAATAAGTATTATAGGTACTCGTAAAAAATCAAGTGCCTGTCAATTGTTGAGTTTTTCTTTGCCCGAGCTAGGAATTTCTGGTTCTATTGATGAAGAGAATAAAACGATTGCTTTACCTACATTAGATGATTTAAAACCTGTGAATGCTTCTTATGCGATCTCTCCCCATGCTAGTATATCACCAGATCCAGCTGTTGATAAAATTGATTTTAATCAATCAGTGACTTTAACAGTAACGGCGCATGATGGAACTCAATCTGTTTATACAGTAGAAAAAAAGATTCCTGAGAAAATTAGTTATGGCTATCGTGTAGGAAGTGAATCTTTGGCATATACAATTGATTTAACTACTAATGGAATGCCGGCTATATGTCATCCTACTATAGCTTTGTGTGGTGGATATTTGGTAGTTAATTATGGTGATGGATCGGCTCCAATTTATTTTAATACAGCAACAGGAGGAGCAAAATTAGGCACAGTAAATATTGGAAATCTAGCAACAGGATCTATAACGAGCGATAATGGTGGTAACATGCTGTTTTGCAACTATGCTCAAGTTGGAGATACTTGGTCTCTATATACAACTAGTGACCTTAAAAAAGAGCCTGTTAAACTACTTTCTATGCAAAATTCTGGCAGTTTCCCGATTGGTTCGCGCTTGTCTGTTACTGGTGATATCTCAACAAATGCAATAATCACAAGTGCCTTTGATGGGGCTGGTACTGGAAGTAATCAATTTGTTAGATGTATTATAAAAAATGGCATTATTGGACAACCCGAAGTTATAACCATAAATGGTGTAGGTTATTGGTTTGCCATGGATGCTAACGCTAAGATTGCTTATCGTACTGCAGATGTTGCTGACGGATACTTTATCGGGCATTACAATTACAATGATCAGCTTAATTTTATTGATGGTAATTCCAACTCCGCAGTATCAGCTTTAGGAGGACAAAGTGATGGTAGTGCGTGGGGGTATAATAATAGTGTTGTAACAACTGTCACTTTTAATAAAGCAAATTATTTGGCTCTATATGCTGTTGGTTATTTCCCGCAATGGGGTATGAATTCTATTCTCTATCTGTATGATGTGACCAGTATGACAGGGTTTTCTGGAACTGTTAATGCTACTGATCTTTTGAAGATGAGTTCATCAGTGAAATCATACAATGGTGCTGATCCCACTGAACCTCGTACGGGTGATGTGTTAATGATGCCATCTGCCAATGGATTCAAGATGAGTCTGTTTTATATTGATAATACATGTAAGACGGTAGGGTGCTATGAATTTGATTGTATTAAAAAATAATAGTCATTGCATAGGGGACATTTCTGAAAGGGAATGTTCCCTAGACTATAAATTAGTTGAATTATGTATAAGTACTTGAGATTTTCTTTAATAGTTATAATTGGGCTGATTTGTAGCTGTTGCAGTGAGGAAACAAAGTCTAATGATTGGATATGGGATGAGGACCCCACTGCAGACGTGGATAATAAACCTCGTTTTGTATGGATTGATGCAGCTGCTAATTTTCCTGATTACGCAAATAATAAAGAAAATATTGAACGTGATTTGCTTAAGGTGAAAAATGCGGGTTTTACAGATGTAGTTGTTGATGTTCGTCCTACAATGGGAGATGTTTTGTTCAGAACAAACGTGGTTGACCAGGTTAAAAAATTAGATGTTTGGACCGCGGCCGGGTATGTTTATTATGAGCGGACAGCTCTTTGGGATTATTTAGACGCATTTGTAGAAATTGGACATAAACTCGGGCTTAGGGTAAATGCAGCAATAAACACTTTTGTTGGTGGAAATCTTTATTCTTATGGTTTGGGTAAACAAGGCTTGTTATTCAGAGATTCTTCGAAGAAAAAATGGGGAACTACCCTGAATTTGAAAGGAGGATTAACTAATACAATGGATGTAGATATTAAAAACGATCCGAATAATGAATACGGAACAAAGTTCCTGAATCCGGTAAATGAAGAAGTTCAGCAGTTTATTTTAGATTTATTAGGTGATTTGGCTAAGTATAATGTTGATGGAATCTACCTGGATCGTTGTCGGTATAACGATTTTGCTTCTGACTTTTCAGACATTTCAAAGAAACAATTTGAGGATTTTATTGGTGAAAAAGTAGAACATTTTCCTGATGATATAATTATCCCTGGTACGGCTAGTTATCCGCTACCTGCTTCAAAACCCATATACTTTAAGAAATGGCTTGAGTTTCGGGTAAAAGTGATTCATGACTTTATTGCTAAGGCAAAAGCTAAAGTAAAATCGGTAAATTCTAAAATAAATTTTGGTGTATATGTAGGGGGCTGGTATTCTACTTATTATGATGTTGGAGTAAATTGGGCTAGTCCTAAATATGATACTGCTGCTAACTATCCAGAATGGGCAACCGAGGATTATAAGAAGTACGGGTATGCAAATTTACTTGATTTTATGTTGGTTGGAGCTTATGCACCAGTGTCAAACATTTATGGTAATGGAGAATGGACAATGCAAGGATTTTGTAGGAATGCTCATAACTTATTGATGGGTGATGTAAAATTTGCTGGTGGCCCAGATGTTGGTAATGCCACAGGATGGGAGAATGGAGGGCAAGGTTCCAAAATCCCTCAAACGGTCGATGCTTGTATTAATGCTGGCGATGGGTATTTCATTTTTGATTTGGTTCACATTAAGAAGTATGACTATTGGTCTGATTTGAAGGTGGGTTTTGATAGTTATTTGAAAAATAAAAAATAGTATATTCATGAAGCAATATTTGCTAAAACCTTTTTTCTTAACCATTGTGTTTTTATATCCTTTTCTGAAGATTTTTTCATGTGAAAATGATATTTGGGGTAAAGTTTATTGTGATGGAAAGGCTGTTCCCGGAGTGGTGGTAACTGATGGATTTAGCTGTGTGTTGACAGATGACAATGGTTCTTATAATTTGAACTTAGACAAGGGTGCTCGCTTTGTTTATTTGTCTGTTCCGTCAGGTTATATATCCAATAATGAAAATTCTATTCCGAAGTTTTATCATCGAATTGTGAATGGGGTGAAGAATGTATATGATTTTTGTTTATATCGAAATCCCAAAAATGACTTGAATCATTCTTTTTTTGTGCAGGCTGATGTGCAATTGACTTCTAAAGATGATTTAAATCAGTATGAGACATTCTTACGGGATCTGTTGCCATATATGGAATCGACTTCTTTTGGACAAGATGTTTTTGGGATTGACTGTGGAGATATGGTAGGAGATTCCCCTTTTTTATTTCCAGAATATATTCGCACAACCTCTGTATTAAATATGCCTATTTATAGAACAATTGGTAACCACGATATGACTTACGGTGGACGTACATTTGAATATTCATATTCTACTTTTGAAGATTATTTTGGTCCAATATATTATTCTTTTAATAAGGGCAAAGCACATTACATTGTACTTGATAATTGCTTTTATGTTAACAGAGATTATCAATATATCGGCTATATTGATGAAAAAACTCTTTCATGGATACAAAAAGATTTATCTTTTGTATCTAAAGGCTCTCTGGTTTTTATAATAATGCATATACCTTCTAGCTCTACTAAAATATTGAGGTATAATTCTCTTTTGCAAGATGAAACGAGCAATGCCTCAAGTTTGTATCAGGTTTTAAAGGATTATAATGCGCATATTATCACAGGACATACTCATTTTAATTTGAATGTATGTTTCAATGATAGTTTGATGGAACATAATACAGCGGCTGTGTGTGGTACTTGGTGGAAATCTGATATTTGTGTTGATGGTACTCCGAGCGGCTATGGAGTGTACCGGGTTATTGGTGATTCACTAAAGTGGTGTTATAAGTGTGTAGGTCATCTAAATGATTATCAATTTAAGATTTATCCTGTTGGAAGTGCAGATGAATATCCTTCGGATATAATAGTAAATGTTTGGAACTGGGATGAGATGTGGAAAGTTGAATGGTATGAAAATGGAGAGTTAAAAGGAGAAATGAAGCGTTACATTGGTTATGATCCTGAAGCAAAACGAGTATGCTTAGATAAGAAGAAAGTTTTATATGATTGGATTGTTCCTGCAAAAACGGGGCATTTGTTTCATATTACCCCCGCAAAAGGAATTAATAATATTGAAGTGAGAGTTACAGATCGGTTTGGAAATATTTATAGTCAGTTTATTGAAACTAAATAATACAATATGGGAAGGAAATTATTTTTATTGGTATTTTTTTGTCTTTATACGTTTTCTTTGCCGGCAAAAATTTCATTAGCTTCCATTTGGCAAGACAATATGGTACTTCAACAGAACTCTACTGTCATTATTGCTGGATATTCTAATATTGCCAAAAAAATATGGATTGATGCTTCTTGGGATGGTAAGAAAATAAAGACGGAATGTTCAGCTGATGGCCATTTTTCTGTGATGCTTAAGACTCCAAGTTATGGTGGCCCTTATACAATATCCTTTTATGATGGTGACAAGTTGACCCTTAAAAATATATTAATAGGAGAAGTTTGGTTTTGTTCTGGGCAATCGAATATGGAAATGCCTGTAAAAGGTTTCAGAGGACAGCCTGTGTATGGTTCACTTGAATATATAATATCTGCCGAGGAAAAACGTCCCATGCGCCTTTTTACGGTAAAAAATAGCTGGAGTACAACTCCCATGAGCGATTCAATTAGTGGACAATGGAATGAAACATCAACTGAAAATGTTTCAAACTTTAGTGCAGTTGCCTATTTTTTTGGTGATTTACTACAAAAGACATTAAAAGTACCGATTGGATTAATTAATTGTTCATGGAGTGCTTCTAAAATTGAAGCGTGGATGGATAGAGAGGCGTTGAAACCTTTTGTGGAAGTAAAATTGCCGGATTCCAATCAAACGGCTTTTGAATGGCCTGCTGGTACACCGACTTTGTTATGGAATGCGATGGTTAATCCATGGAAAGGTTTTCCCATTAAGGGAGTTTTATGGTACCAAGGGGAGGCTAATACTCCCAACCCAGATTTATATAGATCGCTCTTTCCTGCTATGATAAATCAATGGCGAACATTTTGGGAACAACCTGCGATGCCTTTTTACTATGTGCAAATTGCTCCTTGGGCATCAGAAGGATCTGATAAATACGATTGGGCTTTATTTCGTCAATGTCAATTGGATGCAATGCGTCAAATCCCTGATGTTGGAATGGTTGTTACTGCAGATTTAGGTAGTGAGAATTTTATTCATCCTCCTTATAAAACTAAAGTGGGAGAAAGGCTTGCTTACTGGGCCTTAGCTAAAACTTATGGAATAAAGGGTTTTATGTATTCGGGTCCAATATATAAAGAGTGCCAACTAAAGAATGGAAAAGTTGAGGTCAATTTTGATTTTGGTGAAGATGGCTTGACTCCTGAGAATGAACCTGTAATTGGATTTGAGTTGGTAGGTGATAATGGGCTTGTATATCCCGCATCGGCAGAAATAATTAATGGTTCCTCCATTGTGAAAGTTTGGAATGAAAATGTGTTGAATCCTACTGAGGTTCGTTATTGTTTTCGCAATTTTAAATTGGGTAATTTATGTAATAATATAGGTTTACCTGCTGCACCGTTTAAAACTATAATTAATAAATAAAATGTTTTTTATATGAATCCTATCAAATCGTTTCTTGGTATTTGCTTGTTTCTTGTACTTTTATTTGATACAAATATGAGTGCTAAAGAAAGTAAAGTTTCTTCGACTAAAACAGCATTAATGTGGTTCGACGCCGAAGCTAATTTTGAGCGATTTAGTCACAAAGACTCAATTGCTTATTATTTGAAGAAGATAAAATTATTAGGTTTTACTCACGCAATTGTTGATGTTCGTCCTATAACTGGAGAAGTTCTTTTTGATAGTAAATATGCTCCTAAAATGAAAGAGTGGAATGGAACAAAAAGATCTGATTTTGATTATTTAGGAGAATTTATTAAGGAGGGTCATAGATTGGGATTGAAGATTTATGCTGCTTTAAATGTTTTTTGTGCTGGACATAATTATTTTGATAGAGGCCTAGTGTATGACGGGCATCCTGAATGGGCTTCTATGGTTTATACTCCTGATAAAGGCATTATATCAATTATGCAAGAAAAACATAAATATGGTGCAATGATTAATCCGATCAATCAAGATTATCGTACTTATATACTAAACGTATTAGAAGAACTTGTTGTAAAATATCCTTTTCTTGATGGATTAATGCTCGATAGAGTCCGTTATGATGGTATAGGTGCCGATTTCTCAGAATTATCACGTTCTAAATTCGAAGAATATTTAGGAAGAAAAATTGAGCATTATCCAAGTGATATCTTTGAATGGATAAAAAATGAAGATGGAAAATATATACCTGAATGGGGAAAATATGCTTTGAAATGGTTTGAATGGCGTACTCGAAATATAACTCAATTTATGTCTTTGGCCCGTAGTGTTGTGAAAAAGAAGAATCCTAAGATAGCATTTGGTACATATACAGGAGCGTGGTATCCGTCTTATTATGAAGTGGGGGTTAATTTTGCAAGTAATAAATATGATCCGAGTAAAGATTTCAGTTGGGCCACCCCTGAATATGGCAGTTATGGATATGCTGAATTAATAGATTTGTATACAACAGGGAATTATTATGTTGATATTACAATTGATGATTACAAAAAACATAATCGTACTATTTGGAATGAGACTGATAGCCAAGCTCAAGAGGGTGTTTGGTATTGCGTAGAGGGCTCCTGTTTGAATTTAAGAAAGATAATGTTGGATAATAAATTTATGGGAGGAGTTCTTGTTGATCAATTTTATACTGATCCGGCTAAGTTATCGAAATCTATTGCAATGAATCTCATTATGTCAGATGGGCTCATGGTCTTCGATATTGTACATATTATTACTAAAAATCTTTGGAAGGAAGTTGAGATCGGAATGAAAGAGGGAGGGGCTTTATGATGAAACGTGCTTATGCTTTAGATGCATTGCGTGGATATGCTATTTTAACTATGGTTTTATCTGCAACTATAGCTGGAAGCATTCTGCCAGCATGGATGTATCATGCGCAAACACCACCTCCTGACCATGTTTTTGATCCTAGTATAGCAGGATTAACTTGGGTTGATCTGGTATTTCCCTTTTTTCTGTTTGCTATGGGAGCGGCTTTACCTTTTTCTATAGGTAAGAAATATGATGCGGGTGAAAGCCGGTTAAAACTTTCTTTCGATGCCGTGAAAAGAGGTGTTAAATTGGCTTTTTTTGCAATATTTATTCAACATTTCTATCCATACGCATTGAGTAACCCTCAGGATATACGTGCTTGGTTATTGGCTATATCGGCTTTTGTTATTTTATTTCCTATGTTTATGCGTATTCCATTGAAAATTCCTTTTTGGGCTCATTTGATAATTAAGTTGGGGGCTTATCTAGTTGCATTATTGATGTTATTTTCAACAAGCTATATTGATGGGCAGAGTTTTAATTTATATCATAGTAATATAATAATTCTTCTACTGGCAAATATGGCTTTTTGGGGAGCGATTATTTATATATACACGATACATAATCGTATTTTAAGGATAGGAATACTTATATTTCTTCTTGGCATAATTTGCGGATCTAAAGTAGAAGGCTGGCAACGTTTTATTTTTGATTTCACTCCTTGTCCGTGGCTTTATAAATTTGATTACTTAAAGTATCTTTTTATTGTGCTACCAGGTAGTATCGCTGGTGAATACTTACTTAAATGGATGAGGAACCAAAATAGTGATTCGCAAATAGATGAAAGCCAGATAAAAGCAATTGGTGTTTTGCTCGTTGCACTTGCTTTGATTGTTGGTAATCTTATATGTTTATATAATCGATGGGTTGTGGCTAATTTGGGTTTATCTGTAGTTCTACTTATAATTGGATTTTTATTATTACGAAAAAAACAAGGAGTATTTTGCTTCTGGCGTGAGCTGTTTGTTTTTGGGGGAGCTATGTTGTTGTTAGGTCTTTGTTTAGAACCTTCTGAAGGGGGAATAAAAAAGGATCCTGCTACTTTTAGTTATTTTCTTGTAACGTCTGGTTTAGGATGTATGGCCCTGATTATTTTTCATATTCTTTGTGATTATTTTAGTTTTGTCAAGTCTACTCGTTTTCTTGTTATGACTGGGCAGAACCCAATGATTGCTTATGTTGCTGGTGATTTGCTTATAATGCCCTTATTAGGGATATGTGGAGTAACCCCTTTCCTTTTTCATCTTCATACCAATGTTTGGTTGGGATTCATTCAGGGAATCATTTTAACTTTTTTGTCTTTATCGGTCACTTTGTTTTTTACTAAAATAAGATGGTTTTGGAAAACTTGATTAATAATTTCTAGGAGGTGCTTTATGAATATCTAATATTTATTTTTATATTTA